>NZ_FQXM01000046.1 GCF_900129965.1 Clostridium grantii DSM 8605 | reverse complement strand
ACCCGGATTTGAACCGGGGGTAAAGGCTTTGCAGGCCTCTGCCTTACCACTTGGCCATAGCGCCCTATTATTGGAGCGGAAGACGAGATTCGAACTCGCGACGTTCACCTTGGCAAGGTGACGCTCTACCACTGAGCCACTCCCGCATTTTGGTGGCTTCAACTGGAATCGAACCAGTGACACGAGGATTTTCAGTCCTCTGCTCTACCGACTGAGCTATGAAGCCGTATCAATACTTTTTCAACATAAAATTGGCGACCCAGAAGGGACTCGAACCCTCGACCTCCGGCGTGACAGGCCGGCACTCTAACCAACTGAGCCACTGGGCCACTTCATGGTGGGAACAACAGGGTTCGAACCTGTGACCCCCTGCTTGTAAGGCAGGTGCTCTCCCAGCTGAGCTATGCTCCCATGTGCAGTAACGAAATTAATTATACATTATTCAAACATCTTTGTCAATAAGTTTTTTCCTCATTTTAAAGAACATTTCTTTTTTCAAAGAAGTCTTTACTTTGTTTGCATTCATTCCGTAGCGCATTACTATAATATAAAATTCCAAAGAGAATGTCAATATCTAAATATGTCTTTATTTGAATTTAAATTAAAATTACATTGAATTAATCAATATAGCTTACGTTTACACATAAGATTGTTTTCAGAGAATTCCTCCATTTTACTTAAAATCAAAAGCTTTCGCCACAGCGAAAGCTTTTTTTACCATCAACCATAAAATATCCACTACCTTTGTTTCTATCTTTGTTTTAAAAGAATTCCAATATCTTCTTGATTAAAAATATAGGACTCATTACAGAAATGACATTTTATTTCTTCTTCTTTTCCTTCGTCATATATCTCCATCAATTCTGCTTTTCCTATACTTATTAATGCTTTTTCAACCTTTTCTCTTGAACAATCACATTTGAACTCTGGAACTATTTCCTCAACTATTTTTAAACCCATATCATCAAATAAGAAGTTAAGCATATCATAAATAGATTTTTCTTTTAAGAACCCAGTAATAGATCCTAAATCTTGTAATCTATACATAACTATATCTGCCAACATTTCATCAGCATCAGGCAACATTTGAATAATTATACCACCAGCAACTATTACATTTAGTTCTTTACCTACAAGCACACCTAATCCCACCGCACTTGGTGTTTGTTCTGATACAGTATAATAATAAGCCAGATCATCCCCTATTTCACCGCTAACTATAGGTGATTGACCCACATAAGGCTCTTTTAACCCCATATCTCTTATAATAATCAATCCACCATCTTTGCCTATTGCTCCACTCACATCTAATTTTCCTTTAATATTGGCAGGCAAATCCACATTTGGATTACCTATGTATCCTTTAACTCTTGCATCTGAATAACTAGTTACAACTACGCCTTCCGCTGGACCTCCACCATCCATTTTAATTGTTAAAACATCTTGCTCACTTTTCAACATAGCTCCCATTATACTACCTGCTGTTAACATTCTTCCCAATGCAGCAGAAGCAGTAGGCGCACACTGATGTCTTTTAACACCTTCTGCAACCAATTCTGTAGTTTCAGCTGCTATTATTCTAATTTGACCATCTTTAGCCAATGCTTTTATAAGTTTATCACTCATTCTTAAAACCCCCTGATTAAAATCATTTAATTTTTTCTTACGATATAAGTTATTCTTTCTGTTTTTTCTGTTACTTTTTTTTCATTATAGTTGTCCAACTTTTCGACTATGTTAAATCCAACAGACTTTAATATCTCTTCCACATCTTTTTCTTTGTAAGCTCTTTCAGTGTGACATTCATCAAATCTTTTGTATTCTTCACCATTTTTCAAGAAGAAAGTCAAATACATAGACACAATCTCATCCTCAAAAACATTTTCCCATATATAAACAATATCTTCACTATCATGAGTATATAAATTGTTTCCTAATATATTTGAAAGTTTGTAGTATGAATTCATATCAAAAACAAATAAACCATTCTCTTTTAAATGATCATAAACTCCACTAAAAAAATCTTTTAATCCTTCATCTTCAGTAATATAATTAGCTGAATCTAAAGCACTGGTTATCAAATCAAATTGTTTATTGAGATTTATATCTGTCATATCTTGACATACAAACTTTGCTTTTTTTCTAGCATCACGAAATTTCGTTTCAGCTTCCATTAGCATATCACTGGATAAATCTATACCCCATGTGACTTTGAAATATTTGGACAACTCAATTGTTAAATTTCCTGTGCCACAAGCAACATCTAGATAATCATTTAATTCAATACCTTTCCTCTTGCATATTTCAAGAATTTTATTTGACCATTTATGATAATCTATATCACCATGAATTAAATTATCATAAATAGTCGCAAATTCCTCATAACTATTCACTAAAACCCACCCACTTTCTAAATGAAAGTTTAAAATATTATTATTGAATGAAATAATTTTTTTAACTATTTATTTTCAATTAAATATACTTTCATAAATAAATATAAGTAATATATTTATAAAAATCAAGCTTATTTGATTCTTTATATTATAACTTTCTATCTATCTTTTGAATTTCTGCATTCTTAGGCATATTTAAATCTCTTTTTTTCTTTGTCATAAGTCCACCAATTCTGCCTGTTTCCTCAGCTGTTAAAGCACTCCAACCTAATTCATCAACTTTGTCTCTCAATCCCAATTCTTCTGCAATTTCATACTTAACTTTTTCTCTTAGTTGCTCTAATTGAGTTAATTCTTTATTTGATTTTAGTTTAGATTTAATTACCTTTTTTAAAGGTGTATTAGACATAATCATCACTCCTATTACTTATTAGATTACCCCTATTTTTGATTTTTATACTAAATTTCATTTCATTATAATAGTTATTTAAATACAAAACTTGTTATCACTCTTACAGTTAATCAAAAAAATCATTGCATTATATTTTTTTTTATGATACACTTATCCATAATAAAAGTGAATATTTATTAATTTTGTTACCATGGTAGAGGCGCTAATGTTAAAAGTATTTTTAGGGAGTCGGCAGATTAAGATCTAAAAAGAAAGGACCATTAGCCGAAGGGGTTAAGCTGCAAACTTATTCTCTGGACTTGCATATAATATATGTCTGTCTGTCACTAACTCAGTGGAGTGCTACAAGGTGCACAATTTGCTATAGCTAAATGCGGCAAAGGTGTTCCTTTCCGCATTTTTTATCGTATAATGAATTATTCTTCATTATATAATAAAAAAATAATTTATTATATAATGATTTTAATTTATAATATAAAGTAATATAGGGATCACAATGTGAAACTTAATTTATACTTGTACCAAAAGCTCCGGCTTTTTGGAGTTTTGAAGCATGTATAAATTAATAGTTGAACTGGGATACCTATAAAGCTAATACTATTATCATTTGTTACTTATTTTTATTGCATTAAAATATATATAATTTTTAGGAGGACTAAATAATGACTTATAATGTTGCGGTAGTTGGGGCTACTGGTATGGTTGGAAAAAAATTTTTAGAAGTGCTTAAGGAAAGAAACTTTCCTATAGATAATTTATATCTTTATGCATCTTCAAGATCTGCTGGTAAAATTCTTAATTATGATGGTAAAGAAATAATTGTAGAAGAGTTAAAAGAAGATAACATAAAAAACAAAAAAATTGATATTGCTTTATTTTCTGCTGGAGCTTCTACAAGTAAAGAATATGCACCAATTTTCGCCCAATATGGTGCTGTTTCAATTGATAATAGTAGTGCTTGGAGAATGGACCCAGAAATTCCATTAGTAGTACCTGAAGTTAATCCTGAAGATATTTTATGGAACAAAGGAATCATTGCAAATCCAAATTGCTCAACTATTCAAGCTGTAGTTGCATTAAAGCCACTGCATGAAAAATACGGTATTAATAGAATAGTTTATTCAACTTATCAAGCTGTTTCTGGTGCTGGTGTAGGTGGATATAAAGATTTAGAAGAAGGAATAAAGGGCATCGCTCCTGAAAAATTCCCTCAGCCAATAGCTGGTAATGTTATTCCTCATATTGATGTATTCTTAGAAAATGGATACACTAAAGAAGAAATGAAGATGGTTGAAGAAACAAGAAAAATTCTTCATGATGATTCTTTAAAAATAACTGCTACTGCTGTTAGAGTTCCTGTTTTTTATGGTCATAGCGAAAGTATTAATGTAGAATTTAAAAACGGATTTGAATTAAAAGATATATTTGAACTTTTCAGCACTTCACCGGGTATAATAGTAAGAGACAAC
This sequence comes from Clostridium grantii DSM 8605, assembly GCF_900129965.1. GTDB lineage: Bacteria > Bacillota > Clostridia > Clostridiales > Clostridiaceae > Clostridium_AF > Clostridium_AF grantii. The sequence goes on along the minus strand of NZ_FQXM01000046.1, from coordinate 7,345 downwards.
CTAGATGAATTAATATACCCAACTCCATTAGAATCAGAAGGACATGATGAAGTTTACGTAGGAAGAATAAGAAGAGACTTTAGCTTAGAAAATGGTTTAAATATGTGGGTTGTAGCTGATAACATAAGAAAAGGTGCAGCTTCAAACGCTGTTCAAATAGCAGAATGTATTATTAATAACAAATAACAACCAATAACTAAAAAAGGGTGATTTCATGAGTTTATTTAAAGGTTCTGGTGTAGCAATCGTTACTCCTTTCAAAGATGGGAAAATTGACTTTAAAAAACTTGAAGAATTATTAGAGTGGCACATTAGTTCTGGCACTGATGCCATCATTATTTGCGGAACTACAGGTGAAGCTTCTACTATGTCTCTTCAAGAAAAAAAAGAAGCTATCAAATTCACAGTTGATATAGTGAACAAAAGAATACCAGTTATCGCAGGTACAGGAAGTAATAACACTTCTGATTCTAAAAAATTTAGCATTTGGGCTGAAAGCATTGGTGCAGACGGTTTATTACTAATAACTCCATATTATAATAAAACAACACAAAAAGGATTAGTTCTACATTACAAAGAAATTTGTGATGCCGTATCTATCCCTGCAATTGTATATAATGTTCCATCAAGAACCAGTATGAACATTGAGCCAAAAACCTTACTAGAACTTTCAAAAATCGAAAATATTGTTGCCATTAAAGAAGCAAGTGGAAATATAGCTCAAGTAGCTAGAATGATGCATCTTTGTGGAGATAAAATTGATTTGTATTCTGGAAATGATGATCAAATAGTACCTTTACTTTCATTAGGTGGTTCAGGAGTTATATCTGTTGCTGCAAATATTCTTCCAACAGTTTTTCATGATATATGCTCCTTATATTTTGAAGGAAAAACAGAAGAATCTGCAAAGCTTCAATTAAAATATATTTCTTTATTAGATGCTTTATTTATAGAAACAAATCCTATTCCAGTTAAAACAGCCATGAACTTAATGGGCTTAGATGCTGGTGAACTTAGATTACCTTTATGTGAGATGTGCGAAGAAAATAAAAATAAATTAGTAGCTGAATTAAAAGCTGCAAATATTATTATAAAGGAGATCTAATTTATGATTAAAATACTCATGGTTGGCTGTTCTGGCAGAATGGGAAAAGCAATTTCCCAAACTGTAGATAATTTTGAAAACTTAACTATTGTAGCTGGTATAGATAGAACTTCAGAAAATGGTTTCCAATATCCTATATTTGAAGACATATCTTCTTGCACAGTAAAATTTGACGTTATTTTAGATTTTTCAAGACCTGATACTTTAGAATCTTTGATAAATTTTTCTAAAAATAAACTAACTCCAATTGTACTTTGCACTACTGGATATACTGCTGAACAATTAAATAAAATAAAAGTAATGAGTGAAACTCTTCCACTATTCAGATCTGCTAATATGTCAATTGGCATTAATGTAGTAAATAGTATTCTAAAGAATATTAGTGGATTATTATTTCAAAATTATGATATTGAAATTATAGAAAAACACCATAATCAAAAGGTGGATTCACCAAGCGGAACTGCTATATTACTAGCCGATACTATTAAAGACTCAATTCCTGAAGAAACAAAATATGTTTACGGAAGAGAAGGAATAGCTAAAAGAGAACATAAAGAAATAGGAATCCATGCTATTCGTGGCGGTAGTATTGTAGGAGATCATAGCGTTATATTTGCTGGACAAGGAGAAATAATCGAATTAAATCATACTGCTTTATCAAGAGAAGTATTTGCTGTAGGAGCATTAAAAGCTTGTGAATTTATGAATGGTAAACAAGCTGGAATGTACTCTATGGATGACGTTATAAAAAGCTAAGGGAATATCCTTAGCTTTTTATAATATAACAGAACCTACATGTATATGACCTTGTTTGATTGGTAAGTTCCATATTGTGTTAATTGTGTAATTTTACTTAATTATATATAACACAATTATACTATTTTCTATTTTAATATTTCATTTAATTTTACTTTTATCCTATCAATATCTATATTTAATTCAACTTTCTTAGGATAGGTTATTGAAAATACATAGTTACCTTCTAAAAAAGAAATAGATTGATATTGATAAAAATTACTATAACTACTTATGCAATAACCATCCATAAATCGAATACTTTTAATCTCAAAAATACTTAATGGAACCGTCAACCCTGTTTTTATAGTTTTAGAAATTGATTCCTTTAGTGTCCATAACATTACCAAAAACTCATTATATTCAAATGGAGTGTTATGTATAAGAATTTTTTCATTTTCTGTTAAAATACCTTCTAAAACCTTATTTTTATTTGATTTTGTATTTTCAACATCGATACCAATTAGAAACTGTTCCTGAAACACTATCGCTGCACCTAATTGACCACAATGTGTAAGACTAACCTGTAAATTATTAAATAAATCATATTCCAAAATTGGTTGATTAAAAACTCCATTTTGAATGTTAATCTTACTAAAATTCTTCTCCTTAACTAATAATGAAACTGCTTTTTTTGCAGCAAACCTACCAATAATATAACTATTTATTCTTCTCTCATATCTAAGTGTCCTGAAATATTTTTTTTCATCATCATGCAAAAAACTTTCAAAAAAAAAATTTCTGTTCAAGCCTTCTATTCTGCAAAAACTAATATATGCTCTAAACACTTTATTTGATAACTTCAAATCGAAATAATCCGTAAAACTTTTAATTTCTTCTACTTTATATTCATTATAGGGATTATAATTATCAACTATAACTAAATCACCTTCTTTCCTATTTAATAAATTCCCAACAAACTATATCTAGCATTAACAATAAAGGAGAATAAAATAGAATTGAACAAAAGAGAAATAACAAATTGTTTTTTTCCATTTTATTAACACCGATATTTATGCACTATTAACTTTAATCACAGTATTGTTATACCTGAATTAAGTTTAACTCAGCATAATTTCCATGCAATTAATAATATCCCTTTCAATCTGATATATTTTTTTCAAACCTTTTACTAACTCTAATGCTTGTATCATCTCAAATTTTTCTTCATTACTTCTTTCATTAGCTAACTTCCTCCATAAAGAAATATCTTCTTCAGTTAATTTGTTAAATGCATTCTTTTTGTCATAACTATAGTCTTTATTCGAAAAAAATTTACTGCATTCATCAAAATACAATTTGCGGTAAAATAAGTGTTGATAATCTTGACTACGAATTTCTGTATAAATCATAATAATCTGGTATTTTATAAAATTGATGTAATTTGGATTATCAAAACTTATTGACTTTTCTATAATTGATTCTATAAAATTAATGGTACCTTTTAAAGTATCTAGGACTCCACCTTCCTCTAAATATTCTTTTACTAATTGATTCATTCCTTTTTTCATATCAATTTTATGTAAATTTTCAACATCTTCATTTCTTATATAAAAATACTCTGCTCTTGCAACACTCTTCATAACAGATGTCTCAAACATGGATTTAATCATAATACTATCAGAAATATACACATATTCATCCATCAGTGAATCAATTGCTTTAAACTTCTTTTTTTCTTTATCGTATCCAATAATAATTATAGCATGAAATGGCATATGAAAATGCTTCATTGTAAGATAATCTAAATAAAACAGATCTATCATTACAAAAATGGGATATCCACTTTCCAATAGTTCAATCATCTCATTCAGGCATGTTTTTTTAACTTTTTCTTTATTTTCTCCTAAAATGTACTTTCTTTTTTGCAACTTCAATCCTATTTTATCGGCAAATTCTTCTTCTAGATTAAATTTTCTTCCAGATATAAAAAAACAAATTCGTGTACCTATTTTATATTTATATACCATAAAGTTTAATCCGGATGCCGCCACCATAATCTCTGCCGGTGTATATTCCACACCATAATGTTTTAGCAACTTTGAAAACATCACCATCTTACAATCGCCTATGCTACAATGCTCAACTTCTCTAGAAACAGGTAAAATCATCTGTTACTCACTCCCTTTACTATCATTTAGTATTTTACCATCTTCAATTCTTAATAGTCTTGTAGCATACTTTGTCTGTTTTTCATCATGGGTTACTAAAATTATAGTAGTATCATATTTTTGGTTAATATCCTTTAGTAAATTCATAACTTCTTTACTATTTAGGGAATCCAAATTACCAGTAGGCTCATCGGCAAAAATCACTTTTGGATTATTGTACAGCGCTCTTGCTATTGCTACTCTCTGCTGCTGCCCTCCTGATAGTTCATTAGGAAATTTTGTTCTATGTTCTGTTAGCCCAACTAATTCTAATATTTCATTCAATCTATTAGCATCAATTTTAATATCACCTATCAAATTTGATAATAGAATATTATCATCTACTGTCATTTCTACAACTAAATTATAAAATTGAAAAATGAAAGCAATATCCTTTTTTCGTAATTTGCTCACTTCTTTATCAGATATTTTTTTTAAACTATGTCCTAATACGCTTAATTCTCCACTTGTAATAGGCTCCATGCCACTTAAAAGATATAATAGAGTACTTTTACCAGAGCCTGATGGTCCCACTAGTGAAACGAACTCTCCTTTTTCTATTTTCAGCGAAATATTTCTTATTATTTGTGATTTTTTACCACCAACAATGTATTCTTTACAAATATTCTTTGCATCAATAATTTCCATTTTACCTCCATCTACAATATGTTATCAGATTTTTAAAACATTAATTATATTCTTTTCAATTTTTTTCAGTTGCCTGCAAGTAATAAAAATACTAACTAAAGAAGCGGCTATGCAAAGCAATATAGGTATTAGTATAATCCATATATTATTAAGCAAGGGCACTGGTAAATCCATCAAAAACATAATATTGCTTATTTCTTTTCTGTAAAAAAACATATATATAATTGAAATGATTCCCCCTAGTAAACTACATATTACTGTCTCCATAAACAGTATTAGGAACAAATCCTGTAATCTATAACCATTTGAAATCATAATTGCAAATTCCTTTTTTCTATTGATATAACCGAGTTTAAAGTTATTATAGATTCCCTGAATACCAATCAATACAACAAAGATAGAAAAAGCAAAAAACATTGTACTCAATCCTTTTGAGTTTTCTTTATCCTCTTTAATTTTATCTTCTACCGATGTAAAATATATTTTTCTGTCCGGAAATGTTATTTGAAGTTTATCATAAAAACCCGAAATATCCTTACAATCCACAAGAATAAAATTATAATTAGTACAATCTTTAAATGGCAAATCATATTCTGATATAAAAATAAACTTTCCTTTTTGCATAATTGTATAGCTTATTGCTGCTATACAATATTGTGCCTCTACACCGTGACGGCTTATGTTAATATACTCTCCAACATTCAGATTATGTCGTTTTGAAAATATGTCTGTAATAATACAATATTTTCCTTTTGAAAATTTTTCTTTATCAAAATCCTTCCATTGGATATTAAATTCAAGAAATTCTTCACTCAGTTTTTCTGGTTCATTTTCAATAAAACAACTAACTTCATCGGTATTATTAATTACCATTCTTTTTGATATATTAGGGAAATATTCATTTAAACCCTCAATTTTGCTTAATTGATTTAACTCATCATCATTAAAGGATACAGAAGTATCAAAATAAGCATTACACTTATAGTTATTATAAAAATTAGCTAGTCCCTTCAATATGCTATAAGACAAATTTCCAACTAGGATCATTAAAATAGTTAATATCGCAATAATTGTAATATTTTTTCTAACGTATATATTATGGATTACATTTTTCAAGGCAATTAAAAATGCTCCTTTACCTATTGTTTTTCCCAGTAGCTTGTCCATAAGAAATATTATAAATCGAATACTAAGAATGGAGGTTGCGATGAAAATAATAAAGATAACAAATTCCGTAAAAAGGCTACCGGTACTTTTAAAAGATGTGAAGATCCAAAAGAAACAAGTTAATACAAAAGATAAAGCTGGAATTATAATTTTCTTTTTACGATTCCTTTCAATTTCTCCATTCAATAATGCACGTTCAGAAAATTTCAAAATATTATTAAGTGGAATTATAATTGATATACTTCCCAAAATCAAAGAAAATAACATTGTAATTCCAAAAGCCATTACCATACTAGGAAATTCAGTCTTTATATAATTAATAGACATGACTTTACATGCAAAAGCACATATAGTAATTCCTGCAAGTAATACTCCAATAAATCCAGATATAATTGTAATTACAGTATTTGCAGCAACAAAAACATTACGAATTTTTCTCTTTGTTGCCCCACAACTCCTAAGTGTCCCTATATATTTACCTCGCTCAATAACAAAAGTATTATATATATTATAAATAATATAAAAAGCAATAAAAAATACAAATATTAATATAAATACCATCATGATACCATACATACTGATTTCAGAATTGATAAATTCCTCATCTACTACTTTTGTAATCTGAAGGTTGTTTAACAGTTCAATATCTTTGGTGCTAGTATTTGCGTCGCATTCATAAATATATGCTCTATTTACATCTGACTCACTGGTGCCAAGTATGCTATCTAGCTCACTCTTTTTAATCATAATCAAGTATGTATTATCTTTAAACAATCCTTTATTAAAGGCAATTGCAGAAATAATAAATGAATATTCCTTTTGGTTTATAACAACATGAAGTTTATCTCCTTGATTCAAGTTCATTTTATCAGCAAACCACTTTGTAATAACCACCCCATCTGTACTCATTCCCAAATCTTCGCCACTCTCTAACTGGATGTCGAAGACTTCCTCAACAATAGAATAGTCTGCACCAACAATATCACATTTTTTTTCCTCTTTATCATTTATTATACCGTAATAATTAAGAATACCAGCGACCTTTCCTTCTGTTCTTATTTCATCCAAAGAAAATAGTGCATTTTCTTGTGCACTAACTACAAAGTCATTTCCGTAGGCAGCATTTCTCATATCGTTTTGCAAAGCTATTTTTAGTAATGGAAGTGCATTCATTACACCAAAAATAGCAGTACTTGTTGATTTATAATGAATATTGACCCCCTTTTTACACTGAATATTGACCCCTTCACTTAAAAATAATATCCTTTATGTGTAGCTAAAAATAAAGCACATATGGAGGAGGCAATAGATAGAAGGTGAAGGACATACGAGACTGGTATACAGTAAAAAATATGCATAATAAGGGGGTACCTATAAAACAAATAGCTAGAGAGTTAAACATGTCAAAGAACACTGTGAAAAGCTTAATTAAGAAAGAAGATGAGCCTAAATATTCAAGAGCAGTTAGTTCAACTAGTAT
>NZ_FQXM01000016.1 GCF_900129965.1 Clostridium grantii DSM 8605 | reverse complement strand
CAATTATAGTCTTCTTTTGATTTTCCTTAGCTACTGATTTAGCCCATTCTTCAAACATTTTAAATCCATGTGAAGTATTTTCAAAGGGTTGTACTTTACTAAATTCTATACCCCTGTAATCAAATGCTCTCGCATATTGAATTTCCTTTGCGATATCAATTCCTATAACTAAAGTTTTTTCTGTAATTGACAAAATCTTTTCATTTTGTGTATAATTCATATTGAGTACCTCCACTGATAATTTTTAATTAGGGATAAACGTTCGAACGTCTTATACCCCGTATTTTATCAGCAGGTGCTCTTTTTTTCAAATTTCATTTTACTTCATAACAGGAATGCTCCTCTTTCCTTCCTGCTTTACACAGTGGTTATAAAGATTCGTCCATCATTACAGTAGCGGGGGCTGCTGTGGTCTCTAACCACATTCCCTTTTCACCAATTACTTGGCACCTTGATTTTTTTATTTAATTGTACTTTAAGTTTATAACAACTAATAAGATTTAGCAAGATAAGGATTTTATTTTTTCATTCTTATACATGTTATATCGATTAATTAGTACATAATAGAGTTAAAAGACGAAGTAACTATTTGTAGGGGCGGGTTTCCATGCCCGCCTGCTGTTTCCTAATAAAATTACAATTACAGTAAATTAGTTCGCTTTTTTTCTCTAACCTACATTAAACTTCGATTTACAGAATCTACAAAAGCACAACTAACATAATTCCCACAAATATCTCAATTATCTCATTATTAGCACCTAAAAGATCCCCTGTTAATCCTTGTATTTTGAATTCACAATATTTATTAAATAAAATAGTAAGAAATGCACTTAAAATAATAACAATAAAAGTTCTTATAAGTCCAATAAAAGCAAAACTTAAAATTACTGTAATAGCTAATGTTTTAATTAAAGTCTTCCCATCAATATTTCCTATAAAAATATTACCTGTCCCTGTTTCTTTAGCATTTTTACCTATATAAGCTAAAAGAACTATAGTAAATCTCGATATTACAGGAATTATAATTATAAAATTAAAAGTCCTATAACTAATTAAGTTTTCTATTATTGTATATTTTAAAAGAATATCAAATACAATGGCTGCACCAGCAAAAGTTCCTATCGTGCTATCCTTCATTATTTCAATAATTTTATCTTTTCCACCTTTAAAGGCATAAAACCCATCACACAAATCTCCCAATCCGTCTAAATGAAGTGCTCCAGTAATAATTACAGAACTCAATACCACTAAAACAGCTGTAATATTAATAGGAATCCATTTACTAAAAATCGAAGCTATACAAAATTGTATTATTCCAATAATTAACCCTATTACCGGAAAAAATATAGCTCCTTCTCTGAAATTTTTATTTTCACATTGCAAATTTTTATTTATAGGTATCCTAGTAAAGAATTGAATAAATAAAAGAAAATTATTCAAGAATCTTTTCATACACTTCATCTCCAACTTTATAAACTTTTGTCTATTTTATCATCATTTTCAAATATTTCTTTGTTAATACTTAAAAAATTTGTGAATAATCTATTAACTCTCTCTGAACCCTGTTTTTTCTCATACATGAATCCATAAAATGCAGCAACTATAGCGCCAATGGAATCAACTATTAAATCCCACATAGTATCTACTAATCCAGACTTCTGCATATTTAAACCAAAAAAAGAATCCATTGCAAACTCAAATATCTCCCATAAAGCCCCTGTAGCTACTGCAAAAGTAAAAGCAAATAAAGCTACAAAAAATGGACTTAAATAAACATCAACATTTTCTTCTTTATTTAAAATATACACTAACAAAACACCCACAAAACCTAATATAACCCCTGATAATGTGTGAAGCATAGAATCCCACCACCAGTATTTATAATAATAAGCATTTAATTCTCCTAAATACTGAGCCGCAAAAATAAATGCTAGTATTATAATTTGATAACTAGCCGGAAGTTTTATATGGTTTCGGTTGGCTATTATACGTGGTAAAAAAGTTAAAAATAAAGTGATAATTGCGATAAAAAAATCTAAATAATCTACTCTTATAAAACTAATAATAGCAGAAACTGTTAACAAAATCCTAAAATAATTTGCAATCAATATTTCAAGTTTTGTATTTTTAATTATATTTTTCATTAACTCACCTCCTGATTTTTTATATATATTACTGATGTGAATAATACAATAAATATATAATTATAATATGCTTACAGTTTATAATACAACAGTAAATAATATAAGACAACCTTAATGAGGCCATATATATTTGAGTAATAAAAATAAAGGCAAAGTTTCTGCCTTTATTTTAGTTATTTTAAATAATTTTTTTTTCCTTTAATACCTCTGAAAGTTTATCCTTCAACTCTTTTCTATCTAGCATACTTTCAAGGATTATTATTCTTCCATTACAATTTATCTTATCCTTCAAATCTTTGGTTATTACATATAAGTCAGCTTTATAGTTTTCTATTTTAGATATTTCAGAATGGTTTACACCAATCCCCTTAATATTCATTTCCTTTAAAATCTTTCTTATATTCATTTCAACCATAAGACTACTACTTAAACCTAAACCACAACAAACTAAAATTTTCATAATAACTCACTCCCTTTATTTAATAAAGTTTATTATTAGATTATTAATTATATTATTTTATTTTCATAGGTATTCCACAAACAGTTAAATATACTTCATCACTTAAAGATGCTACAGTTTTATTTATAGCTCCTGCCACATCTCTAAAAATTCTTCCTAATTTGTATTCTGGGACCAATCCATACCCCACTTCATTTGTAACCATAACTAAAGTTTTATCATTTTCAATAGCTGAAGAAATCATTTTTTCAACTTGTTTTTTAATATTTGTTAGTATCTTGTCCACGCTATCCATTGATAAATTATCAAAGTCTTGTTCTTCCAAAAACAATAAATTAGTCATCATTATCGTTAAACAATCTAACAATATATATGATTTTTCAGTTTCATTAATAACTAAATGTAAATCTTTAAAACCCTCATATGTGTCCCATTTTTCATTTCTTCTCAATTTGTGTTTTTCTATTCTATCAACCATTTCCTCATCATATGCTTTTGCTGTTGCTATATATAAAACATCATTCTTATCTTTTAAAATTTCTTCTGCGTATTCACTTTTACCACTTCTACATCCACCAGTTACTAGAATAATTTTTCCCACACTATTTTCTCCTCTCCTATATTGTACTATTTTCTTATTTCTTCAATAAACCAGTTTCCGTATTCATATTTAATATGAGCTACGCAGCCATTACTACAAGAAAATTTCCAGAAAGTATCTAAATTTTCATCCATGATAAAAGAATAGAATGTTTTTATCACTCCTCCGTGGGTTACAATAAGTATATTATCACATTTTTCTTTTTCAATATCATATATGAATTCTCTAACTCTATTATACATCATTTTATAACTTTCTCCATTACTTGGAGTGAAATTTTTCCAATCTTTTCTCCATTCTTCACATTCATCTGGATATTTTTCTAAAAGTTCTTCATAAGATTTTCCCTCAAATTCTCCAAAATTAAGCTCATTGATTCTTTCATCAACTATAAAATTCACAGTATTATTCACAATTATTTCTGCAGATTCTTTTGTTCTTTTTCTTTCACTTACATAAACTTTATCAAAATTGATTTCACTTAAATATTTTCGCACTTTTGACATTTCATCTTTCCCATCTTCATTTAACATAGCATCTATCTTTCCATAATATAATTTTTTACTATTCTCATATGTTTCCCCATGCCTCACTAAATAAATATTCAAATTAAATCACTCCTTATATAAGATGAAATAAAAAAGCTTAAAGAGCTATGCCCAATAAGCTTGATTTTCTAATATTTCTTCTTTTATTACCTTTATTACCCCATCTTCATTATTAGACTTAGCTATAAATTTAGCTAGTTTTTTAATTTCTTCTACTGCATTTTCCATAGCATAACTATGATGGGCTTCTTTGAACATGCTTAAATCGTTATAATGATCTCCAAAAACCATAGTTTCTTCTGGCTTTATATTATATTTTTGTTGAATTAATTTAATGGCCTGACCTTTATTTGTACCTTTATTAACCACATCTGCCCATTGTCTACCTGACACTATTATATCTAAATCCTCAGTTAAAGATGCTTTTACTTTATCTACAGTTGCTTTTTTTATACCCGTACCCTCAAAAATAGTTATTTTTAAAACTGAATCTTGTATTTTATACAAATCTTGAATTCTTAAATATTTTATATTATGGTACTTCAAAGAACTAATCAACTTGTTTGATGGATTTTCTCCATAAGCACAATCCTTTGTACAAAAAAACATATCTATATTTTCTTTTCTTGAAAGTTCAATTAAATTCCCATAACTATTAGGATTTATATCACTTTCATACAATATATCCTCACTATTATTATATTGAACTACCGCTCCATTATGAGCGGCAAAAATTATTTCATTATTGCTTCCTTCAAAATTTTTGCTTAATTGATTAAAAAATCTTCCACTAGCCGCCATAAATCTTATATTTTTTTTACTTAATATATCAATTATCTCAAAAATTGATTGATTTATTTCACCTTTATCATTTATTAGTGTTCCGTCCATATCTGTTGCAATTAATTTTATCATTTAACCTGTTAGATACCTCCTACTATAATGCTTACCTTTTATATTATAGCATAAAACTATAATAATACATATTCAAGTCTTTTATTGGTAAATATACTTATAGGGATTTCAGTTAAACTATTAATTTATACGTAGGTTATATATATATATATGTATATTTTTCTAGTAAGTGGTTAATTTAAATATAAAATAAATAAAATAATAAGTCAATCAACTTATTGGTGGTAAAATATGAAAGCAAACTTTACTAAACATCAAATTTTCACTTTAATTCTTTTAACTCAAATTGGAACTACAACACTTTTTGCTATAGGCATTGATGCAGAGCAGGATGCTTGGATTGCTGTTTTATTATCTATGCTTTTAGGTTTTATTTTAGTGTGGATTTATACTGAATTACAGAAACATTTTCCTCAAAAGAATTTAGCCGAAATTATTATTTTGTTATTAGGTAAACCCCTAGGCACACCTTTGGTTTTATTGTATGCTTTTCACTTTATCCGAATATCCACTTATAATTTAAATGAATTTTCTAATATTATATCCACTACACTTCTTAACAATACTCCACGTATAGTTATTTTTATTGTTTTTATAACAGTTTCAATTTACGCTCTTTTTTTAGGCTTAAACTCATTTGCACGGGCTAGTGAATTTTTTGTTTTCCCATTGCTATTTTTTCTACTATCTTCCTTTATAATGGTAGGCCTTTCAGGTCATATCGATTTAAATAATTTACAACCAATTTTACCCAATGGTATAATTCCTCTTTTCAGCGTAGCTTATCCAACTGTTATAGTTTTCCCCTTTGGTGAACTTGTTGTTTTTCTTATGTACTGGTGTTATCTAGATTCAACAAATGGACTTCAAAAGATATCACTCACTGCTGTAGCTACATCTGGATTTTTAGTATCTCTTTCCTCACTTGTTATAATTTCAGCATTAGGTGTTCACAATGCTGGAATTTCATTAATTCCTTTGTATCAAGTAATTAGACAAATTAATATAGGCGGTGTTCTTAAAAATATGGATGCTTTAGCAGTGATTAATATGCTAATTGGAGGATTTTATAAATTCACTATTATGTTCTATGCTGGTGTATCTATGATTTCCACTTTGTTTAAAATAAAAGACGATAGATGGCTTATTATTGTTATGAGTATTTTCACTCTATGGATTTCTTACACAACCCTTCCTAGTATTATTTTTCAAAGATGGCTAGGAAACAACGTTATGACTCCTTATATTGCAGTCCATATACAAATTACAATTCCATTTCTTTTACTTATAATAAGTTATTTGAAATTAAAAACTTCTAAAGTTAAAGAAAATAAATAAGCTATAAGGGAGGTGTTACTTATATTAACATTTGAATTTTATATAGAACTCTTTAAAGAATCTGGTTTATTCGAAAGTATTTTAATTGTATCTATTTGGTTGATTATTCCTATGCTTCTTTGTGTTGCTTTATATTATTTAATATTGTACATTTTTCAGTTGCTTAAAAACAAAAAATAACATAGGCAAAGTAATTCATCTAATGAACTTCTTTGCCCATATACTAATAATTATTAAATTAAAATATATCCTATGTGTTATTTTTGTTAATGAAGAACATAACTCCATCCTCTACATTTCTTACTCCTATATTACAACGAAATAATTCCACAATATTTTTTGTAATAGTTAACCCTATTCCATTCTCACCACAATACCCTTTATTATACGTAATAAAAATATCATTTATGTCTTCAAATTCTATATTAGGACCATCGTTAAAAATATTAATTTCACTTTGCGTCAATTGAATTCTTATTACTGACTTAGCATATCTAATATTATTGGCAATTATATTTTCTAAAGCTGTATACCATTTTTCAAATTCCCCTTCATAAAAAGCTTCTTCCAACTGAAGCTCAAAATGTATTTCTTTTATATTCTTAAACCTGGTTACTACTTCAATAATAACCTCTTTCATATTTATTTCAGGAAATTTTTCATTCCTTTGCTTTAAATAAGTTAATTTATTAATTAAAAGTATTTTTTTCACCTTTAAGTCTAATTTCTTTGATTCATCAATAATCCCTTCAATGGTTTCTTCCAAAGTGCCTTCAGGATATATACCATCTTTAACACTTTGAGCATAGGTATTTATAATCATTATTGGTGTTTTTAAATCATGAGAAATACTTTGAAACATGTGATTCTTATATTTGTCTTGCTCAATAAGTTTAACCCTCATATCTTCAATTGAGTTAGATAAAATCCCTAATTCGTCTTCTTCATCAGCTTTTAATGAATCTTGCCAATTTCCATCTGCTATTTTTTCTACCTTGCTTTTTATTTTTATTATCCTATTAACAAAATAATTGGAGTATATATACATAGCTGTTACTCCAAAAATAATTAGTAGTATTAATAAACCAACTATTTGCTTAATAATATCGTTTCTAAATTCGTCACCATAAACATCAAACATATAAGCTACTCTATAAGTTGTAAAAACTTTCTCTATGACACAATACACTCTTACTTCTTCCGTTTGAATAACATATTTTTGTGTACTCTCTACTTGTTTCAAAGCATTTTCTTTTATTTGTTCTAAGAAATTAGTAGTTATAAATTTACTTTTTTCATTAAGAATTATTTCATGTCCAGGTTTCCCTTCAGAATTCAAAAATAATTGTTGCACTGCATATAAGTCTTCACTAATAGTAGTACCTTTTTTTGTATTCATCCTTGAATCTATAGTTCTGAAAATTGTATCTTCCATTGATTTTTCTAAATATCTTGGTACATAAACACTAGCAAAAATCATAATAATAGATATTATAGCTACAAATATAATAGTCATTTGCTTTTTAATAGATAATTTTTTTATCATAACATTCTATACCCATATCCATAAATAGTTTCTAATTTTATAGTAGGCATCTTTTTTCTAAGTCGTCTTATTGTATCATCTATAACTCTATCTGTTCCCCCATAAAATTCATTCCAAACAAATTTTAAAATTTCTTCTCTAGAGTAAGCTCTATTAGTGTTTTTTAAAAATAGTAACAACAAATCAAACTCCTTTGAAGTCAATTTTATTTCATCATGGTCTTGAAAAACAGTTCTGTTTGTTATATCTATTGTATATATTCCATATTCAAACTTATTTATTTTTTCTTTTTTATAAACTCTTTTTAACAATTTATCTACTCTAAGAATTAATTCTTGAACCGAAAAAGGTTTTGTCAAATAATCATCGCTACCAAACTTAAGCCCCATTATCCTATCCATCTCACTATCCCTTGCAGATGTAAAAATTACGGGCATATCCTCATTACTTTTTTTAATATTAGTAATTAATTCAAAACCATCTATCCCAGGAAGTCCTATATCTAGAATCCACAAATCAACATCATCATATATGTGATTTAAAGCATCTTCCCCATTAGAAAAAGACTTTATTTTATAGCCTTCTTTTTCTAAATACAAAACCAGTAATTTTCTTAATCTCTCTTCATCTTCAACTAAATATATTGAATACATTTAATCACAACCTTTTTGTATGTTTAAAAAACAATGCACTATTTACTGTGCATTGTTTAGTTCTGCTTCACATATTTCAAAAACTTTACTATTATCATCTGTTTTTGAAATTATAATATAATTTCCTACAATCAAGACTTCTGATGATTCCATATCGGGAAATATATTCATATTTCTACCTATATTTCCTTGAGCATTTTGTGGTCGTTCTCCCTGACCCTCTGGTTTATTTTCTTTATCTATATCTGATTTTTCACCATCATCACTAGTTTTTTGTTTATTTGAAAACATCTCTTCATTATTAGGAGGATTTTTCAATAGCTCCACATCATTTTGTGCATTAGTTGATTCGTATATTGTTATGCTCATTCCAATTTCTTCATTGCTTATTATTATACCATTAACTAAAGAATATCCAAAGTTTTCATTAACCATTTGAATAATCCTATTATTCATTGGCATAATCATAGATAATTTTGTTTCCTCATCTACTTCTTCAAATAATTCCTCATTAGCCAATATCTTTTCTGCTATTTGATTTAAAAAAGGATCTGCTTCTATTTCTTCACTTTGAAAATCTTTTTTATTTTCTTGATTGTTTGTTATTGCTTTATCTGTTTTCTCACTTGCATTATTGGTTACTACATCTTGATTATTTTCATTATTTCCACTACATGAAGTTAAACTAAAAATTAATAGTAAACTTGTTAATAACACAATTACCTTTTTAATAAAAATCCCTTCCTTCTTTTCTTGTATTATTTTTCTTTGTTTCTAATTTATTTGCTGCAATATAATAGGGCAGGCATGGAAAACCGCCCCTACTTTTTTTTAATTCATTATATTAGGTGAGCATTGAAACCAATCCATGCAGTTTTCTATTTGCCCATGGATATAACAACAGTAATAGTATCATTATCTGTAATTATTGTATTGCTAGCTATAGATTGACTTATAACATAATCTTTTGCAAATTTAGGCTCTGAATTTGAATCATTTGCATCAACTAACTCACTATTTTTATAATCAAATATAACTTTTAAACCCATTTCGCTAGCTAATTTAGTAACTTCATCTTGTGTTTTACCTGATAAATTAGGCATTACTAATTTCATTCCTTTTGATACTGTGATAGAAATAGCTGTACCTGTACTTACAAACTCATCCTTAATTGATTGAGAAATTATTTTTCCAGCACTACCCTTTTCTCCATATGCTTCATTAATAGATACAGTTATATTAGCGCTATTTACATTTACATTATCTCTCCAAGATAAAATATCCAGTTTTGATTTTCCAATAAAATTATCTATTGAAACTTTACCTAAAGAATAATAAATTTTAATGGAATCTCCTTCCTCAATGCTTGTACCGGATGAAATACTTTGGCTATAAATTTTTCCTTTGCTAGATGAGTTATTATAACTTTCTATTGTAATCAATGTAATATTATTTTGCTTAGCCCATGCTTCTGCTTCTGTTTTACTCATTGAAGTAAAATTTGTAACTTGAACTGCTTTTCCCTTTGAAATTTCTACAGTTAATGAATCCTCACGCAACATTTCTGATTCACTTGAAACACTTTGTGTAACTACAAGCCCTGCAGATGTATATTCATCAAATACTTCTTCAATATTTATAGCTATATCATTTTCACTTCCCCATTGAATCACTTCTGCAATTTTAGCGTTAGCAAAATCCGGTATAACTACTGTTTCTGATAGTTCTTCTGGTCCATCTGATACATAAATAGTAACTCTATTCTTTCTCAAAAAGCTTTCTTCTGTTCCATCTAAAAATTCATAGCTAATAATATTATCTGCTGGAATTATATCGCTATACTCTGTTTCAATTTTAGCTCCAGTAAGCTTATTTTCATCTATCCAAGTTTGAATTTCACTAGAAGTCATACTTTCTATATCTGGAAATTTAATTGATTCATTTGGGTCAGCTCCTAATGAAACTAGTAATGTTAATGTTGAATTTTTATCAACATTCTTGTCCACTTCTAAATCCTGTGATATTACCAAATCTTCATCCACATCAAAATTATACTCATCTTTTATAGCTAGGGTGATTTTATTGCTTTGTGCCCAATTATATGCATCATTTATGTTCCACCCCACCATATCTGGTATTTTTACACGGCCTGTTATATATGTAATAAGAAAAGCGGCAGCAATTATGATTGCTAGCATACTACCAGTTATAATCAACTTTTTTTTCTTATTTACATCATTGAATTTTTCAAACTTTTCTTCGCTAAAGCTTTCTGGTTTTGTATTTTCTAATGCAATAGAATCTAAAAAACTTTTACTTTCACTCATATTTTTTATACCCCTCTTATATTGTTAATTTTTATCTTGAAATAGTTTTCCGTCTTTTAATCTCAATTTAACATCACTTTCCTTTGCCACATCATCTGAGTGAGTAACCAGAATAATTGTTTTGTTATATTCATGAGCTAATGTTTTAAGTAGCTGAATAACTTCCTTCTCAGTTGCTGTATCCAATGCTCCTGTGGGTTCATCTCCTAAGATTAAATCTACGTCTTTTGCTAAAGCACGTCCTACTGCTACACGTTGTTGCTCTCCTCCAGATAAAGTTGTTACCCTTCTATCGGCTTTAGATTTCACTATTCCCACTTTTTCTAATATTTTATAAGCAATCTGCTTTTTATCTCCATTTATCTTTTTATCAACAATTAACATGTCTGATTCTACATTTTCTACACCTGTTAAATAATCCATAAGATTATATTTTTGAAATACTATAGCTATTTTGTTACGACGAAATTTTGTAAGACCCATTTTCCTTATATCTTCACCTTCGTATTTTACAACACCTTTTTCTGGTGGGTCTAACGCACATGCGATAGCAAGTAATGTTGATTTTCCACTTCCGGAAGGACCAAGGATAGTATAAAATTTTCCTCTCTCAAATTCATAACTTAAATCATCTAAAATTACACGTTTTTTTCCACCATCTACATATCCATAATTAATATTATTTAATTCAAATATAGTATCGCTCATATGAAAACCTCCTTTATTTTATTAATCCTGTAAGATTCTTTTTGGGTTATAGCTCATAATAACAGTTAGTGGTATAGTTGAACCAATAAGAACTAGTACCATACTAACTACCAAAAGATTTCCCATTACCGCAACACTTATTGATACATCAAATTCATCCGCTACAGTATCCATACTCACATCTCCATAAACTGACGTGCTACTTCTACTACTTCCTGGTCCTCTATTCATTATTGAATTACTAGCAGTACTAGTACTGCTTGCAAGGCCCGTATCCGATGTAAGTTGTTCTTCTACTATCCAAGTACTCACTGATTTTGAAGCTAAATTACTTGTTCCTACTGAAATTCCAAATGCTACAATAGCTATAACTAACATTTCAAATATAAATTGTGATATAATTTTTCCTTTTCCTTCTCCACTTGATAGCAATAAACCAATTTCGAATTTTCTATCTCTAACAAAAATTGTAACTATGGCTAAAATAATTGCTGCACCTGCAATAAATACTACCCAAATAAGTATTTTAGCAATAATTGAAATTAAATTTAAAGGGCTAGTCAATGATTCATATGTATCATCATTCGAATAAAGGGTATGATATTCTGAAGTTAACAAAGGCGATACTTTTTCTTTAAATAATTCCACTTCCATAGGATCATCAAGCAAATAAACAATGGATGCACTTGTCTCATCACTTCCTACCTTATCATTAAATATATTTGTAACCGTAAGAGACGTAAATAAGTTATTAGCACTATATCCATCTTCTAACGCAGAGTATATACCAACAATTTCAAATTCTTCACTAATAGTACTTGCACTTGTTGATGAAGTAGCATTATTATCTCTATTATTTGTAGCCGCTTTTTCAATACTAATAGTATCCCCAACTCTTAAATCATTTTGAGTTGCTAAATCTTCTGACACTAAAACAACATAATCTCCATTTTTTATATTTTCTTCTGTAAGCATACTTCCTTCAAGCAAAGATACACTTTCCATTGCAAAGTCTATAGGAATCTCACTATTTGCTCCTAATAAGGTAAAATCACTAGCATTTTTACTAAATCCACTGCTAGATTCTTGTGATTCTACAGGCTCCAGATCTTCTGAACTAGCATTTACTGATTCTGTCACAAAAAAATCTTTTACATAATTATTCTCTGCTATTTTTTCAGCTACACTTAATGATAATGCTGGTGGTCTTTCGCCACTAGCCATAGCCGCCTCATAATCCATCTTGTATTCAACTGCAGCACCAATTTCATATCGAATGTATTCTTTAGATTCTTCTATGCTATTTTCAATAATAAAGCCAGTAAAAACTAAATTAAATACAATAAATAATATTGTAAATAACATTAAAGTCTTTACCGGTCGACGAATTAAACTTTTAATTCCATGTACAAATAATCTCATGATAATTCCTCCTAATATTTATCTTTCATTGAGTTAATTATCACATATGAATATCAAGAAAATATAAAATATTATGTGAAATTATGTGAAAAAAGAAGCCCTCACCTAAGTGAAAGCTTCTTTTGTATTTAATTTTATTTTAAACAATGCATACTTTCCTTAGCTTCATTCCAAGGCACAGTATATCCTTGCCCTTTAGAGCAAAAAACTGAAGATGAGGTATATGTAATATCTATATTTTTATTATATCCTATTTTTTCTATAACTTCATTTTCATTATGACAAATATCATATCCAGTAAAAAACATATTTATAATACCTTTTCCCCCTGTAAATGCAACAAATTCTGTACTATAATTCATAAAAGTTGATACCGGAACTTTTCCTTTTATTATTACTTTATCCTCTATATTTTCAGGAACACTAAAATTTCCATGAGCTTTTTGAATATCTGCTAAAACTCTTCCCATATGCTCTAAGTCAACTTTAATTCTAAACTGATAATAAGGCTCTAATACAATATTTTTTGCTTGTTCCAAACCTTGTCTTAGTGCTCTATAAGTGGCTTCTCTGAAATCACCACCGCTAGTATGCTTGTTATGTGCTCTTCCTGTAAGCAAAGTTACTTTTATATCTGTTAATGGCTTACCTGTTAATAAGCCATGATGCTCTCTCTCGAAAATGTGATGCCGAATTAAATTTTGATGACCTGTTGTTAAATCATCTGCATGACAATTATTTTCAAAACTAATTCCTGTATTTCTTTTTGCTGGTTCTAGTTTTAAATGTACCTCAGCATAATGTCTCAGCGGTTCAAAGTGTCCATATCCCTTTGCCTCAGTTTCAATGGTTTCCTTATAAAGAATTTCAGGAGTACCAAAAGAAACTTCAAAATCAAATCTTTCCTTAACTACTTCTTTTAATATCTCTAATTGTATGGTTCCCATAACATGTATATGAATTTCTTCCAAACTTTCTTCCCAAGCCACATTTAAAGATGGATCTTCCTCTTCTAAAGTTTTGAAAGCTTTTAAAATTTCTTTTGTATTTATACCTGTTTCATAAATAACTTTAGAAGTTAATGTAGGCACCATTTCGTAAAAAATATTTTGATTTAGCTTTCCTAATCCTTGTCCAACAGATACATTAGTTAGCCCAGTAACTCCAAATATTTCTCCTGCCACAACTCTATCTTTTCTTTCAAATTTATTGCCATTATATAATCTGATACCTGTGATTTTCTCAGAAATTCTATTTTCATTATATTCATAACTTATTTCGTCTCTAACATTTAAAGAACCGGTCATGGCTTTCATATGAATCACTTTCGCCCCGGATTCATCATGTTTTATTTTATAAACCTGAGCTGAAAAAAAATCTTCCTCTGAATAAGTTGTATAAGATAATTTATGTAGTTTATCAAAAAAATCTATGACTCCAATGTCTTGAAGAGCAGAACCATAACAACATGGGAATATTTTATTTTCTTTCACCATATTTTTCATCATGTGAAACCATAAATCTTTTTCATAACCTTTCTCTAAATATCTTTCTAAAAGTTCTTCCTCTTGTGTTGCAATAAACTCTATAAGTTCTTCATCCATCTCTTCTTCATTAAGATTATTAGAGATATCACAAAGATTCTCCGTTAAATTTGTTTTAATTTCCTTCAATACTTTATTTACATCTGCACCAATTCTATCTACTTTATTAATAAAGAAAAAAGTTGGTACTTTATACTTTCTAAGCAAATTCCAAACAGTTTCTGTATGTCCTTGTACACCTTCCACAGCACTAATAATTACAATGGCATAATCCATAACTTTTAAAGTTCTTTCCATTTCTGTAGAGAAATCTACATGTCCTGGAGTATCAATCAAATAATATGTACTTTCTTTATACCTCATAGTAGCTTTATCTGAAAATACAGTTATACCTCGCTGTTTTTCTATGTAATGACTATCTAAAAGTGTATTTTTATGATCCACTCTGCCTCTTTCTTTTATGCTATTGGTATGATAAAGCAATTGCTCTGCAAAAGTGGTTTTCCCTGCATCTACGTGTGCTAAAATTCCTATTGTTTTATTCATTTTATAACTCCGTTCTTTATCTATATAATAAAAAGCCTCAACCTTAAGTCAAACTTAAGTCAAAGCTTCTTGATAAACTAATTCTAAAATATATCTTCTGAACTTATTGATAATCCTTCAAAAATAAAAGAATTTACAATGTCACTATTTTTATAAACACCTACTTGATTATAAAATCCTTCTTCATTTAATGAATATATTTGTATTGATTTAAGTTTAGGATTTACTATCCAATATTCTCTAACACCAAATCTTTGATATAAATTCATTTTTGTAACTAAGTCGTGAGATTGGTTTGAAGGACTTAATATCTCTACAATTAATGTCGGTACTCCTACATAGTTTTTCTCATTCAACCCATTTTTATCACATATAACAGAAATATCAGGAATTAATTTATTAGGATATTTATCTTCTTCATTTTCTAATATTATATCAAAAGGAGCATGAAACAGTTCACATTTAGTTTTCTTGAAATAGTTTCTAAATTCCCCTGTTAAATTCACTGAAATCCTTTGGTGTACTGTTGAAGGTGATGCTTGAAGATATATTTGTCCCTCAATATATTCCAATGAATCCTCTGTAGAATTATCCATCTTCACAAACTCTTCAAAGCTTATAAACTCATTATTTGATAACATCCATACACCTCCAATTAATTTCTATATTAATATTATAACCCAAATATACTTAAATTTAAACTTCTACAATTCTACTGTAACTTCTCAAAGAACCTTAATTAAAAGACTTATAAAATTCTCCTCTCTTGTTTATCATTCCTTGAATTTCTTCGAAAGGTATTTTAAAAGTAACAAATCCTGCTGCATATGGACCTATTTCATAAGGTGGAAAATAAATATATAAATTTTCTTCATCAATATAAAAACTTTGTTCTTCATTTATTCCTTTAAAAGCATCCTTATAAACATATTCATATTGTGGATCAGTTTTAATCATATTATCAATAATCTTATTTAATTCTCCTACCCAATTAACTCCCCCCATAAATAAATCACCCAATGTATAAAACTTTCCAGTTGCCAAATTTATACTTGGTGTTTTCTTAGTAGGCATTCCATGAGCTGCCCCAAAGGGATAATAATATCCTACAAGGTCAAGAACTAATAAATTCTTCTTAAAAAATTCCACTTTGAAATCTCCATAATAACTATAATTCAAAACATCTTCCGGTTTAACAATGTATGGTTCTTTCACATTTTCCTCAAATAAAGGCTTAAAGTAAGACATTTTAATTAATTTTTTATTTATATTTTTCTCTACTTTTTTATTAGCTACATTATTTACTTTTGGATTATATATTAAATAATTTATATTTGGCCTATATTTAATTTTTGAAATTGAATATTTTTTGCTCAATCTTACAGTGTTATTAGGTTTATAAATAATAGTACCTTCTTTTGTTAAATAATATTGACAATAATCTATATTTGCAAATATAATATTATCCTTAACTTCCAAATCTCCGCTTCCTCTTACCACAGGAAATCTTCTCTTTATATTTCCACTTTTATCAATAAAAAAAGTGTACTGATTATCTGAAGCATAAGCTAATTCTTTATTATAATCCCCTACCACTAAATATTTGAAATCTGTGAACCTTTTACCTGTAGTATCTCCAATAGCATAAATACTTGAACTTATAAATTTATCATCACCAATAGGAAGTCCTAGCGCAACTCTTTCTTCTCCCAAATAATTTATTTTACTATAAATAGGCTGATATACATATTTCCCTTTTAAATCAATCAATCCATAAGGACCATTATATGCATCTTCACTACTTACAACAGCAACTCCACCCTTAAAGCCCTGTGCTGCTTTATATATAGGTTTTATAACCTCTTGCCCTTGCTGGTTTATATATCCATAGGGACCATCAAAGGAATTTGCAAAAACCATAACTCCATCCCCATATTGACTTACAATGCCATAATTATAAGTATTTATAACATTTCCATTCTTATCAATTAATCCATATCTTTCTTCATTAATTTTAACTAAGGCTACTCCATCTATAAAATTATTTGCTTGTAAAAACTTAGGAGGTATAATCTCATTTCCTTCTTCATCAATATATCCATAAAAATATGTTCCTGTAGAATCATTTGTTCCTATAACCGCTCTTTCCTCTGCATAATCACTTATAAAATCATATTTTTTACTTGTAATAGTATCACCTTTTTCGTCCATAACTCCCATACTTCCATCTAATACATAAACTCCACGATTCCCTTTAAAAGAGCTAATACTATCATAAATAGGTTTAATAACATACTCTCCCTTAGTATTTATTGCCCCCATTAAATTATTTTCTGCCACTAAAGCTATTTCTAATTCATTAAAATCCTCAGCTCTTTCATATTTGGGTTTAATTATAAACTTTCCACTATGATCAATATATCCGTAGCTACTTCCATAAATATTATTTCTCAATGCAGGGTAAAATTTTTTTAAGTGAGTATTATTTTTATATCCATGTTTTGAACTCATTTATCTTCTCCTAAATATTACTTCTATTAATAATATTATTAATAGCCCAAAATTATTGTTACTCAGAAATTTTATTTCTTTTTTTAGCGATTGAATATTTATTAATATTTATTGTTATTTGAAAATAAATGTTTACAAATACAGAATGTTGTGTTATTATAAATACATACCAAGTAACAGATTTAAATTAGTACAAGAAAGGGAAGTGATTCCACCAGAGTATTAACCTTCATTAGATAAACTATAAGATTCGCTAATAGAAAGGGGATAGACCAATGTACCAGATTAAATTTTTAGAGGATAGTAGTATTTTATAAATAGTTGGTCTTTAAGAAATATAATAAGACAAAGAAAAACACTTTAGTTAAAAAAATATTTACTATGCTTACTTAGTTGAAAATAAAAAATAATATATTAAAAGGGAGTTCACTTTGTGAACTCCCTTTGTTGTTTTCTTCATTAATTGTAAATCTTACATATAATATAATCAGTTCTTTAATTGTTCAATTATTACACATAAAAAAAATATTTCTTTACACTTATTTTTCTATCACTTACTAATAAATTAAATTAATAGGGGAAAGCTACTACGGAGAATAATTTCCAACTTATTTTAGCAACAAGAATTGCATTTTATATAGAAAAAGGTGAATAAAAAGTGCTTATTTTTATTATTATACTTGCCTTTCTAGTAGTTTTTTATTTTAATGGTATTCCTTTAATAAAAAAAGGTAAATTAAAAGAATTTATTTTATACATGGTAATAATGATAATATGTTTTTCATTTAGTATTTTACTAAGCTTAGGGATTAAAATACCTACTCAAGTTTTCATTATTAATAAGTTGCTTAATTTAATTATTAAGTAATTGGGGGAATTATATGAAAAATGAAACTCTTTCCTTTAAGCAAGGAGTTATTTTAATTGTTTTGTTTATTTCAGGTACTTCTACAATAATCACACCTGGAATTGCTGCAAAACAGGATGCTTGGTTAGCTCTTTTACTAGCTATGATTTTTACACTTCCTATGATTCTTATATTTGAACGTCTTCTTTATCTCTTTCCAGGTAAAGACCTTTTTGATATTGTACAAATTGTTTTAGGAAAGTTTTTTGGCAAATTTATGATTATATTATTTATACATTTTTCCCTTGAAATGGGTGCTGGCGTATTGGGTAATTTTGTGTATTTTATGAATAGCGTATCTTTACAAAGCACCCCGTTAATTATAACAACTATTTTCGTAGCTATTCTTTGCGTAGAAGGTGTAAGCTTTGGCATAAATATTCTTGGTAGATGTGGTGAAGTGGGAATTCTTTTATTAATAATTCCTTTATTTCTTCTTAATTATACTTTTATTTAAAGATATCAATATAAATAATTTAACTCCTATACTATATAATGGCTTTAAACCAGTATTAAAAGCATCATTCTTAGTTTTTTCTTTTCCTTTTGCACAAATAATTATTTTCACTATGGTTTTTACTGGTTTTAAAGAAAAAGCTGCACATAATATTTATAAGATGGGCATTCTTTTAGGTGGCTTACTTCTATTAATAATTTGTATAATGAATATATTGGTTTTAGGCCCCTCTATAGCCGGAATGTATAATTACTCTACTTATGCAACCTTTAAAAGGATTAATCTAGGTGGCTTATTTGAACGTGTTGAGATAGTGATAGCTCTAGTTTTTTTTATAGGCGTAGTGACAAAAGTTAGTATATGTCTTTTAGCTACATGTAAAGGCGTTTCTAAGTTATTTAATTTTAATGACTACAAGGTTATTGTTTTTCCTATGGGTGTATCCATGGTTATTTTATCAATCACTTTTTATGACAGTCTTATGGATGTTCCCTTTTTTGCCTTACACCTTTGGCCCTACTATTCATTTTTATTTCAAGTCATTCTACCAATAATAATTTTTATTGCTAGTGAACTTCATATTAAACTTAAAAATCAGCCTATGAAATCCAATAATAAGGTATAATTCAAATAATTACAGAATGTTTTGGATTATGCCTTGCTTATATGAAAACAATAAAAAATGCCCCTAAAAACACATATGGTTTATAGAAACATTTTTAACTGTTATTTATTATATGATTTATTCATTGTAATTATATATTTAAGCTTAAATCATTAGATTGTCACCAATAATTGGCAAATTATCTAAATTGTTATCAGAAACACTATCTGGATTGCTTCTTAAATACTCTTCGCCTAGCTTAGACATAGATACTAAGACACCTTCAATAGCGCCATCCTTAGCAAGATCTACTGCTTCTTTTTTAGATAAAATTTTATCATTATCTAATTTGTAAGATTGGATTTCTCCACCTTTGTCCTTTTGAACTGCAACTATTTTGTATTTTCTATCCATAATAATCCCTCCTATTTACTTATATTATCTGTATAAATAGAAATATTATTTATGTTTAAGTAAAATATTTTATTTTAGTTTTGCTAAAAGGAATTTTGTTTTTATTCCTAATTCTTTGAATTTGCTTTCATATTCTGTCATTATATTTTGTTCTGCATACTCACTATTGTGCAAATCATATGTTTTATATAATATTTCAAAACCGCTTTCTTCAAAGTACTCAAAGGATTCTTCGAATAATTCTAAGTCATCAGTTTTAAATCTTATCTCACTACCTGGTTTAATAAAGCCTTTATATAACTTTAAGAAACTACTATGAGTTAATCTTCTTTTTTTATGCCTATCCTTTGGCCAAGGATTACAGAAATTAATATAAATTCTACTTATCTCATTTTCATCAAAAATTTCAGGTATAAAAATAATATTAGTAGCTATTATTCTTGCATTTTCCACTTCATTGTCTTTTAAATTATTTAAAGTATGAATTAATATTTCGTCTTTTAAATCAATAGCCACAACATTTTTATCTAAATTTCTTTTAGCTAGCTCTGCAGTAAATCCACCTCTGCCACAGCCTAGTTCTAAATATATGTTATTCTCATTATTAAACTCTTGCTTCCAGTTTCCCTTTGTTTCTTTTGCTTGATCTAGGGACTTAAATATAGGGCTTGCCTCAAGTTCTGGCCTTACCCACCATTTTTTTCTTAATCTCATGTTATCCTCCTTGAAATTCAGTTCACAGTGCACAATTCACAGTTCACAGTTATGGGTGATTTTCCCCGAAAATCTTTATTTGTAACAAAACTTCCGTGCGAAAAAAATTAGCTGAAAATCAATTTCAGCTAACTCTTTTATTATACTTTAAATTAAAGCCTTTAACAATGCTAAATAAAGCTTCCAGTTTTATCTGAGGATTTCATTTTAAATGCAGCTATAGAGAAAAAAACTAAAGCAAATAAAATTATTATTATTATATTTATAGAAACTTCTTTAATTGTATTTCCGGATTGAATACTTATGATTGTGTCCATTACCCATTTTTGAGGAGTAAAATTAGCAATTTTAGTTAAAGTATCTGGCATAATATTATTAGGCCAAAAACATCCCCCCAACATACATGTTGGAGTTATAATCAGTGTAGAAAGATTTCCTGCTTCAGCGGTTGATTTAGAAAATGAAATTATCACCATTCCAATACCTATTGCCGCTAAACCAAATAACATTAAAATCATAAACAATATCCAAGAAGACATATGAATATTTATATTTAATAACTTAAAAGCTACAAAAACCAATAAACTTATTTGAATCACTAGTATTATTAAATTTGCTAAAACATTACCTAGAACATATTCCTTTGATGTAACAGGAGAATAGCATATTCTATTATAAGTTTTTTCATTTTTTTCTTTTAATACCAATTGAGTTACAGATGTTGTTCCTAGAAGTACGAAAAGAATAAAAAATCCAATTCCTTGTTGTGAAACAGCCTTCCCCACATATTCATCTTCTAATTTTTCTTTAACCAATGATAGCTCACTACTTTTTAAGTTAGTATATATTTTTTCAAATACCTCTTTATCTCTAGAAGATGCCTTAGCTATATATTGTAAATTTTCTACATAAAGATTTATATAGCTCTCTATCCAAGCTGTTACATCCATACCTTTTATAGAGGTGATTCTTAATTCTTTTATTTCATTATTATAAACGCTATCAGTAAATCCCTTGGGTATAGTTAAAACTAAATCCACATCTCCTTTTGCCACCTTTTCATTGATTTCTGCTTCTTTAATTTCTACAAAAGTGAATTTCCCTGTAGCTTCTAAATACTCTATCATGTCATAAGACAATATTTCATTATCCTTATTTGATAAACCAATTAATGTTTCTCTAGAGCCAGCACCAGAATATAGCATAACTATCCCTAAAGTTACTATTATAGGTAAAATAATATAAACAAAAATACTACTTTTCTTCTTAAAAGTAACTCTTAAGAAGTTAACTGCAATTAATACTACATTTTTCATCTAACTCACCTCCTTATTGAAACTTATAGTTGATATTATCATTAATAAAATAGCTATTCCAATATTAATGCCAATTGTTATTCCAAAATCACTAAAGTTGTTATTATAAACAATATTAAAAATAGTTGAATTAACCCACTTTACTGGTGATAATTTTGATAATAACATAAATGTTTTGTTATTTATTCCTGTTATATTAATGTATGCTCCTCCTAGAAAAGCCATCACTGGAATAAGTAGATTTAAAAATGCATCCATAGCACTATCATTTTTAAAAATATAACCTGAGGCTATTCCCATAGATACTGACATAATAATTAATGAAAGAATAATTAATAAAACAGCTATAATATGTTCTCCCCAATAAACCTTCAAAATATATTTGCTAAAGGAGAAAACTATAATCATCTGAATAATAGTGGATAAGACTATTCCTAGTGTTGATCCAATAAAAATATTCATCTTATTTATTGGTGCAATTACCATTCTATCCATAGTTTTTTTTAGCTTTTCGCTCTTAGTTGAATATGCCCCTGACATTGAAGAGTATAGTATTATCAAGGTTAACATAGTTACTCCATAGTAATCTAAAGCACTTGCAGTTCTTGTAGGTTCAACTGAATTTATACCTACAAATTTTTTATTAGAAATTGTATCTTCAGGCAAATTAGCTAATAATTGCGGATCAACTTTCACAATCTCCACTATAGTATTATACCTTTGAACAAAAGTAGACATTATTGTTTCCATAATAGAGGCTTCAAAGTTAAATCTTTCATTTTCATAAATTTTTATTTCTTTCAAATCCTCATTCACTACAATAAAGCAAGCATACTTAACACTTTTTATATCCTTCATAGCCTCACTTTGATTTTCAACCTTGGTAAAAATAATATCTTCAGTACTACTCAAATCCTCCATCATACTTTGCGTTGCTTCTGTTATTGGTCCTTCTCCAATAAATTCATAAGCTACATTAAAATCCTCAATAGCTCCATTATTTGAATCATTATT
Source organism: Clostridium grantii DSM 8605 (assembly GCF_900129965.1). GTDB lineage: Bacteria > Bacillota > Clostridia > Clostridiales > Clostridiaceae > Clostridium_AF > Clostridium_AF grantii. The sequence goes on along the minus strand of NZ_FQXM01000016.1, from coordinate 71,018 downwards.
AAAAACTGTTCCTAAAATCACCATTAAAACAATGGGAAAAATAATCATTATAGCCAGCACCCTTTTTTGTTTAAATTGAATCTTTACATCCTTTAGTATAATATTTAAAATACTCATAACACCCTCCTTTAATCCCTAAGTTTTCGTCCTGTCAAAGTAAGAAAAACTGTTTCAAGATTAGGTTCTGTAGAAGTAATATTCCTTATAGAAATTTTATTGTTTGTAAAATACAAAATTATTTTATCTAGATTATTAGTTTCTTTATTACTATTAATATTTACTATATCTTCATTAAACTCAACACTTAAAACTCCTGTTATATTTTGCAATTCCTTTATATTAATATTATCTATTTGATCAACTACAAGCTTAATATTTTTCTTATCAGTAACTATTGCTTTTAATTCTTCTTTTGTTCCTTCTGCAATTAATTTCCCATGATCGATAATTCCTATTCGAGTACAAATAGTTTCTACTTCTTCCATGTAATGTGTAGTATAAATTATTGTACTTCCTTTTTCATTTAATTTCTTTACTGATTTAAGAATATGATTTCTTGATTGTGGGTCTATTCCCACAGTTGGCTCATCCATTATTATTAATTTAGGGGTATGAGCTATGGCACAAGCAATGTTTAATCTTCTTTTCATACCTCCTGAAAAAGATTTTGGATACTCTTTAGCCTTTTCTTTCAATCCCACGAATTCTAGGGCTTCAAAAGTTTTATTTTTTAATTCACTACCTTTTAACCCATATAAACTTGCAAAAAATTTAACATTTTCATAAGCTGTAAGTTCTTCATAAATTGCTAATTCCTGCGGTACTACCCCAATGTTCCTTTTAATAAATTTTGAATTTTTACCTAAGTCTTTCTGGAGAATTTCTATACTCCCTTTATTCATTTTTAACAAACCACTCATAATATTTATAATAGTACTCTTCCCTGCTCCATTAGGTCCTAAAAGGCCATATACTTCACCTTGATTAATAGTAATATTTATACTGTCAACTGCTATATTGTCACCAAATTTTTTGTATAGATTATTTATTTTAACAATACTCATTATGACACCCTCCCTTACTTTTTCTAATATAATTAATTATATAAAAAAAATGACTTTCTTTTTAGTAAAGAAAGTCATTTTTGCTATGTGACTAAAGTCATATTTAATTATTTTAAAGCTGCTCTAGCTTTTCTTACTTCTTCTACAAACTCAGCTGCTGTTTCAGTAACTAAATCATAGTTTCCTGTTTTAGCTCCAGCTGTTAAACTACTTCCAGTTCCTACTGCAACTGCTCCAGCTTTTATCCAATCTTTTACGTTATCAAGTGATACTCCACCTGTTGGCATAAAGTTACCTTGTGGAATAGGTCCTTTGAAATCTTTTATTATAGAAGGTCCAAAAGCTCCACCTGGGAATACTTTTAAAACTTCAACACCAAGTTCTAAAGCTTCAACAACTTCTTTAACAGTCATAACTCCTGGCATAACTGGCACTCTATATCTATTACATAATTTTACTGTTTCAGCACTAAAAGTTGGGCTAACTATGTATTTAGCTCCTGCTAATATACAAGCTCTTGCTGTTTCTGGATCTAATACTGTTCCAGCACCTATGATAACATCTTCATCTTTATAAATTTCAGATAATTCTTTAATAATATCGATAGCACCTGGAACTGTCATTGTTATTTCTAAACTTTTTATTCCACCTTTTTTAACTGCGTCAATAACTTTTATAGCCTCATCTTTTGATTCTGCTCTTATAACCGCTACTACACCTGATTCTAACATATCGTTTATGATTTTAATCCTTTTCATTATTACCCTCCTATTTATGTTTCATTTTATGAAACTATGGTTTTATAATTAATTATTTTATTTCATATTATGAAACTTCGTTTTATGCAAAGTTTAAAATAAAATGTTCCATAATACGAAACTCTATTTCAAATATTTTCTTCCCCTTTATAATATCACTTTTCAAAATAAATTTCTAGTGTTATTTTTAAAATTCTTTTAAATAAATATTGGCATGGGTAGCCATTTTGTAGCATAAGGCTTCCTCCATACCATATTTTCTTATTTTCTTTTCTTTTACCTTTAAACCGTGGACTACAAAATATTTATTTACTCAAGGTATCCTAGCTGGTAGGAGATTAACTTAGATGTTTTAATTAATTCTTCTTTTACTGATTCCAATTTTTCTCCATTTAATATAATAGTTAAACCTGATACACTAGCAGAGGCTGTTATTTTACCATCCTTATCATAAATAGGTACTGCCACACATCTAATACCTTCTTCATTTTCCACATCATCTAAAGCATAACCCTTTTCCCTTACAAAATCTATTTCTTTTATAAAATCATCAATATTAGTTATAGTTTTTTCAGTAAGCTTAATCATGTCTTCCTCTTTCACCATAGCTTTTATATGTGCATTATCTAAGTGAGACACCAAAATTTTTCCAACAGCTGTACAATATAAGGGAACTCTTTTACCTATTTGAGAATTCATCCTCACACTAGAATTCATATAATCACCTTCTACTTTATCCACATAAACCGCTTCATCACCATCTAATATAGAAAGATGAACTACCTCTTGCGTATTGTTAGCAAGTTTTCTTAAATATGGACTTGCTATTTTTCTTAAATCCATACTATCTAAAATTGAACTAGCTAAAAATAAAATCTTTTTCCCTAATTTATATTTATCACTATCTAATTTTTTCTCCACGTATCCTCTAGACATCAAAGTACCTAAAAGTCTATGTACAGTACTTTTATGTAATCCTACCATTTCAGAAAGTCTTGTTATGCCTATTCCATTTTTTTCTTCTGCTAATTTTTCTAGTAGAATCATAGATCTTTCCACAGATTGAACCAAATTATCACTCATTTCTTTTTCCTCCCACTTACTATTTCATCATATGAAACATAATATCGCTTTATTATATCATTTTATCTTTTATTCTCCAAATATTTTATTGCTATTTGAGTTCTATGTTTTAATTCAGTTTTAGATAATATATTACTTATATAATTTTTTACAGTTCCTTCTGATATAAATAATTCTGAAGAAATTTCTTTATTAGAGTATCCTGATGCTATAGCTTTTATTACATCCCATTCTCTATCTGTAAAGCTTTCTTCCTTAAAAGCATTTTCATTATCATTACTATTTCCTTTACTAATTGAGCTTTTTAATCTTTCCAAAACAACTTCTCCAAATACTGTATTTCCACTATAAACTAGTTTTATTGCATCAATAATCTTATCCGGAGGATTATTTTTCAATAAATATCCTCTTGCTCCATTATTTAAAGCTTCTGCAATATACTGATCTTCTTCAAAAGTGGTAAGCATAATACATTTAGTACTTGTATTCATACAAATATCTTTTATTGCTTCTACTCCATTCATTACTGGCATTCTTACATCTAACAATGCTATATCAATAGAATGGGTTTTACAAATTTTTATTGCTTCAAATCCATTTTCAGCTATTCCTACTACATCTATATTATCATCCATTTCTAAAATAATTTTTAAACTATTTCTAATTAAAGGATCATCATCGACAATAAGCATTCTTATTAATGCACTCATTTTATCTCTCCTCTACTAATTGGTATCAACATTATAACAGAAAAACCATTACTTCCATCAATTATAACTTTAATGTTCAAATTTTCACATCTTTCTTCTATTCCTTGAAACCCTAATCCTTTATTTAAATTTAAACATCCTACTCCATCATCCTTGATTTCCAATTTTATAATCCTATTTAAAGCTGTAAAAGATACAATTATATTAGCTGCTTTTGAATATTTAATTGCATTTGTTAATATTTCTTTTAAATTTATTTTTACTGTTTTCCATTGATTAAAAGATAATTTATCTATGTTATCATCAAAAATTAAATTAACATTTATTCCACTTCTATATTTAAATTTATTTATAATAAGTTTTATTTCATTAATCCCAATTTGCTCTTTTGGAGGTTTAATATTTCTTAATGTAATTCTTATGCTCTCCATTCCATCTCTTAATACATCAATACTATTTTGTAAAAGTTCTTTTGATTTTTCTTTATCTTTATCTATCACGTACTTTGTTGCCTCAAGTTGCATCAAAGTTCCCGAAATAGTATGTCCAATATTATCATGTATCTCTTGAGCTATTTTATTTCTTTCTTCTAATTGTGACATGTATTTTATTTGACTCTCATATTCAAAATCTTTATTCAAACTTTTATTTAATGTTTCATTTTTTATTCTAAGATTGTAAATATTTTCCTCATACTTCAACATTTTTTCCTCATTATTATAAAAATTATAATATATAATATATGTTAATGCTGCTATAAATGAAAAAAAGGTTATTATTGATGTTCCAACAAAAAAACCTAATATCAAATTTATGACTAAAGCTTCATACATTTTCCCTTTTAAAATATATATTATCTCATATATATTAGAAATCGCTAAAATTAAAAACATTTTATGTACCCCAAATGTACTTATTAAACAAATTATTAATGATAAAATTTGTAATAATTCAATCCATTTTTTATTATTTAATACATATAACACTATGTTAATGGCACTATATATTAAAACAATTAACACTATATACTCATTCTTTGTGCTATTTATATTAAAGTAAGTAGCTACACAAAAAAAAGTAATCATCATTTTAGTTGTCAAAAGCCAATCCTTCATATGTTTATCCCCTTGTTTTCATTGTATATTTAATTTTACAATAAAAGTAAAGAAATATAAACAAAATTAGAACATGAATTTATAAAAATTTACATGTTCTAATTATTAAACCTATAATCTTTTTGAAGCGTCATATGCAAGTGGACTTCTTTCACATTCATCATATTTTAAAGTCACTTGACTACATAATGTACTTCCCTTCATTCTTTCTGACGCGTAACATAGTCCATTTGATCTATAATCTAAAAATGGGTGATCTATTTGTTCAGGATCTCCTATCAATATAAGTTTTGATCCTTCTCCAATTCTTGTGGTTATAGCTTTAACTTGTTTTGGAGTAAGATTTTGAGCTTCATCAATAATAACCCAATTTTTCACTATAGATCTTCCTCTTAAAAAAGCCACAGCTTCTGTTGTAATTATTCTTCTATCAAATAATTCTCTTATTTTATCATAAAGTTCTTTTTCATTTTTATATCTTTCTTTTTCATCTGAATCAATTAATATCTCTAAATTATCAAGAATAGGTCGCATAAAAGGTGCTATTTTTTCTTGCTCTGTACCTGGCAAATATCCTATTTCCTCATCCATAGTCACATTTGCTCTGCAAACTAAAATTCTTCTAAACTCATTATTAGATTCTTCTAATATTTTCTGTAACCCAACCGCAATTGAAAATAATGTTTTTGCCGTTCCTGCTGGCCCCTTTATAATTACCAGCGGTATTTCTTTTGCACTACTGTAAAGAGCTTCTAACATAAATTTTTGTCCAATGTTTCTAGGTATTATTCCAAAAGGATTTATTTCTTTATAAACCAAAGAAATAATTTTGTTTTTCCGTATCTTTGCCAAAGCTGAATGTTTACTTTTTTCACAAGAATGCATTAGCAAAAATTCATTAGAATAAAACTTTAATTTATCCATTATGTTTCCTTCGCTGTCATATATAGTAATATTATTTATATCTAATTCTTTTTCCAAATAAAATTTATTAATATTTTCATCAGATACATATATCTCTTTTCTTCCTGTATATTGACTTTCAAATTCTGGTACAACTTTTTCATTATAATCCTCTGTGTCTATATCTAAAGAATCTGCTTTTATCCTCTCAAAAATGTCTTTGGTTATTAAACAAACATCTTCCTTGTCTTCTTTTAGCCCTTTGCAAATCTGAATTATTCTATTATCAGCTTTTTCTTTGTCCCAAGAAGAGGGAATCTGAGTATCATAATGATTCATTTCAACCCTCAAAATCCCACCATTAGGTAATTGTACTCCTTGATACAATTTACCCTTTTCTTTTAATGAATCCAACAATCTGGCAGCATGCCTTGCATTTGCACCCAGTTCATCTTTATTTTTCTTAAAAGTATCCAACTCTTCAAGAACAATTTCTGGAATAATAACAATTGCATCTGGAAAACTCAAAATTGATTGTGGTGAATGCAAAATAACATTTGTATCTAACACATAAGTTTTTTTCAAATATTACTGCCCCCTCTCCTTATAATTATATTAATTAAAAGTGATTTTTAAGATAATAATTTGAATTAATATTAAATTTTTGAAATAAAACTTAATATAATTATTTTAATTTGACAATTAATAATCTTTATTATATAATAACTATATAAATATAAATAAGAAAGGTTGGTTGCTTTGGAGAGTATTACTAGCGTATTTAAAGATAAAAAATTAAAGCTAACACCTCAAAGAATTGCGGTTTATAAGTATCTAAAATCGACCAAAGAACATCCATCTGCAGAATCTATTTATAAAGCACTTCAACCAGAATATCCAACTATGAGTTTGGCTACAGTTTATAAAGCTCTTAAAACATTAGTTGCTGTGAATTTAGTTCAAGAATTAAATGTTGGTGAAGGTAATTTTAGGTATGATGCTGAAGTAGAATCCCATCCACATATACAATGTTTATCTTGTGGTAGAGTAGATGATATTATGGGCATAAATTTAATGTATTTGAACGATACAGTGAGTGATTATTCAGATTATACTATCTTATCTAATAAAGTATATTTTTATGGAACTTGCTCAGATTGCAATAATATATAGGCGAAAGCCTATTTTTTTTGTTAATAATTTTATTCGTTGCCTCATATTAATAGGTGAGGTGATAGATATGAAATTTAATGTATTATTTATAAAAAAAGAACATTTATATTATTTATGTCTTATATTGATTCTTTTTATTTTATTTTTCTTTTTTATTAAAGTAAATAAACAATATAACACGGACCCTACTTTTTCTGAAAAATCTTCTGAAGAAAAATATGGACTAGATTTAACTGGTGATGGTATTAAGGATGATTTATACATAATAAATAAAAATAATAATTATTCCTTAAATATAAACACTAATTCCCAAAGTTTAATTGTAGCGCCTGATAAGAATGTTTCTTCTTACGGTAATTATTCTGAATACTGGCCTATAAAGGTGAATTTTTTAGATATTAACAGAGATAGTATTCCTGAAATTTTTTTACAATCTTGTTTTAACGATGTAGCTGGTAGCAGTATAATTAAATATAATGCTACCTCTCATTCCTTCGAAAATATTTTCTTTAAAAATAATAACATATTGGGTTTTCTTGATACTAGCAATAACAAAACCCCTAAATTAATTAGTGCTAACCTTTCAGCGAAAGGTATGAGTATTAATAGTTATATTTTTATAAAAAATAAATTTCAAGAGTTTACCTATGACCAGAAGAGTGATGAAAATTTTTTCTGTAAAACTTTAATAACCAAACTTACATATTTTTTGACCTGTAAAAGCAAAGATTCTCTTGACTCTCTTTTAAAGGATTATACTATTGAAGACCTAGACTCTAAAAGCATGAATACCTTAATCACTCTAAAAGAAGATGAAACTTCTTTTACTTTTCAGGATGCTTATTTTATTGATGTAAAATCAAATGATGATGGATACCCTATAGAAATAGAGTGGTATTTATCTTTCAGCGGTAAAGATGTTTCAAATAATGATAAAATTACTAACTATACTTACAAAGTAGTTGCTAAAGGTAATAACGATACCAACTTTAAAATAGTTTCAATATCTTCTATCAATAATATAAACTAAAAAATATGACCGCAAAGCGGTCATATTAAGGGGGATGGGGGGTTTTAGCACTAGTGTAAGGGATTTTTGTTCCCTCTACATTACATTATATATACTTCCCCATTCCAAAAAAATTATTCATTTTCTTCAATATATTTTTGTATAATTTTATCTATTTTTTTAATATTTTCTTTGTTTGCAATATTTTTTAAAGACTCCAATAAAGTAACCATCTCATCATTTTCATAATTATCTAAATAATTTGCATTAAAGTTATCTTTATATTCAACATTATTGGTATCGATTGTATAATCATCTATTTTTTCTACAAATCCTTCTTCTACTATATCTTCTTCAGAATTACAATTACTACTTTGATTATAATATTGAGAAAATTGATCAATTATATCCTTTAAATTTTCTTCAATATTATTATTTTCACTAATGTTATTATTATCATCATTTTTAAAATTATTATTAAAATTTTGGAATAAACTATTTAAATCTATATTTTCTTGTTTATTACTATTAGTAGCATTGTTCCTAATATTCTTCATATTGCCCATTAATGTATTTATTATAGGCATCATTGTATTTATATCAATATTCCCAAGTATAGAAGTTAAACTATTTAAATCAAAATTCTGAAAAATTGAGCCTAATCCATTACTATTTGTTTCTCTATTACCATAGTCTCTTTCCCTATGATGCTTATGTTTTGACATTCTCCCACCTCAATTATACATAATAAGGAGGGTAAAACCCTCCCTAAATTCTTTCTACAGCAGCTTAATAATCAATCTCTGCCTTTTCCTTTGTCTTAAAAGAATAATAATACTAAACTTCTAATATTGGGGCTAATTATTCTTTTTTATGACATTGGTTTAATGTAAATCATTTTTTATAAACTTGATTTTTGAATATCATTTCTAGCGATTACAGCATAATCCTTGAGTAGCGTTTCCACCACAACCTCCACAGCAAAGTAAGAATAAGAATACTAATATAGTTCCTGTATTAGGTGAAATTATTCCTGCTCTGTTAAGAACTAATAAAAATAATGCACATTTACATGGGTCTATTCCTATAGCTCCACATTTGTTTCCACATTTACTTTCACATTTACATTTTTTTGACATTGTTAACCCCCCTTTCCGGGCTTTGGTTTTTAATTTTTGGTTTCTAAATTTAATATTTTCTATCTGTTACAGCATAAGCTTCCACTTTGGCATCCAAATCCACAGCATAATAAGAAAATATATACTAGGATTGTTCCTGTACATTGATTTATTATTCCAGCTCTGCTAAGAACTAATAAAAATAATGCACATTTGCATGGGTCTATTCCACAACTTTTATTATTACATCCACAATTTTTTGACATCGTTAACCCCCCTTTCTGGGCTTTGGTTTATAGTAAATTTTGCTACCATTAAACTTTATATTAATCTAAGCAATTATCACATTCATCTTTATCCCCTAGTGATTCAAAAATACTGTTTAATCCATTTGCACCACAATTTAATTTTTTCAAAATGAGTATTGCAAATATAATCCATACTATGATTCCTGATCCTTGATTTCCAAAACAATTTCCAAAGCCTCCGAAACCACCTAATCCGCAGCTGTTATTTCCATAGCTTCCACCACAGCAATTATCTCTTTCACAACATTCATTTTGTCCACAGCATTGACATTTAGCTTTTCTAATCTTTTTCTTTAATTTTTCACAATGTTTCCTGTCTTTTTTCTTGCATAAGCAGCAACAATCATCTAAACAATTGTTATTGTAGTTGTTTCCACATCCTGTTCCAAACCCTAGCCCTCTTTTCTTCCAACAACATAATAAAACTATAAGAATTATTAGAATTAAAGAACTTGAGTTAGTTCTATTTGTATCGCAACCCTCTCCACCTGCTTTATCGCCAAGACCTGAAGATTTAAGAAGATTATTAAAGTCAACTCCTCCCATACTGTTCAACATTGAAACCATATTTCCTATTTGAGACATATCCATTTTTTTCCCCTCCTTTGGATTCCTTCATATCATCTTTTGTTCTAATATATATTATTCTTGCATAGCTTAATTTGACACACAAAAAAAACAAGTAGTTATAAAACTACTTGTTTTTTTTATTCAAATGCTTCATCTAGCATTTCTAAAAACTCTTCAACTCCTGTTTTCTTCAGGGATGAAAAGAATAAAAATTTATCTTCGCTACTTAGCATTAAAGTTTCTTTTATTTGCTTTTCACTTTTCTTATATTCACTTCTTTTTAGCTTATCACATTTAGTTCCTACTACAATGGCCTCATATCCATAATATTTTATCCAATTATACATAGCAATATCATCTTCAGTAGGTTTACGCCTTGAATCAATTAATAAAACAATTTTTCTCAAAGGTTCTCTTATAGTTAAATATTTTTCTATCATATTGCCCCATTTATCTTTCTCTGTCTTTGCCACCTTAGCAAATCCATATCCAGGTAAATCTACAAAATAGAATTCTCCATTTATCAAGAAAAAATTTATTAATCTTGTTTTTCCAGGTGTTCCACTGGTTTTAGCTAATTTTCTTCTATTACACACAGTATTAATTAACGATGATTTACCCGCATTAGATCTACCTGCAAAAGCAATTTCCACTCTATCATCCGTAGGATATTGCTCTGGTTTCACAGCGGATATAATAAATTCTGAAGTATTAATTTTCATTCAAATTCTCCTCTATAAGTGCATGTCTAAGTACATCTTCAACATTTTCTACTGGTATAATCTTAATTTTACTTAATATACTTTTAGGCACTTTTTTCAAATCTTTTTCATTTGCTTTTGGTATAATAATAGTTTTGATTCCAGCTCTAAATGCTGCCAACGTCTTTTCTTTTAATCCACCTATAGGTAATACAATTCCTGTTAGTGTAACTTCACCCGTCATAGCAATACTACTATTAACTTTTTTACCACTTAAAGCAGATACCATTGCAGTTATCATTGTTATACCTGCTGATGGACCATCTTTTGGAACCGCTCCTTCCGGAACATGAATATGCAAATCTAAAGTTTCATAAAATTTTTCTGATATATTATATTTATCTGCATTTGCTCTAATATAACTATATCCTGTTTGAGCAGATTCTTTCATAACATCTCCCAATTGACCTGTTAGTTGGAATTTACCACTGCCCTTCATAGCTGCAACTTCTACTGGAAGTGTATCTCCACCATATCCAGTCCATGCTAAACCAGTAACTACACCTACTTTATCTTCTTTATTAATAATATCAGATGTAAAAATTTCAATACCTAAATATTTTTTAACGTGATTAACAGATACATGAATACTTTTTTTATTGTTTTCAACTATATCAGTTATAGCTTTTCTTATAACCGTAGCAATTGCTCTTTCTAAACTTCTAACTCCAGATTCTCTTGTATAATTTTCTATAATTGAGTAAATAGCGCTATTAGAAAAACTGATTTTTGTGTCTTTCATATTGTGTTCAGCAATCTGTTTAGGGATCAAATGATTTCTTGCTATATTAAATTTTTCTTCATAGGTATATCCTGATACTTGAATTATTTCCATCCTATCTAATAACGGTCTTGGAATTGTATCTAAAGTATTTGCTGTTGTTACAAACATAGCCGAAGACAAATCAAACTCTAATTCCAAATAATGATCTCTGAAAGTATTGTTTTGTTCTGTATCTAATACTTCAAGCAACGCATCTGCAGGATCCCCTCTAAAATCATTACTCATTTTATCAATTTCATCTAATAAAAATAAAGGATTTTTAGATTTTGCTTTATTCATTCCGTAAATAATTCTTCCTGGAATGGCTCCTACATAAGTTTTTCTATGTCCTCTTATTTCTGCTTCATCTTTAACCCCACCTAATGACATCCTAACAAAATTTCTATTCACAGATTTTGCTATTGAACGTGCAATAGATGTCTTTCCAACACCTGGAGGACCAACTAAACATAAAATAGGCCCTTTTAAAGACTTACTTATCTTTTTTACAGCTAAGTATTCAATAATTCGTTCTTTTACATCTTCTAACCCATAGTGTTCTTCTTCTAAAATCTTTCTAGCTTTATTTATATCTAAGCTATCTTTTGTTTTCTTATTCCAAGGCAAACTAATTACTAAATCCAAATAAGTTCTTATTACTCCACTTTCTGATGAATAATTCCCCATTTTGGAAAGTCTATTTAACTCATATAAAGCCTTTTCTTTTATCTCTTTAGGAAGTTTTGCTTCTTCTATTTTTTCTTTATATTCATTTATTTCTTTTTTATCGTCTTCATTTTCTCCTAATTCTTCTTCTATAGCTTTAAGTTGTTCCCTTAAAAAATATTCTCTTTGTGATTTATCAATCTTGTTTTTAACTTTTAATCCTATTTTTTTTTCAACTTTTAAAATTTCTATTTCATTTTTTAAAATTATTAGAATTTTTTCTAATCTATCTAATACATCTATAGCTTCTAATATTTCTTGTTTAACAGCCTCTTTAAGCTCTATATATCCACTAACTATATCTGATAAATAACCAGGTTCATCTATATCATCCAAAGTAAATAAAGTATCTGTTGATCCTCCATTTGATATCTTTAAATATTCTTTAAATGTTCTCTTAACAGCTCTCATTAAAGCTTCACAATTTTTGTCATCTTCATATTTAGCATCTTCAATAATTTGGACTTCTGCCATTAAAAATGGCTCATTTTCTGTAATTTCTAGAAGTCTTGCTCTTTCTTCTCCTTCAACTAATACCCTAACGTTATTTCCTGGCAACTTAAGAATTTGTTTTATATTACATACAGTCCCAATTTCTTTTATATCACTTTTTTCAGGATCTTCAACTTTAGCATCCTTTTGAGAAGTTAAAAATATCTTTTGTTCTTTTAACATAGCCTCATCTAAAGCCAGCAAAGATTTTTCACGCCCAACATCAAAGTGTAAAACCATTTGAGGAAATATTATTAACCCCCTTAAAGGAATTAGAGGCATTTTCTCTATTCTATTCTCCATTTTTTTCCCTCATTTCTTAATTAACAAATTTCATACCATATTATGTATTAACTAATTTATACTATGCTATTATACATATAAAACTATAATTTTTCAATAAAATTAAACATTTGAAGTAAGAAACTTAAGGATTTCAAGTAAAAACCATACTTTTACCTACTTTTAGCCGTCAAAACTTCAGTATTTGAACTAGTACTAATTGATTTACTGTAATTCTCCTTAGATATTGCTTTATCTATTAAGGCTAAAGATATAACTTCTTCTATTTTTTTAACAGGAACTATAGTTATATCCTCTAATTTTTGAAATTTACTATCCCAATTGCCAAAAGGAATTATAACAATTCTAACTCCTGCTTCTTTTGCTGCTTGAATTTTTTCATTTACTCCTCCAATAGGTTTTACATTTCCATGTAATGAAATCTCACCTGTCATTGCTATATCATTTTTTACTGGTTGTTTCATTATTGAGCTATAAATTGCTGTGGCAATTGTAATTCCAGCAGATGGCCCGTCAATTGGTACTCCTCCTGAAAAATTCACATGAATATTATATTCACTAGTAGAAATGTTAAATATATTTTCCATAATAGTTAAAACATTCTCCACCGAAGCCTTAGCTGTACTCTTTCCCATAAAGGATTTATTACTATTTTTTACTCGTTCACTTTCTACAATTCCTGTAATAGTTAGTTTTCCTTTGCCTTTTAATACTTTTTTTGAAGAAGCTTCTACTTCAAGCATAGTACCTATGTCTCCCCCATACACTGCTAAACCATTAACTAATCCTATTTCAGGTTTACTTGAAATTTTACTATCCATTCTAATTGAATAGTGTCCATTTTCAATTACCCATTTAAAATCTTCCACTTTAATCATTTTTCTTTCTTCACTCAAAGCTAATCCTGCAGCTAATTGAATTAAATTTACAGTATCTCTCCCATTAGTACAATACTGAGAAATTAATTCTAAGGCATCTTCTTTAACTGAATACCCTATTTTATTAATTGTGTTTTTCCCTATTATTTTTACTTCCATCTTATTTAAACTTCTAAAAAAAACTTCTATGCATCTAGACCTTATGGCAGGACATATTTCATTAGGGCTTTTAGTTGTAGCACCTATCAATCTAAAGTCTGCTGGAAGTCCATATTCAAAAATGTCTTTTACATATTGTGGTGTATTTGGATCATCTGAATTATAGTAAGCACTTTCAAAAAAAACCTTTCTATCTTCCATTACTTTTAATAATTTATTCGTTTCAATAGGATGTAATTCTCCTATTTCATCTATAAATAATATACCTCCATGAGCTTTTGTTACCGCACCTGGCTTTGGTTGTGGTACTCCTGCTACTCCTAAATGTCCCGCTCCTTGATATATAGGGTCATGTATAGAACCAATTAATGGATCTGCTATATTTCTCTCGTCAAATCTCACCGTTGTAGCATCAATTTCAATGAATTTAGATTTTTCATTAAAAGGAGATATTTCAAGTTTTTTAACATGCTCCAACACTAATCTTGCTGCTGCTGTTTTTCCTACACCTGGCGGTCCATAAATTATTACATGTTGTGGGTTTGGTCCACACAATGCAGCTTTTAGTGCTTTTATTCCATTTTCTTGTCCTACAACCTCGTCAAATTTACTAGGTCTACTTTTTTCAGTTAAAGGTTCAGTTAATGATATTTTTCTTAATTCCTCTAATTTTTTAGATTTCTTATTATTATCTGTAGTTCCAACAATTTTATGACTTTTTTGTTCTTTTAATGCATTATAAAAATATAAAGCAATTATAGAAGTAAAGACAAAATTTAAAAAGGTAAATATAGAGTTAGTCAAATTATCAGCTCCTTGTATTTTTAATTATCTCACTTCTTATTATTTACCTTTATTGTTTAAATATTCTATAATTGTTTTAGATTTTAAAAAAAACTGCTGAAATTCAGCAGTTTAAGCAGTTTCTATATCTCTTTTTTTAATTTTTCTTTTTTTCTCTGTAATTTGAGGCCTTGTTTCTTCATCTGTATATACCAGCTCTGGGCTATTTGAAGATATTGCATCTTCATTAACGATAACCTTAACAATTTTTTCATTTGTAGGAATATCGTACATGATATCTCTCATAAAATCCTCGATAATCGATCTTAATCCTCTTGCTCCAGTTTTTCTCTCAATGGCTTTAGCCGCTATCATTTTTAAAGCTTCCTCTGTAAAATCTAATTCTACATTATCCATTAATAGAAGCTTTTTATATTGTTTTACCAAAGAATTCTTTGGCTCAAGTAAGATTTTAACTAAAGCTTCAGTATCAAGAGAATTTAAAGTAACAACAATTGGTAACCTTCCAACAAATTCAGGAATAAGACCAAATCTCAAAAGATCTTCTGGCAAGATATTCTTCAATAGCTCTCCAACATCTTTATTTTCTTTAGATTCTATATCAGCACCAAATCCAAGTGTGCTTTTTCTAGTTCTTTTTTCTATTATTTTCTCAACACCATCAAAAGCTCCACCACAAATAAATAAAATATTAGCAGTATTTATTTGTATAAATTCTTGATGTGGATGTTTTCTACCACCTTGAGGTGGAACTGATGCAACTGTACCTTCAAGAATTTTTAGTAAAGCTTGTTGTACTCCTTCACCAGAAACATCCCTTGTAATAGAAGTATTCTCAGTTTTTCTAGCTATTTTATCTATTTCATCAATATAGATTATCCCTTTTTCTGCTTTTTCTACATCATAATCTGCATTCTGAATAAGTTTTAGTAGAATATTTTCAACATCTTCTCCTACATAACCAGCTTCTGTTAATGTAGTAGCATCAGCTATTGCAAAAGGAACATTTAATAATTTAGCTAAAGTTTGAGCCATTAATGTTTTACCTGATCCAGTAGGTCCTAATAATAATATATTACTCTTTTGAAGTTCTACTTCTTCTAAACCAACACTAGCATTAATTCTTTTATAGTGGTTATATACCGCTACTGCTAATGCTTTCTTAGATACATCTTGCCCTATAACATACTGATCAAGATAAGCTCTTATCTCTGCAGGTTTTGGTAATGCGCTTGTATCCAACACTATATTTTCATCAAATTCTTCTGTTATTATTTCTGAACATAATTCTATACATTCATCACATATATAAACGCCTGGTCCTGCGATTAGTCTTCTTACTTGATCTTGACTTTTTCCACAAAAAGAGCACTTAAGTATCTTTTTGTCATCATGTTTTGCCATCTTTACACCTCTCTAGGAAATTTATTTCTTTCTCTCAACAACATCATCAATTAAACCATATTCTTTTGCTTCGAAAGCTTCCATGAAATAGTCTCTTTCAACATCTTTCTTTATTTGTTCTAATGGTTTACCTGTGTTTTTGCTTAAGATTTCATTTAATTTATCTTTAGTTCTTAAAATTCTTTTAGCATGAATATCTATATCTGTTGCTTGGCCTTTGAAACCACCTAAGGGCTGATGAATCATAATTTCACTATTTGGTAAAGCAAATCTTTTCCCCTTTGCTCCAGCTGATAATAGAAATGCTCCCATAGAAGCTGCCATTCCTATACAAATTGTAGATACATCTGGCTTAATATATTGCATAGTATCATATATAGCCATTCCTGAGGTTATAGAGCCACCTGGGCTATTAATATAAAGGTATATATCTTTATCTGGATCTTCTGCTTCTAAAAATAATAATTGTGCAACTATTAATCCAGCTGTAACATCATTTACTTCTTCACCTAAGAAAATAATTCTATCTTTAAGCAATCTAGAATATATATCGTATGATCTTTCTCCTCTATTTGTTTGTTCAACAACTACTGGTACTAAACTCATTTTTTTTCTCCTCCCTTAATATTATATTTTATCTCTATTTATAATTATACTATACCACTACTTTTTTAAATTATCACCTAAATTTATAATTTAATTCACTTAACTCATATTTATTTCAATAACGGAGCTAATTTAAAATAATTGCCAGATTTTTTTCTGGCAATTATTTATATATTTTTATTTGATTTTTAATTTAAGCTATCTCTTTAGCATTAGAGATTATTAATTCTATAACTTTTTCATTCACTACTTGCATACTCATCATGTGTTTTTGAGCACCCATTAATTGTTCTGCTAATGCTGCAGAATCGCCATCTGTATATCTTTTAGCCATTTCTTCTGCTTTAGCTTTAATTTCTTCATCTGTAGCTTCTATATTTTCTGCTTTTATAATAGCTTCTAATACTAGCTCAGTTTTTACTTTTCTTTCAGCATTTTCTTTCATTAATTCTCTAAGTTTTTCTTCACTAGAATTAGTGTATTGTAGGTATGTCTTTAAATCTAATCCTTGGTAAGATAATCTTGTTTCGAAATCTTTAACCATACCATCTATTTCACCTTTTACCATAACTTCTGGAATATCTACTTCTGAGTTATCAGTAACTAAATCAAGTGCTGCTGCTTCATACTCAACTTTTTCTTTTTCTGAATTTTCTTTTTCTTTCTTAGTTCTTAAGTCAGATTTAAATTCTTCAAAAGTATCAAATTCTGAAACATCTTGAGCAAACTCATCATCTAAAGATGGTAATTCTTTAGTTTTGATTCCTTTAACTGATACTTTAAATAAAGCTGGCTTACCATTTAACTCTTCACTACCATAGTTTTCTGGGAATGTTACATTTACTTCTTTTTCTTCCCCAACTTTAGCTCCTATAAGTTGCTCTTCAAAGTTATCAATGAATGAGCCTGAACCTATTTCAAGTGAAAAATCATTTCCTTCTCCACCAGCAAAAGCTTCTCCATCAACAAATCCTTTGAAGTCAATAACAGCTGTATCTCCATTTTCTACTTCTTTTTCATTGTTGTCAATTACTCTAGCATTCTTGTTTTGAATTGCTTTAATTTCATTTTCTATAAGTTCATCAGTTACTGGGTAAGATACTTTTTTAACTTCTATTCCTTTGTATTCTCCCAATTTAACTTCTGGTTTTACAACTACTTCTGCAGTATATATAAGATCTTTTCCTTCTCCAATTTGTACAATGTCGATTTTAGGATAATCAACTGGGCTTATGCTGTTTTCTTCAATAGCTTTTGGATATGTATCATCACAGCAAAAATTAATAGCATCTTCATAAAGAAAAGATTCACCATAATATCTTTTTACCATAGCCATTGGAACTTTACCTTTTCTAAATCCTGGAATATTAAAATTCTTAAGATTTTTCTTGTATGCCTTTTGCATTGCTGCATTAAAAGCCTCTTTTTCTACAGTTATCTCTAATTTAACAATATTACCTTCTAATTGCTCTACTTTAGTATTCATCTAGTATTCCTCCAACTCCACGAACTTTCTATTTTAGACTTTTAACATTATAACATAGATAAAAGTATAATAATAGTGACAAATGAATATTTTTGCCACATTCCTATTATAAACTAAACTGAATTTTTTACAATAAGCTTTTTAATAAAATAAGCTATTTAAATGATTTTTACTTTCTGCAAGCTCTGAAAACTCTTTATAATTATCTCCATAAACTTCGATTATACCTATACCTTTATAATCAATTTCCTTTAATTGGTTAATTATGCTTATATAATCCACCTTCCCCTTTCCTGGTAATAAACATACATTTTCATCATCATAATCATTTATATGAAAATTGCAAATTTTATTTCCCATAATTTTTATATATTCCTCTACTTTTGTACCCGCTTTATTAGCTTGCTTAATATCTAATGTAAAGTTTAATGGATATTTAACCTTTTCTTTTAATTCTTCCAAAAAACTTAATTTAGATGACATACACCATGATACATTCTCTTGTGAAAATTTTATACCACATTCATTAGCTATATAAGCCAATTCATTATAAATCTCAAAAATTGATTTCTTTGAAATACTTCCACTATCCATTAATCTCATACCATGAAAAGTATAAGAATCTGCCCCCACATAATTACCTAAAACACATAATTTCTTGAATATTTCCATCATATCTTTGCTTCTTCTTTTATATTCACTAAAAATTAATGGTTCAAAGAAAGATGAGAACCCATGAATAGAATTTATTTTGAAATCATATTTTTGTTTGTTTTCATTCAAAATTTTACCAAAGTCTAAACCAAATTCACTTGGAGTGTTAATAAATAATTCTCCTATATCAAAGCCTAGTCTCTTCATTAGTTGAATAGAATCTTCTACTTCTACTTTAGGATAAAAACATGCGGAAGATAATCCTATTTCCATATTCATTTTTCATCACTCCCTATTTATAGGTATCTCAGTTTAACTATTAATTTAAAATTTTCATATTTCCATCTATATAAGTTTCAAGTCCTGTTTCCGTAAGATTTCCAAACTCAATTTGTTTTCCTTTATAATTTTTATTTATATAGTTTTTTTTAGATATAGAGTATTCCCACAAATATAAATCCCCATCACTTTTAAACCATGGTAATTGTGTAACATAAGCTAATTTATCATCATTAATAAATTTAGGTGAAGTTACCCATGTATAATTAGGATTACTTTCAATTATAGCCTCTTTGGTATAAACTTTTCCTCCAGAGGATTTGTATGATTCATCAGTAATATCAGTTACACTACCATCGATTTGAAGTAAAACAATACTTTGTGTTTTGACATCTAAAATTACAGCTTTATCTTTTGATGGGTTGATTGTATATTGGTTATTATCCCTCTGTATATTATTAAAAGTTTTTATTTCATTATTTATATCTAATGTTGCTATTACCTTATCTCCACTGGGTAAATTAAACTCAAGCATTTCTGTTAGCTCTGTTGCATTTTCCTTTTCATCAATAGAAGTATCTTGATCTATATTTTTAGTTTCATCTTCAGTTTCATCTTTAGTTTCATCTTCAGAAACTACATCATCAGTTATTGCTGCATCATCTTCAACTAATTTTATGTTATCGCCAGTACTATTTTGTTTAATTAATCCCGAAATAGTATTAGAGAATTTTTCATTTCCGAAAAAAATTGCAACTCCCAATATTAATACTATGAGAATTAAAGTTAGTATTGTTTTTCTTCTTTTTTTTCTTTCTCTCATTTTTTTATCGTAGTTATTACTAAATATACTAGGTTTAGCCATAGAATCCTCCCACTTAACATTTTATTAATGAAACTCATTATAAAACTAATCATCTATTTTATAAATATTATTCTTTCATATATATGAATAAAATAATCTTAGTTGTGAAATTTAAATACACTAATCTTATTATACAAAAAAATCCTTGAAAATTCAAAATTTCAAGGACTTTTTTAATAAAAATTTATTTTTTTTGTTGATTAAGACATAATACCTTAGAAATAGCTGTTTAATGCATAAAAATCTATTGTATTTTCTTCCTTCAAGAAATTTATGGTTCTTAGATATAGATTAGCTGTATCTATACATGTGAAAACTGGAATTCTATTTTCTGAAGCTTTTCTTCTAATCATAAAACCATCAGTTCCTACTATATTTCCTTTTGTAGGAGTATTTAAAATAAGGCTAATTTGTTTATCTGCAATATTATTAAATAATTCTTCTTTATCTAGAATTTCACATGGAATTTTTTCTTCTTTTAATTTTTCAGCTGTTCCTTTAGATGCAAATATATTAAAGCCTTGTTCATGAAACTCTCTTATAGTATGAGTAGCTTCTTCTTTATCTACATCTTTAATAGCTACATATAGTGAACCTTCTAAATTAAACTTCATTCCTGATGCTAAAAAACCTTTATAAATAGCCGCATCTAAATCTTTATCTATTCCCAGGACTTCTCCAGTTGATTTCATTTCTGGCCCTAAGTAAGTATCTACATTTGACAATTTTTCATTGGAGAATACAGGGAATTTAGCCGCATATAATTTACTATCCTTCAATAACCCTATACCATATCCCAGCTCTTCTAAACTCTTGCCAAGCATTATATCTACGGCAATTTTCACCATAGGCACAGCTGTAACTTTACTTAGTATTGGAACTGTTCTAGATGCTCTCGGATTTACCTCTATTACATAAATTTCCTCTCCATCATATACATATTGAATATTCATCAAACCCATAATATTTAAGGCTTTACCAATCTTCTCAGTAATCTCCACTAATTTTTCAAGCACTTCTTCCGGTAAAGTCATAGTCGGATATACGGTTATACTATCTCCTGAATGTACTCCTGTTCTCTCAACATGTTCCATTATTCCTGGTATTAATATATCCTTACCATCACATAAGCAATCTACTTCTATTTCAGTACCTTGTACGTATTTATCTATAAGAATAGGTTGATCCGTAGATGCATCTACTGCTTCACTTATATATCTTTTTAATGAAACATCATCATATACTACTTCCATGCCTCTTCCACCAATAACATATGAAGGTCTAACTAATACAGGATATCCTAATTTTTCTACAACTTTAAATGCTCCTTCAATGGAAGTTACAGCCTCACCAGAAGGTGATTTAACATTAATACTTTCTAATAGATCTCTAAACTTCTCTCTATTTTCTGCTAAATCTATTGCCTCATACCCCGTTCCTAGAATATTAACCCCTCTAGCATGTAATTTTTCTGCTAAATTAATTGAGGTTTGCCCTCCAAATTGAAGAACAACGCCTTTAGGTTTTTCCTTATATACTACATTCATTACATCATCAATATTTAAAGATTCAAAATATAATTTGTCAGCAGTATCGAAATCAGTACTTACAGTTTCCGGATTGTTATTCATCATAATAGACTCATATCCCGCTTCTTTAATTGCCCAAGCTCCATGAACGCAACTATAATCAAATTCAATTCCTTGACCTATTCTAATAGGCCCTGAACCTATAACCATTATTTTCTCTTTATCAGAAATCACATTTTCTTCTTCCTCATCATAACAAGAGTAGTAATATGGTGTTTCTGCTTCAAATTCACCACTACAGGTATCAACAATTTTATATACAGGATAAATATTTTTAAGTCTTCTAAAAATTTCTATTTTATCCTCACTGATATTAGAAAGGGAACTAATTTGTTCATTAGTTAAACCTAAACTACAAGCTTCAGCTATAAGTTCATCATCAACAAACTTGCTTTTTAGTCTTTTCTCAACACTAACAATGTTGTTTATACCATTTAAAAACCACATATCTATTTTTGTTATTTTATGAATCTGCTCTAAAGTAATGTCTCTTCTTATTGCCTCGGCTATAGCAAATATTCTCTCATCATCTTGTTTTTTTATTTTTGCAATTAATTCTTCTTCATTTAAATCGCTAAGCTTATCTAACTTTAATCCAATCAAATTACCTTCCAAGCAAGTTATAGCTTTCAAAAGTGCACTTTCAAAGTTTCTGTCAATAGCCATAACTTCTCCTGTAGCCTTCATTTGAGTGCCTAGCTTTCTCTCAGCAGTAGTAAATTTATCGAAAGGCCACTTAGGCATTTTTACTACTATATAATCCAAGGTTGGCTCAAAACAAGCACTTGAATTCTTGGTAACATAATTTTTTAATTCATCCAAACTATACCCTATAGCTATTTTAGCTGCTATTTTAGAAATAGGATATCCTGCTGCTTTTGATGCAAGAGCTGATGAACGGCTAACCCTTGGATTAACTTCAATAACTATATATTCACTTGAGTATGGATTTAAAGCAAACTGAATGTTACATCCACCCTCTATTTTTAAACTTCTAATAATTTTAAGTGCAGAATTTCTTAGCATATGATACTCTGTATCTCTTAAAGTTTGAGAAGGAACTACAACTATACTATCCCCAGTATGAACTCCTACAGGATCAATATTCTCCATGTTACATACTATAATACAATTATCTTTTGCATCTCTCATAACTTCATATTCAAGTTCTTTCCAGCCTGCTACACTTCTCTCTAATAAAATTTGATTAATTGGACTCATCATCAATCCCATTTCACAAATTTCTTCATATTCTTCTAGCGTTTCAGCAATTCCTCCACCTGTTCCACCTAATGTATAGGCTGGTCTAATAATAATAGGCAATCCTGTTTCATTTACAAACTCTCTACATTGCTCAATGTTGGTAGCAATAGTACTCTGCGGTATAGGCTCATCTATCTCTATCATCAATTTTTTGAATTCATCTCTATCTTCAGCTTTAATAATAGCTTCACTATTGATACCTAATAACTTCACATTATGCTTTTCTAAAATTCCTAGCTTACCCATTTCCATAGCAAGGTTTAATGCTGTCTGTCCTCCAAAACCAGCCAATATTCCATCTGGTTTTTCTTTTTCAATTATTCTTTCTAAACAAGGAACTGTTAATGGCTCTATATAAACTTTATCTGCAATCTGAAAATCTGTCATTATAGTTGCTGGATTTGAATTTACCAATATAGTTTCTATACCTTCTTCTCTTATTGCCTTACAAGCCTGTGTGCCTGAATAATCAAATTCCGCTGCCTGCCCTATAATTATTGGTCCAGATCCAAGTATAATAACTTTTTTTAAGGTTTTATCTAATGGCATATCTTCACTCCCCTTCTTTTTATCTCATGCTCTCAATAAATTTGTCAAACAAATAAGTTGTATCAATAGGTCCCGGTGCACCTTCTGGATGGAATTGAACTGAAAACACTGGTAATTCAGTGTGTTTTATACCTTCTATAGTATTATCATTTAAATTTATATGAGTTATTTTAATGTCTTTTCCCTTTAAACTATCTTCACATACTGCATATCCATGATTTTGAGATGTTATAAATGCTTTATCTCTATCTAAATCTAAAATACCATGATTTCCACCTCTATGACCAAACTTCATTTTATAAGTATCTCCACCCAAAGTTAAAGCCATCAATTGATGTCCCAAACAAATCCCAAATGTAGGATATACTTCTATTACTTTTTTTATTTCTTTTGTAACTTCAATAATATCTTTTGGGTCTCCTGGTCCATTAGTTAACATAACCCCATCTGGTTTTATAGCTTGAATTTCCTCAAATTTTGTATCATATGGGAAAATGGTTATATCACATTCTCTTAATTTTAAATTTTCAATTATATTGTTTTTAGCTCCAAAATCCATCACCGCAACTTTTAAGCCTTCACCTTTAATTCTAAGAGGCTCTTTAACACTAACCTCTTTAACTAATTCTTTACTTATTTCATGAGCATCTATAATTTGAGCAAGTTCAATAATTGACTTTGATTCAGTTGATATTACACATCTCATTGTCCCTGCTGTTCTTATTTTTCTTGTAATTTTTCTTGTATCCACATTTGCAATACCCACTATATTATTTTCCTCAAGAAAATTATGTAAAGATTTCTCGCTCTTATAATTAGATGGATTTTTACAAATAGATTTCACAATAAACCCTCTTGCATGGATGCTTTTAGATTCATTTTCTTCTATATTAACACCATAGTTACCTATCAGTGGATAAGTCATATTAACTATTTGCCCTGCATAAGATGGATCTGTTAAGATTTCTTGGTACCCTGTCATAGATGTATTAAATACAATTTCTCCAACAGTAGTTCCCTCACTCCCAAAACCTTCACCTTCAAATAATGTCCCGTCTTCTAGATATAAAACAGCTTTCATTTAGTAACCTCCTCATTTGGGGATTCATTGAACAATAAATATTTTTTATATTTATACATTAATTTTTATATTTATACATAGATTATCATTTATTTTTTCTTTTGTCAATAAATCAATTTTCATTATAAAGCAGAGCAATTACTTAATAGCTCTGCTTCCTGGCTTAACATATTCAATCCCTTCTTTACATAAAGGACAATTATCTTTTTCATAACTTTCTACATCTATTGCTATAGCACTGTATATTGGTAAATCTATAGAGCTACTTTTTCTATCTACTAAACAGCATATTCCTACAACCTCTCCCCCTAAAGCTTCAAGAACTTCAACGGTTTCCAAAGAAGATTTTCCTGTAGTTACTACATCCTCACTAATAATAATTTTTTGACCCTTTTTGATTTCAAAACCTCTTCTAAGAGCCATCTTTCCATCTACTCTTTCTGTGAAAATAGCTGGTTTTCCTACTTGTCTTCCTACTTCATAAGCAACTACTATTCCACCCATAGCAGGCCCTACTACCAAATCAAAATCTACATCCTTAAGTTTATCTTTAATAACAGAAACTACTTTTTCTGCTTTATCTGGGTATTGAAGTAATTTAGCGCATTGACAATATCTATTACTGTGTCTTCCAGATGATAACAAGAAATGTCCTTCTAATAAAGCCTCTACATCTTTTAATATTTCATATACATTAACATTTTCCATTATTATTACCCCCAATTTTTTATATGATCCCTTTTATTTCTGATAAGTTCTTTATTCCTTCTTCTATCATAAATTTTTCTATTCCTTCAACTATTTCTAAAGCTATAAAAGGATTTGTGAAATTTGCTGTTCCTACTTGAATTGCTGTAGCTCCGGCCATTATAAATTCTATAGCATCTTCTGACGTAGAAATCCCCCCTATACCTACTACAGGCACATTAACATTCTTACATACCTGATATACCATTCTTAATGCTATTGGTTTTATTGCTGGGCCTGATAGCCCCGCTGTTAAGTTGTTAAATATAGGCTTTCTTGTTTTTATATCTATTGCCATAGCATTAAAAGTATTTACCAAAGATAAAGAGTCTGCTCCTGCTTCACAACATTTTACAGCCATATCTATTATATCTTCTGCATTAGGTGACAATTTGACCATCAAAGGTTTTCTACAAATCTTTCTCACCTCTGACACTGCTTCGTAGGCTACCTTGGATTTTATTCCAAATGCCATACCTCCATGTTTTACATTAGGACAAGATATATTTAATTCAATAATATCCACATCAGTATTATTCAATAAATCTATTCCGTTTAAATAATCCTCTAATGACCCTCCACCTAAATTTGCAATTATTGTTGTTCCTAGTTTTTTCATTGTAATAAGTTCATTACTTATAAAATGCTGTACCCCTGGATTTTGAAGTCCAACACTATTCATCATTCCGCTTTTAGTTTCAAATACTCTAATGCCGTCATTTCCCTGTTTTTTGTTAATAGTCAATCCTTTAGTAGAAATACCTCCTAGTTTTGATACTGGATAAAGTTCATTGTACTCTTCTCCAAAACCGAAAGTTCCCGATGCAGCTATTACTGGATTTTTTAATTTAACTCCACATAAATCAACTTTAGTCATTAAAAATCAGATCCTTTCCATCAAATACTGGGCCATCTTTACAAGTTCTTTTATTTCCCTCAGTAGTTTTACAAGTACAAACAAGACAAGCACCTATTCCACAAGCCATTCTTTTTTCCATTGACACAAAAACCTTTGTTGAAACTTTATTACACATGTCTACAACCTTTTTCATCATTATTTCAGGTCCACAACATAAAACAAGGTCATATTCTTCTGGTTTTAAGTATTCTGTGATAAAACCTTTTTTTCCTTTTTCTCCTGTTTCTGTGGATAAAATTATTTTATTAACATATTTTTCCACAGTTTCCACAGAATAGTCCACATTTTTAAATCCTGCATAAAAATCTACTTTTTCTGCTTTTAATTCTTTTGCAAGATAAACCATAGGTGCTACACCAATTCCGCCACCTACTATAGCTATTTTCCCTTTAGCCTCTTTATTAAATGTATTTCCTAAGGGGCCCATTATCTGAACTCTTTCCCCTACATTTACTTCACTCATTAATTTTGTTCCCTTACCTTTTAATTGGTATAAAAAACTTATTCCTTCTTCGTCTATATCAAAAATACTTATTGGCCTAGGCAAAATCAATTCATTATCCCAAGACTTAATCATATAAAATTGACCAGGAGCCCCTTGAAATTCCCCTTTAATTTTCATTAAATAAATATCTTCTGAAATTAGTTTATTTTCTATTACTTTTTCTGATGAACAAATCATTAAATTCTCTCCTTTGAGCATTTTCTGATGGCATCTCTCATTTCAATGGCTTCGTTTCTTGCATGCAATGCAAAATTTTCTTCCCCATTTTCAACTTTTTTGTAAGCAAGCAATATTCCTCTTGAAGAATTTACAACCCCACCATTTCCGTCTTTAAGGTAAATGGCTGCTTCCTTCGCACCCCCACCTTGTGCACCATATCCTGGAATTAAGAAGAAAGTATTCTTTAATTCTTTTCTAATCCTTATTCCATCTTCTGCTTCTGTACATCCTATTACTCCACCAATAGCACTATATCCGCATTCACCCATAGCATCTTTTCCAAGACTTTCAATCTTTTCTCCTACTATATCATGAACAAATTTTCCTTCTTTATTTTGTATAGTTTCAAAATCTGAAGCCCCTTTATTGGAAGTTCTAACTAATACAAACAGTCCTTTTTCATTATTTTTAAGATATGGCATAAACGGTTCTATACTATCCATGCCCATATAAGGGTTTATTGTCATAAAGTCGCTTTCAAATTCCCCTGTAAAATGAGCTTTTGCATACATCTCAGCTGTTTTTGCAATATCTCCTCTTTTTACATCTGCAATAATAATATTATTTTTTTCTCTTAAATACTCTAACGTTCTTTTGTATGCTAGTAATCCTTGAATTCCATAAGATTCATAATATGCTATTTGAACTTTAAAACATGATGCTACGTCTTCAGTAGCGTCTATTATTTCTTTATTAAAATTAAACAACTTATCTTCTATTGAATTAAATTTATCTGAAAATTGTTTTGGTATATAATCTAAATCTGTATCAAGTCCTACGCATACATGTCCTTTTTCTTCTACAGCTTTATATAATTTATCTATAATCATTTTTTTATCCCCCTCAACTCTATTTTTCGAAAACTTTTTTACCTTCTTTTAATGTAAGTAATATTTCTCCCTGCACGTTCATTCCATTAAAAGGTGTATTTTTACCTTTAGAAATAAATTTTTCCGAATCTATCTCATAACTTTTTTCTAAATCTACAAGAACTAAATCTGCTTTATATCCTTGTTCTATTGCTCCAATATTTAAATTCATTATACTGGCCGGTGATTTTGACATTATCTCAGAAAGTTTACTTAAACTAATATGCTTTGCTTTCACTAACTTTGTATAACAGGCTGCGAAGGAAGTTTCTATTCCTGAAATCCCCGGTGCCCCATTTTTTTTATCTTCTTCTGAATGAGGTGCATGGTCTGTTGCTATAGCATCCACATATCCATTCTTTATTGCTTTAATTAAGAAATCTATATCATCTTTTCCTCTTATTGGCGGATTAACTCTATAATTTAAATTTTCACTTAAAGCTATATGATGTGGTGTTATCTCACAAGTAATATTGTGCCCTTTATCTTTTGCTTCTATTATATATTCCATTGCCTCTTTTGTACTTACATGAGCCATATGAAGATGGCATCCAGTATATTTTGCAAGCTCTACATCTCTCCAGGTCATGAAATTTTCCGCAAGTCTCATATCAACTTTGCTCAAATCTCCTGCTTCTGCATGAGATATAAGAATTAAATCTTTTTCTTTAGCTTTATTCATAGCCTTCAACATTATATAATTATCTTCAACACCCTTACCATCATCCGATATAAATCTTACCTTTTTATCTATACTATCTAGATGTGAAATATCTTTACCATCTAAATCTTTTGTTATAGATACAGTTTGATGTAGAGTTGCAAGTCCTATTTGCTCCGCTTTATCTAACACATATTCAACTGTTTCCATGCTAGAACATACTGGCTTTGTGTTAGCCATTAAATTTAATGCAGTATATCCACCTTTGACTGCTGCTTCAGACCCTGATTCAATATCTTCTTTATAAGTAAATCCAGGTTCTCTAAAGTGTGCATGTAAATCCACAAAAGAAGGCATTAATGTTTTTTCTTCACCATTTATGATCTCACAATCCACATTAATATTTTCTGAAACCTGATTTATAATTCCATTTTTTATATAAACATCTCCAATAAAATCCTTGTTCCAATCTACTATCCTAACATTTTTAATAAGTAGCTCCATTAAATATCTCCCTCATGATAAAATTCATATAATTCATCACAATACTTACATCTATATTCTTTATCTTCCCTATTAACTAAATAAAATTTATTTGGAACATTGCTTTCTATAGAAGTTATACATCTTGGATTCTGACACTTAATTACGTTCTCTACTCTTTCTGGAAGTTTCAACTTTATTTTATTAGAAATTTTTTCATTTTCTATAATATTAACTGTAATATTTGAATCAATTAATCCTAAAACATCCAGGTTTAAATCAATTTTATTTTCTATTTTAATTATGTCTTTTCTTTCGTGCATTTTACTTTGAACATTCATAATTAAAGCCACTGAGTATTCTGCTTTCTGTAATCCTAAGAAATTAAATATTTCTATACCTCTTCCAGACTTGATATGGTCAATAACTATTCCATTCTTTATACTATCTATATTTAGCATTACTCACACACCCCCATTAACTTAGCCATCAATGCCATTCTTACATACATTCCATATTTAGCTTGCTGGAAGTATATAGCTCTTTCATCATTGTCAACTTCATAAGAGATTTCATTTACTCTTGGTAGCGGATGTAATACTATCATATCTTTTTTGGCTAGATCCATCATTTCTTTATTCAGAATATATCTATCTTTTAATCTTACATAATCATCTTCATTAAAGAATCTTTCTTTTTGAACTCTTGTCATATATAAAATATCTGCTTCTTGCATAGCATCTTCTAATTTTTCTAATTCAACAAACTCTATATTATTTTTTTCTAATACTTCTTTTTTTATGTAATCTGGAATTCTTAATTCATTTGGTGATACCAAAAGAAATTTATTATTTTTATATCTTGAAAGTGCTTTTACTAAGGAATGAACTGTTCTACCAAATTTTAAATCACCACATATAGCAATCACATTATTGGTAAAATCACCTTTTGTTCTTCGAATTGTTAATAGATCTGTTAATGTTTGAGTAGGATGTTGATGTCCTCCATCACCTGCATTAATTACCGGGATTGTAGAATATATTGAAGCCACCATTGCGGAGCCTTCTTTTGGATGTCTCATAGCTGCAACATCTGCATAACATGAAATTGTTCTAATTGTATCGGCCACTGATTCTCCTTTTGAAACGGAGCTGGAATTTGCATCTGAAAACCCTAATACTTGACCTCCAAGTCTTAACATTGCTGCTTCAAAGCTTAATCTAGTTCTTGTACTTGGTTCATAAAAAAGTGTAGCTAATATTTTGCCTTTTGCCACCTCTGAATATTGTTGTGGATTTTCAATAATGCTATCCGCTAATTGAAATACCTCTTCTAACTCCTTTAAAGAAAAATCCATTGGATCAATCAAATTTCTACCTTTTAACATTTTCCTACCTCCTTTTCAGTCTCTCTGTACTAATTTAAAGGGAATCATATTTTAAATGAACTATTATGTATGTAAGATTCTCTTAATAAAAAATCTTTTTTTATAAACAAAAAACCTTCTCTCATGAGAAGGTATTATTATCCTATAATTTTACGGAATTATACCGTAATTTTGTGGATTATTATTTTCCTTCTCGGACTCTCTGGACCAAATTTAAAGGTTTCTATATTTAATTCTTTTAGTGATTATAACATAGCTATTGAGTAGAGTCAAATCAAAAGATACTATCCCTCAAAAATATTCACTAAAATATCTTCCATATCCTTTTTACTCACCTTTACAGGATTACCCATAGTAGAACCTTTCAAGGAATTTTCCACCAACTCATCAAAATCTTTATAAAAATCCTTTGTGCTAATGCCTGCTGCTTTAAAAGATTTAGGTATATTCAATTCTTGATTCAGCCTTTTAATCTCTTCAATTATATTCCCTACCCCAATTGCTTTTGATAAATAATTAAGTTTATCTTTTACTATAGTATCCCTTGAATTGTATTCAAGAACATATGGTAAGGCTATTCCGTTTGTTAGTCCATGCCCTAAATCATATTTTCCACCAAAAGCATGAGAAATTCCATGGGCCATTCCTAATCCAACATTATGAAAAGCCATTCCTGCCATACTTTGATAGTTATGAACTTTTTCACGACTTTCAATTGTTTTTTCTTTATATGATATAAGCAAATACTTAAATAATCCTTCTACTGCACCTTTGGCTAAACATTCTGTATAGTCATCTAAATTATAATTTATATAACATTCTAAAGCATGAGTTATAGCATCCATTCCAGTTTCTGCCACTATGTTATCTGGCATTGACATTGTAAGTTCAGCATCTAATATCGCTATATCAGGAATAAAAGCTGGTGACTTTAATCCAATTTTTATATTGTCTTTTTTAAAAGTAATGACAGCTGCCTTAGTAACCTCTGTAGCTGTACCAGAGGTTGTTGGAATAGCTATAAACTTAATATTTTTTCTTTGTTCTGGCAAAGATTGTTCTAATACATTATCAAAATTAATCTCCGGATATTCATAAAATAAAGCCATAACTTTTGCTGCATCTATAGGTGACCCACCACCTATTGCAAGCACAGTATCCGGTTTAAATTTATTCATCTCACTAATACCTTTATAAACAATTTCAGTATCAGGGTTTTTCTTTATACCTGACATAATTAAATATTCCTTGCCAGCATCATTTAGCATGATTTTAATTCTATCCATAGTTCCATTATTAAACATGGATTTTCCACCTGTAACAATGAAAATCTTTTTTCCCTCAATCTGTTTAATATAATCTAAAGATTTTTTCCCAATTATAAGTTTATCACCATTGAACTTCATAATCTTCATAAAATCACTCCTTGTATTGTTTTATACTATAAATTCACAATAATTTTACATTATATAATAACTAGTTTTTATTATTCCTTGACTTTAGTTTATATTAAAAATTTATAATTAACAATATTGGATTCCCCAAGCAAATAATATTTTCATAAAAATGTTTCTAATTTTTTAATCAAAAAAAATCCCCTTCAATTGAAGAGGATACTTTTACTTAATTCAGCTATGCTTATAAACAACTTGTATTTAAAATTCAAACAAGCAGTAAGGATAGAATAGCGTTTATTTTGCAACTCCTTTTTATTCTAATAAAATACTATTCAACTACAGAAATTTTAAATGTTTCGCTTTTAAAATCACATGACTCTGCTGTTACCTCAATGTTTCCTTTCACTTCTGTTGACTGTAAAATCAATAAACATCTTCCCTTATTTGTGGTAATTGTTGTAGCTTGATAATCCTGTACATTGCTACTTGCTCCATTATCAACCCCAAGTACTCTGCATTCACCTTTTACATTAAATTTTATTTCTTTTTCTTTATTATAAACAGGAATATCATCTTTATCAACTAACTGTGCCACCACATGAACAACATCTGTTCCATCAGCTATAAGTTGTTTTTTATCAATAGTCAATAAAATACCTGCTGGCTTTCCTGATGTTACAATTTCATCAATTACTATTTCCCCATTCATACTTCCTCTAGCAGTTATAGTACCTTTATTAAATGGAACAACCCATTTATAAATTCTATCCTCAAAATCCTTTAAATATTTTTTTCCCATTGACTTTCCATTTAAAAGAAGTTCAACCATTGGACAATTAGAATAAACCTCAACTACAATTTGTTTTTCATTATCATAATTCCAATGTCTGTTCATATTATGCCATGCCCAAAGCCTTTTTTTCCACCCATCCTTATCTTTATCCACTACTTCTTTAGATTCATCAATTTCATAAATAGATTCTTCTATATTTTGAGAAGTTAAATAAACATGAGGTTCATCTTGCCACAATGTTTTCATCATATGAAATGAATGTTTATCAAATCCTGCAAAATCAATCATTCCACAACTCAAACCTTTATTAGGCCATTGATTATTTGCTTCTCCCATATAATCAATACCTGTCCAAATAAACATCCCTGCAACAAATTCTCTTTCAATGACTTGTTTCCATTCTTGCCATTGACCTACACTTTCAGTACTCATAATAGGCTTTTCTGGATAATACTTATGTCCATAATCATACACTACTTGCCTATAACTATATCCAACAACATCTAGTACATCTGCATATCCTGATTCATAGCTAGCACTAGGCAATATACAATTAGCTATGACTGGACGCGTTGTGTCCATTTCACGGGTCCAGTCAGCTAATTTTCTAGCTGTATCGCCAATCTCATATTTTTCTTTAGGTAATTTATAATAATTATCTCGTATTTTTTCTCGATTATATGGAGGTAATTCCCAGAAATAATTTCCATTAGCTTCTGCGCCAAAATATCCAGTTGCTTCTTTATTTTTAGGATATGTCCACTCAATTTCATTTCCAATACTCCATTGAAACACACATGGATGATTTCTATCTCTAAGCATAGTAGCCTTTAAATCTTTCTCTGCCCATTGTTGAAAATGTTCTGCATGACCACTAGTTATATAATCCTTACCTTTTTCTTCCATATTTAATCTCTTATCTTTTGGATTATCCCATTCATCATAAAATTCAACCTGAAGAAGAAATCCCATTTCATCACAAAGATTAAGAAATTCCTCTGAGCAAGGATTATGAGCTGATCTTATTGCGTTACAGCCTGCCTCTTTAAGTTTTTTTAATCGTCTACGCCATACTCCTGCAGGTACCGCTGCTCCCACAAGTCCTCCATCATGATGTAAACACACTCCTTTTATAGGTACTCTTCTTCCATTTAAATAAAATCCTTTGTTTGAATCAAATTCTATTGAACGAATTCCAAAAGGCGTTTTATACTCTTGAATCAAGTTTCCATGACTACGAATAGCCGTAACTGCTGTATACATCAAAGGACTATTTATATCCCATAATTTTGGATTATCTACTTTAAAGCTTTGTTCAATATATTGTTCTTCATTAGCTTTTATATTTTGTGATTGACAACTATTAATTATTTCTTTCCCTGAAGGAGAAATTATTTTAGTAGAAATTGAAAAGTCTTTATCTTCATTATATCTATTTTCAACAGTAACTTTCATATTTACTCTTGCAGACTCTTCATTGATTTCATCAGCAGTAATAAAGGTACCCCAGATTGGTATATGAAGTTTATCTACCACAACTAAATCCACTTTACGATAAATACCTGACCCTGTATACCATCGACTATCTGCATAATGGCTATGGTCCACCTTCACAGAAATAATATTTTTTTCTCCTGGTGATTTAAGATACTTACTTATATCATAATAAATAGGTGCATATCCGTATGGATGATCTCCTACCATTTCTCCATTAACGTAAATTTCAGCATTATTATAAATACCATCAAAGCATATATATGTAATGTTTTCTTTTGTTTCTTCAGACATGATGAAAGATTTACGATACCAACCTATTCCTCCTAAAAGATATCCTGTACATCCTTCTCCTTTATTTTCATCAAATGAAAACTCCACACTCCAGTCATGTGGTACATTTAATGGTCTCCAATTTAAATCATCTAGTTCATTTGAAGCCCCATCTTCTAAATCTCCAAGATAAAATTTCCAATTCTTATTAAAATCATATTGTTTTCCTTGCATAAGTCTCTCTCCTTGTAACATATGGTATATTAATTTTCCACAAAAAACATATATAGATAAAAGCACTATCCTACTTGGGATTACCAAATATTGTCATCATGTTTTTATACTATATATGTTTCTATTAATACTCAATATTTTAATTTTATAATTTATTCATAAGTTCTTTTGCCCAAATAATTTTTTTTCTGATTAACATCTATATCATATCTAGTTATATAGTTCCACTCATTATGAACTTGATGAGACAATCCCCATCTAAGACCACACAAAGGGTCAGTGTCATCTTCAACTCTAAAAGGACCTGAAGCTTCCGGTGCATTTTTAAGAACTGACATTATTTCGAAATTAATACCATCTTCTGCAAATTGTACAGTATGTTTTTCAACACCATCCGTTGATAATAATGCTGCCATACCACCTTTATATTTCCACAAATATGTTTCATGACCACTATTAGTAACAGGGTTATACTCTGATCTTACATATGGACCTGTTGGGCTATCTGATATAGCTACGCCCCACTTAGTTTCACGACCTCCCATATAAAGTTCTTCTCCCATAGGCTCCCCTTTATAATAAAGGTAGAATTTATTATTATAGAAGAATAAACATGGATCATGCACTTTGTGGCTATCAAATCCGCCCTTCTTTTTAACTAAAAATCTATTATCTTCTTCTCCTAACCACTCACCATCTTTAGTTGGAGTTAGAATAGGCTCTTCTGATTTTTCCCATGGTCCTTCTGGGGAATTAGCTACTGCAATAGCCACATTTTCATAAGCTCTCACTACATAAGGAAATTGTACTGTTTGATAAACTAAATAAAATTTTCCTTCATGTTGTAGGACTTCTGGAGTAAAAACGCTTCTATCATCATATCTACCTTTTTCTCCTCTACCTACTGCAAGTCCTTGTTCTTTCCAAGTATAACCATCTTCTGATGTAGCATACCATATTTCAGATAAATCCCAAGGAAAAACTTTAGCTTCGTAATCCCCAGTTCCAAATCCAACATGAGATCCCTCTGATTTGGTATACCAAGTATAATACTTACCATCTACAAGCAAAACGCTACTTGGGTCTCTACGATGGATATTTTTCTCAGCTTCAAGACCCTTTATTTCTGAGTATTTAAATTCACAAAACCACTCTGGTCCACGATAATAATTTCTTTCTTTTGCTCTCTTAGTTGCTGCACTTTCTTTTTTACTCATAAGTAAACCCTCCTGATAACTTTGATTAATATAAACGTTACTTTAACGCCCTTCATAATTTAATTTTCAAAACATTTTACTGATAATAGTATACCATAACCAAGGTATTTCTGTATACAGTTATCACTATTTTTTTTATACATCTTAGTTCATTTCACTAAGTTACAATGTTTATTACAAACGCCTCTCCTATCCTTTAAATAATCCTACTATTATAGATTCTTTAGTATTGTACTTTTTACCAATCAGCCATAGAATTATCATCTCTATCAAAAAACAAAGGTGTCTCCCATTCACCGTCATAAGACATTTCTCTCAAACTATCTTCATTTATCTGGATTCCTAAGCCATGGCCTTTAGGAACATCTATATAACCATTGTTAACTTGAAATGGGTGAGCAAGATATTTTTCTCCTCTATCCCAACCATTATACATAGCCGGAAATTCTTGTATGAAAAAATTAGAGGTACAAGCATCGACTTGTAGACATGCAGCAAGGGATATGGGCCCAAGTGGGTTATGTGGTGCCACTCCACAGTAATAGGTTTCTGCCATAGCAGCAATTTTTTTCACCTCTAGTATTCCCCCTGCATGGCAACAATCAGGTTGTACAATAGCAACAGCTTGCTTTTCTAAAAGTTCTCTAAATTGCCATTTAGTATAACGTCTTTCTCCAGCAGCAATAGGTATAGATGTTGCTTCTTTTACTTTAACTAAAGCATCTACATTTTCCGGTAATACAGGTTCTTCAATAAAGGCAGGATTATAAGGTTCTAATGCTTTACAAAACCTAATTGCCATAGCTGTAGACATACGTCCATGGCAATCAACTGCAATATCCATGTCATCACCAACTGCTTCTCTAACCTTGGCAAATTTCTCAACAATTTCGTTGAGCTTAGATGGACTCTCTAAGAATTTCATAGATTCATCCGGTAATCCTAACTTTACAAAATTAAATCCTTCTTTTTTCCTTTTTAATGCACATTCTACAAATCTTTCAGTGCTAGTATTTCCATCATTAGGATAATTACCATCAATATGGGGATATACTCTAATTTTGTTTCTAACTTTGCCTCCTAACATTTCATAGACAGGCATTTTGTAATACTTACCTTTTATATCCCACAATGCTTGCTCAATACCACTAATAGCACTAACTAGAATAGGTCCACCTCTATAAAAGGACCCTCTATATAAAAGCTGCCATAAATATTCAATATCACATGGGTTTTTGCCAATAAGTAACTTACCTAAAGAATGTACTGCTTTTTCCACAATTTTACTTTGTCCTTCAATAACTGGCTCTCCATAACCAACAATACCTTCATCGGTTAATATCTTTAAAAATAGCCATCTTGGTTTCACATGAAAAGTTTCCAAATTAGTTATTCTCAATATTCTTACTCCTTTATTATACATTAAAATTTAATATAACTTATATTTCCTAATATTTTTTGCTTAAATCAAGGTGGAAAAACATCTAAATTAAAATAGATTCCAATTTAATTTACAAAGTAATTCACTAATAAAAGTATACCACATTCCTCGTTTAATTGTATACACCTTACTTTGTTTTATTCATACATCTTCATCCAATTTACTGTTCTTTTTTACCCTTTAGAATTAGTTTATATTTCTAATTACTCACCAAATATTCACAAATTAACTTTTCCCTCATCATTGACTGATAGTTTTTTTTATTTTATACTTAGTGTATACTTTATTTATTTAAAATTGCATTCAATTTTCTACTAAAATTATTTATCATTCCAATTTACATAAAAAGAATTACTTACATAATAGCAACCATTCTTATTGTATTCTAATAAAATACAAATCAAATTAAGGTTCTCAAAAACTTTGAAAAGGAGCACTTTTATGAAGAAAATCATATTTAAAGGAGTTAAAGCTTTAACCTTTGAAAACAATAAGTTTAAAGTTATTGTTTTACCAGAATTAGGTGGTAAAATCGCATCATTTTATAGTAAGGATTATAACTTTGAATTACTTTATCAAAACCAAAGCGATTACTACAAAACACCTGAGAAATACTCTACCTTTGCAGATTATGATACATCCGGGTTTGATGATTGCTATCCAAATATTGATAAAAGTGATGTTGTTTATGGTAATAAGTTAATATACTATCCAGATCATGGTGATATATGGTTCGGAAATTTTGATTACCACTGGATAGAAGGAAAATTAAAACTTTCATATACTAGTGAACTATTACCCTATATTTATGAAAAAACATTATTCCTAGACGATTCAGGTTTAAATCTAGAATATCAAATTAAAAATACAGGTAAATATACTATTGATGGATTTTATACAGTACATTGTCTTATGAATTGTGAAGATGATATGAAAATTATTTTTCCTGATAATGTACAACAAGTTTTAAATGTTTGTGATAGTAATGTACTGGGCAAAAAAGGTACCATTCATTCTTATCCTAAAACTAAAGATTTAAATGGAACAGATTATTATCTTAACAAAGTTGCAGGTGAAAAAGCTAACAAATGCGAAAAATATTATGCTGTAGAATCAATTAATCAAGGTAAATGTGGTGCCTACTACCCAAGTATAGATGCATACTTTGTACTAGAATATGATTCAATAAAATTGCCCTATCTAGGTCTTTGGATTAATGAATCTGGTTTCAAAAACAATTATAACTGTGCCTTAGAACCAAGTAACGGATTCTACGATTCTCTTGATACCGCAAAAACAAATAATAAATATTATAGCCTACAACCAAATGAAACCTTTTCCTTTACATTGAAGATGAATATTAATAAAACCTATTAGATTTTTATGCGGTTTATTTATTCCTAATAAAAAAAATAAAAATAGCGTTAAGTTATCCTCAAGATTACTTACCGCTATTTTTATTTTCCTAATCATATTCTGTTATTATATTTTTGGAAGATAGAGATTCTATTTCCTCATTCGTTAAACCTAATTCCAATAAAATCTCTCTACTATGCTGTCCAACCATTGGTGGTGGCAAATGAATTTTTGCCGGAGTTTTGCTCAAGGTGATTGCTGGTGAAACAGTTTTTATTTCACCCATAATTGGATGACGATAAGTTGTTATGGATTTCATATGTTCCACTTGTGGGTCATGTTGGATATCTTGAATATCATTCACAGGAGCTACCCATAAATCTACTTCTAACATTTTCTTTAGCCAGTACTCTTTAGTGTTGCTTTTTGTTATTCCTTCAATTAATTTAAAAATATTATCTCGTTGATCATATAAAAGCTGAGGATCATTGTAGCATAACAGATCTGGTTCTTCTAATACTTCTGCAAGAATATCAAATTTTCCCATTGCAATTGATATATAACCATCACTACATTCATAAACTCCATAAGGGGCATCCTGAAAAGGAAGTGCTATCCCTGAATCTGGTCTTGAACATTGAATATCTGTATTTAAAATGGTTGATAATTCTTGTCCTTCAAAGGCTAACATAGACCTAAATAAGTCAACCTCAATCTTCTGTCCTTCCCCTGTTCTTTCACGATAGAAAAGTGCTCCCAAAATACCATAAACTAAATTATAAGCTGATAAATGGTCTGGCAATCCAGTTCCAAGTGGGGTTGGAGCACTGTTTTTTCTTCCTGTCAAACTCATTATACCGGACAATCCTTGTGCCAGTAAATCCTGTCCTGGACGTTCTGAGTAAGGTCCAGTTGGACCGAATCCTGAATTTGATGCATAAATTATCTTAGGATTTATTTTTTTCAAATCATCATACCCATAACCTAGACGTTCCATAACACCAGGCCTAAAATTATGTATAACAATATCTGCTTTTTTAGCAATTGAATAAACCACTTCTTTTCCTTCTGAGGATTTAATATCAATTGCCAAAGAACGTTTATTTCGATTCCAAGCTAGAAAAGTCGTTGCAGCTTGTTCATTCATAAACTTATTTCCAAAAGCCATATATCTATAAAGATCACCGGTTTTAGTACGTTCAATTTTAATAACATTAGCTCCTAAATCACCCAACATCATGGCACAAAATGGGCCCGCTAACATTTGACTGAAATCTAAAACAGTGATGCCTTCAAGTGCCATTGGCATGATCATTACCTCCCAGTAAATTTAGGTTTTCTTTTTTCTTTAAAAGACAAAAGACCTTCCTTACTGTCTTCTGTTGTGAAACTAAAGGCAAATAAATCATTTTCATACTCAAGGCCCATATCCAGCCCCATATTTTGTGAAGCAATAAGGTTTTGTTTAGCTAATTGAGTTGCTATTGGTGAAAGTTCTTTCATTCTGGCTACAAGGTTATCCACATAAACATCCAATTCTTCATCTGAAAATACTTTATTGATTATTCCAAGCTCTTTAGCCGTCTCAGCATCAATCATGTCTCCTGTAAGTATCAATTCTGCTGCTCTATTGTATCCAATATTTCTACTAAGAATTTGAGTTAGTCCACTTCCCGATATCCATCCATGTTGTACTTCTGATGCAGCAAACTTAGCTGTTTCAGAAGCAAACCTCATATCTGTACTTAAAGCTATCTCAAATCCACCTCCAAGGGCATATCCCTTGATTTTTGAAATAGTAGGTTTACGAATAGCTCTAATAGCTGCGCAATAATCTAGTCTGTTTCTCAATTCCCACGGAGTACCATATTGGTGAATTAAGTTGATATCACTTCCTGTTGAAAAACTTTTACTACCTTCTCCTTGAATTACAACAACTCTTACATCAGAATCACTATTAATCTCTCTTGAAATATCTTGTAATTTTTCCGCCATAAATTTAGTAATTGAGTTCATTTTATTTGCTCTACTAATAGTAATTGTCCCAACATGATTGCTTTTACTATATAATATATCTCCATCCATATGAGATCCCTCCATATTCAATTTACTTATTTAATCATTTATTTTACAAGTTTTAATTAATATATTTAATTCATTAATGAATGTGTGATAATCTGTTCGCTCATCCATAACAAATTGACGTATTTTGGTACCTGCTTGTTCTTGAAAAGATATATACCCATTAAATCTTGGTCTCATAGATCCATTATCCAGTGTTTTTAAGGTATTTATAAAGAAATCATTACAATCTTTGTTTACTTTTTCATCAATCCATGCAGCTCTATGTCCTGGTTGACCAGCATTATCATAGAAAGTTGTACATTGGAATGCTGGGTCAACACACATTTTTATAAAATCAGAAGCAATGTTAGGATAAACACATTTTGAAGAAATTGATAGTCCAACACCACCAATCATACTCCCCTCTGGTATCCCTGTATCAGAAGGCATATCAACAAAGTTAACAAAATGTTTAAGATAACCAGCTCTTGAATAATTTGAATACCCATACACAAGTGGTATATAAGCAATTTCTTCAGTTGTACACATTTTATCTAACATATTAATAGGGTCACAATCATAAGAATCAATGTGAGATTTAGAAAGAATTCTTTGAAGTAATTTAAGAACTTCTTTACCAACTTCAAGATCTAAGTCCACTCCATTACTCCAGAAAAGTTCATTAGATAATTGAGAACACAAAGAAAAGAAACTGGAGTATGCATGTACAGGAACAAATGGTATACCCATCCTACAATTAGTTGGAAGTGAATCAGCTATTTTGAACACTTCCTCCCAAGTGATTGGAACTTTTAATTGTTCTCTTTCAAATATATCTTTTCTGTAAGCACCAACTTGTGCCGCCGCATCAGCTGGCAAAGCCCATTGATGTCCTTCCCAGTTATAACTTTCGTAACTTTTACCAACAGAATTTTTTCTTTGGTCTTTCAAAAATTTTATTGGTAATACTGTATCTAATGGAACTAATAATTCTTGAGCATAAGCCGTACCTATATGAGGATGATCAATCATAATTAAGTCATATTCCGTTGCTAATTGATCAAGAGGGAAAAGTTCAAAATCAGATAGTGATCTTGCTGCCCAAGTGATTTCAATGTCTGGATGCATTTTCTTGTATGAAGCAGCCGCTGCTTCAAGTGGTTTAATACCTCTTGCGTGAGACCATGTCATACCTTTTAATCTTATCATAATAACCTCCTAAGTTCCTTATAATTTGAATTCTTCATTAATGCAGTCAGTATCCTCGCCTAATACTGGTGAGCCTTTTGATGAAAAAAGTTTTTCTCCATTAACCCTCATTGGACATCGTGTAGTACGAATCTTGGCACCATTTTTACGTGTTACTTCTTGGATCATATCAGCTTCTTTCATACCCTCATGCTCCATAAGCTCTGTCATTGTATTTACAGCAGCGCACCAATAATCCGCAGGCTCAAGAATACTTAACCAATAAGTTGTTGTTTGTGTGATAAGATGGTCTGCTAAAATTTGTTTTATTTCATCTCTTTTAGTATGCCAAGTTTTTTGATCTTGGTAATTTAGTAATGGGGGGCACTTCAACAATTCTCCTAATTGAAGAATTGACCCCATAGCAAGAGCTATATAACTATCTTTTGTTTTGTATATTCCATAAGGAGCAGCAACATAAGCATGAGCGTTATTAACCTTACTTCTATTTGGCAATTCCCCACCATCATTAAGATAAGTGGTTACAACTTCGAATTGATAATCTACAGCTGCTTCTAACATGCTAACTTCCAAATGACAACCTACGCCACTTTTCATTCTCTTAATAAGTGAAGCTAGAATACCTTGCACAGCATTTGCACTTGTAAACATATCAACAACAGCCAAACCTACAGGTACTGGTTGTTGGTCGCCATTGCCGTTAAGATAAGGTATTCCTGTAAGGGATTGAAGTAGTAAATCTTGCCCTGGTTTTTCCTTCCAAGGTCCTGTAGTTCCATAACCAGT
This sequence comes from Clostridium grantii DSM 8605, assembly GCF_900129965.1. Lineage (GTDB taxonomy): Bacteria > Bacillota > Clostridia > Clostridiales > Clostridiaceae > Clostridium_AF > Clostridium_AF grantii. The sequence goes on along the minus strand of NZ_FQXM01000016.1, from coordinate 28,491 downwards.
TATACTTGCATACACAATTTGAGGATTGATTTCTTTTACAGCATCATAATCAAGTCCAAATTTAGCCATGATTCCTGGTCTAAAATTACCTATTAAAACATCAGCTTTTTCTATTAGTTTTTTTACCCTAGCGAGGTCATCTGGGTCTTTTAAATTTGCACTATAACTTTCTTTATTACGATTCATTGAATGAAAAACAGTGCTATCTCCATCCACCTTAAGGTTTTTAAGAGTTAATTGACGGCAACCATCGCCACCTCTTGGACTTTCAATTTTTATTACTCTAGCCCCTAAGTCTGCAAGTCTCATTGCAGCCCATGGGCCTGAAAGGTACTGACTAAAATCCAAAACTAAAATATCTTCTAACAATTTCATTATACTCACCTCATAATTTAAATTTAATTAATATTTACCGAGCTTATAAGTATTCAAATTAACCATTTTGCTGATAACAACAAAATGGTTAATTTATTTAAATATCTAGTGATTTTATACCCACTTTTCTGGGAAATATCTATAGAACCCTGGCATCTCTATTTGTCTTTTATCAGCATCCAATCTCATTTCTTTACAAATAGCTTTTGCTTTTGATTGACTGCCTATCAATAGAGTGTACTCATTCTCTGCAATTACTTCATTTTTATCATTCAATAACTCAATTGCTATATTAAATGTTTTTCCTTTTGGAGTTTCACATGCTATGTTTATAAATTCTTTTGAACTAGCACTTTCAACTTTCTGAATACTTTCAATTTTCTCAGCAATAACCTTACTATTCTCATCCGTTACTTTGTATTTGATTGTCAAATTCTCAAATGATTTATAATAATCATTAACAACCCAAATAGCTGATTTAAATTCTTCTTTTTCTTCCCATCTTCTCTTATCATAAGCTAAACTTACAAGCAATGGTGAATATGTTCTTTTTACATAATCAAAGCATAATTTTTTCTCACCATAATAATCAACTAAACCCCATTTAATATCTGGCCAATGTGTGATAAAGTGACATAAAGCAACCCCACTATTATAAGGTTTTCTTCTTCTATAAAACTCAAGAGCATATTGTAATATAATACCATGTGCTAATTGAGTAGCTTCTACAAACTCTTCTAAAGACCCCATCTTAACATCATCAAATACTTCTACATTAAGTATTTTCAAATAATCTATATCAGCCCAATGATATGCCCAACTCATTCCCATTGGCCATAATTCATCTTCAGGGATGAATTTCTTAAGACTCTCTACGCTTGGTGCTGATGCTGCTGTAAGTTCTGGAACAATACAACAATCTAATGATGGATAGTACTCTTCCATAAAAATATGTCCTGCGCCATAGTAATGCTCATTGGCATGCTGTGATTCTTTTGTTTTATAACCCATTTTTATACCTGTTTCATTACTTAGCGGTGATGCTAATCCATAAGGTGTATTTGTATATCTTTTTATTTCCTCACCAATCATAGACATAAGTTTTTTATTACCACTTTCAGCGTGTGCATCTGTAAAAGATACTTCTTCTCCACCCATCCAGAAAATAGCTGATGGATGATTTCTTCTGTCTTTTACAATCTCCATACACTCATTAATCATTGCATCACCAAAAGGTAATTCTTTTCTAATAACATTAGTTGAGAAAGTGAAATTTGTCCAAACAGTTATCCCCAACTCATCACATAGATTATAGAAAGCTGGTACTTCTGGCGGATGCCACCCAAATATTCTAAGATGATTAACATTAGCTTCCTTAACCATATTTAATAACTTTTCATATTTTTCATCACTATTTTTTCCGTATAATAATGAAGGTTGCCCACCCCAACAAGCAGCACGTAAATAAGTTTTAGTTCCATTAATAACAAATGTCCATGGGTTTTCCGCTTCTTCTTTTTCATAACCTGGATTCATTGCCATTTCAATTTGTCTTATACCAAATATTTCAACAACTTCATCTACTAATAAACCATCTTTTAATATCTTTATTGTTGCAATATGAAGGTTTTGTTCCCCCATATCCCATGGCCACCATAAATTAGCATTATCTATATCCATATCAAATGAGATTTTGTTTTCCCCAGATGAAATTAATGTATCAATGGATTTTGTTATAGTTTTAGTATCACAGTTCTTACCTTCAATAGTTAATTCTACGGTCATATTTTCTGACTTTGCTACTAAATTATCCACAAGAACATCAATAGATACTCTAGCATTTTTATTATTCACATAAGATTCTATTCTAGTATTTTCAATTTTTACATTTTCTGTTGCTACCAATTTAATTGGTCTCCAAATGCCGAAAGGTACAAGTCCTGTATGATAGTCACCATTGTAGTTAAATTTCATACCTGATACTCTTTCGAAATTTCTTGGTGGTGGGTCTAATCTAACTAATAAAATGTTTGAACCCCCACCCCATTGTGCGAAATTAACAAAAGGGCTAATTTCAAAGGCGAATTGAGAGAACATTCCTTCATGCCCTCCTAGTTCATGACCATTAAACCAAACATTACAACTATAATCTACTCCTTCAAAAAGAACATTGATTCTTTTACCTTCCATTTCTACTGGTACATTAAACTTACACATATACCAATATTCCTGTTCTTGAACCCACTTCATTTTATGCATATTTTGACCAAAAAACGGATCTTCAACTTCTCCTACTCTTTGTAAATCTGTATAAACATCACCTGGAATTTTTACATAATTCCAATTAAAAGCTGAACCTTGACGTTCACATGGTATTTTATGAAATTCCTCCTTAATACCTTGTCCAGGTCGAATATGTTCACATTGCCATTTTTCATTACTTAAATCTAAAACAATTCGGCTCATAATACCATCCTTTCTATTTATAACAACTTTACTTCATTTGTTATACTTTCCTCAAATTTAATTATTATTTACAGTCAAACAATAATATTATTTACTATGTAAACATTATAACATCTCTTAATTTCATGGTTAATGAACGCAACTACTAATAACTTTCATTTTATACTTTGTATGTACAAAAAAAAGTGAACTTCTTTTAAGAAGTGCACTTTTTTTATATTTTCTTTCTTTTTTTCTGTTAATAGTTCTTTTATTTATAATATTTATTTCTGTAGCTAGAAGGAGTAACCCCAGTTTTTAGCTTAAACATCTTACTGAAATAATTTTCATTATCATAACCTATTTTCTGAGATATTGTAGCTACTTGCATTGTTGTGGTAGAAAGTAATTCCTTTGCTTTTAATAGGCGATAGTTAATTAAATAATCTTTATATGTCTGCCCTGTATTTTTCTTAAACAAAGTGCTCATATATGAAGTTGTAAGCCCAATTTCATTAGCTACTTTCTTAATATTAACTTCTTCAGTGTAATGTGTTTTCACATAGTCTTTCATTTTTTTAATATAGATATTTGATTCTTTATTTTCAGTTACAATTTTTACTAATTTTTCTCCCATATGTTGAATAAATTCTATAAAATCGTTTTTATTTTCCAAATTCTCAATGATTACATAAGGCTTTAAATCCTTTCCCCACATATCTCCTAGATCACAACCTATTGTTTCAATATAATCATTTATTACATAAGTTACAGCAGATAAAACATATTTTAAGTGACTTAATTCTATATAGTTTATTCTATGGATTTCATTTATAAATCTAGAACTTATATATTTTATTTTTACTTCATCTGTTTCCTTTAAAGCTATATCTAGTTCATCTACATAATTATCTAAAGATTCATAAATCTTCACAGTTCCATCACTTTTTAACTCATCATAATATACAAATGGACTAGATAAAACATTTTGTTTCATCTTAAATGCTTGACATGATTGTAAATAAGCTAAAGGTATATTATTTATTCCTTCATGAAAACCACTAATAAAAATAGTTGCATTGACTTGATAATATTTTTTTATAATTGAAAGAATTCTTTTTGCCATTTCATTTACAATAAAACTTTGTTCTCTTTGTTCAGTAACCCTAAAATTATAAATAAAACTTAATTCATTCAAGCTACTATTACATATATATGTAATACCACCCTCCTCAACGATTTCTTGGAAAAATCTCAAGGTGCTTCTATTTCCCATACTTTCACCATTATTGCGAATTTTTGTCATCATTACAACAAAATTATTATAAGAAAAATATACACCATAAAGCTTAAGTATATTTGGGTTTAATTGTGCTTCATTTCTTCTGCCATAAAGTAATTCTTTTAGAATTTGTGATTGTGCTGCTAACATAATGTCTTTACTTATTTCTTTATTATCTTTAAGGATATCTTTATTTTTTTCAGATAATATATCTTTATAGTAGTCTAATTTTTCAACGATTTTTATTGGTTCAAAATATTTTTTTTCTATATAATCTAAAGCTCCTAAATCTAAAACTTTATTAATATAATTTTTATCATCACTAGAACCAATAACTATTAACTCACATTGTATTCCTTTTAATTTTACTATTTCAGTAAGGTTTACTTGTTGCGTGCTTTTATCATTTATTTCAATAAATATTAAATCCGGTTGTTCTGATTTAATCAATACCATCATTTCTTTAAAATTAGCTGCATTTCCTACTACTGTGTACCCATATTTTTCCCAAAATATTGAATAACTTATACCAATTCTTGTTATGGCATATTCTGAAACCACTATAACCTTATACACTTTAATCACTCCTTACACTCTAGCTGTTTGATGGTCTATTATAATTATAACAAAAAATCGGTAAGTAGTCCTTAAGATTACTTACCGATTCTTTAATTTATAAATTTTTTGAAATTTAACACTAATTGACTTACTTACTCATTTCCACTTCCATCACTAAAACATAGATATCTATCCATCAAAATCATACTACTAATTTAGGTAATTCCAAATTTTTATACTCCCATATATTAAATGTTTTACCACATTCTCCATTATCATCTAATAAAGCCGGAACAATTACACCCGGAAGTACAGATTCAATGGATGAACTAGCATTAGCTCCCCCCATATCTGTTTGAACCCAGCCTGGATTTATAAGATTCATTAATACATTAGTTCCTTTTAATCTAATAGCCATATCTTCAGTATATTTATTGACAGCTGCTTTACTCACAGCATATGGAGCCATTTCTGGTTGATTTGAAATTCCAGATGAAAAATTAATAATTCTACCATACTTATTTTCTATCATAAGTGGCAAGAAATGCTCACAAATCTTAATTAGTGCAAATAAATTCACTTCAAAAATTTCATCCCACACTTTCCGTTGTGTATTAAATAATAGCTGATTTTCACATGAAATCGCTGCATTATTGTATACAATATCAATGTTTTTATGTTTCATATCAAGCTCTTCTAACATTAATTGTACTGAATTAGGATCTGATAGCTCACAAGCAATTTTATACACCTTTATATCATATTTTTTTAATATTTCTTCTATTTCCTTTAAATTTTCTAAAGTTCTAGCATGCAAAATAATATCACATCCTAGAGTGGCAAGTCCTATAGCAATTTGTTTTCCTATTCCTCTTGAAGAGCCAGTTATCAATGCTTTTTTGCCTTTTAAATTTTTCATGTTTCCTCCTTGAATTTTTAATTCAATTTAGCTTTATACCCATTTTTCTGGGAAGTATCTATAAAATCCAGGCATTTTTTTCTGCCTATCCTCAGCATCTAATCGCATTTCTTTACAAATAGCCTTTGCTTTTGATTGACTTCCTATTAATAAGGTATAATCATTTTCTGCAATAATTTCATTTCTATCATTCAATAATTCAACACAAATATTAAAAGTCTTTCCTTTAGGCGTAATACATTCAATACCAGTAAACTCCTTTGAGCTAGCACTTTCAACCAAATCTATACTTTCAATATTTTTAAGAATAACTTCTCCATTTTCATCTGATATTTTATACTTCACAGTTAAATTTTTTAATGTATCATAATAATCATTAACTATCCAAATACTTCCCTTAAAATCTTCGCCTTCTTCCCATCTTCTTTTATCATAAGCTAAACTGATAAGTAATGGTGCATATGTTCTTTTTACATAATCAAAGCATAATTTTTTATCCCCATAATAGTCAACAAGACCCCATTTTATATCTGGCCAATGAGTGATAAAATGGCATAGTGCAACTCCACTATTATAAGGTTTTCTTCTTCTATAAACCTCAAGAGCATATTGTAAAATAATCCCGTGTGCTAATTGGGTAGCCTCTACGAATTCTTCTAAAGAACCCATCTTAACATCGTCAAATACTTCTACATTAAGAATTTTTAAATAATCTATATCCGCCCAATGATATGCCCAACTCATTCCCATTGGCCATAATTCATCTTCCGGAATAAATTTTTTAAGACTTTCTACACTCGGTGCCGATGCAGCAGTAAGTTCTGGTATAATACAACAATCTTTGGTTGGATAGAATTCTTCCATAAATAAATGTCCCGCACCATAGTAATGCCCATTGGCATGATGTGATTCTTTTGGTTTATAACCCATTTTTATACCTGTTTCATTACTTAATGGTGATGCTAATCCATAAGGTGTATTTGTGTGTCTTTTTATTTCTTCTCCAATCATTTCCATAAGCTTTTTGTTACCACTTTCAGCATGTGCATCTGTAAAAGATACTTCTTCTCCACCCATCCAATATATAGCTGATGGATGATTTCTTCTTTCTTTTACAATAGCCATACATTCATTAATCATAGCATTAGCAAAAGGAAGTTCTTTTCTGATAACATTAGTTGAGAAAGTGAAATTTGTCCAAACTGTTATCCCCAATTCATCGCATAACTCATAGAAAGCCGGTACTTCTGGTGGATGCCACCCAAATATTCTCAGGTGATTAATATTAGCCTCTTTAACCATGTGCAATAATCTTTCATATTTTTCATCACTATTTTTCCCATATAACAAGGAAGGTTGTCCACCCCAGCAAGCAGCACGTAGATAAGTTTTTTTACCATTGACAACAAATGTCCATGGATTTTCTACTTCTTCTTTTGTATACCCTGGATTCATTGCCATTTCAATTTGTCTTATACCAAAAGTTTCAAGCATTTCATCCACTATATGTCCATCTTTCAAAACCTTTATTTTAACTATATGAAGGTTTTGATCTCCCATATCCCACGGCCACCATAAATTAGCCTCATCTATCTGAACATCAAACATAATATGGTTTTCACCTGATCGAATTAATGTATCAATGGATTTTATTATAGCTTTAGTATCACAATTCTTTCCTTCAATAGTCAGTTCTACCGTCATATTTTCTGATTTTGCTACTAAATTATCCACAAGAATATCAAAAGATACAGATGCTTTATCTCCATTAACGTAAGATTCTATTCTAGTATTATCAATTTTTACAGTTTCAGTTGCTACCACTTTGATTGGTCTCCAGATACCAAAAGGAACAAGTCCAGTATGATAGTCCCCATTATAATTAAATTTCATACCTGATACTCTTTCAAAGTTTCTTGGAGGTGGGTCTAGTCGAACCAACAAAATATTGGAACCTCCGCCCCATTGTTCATATTTGGCAAAAGGACTAATATCAAAAGAGAATTCTGAGAACATACCCTCATGCCCACCTAATTCATAGCCATTAAACCACACCTGACAACTATAATCAACGCCTTCAAAAACCACATTGATTTTTTTACCTTGCATTTCTACAGGTATATTGAACTTACACATATACCAATATTCTTGTTCTTGAACCCACTTCATTTTATGCATATTTTGGCCAAAGAATGGGTCGTCAATTTCTCCTACCCTTTGTAAATCTGTATAAACATCTCCAGGAATTTTTACGTAGTTCCAGTTAAAAGCTGAGCCTTGACGTTCACAAGGTATTTTATCAAATTCTTCCTTAACTCCTTGTCCAGGTCGTATATGTTCACATTGCCATTTTTCCTTACTTAAATCTACTATTATTCTTCCCATAATATCTTACCTTCCATTTTTAATAAATATTCTTTTATTTTGCACAAGCTTTATGAACCAAGTTCAGTAAACTAATTACCAACTACAAAATATTTAATCTTCTTTGATTCTTTCTAAAGATTCAACCTTTAAATACTTACATAACCCTTCAATAATTAGCTCGTGATCCATAATAACCGAGATTCCTGATACAATGATTGTCCCTATAATTCCCACTCCATCAACATGTATTGGAAATCCACCTCCACAAGTTGAAAAATCTTTAGATTCTAAAAACCAATCTGCAAGTGTTATACCTTGAGTTTTTAGAATTGCTTCAGCACGCATTGAACTCATTGCTTTTACTTTAACTGTATTTTCTTTTCTTTTCATCCAATTTTCATGATCTAAACCTGTTCCATTAAATCCATATTGAAAAACTGTAAATCCATTATTTAATCGTATGCTGATTGCAGCAGGAAATTTATTTTTTCTAGCTTCTTCCACAATAATATTCCCTACTTCCCAAGCATCTTCATTTGTGAAATGTTTGAAATGCAAAACGTTTTCTTGCTCTTCTACTATTCTTAAAATTTTTTCCCATTTCATATACTTTTCCTCCTCAACTGAGTAATATATTTTTAAATAAAAATTTTTAATAACTCCCTATCTTATTTGTTATAGCAATTCCTATATTTAACCACTGCATCTTTAAAAGCAATAACATTTTTAGTATTGCAATAAGATGCAATGCTATTGGAACTAGAAACAATGTAACCCCCACCCTTACCTATTGTTTCAATTCTTTTCTTCACCTGTGCTTCAACTTCTTCAACGGTGCCCCTAGTTAAAGTATCTACGGATATATTTCCAATAAGACATAATTTATGGCCAATTTCTTTTTTTACTTTTTCAATATCCATGGATTCTGGCTCTAGTGGATTTATTCCATTCATACCAAGTGATAATAAATCATCCATTAATAAATCTAATTTCCCGTCACTATGAAATACCCAAGGAGTAGTTATATGCTCTGTAACTTTTTTTAATCTAGGTAAGAATAATTCTTTAAATACTTGTGGTGAAAACATAGGCCCAGTTGTGTATGCCATATCATCAGAAAACATAACAAAGTCAAACCCCATATGTTTTGTTTTATCTAAAAGCTCACTTACCCACTCTGTATACATTTCTAACAGCAATTCTACAGTTTTAATATCATCCATCATTGCATAAGAAAACCCTTCTAATCCCATACTATTTAAAACACCTGAAACTCCCATTCTTGATCTATAGTAAAGTGCGTAATCTAGCTTTCCATATTTATCAATAAATTTTTTTGGATACTCAAAGAAATTGTCATCCAACTTAGGAAGTTTTACTTTTCTAAGGTCATCTCTAATTTTAATAATTCCATCTCCATGGGATTGTGTTCCTTTATTATCTTCAATAAAAAAAGGTGGAAAAAAATTTTTACAACGTATTGCATCAAATTCCATAAGTTCTGCAATATCTAACTCTGTATAATCCGTCTTACCCATTAACTTTACTTCCATCTCATCATCAACGTAATCAAAGAATGGTACTCTATCAGGGATTTTTCCATTTAGTGCTGTTAATATTCTTTCTCTTGAATTCATATTTTACACACATCCTATCTTTTTTATAAATATTATAGCATCTATTATTCCCACAGTTAATGAACTCAACTACTAATAACTTTCATTTTATACTATGTAATCCTACTAAAAAAATCTTATACTTTAGTAAGTGTATTTTTAATATATTATGTTCCTTTTTTTTCTATTAACCATCTTTTTATTCAATTCTTACTATATGGCTATAAACAATATTATCACTACTACTTCCAATCATTATTCTTACATTTCCTGGTTCCAATACAAAATCCATATTATAATCATATATACTAAGTTCTTCTAATCCAACACTTAAGTTCGTTCTTACTTTTTCATTTTTAGGTATACTTAGTTTTCTAAAATCTTTTAGTTCTTTTATTCGCCTTGTAATACAAGATTCCATATCATAAATATACAACTGAACAACCTCTTCGGCATCAAAAAATCCTTGATTTAGGATATCAAAATCAATTTCAAATCTTTTACCAGCCTTTATAGCATCAACTGATAACTTATTGTGATTTAAAGAAAAATTTTCATAATTAAATGTTGTATAACTTAACCCATATCCAAATTCATATAAAGGTTTTGCATTCATATCAATATAATCAGTTAAATCTTTACGATTATAGTAAACAGGCAATTGTGCCACTGAAGAAGGCATACTTATAGATAATTTTCCACTCGGAACAGTCTTCCCGAAAACAATTTCACCAATGGCCTCTCCACCTTTTTCTCCTGGGTACCAACCACATAAAATTGCATCTGAATTTTCTTTTAACCAAGGAATGGCATGAGGTCTTCCTTGAATAAGAATAGTAACAATAGGTTTCCCTAATTTCTTAAGTTCTTTTGCAAGTTGCACTTGAACGCCACCCAATTTAATATCAGCTAAGTCAACTGCTTCTCCACAATCAATCTCTGATGTGAATTTATCCATAAATATAGCTCCATTATCTTGGAAATTCATACCTGGTTCTCTTGTACTGCTTCCTCCTAAAACTAAAATTATCACATCAGCTTTTTCAGCAATATCTATAGCTTCTGCAAACCCGCTTGTATCAAAACTACGAATTGAACAGCCTGTTGCTGATAATACTTCAGTAGTTTTTGGACTATGCATTTTAATACCTTTTAATACCGTTGTTACCTTTTCATCCGTTTGCCACTGAGTGTAATCCCCAAGTTGATTATATATTTTATCACTGTTTGGACCAATTACAGCAATTCGTTTTATCGAATCCTTTAGTGGTAATATATCATTTTTATTTTCAAGCAAAACCGGAACTTCTCTTGCCATTTTTAAAGCTACCTCTTTGGCTTCACTAGAACCCACAATATACTCAGCAGATATTTCATCTACATATGGATTTTCAAACAATCCTAATTTAAATTTAACACTTAAAACCCTTTTAACTGCAATATCCAAATCTTTTTCAAACAATAATCCTTTATTAACAGCTTCTTCAAGTTCAAGAAAAGCTTTATTCCATAAATTCAAATCTACTCCTGCATATAATGAATCAGCACCTGCTTTAATATGACTTCCAGTAATTGATAATAATCGATCAACTCCACAGCCATCTGACATAACTATTCCCTCAAAACCCATCTCATCTCTTAATATATTTGTAAGCAATTTTCTATTTATATGACAGGGGATACCATCGATATCATTATAAGCAGCCATACATCCAAGTGCACCTGCTCCAACACCCTTTTTCATTCCCAGTAAATGTATTTCATGCAATTCTCTTTGTCCAATATTTGTTGCTTTGCCATTATGACCACCAATAGTAGCCCCTTGAGCACAAAAATGTTTTAAAACAACAACCGCTCTATCTAATTTTTTTAAATCTTCTTTACCATTTCCTTGTATTCCTCTTACTGCACTTTCGCAAAATTTACTACTTAGATAAGGGTCTTCCCCATAACACTCTTCTGTTCTTCCCCATCTAGGGTCTGTAGCTATATCAAGAGTAGAAATTAATGCTAGATGACCTCCTCTTCCACGTAATTCTTTAGCAATAATATGACATTCTTTTTCATAAAGATCTGTATTCCAAGAAGAACCAATGCCAATATTCGTTGGAAAGGTTGTACTTTCAATAGCCTCATGACCATGAGGACATTCCTCTACAACTAAAATAGGAATTCCCAGTCTTGTGTTTTCTATAATATATTTCTGCACCTTGTTAGCAATTCTTACACTTTCTTTTGTATTTACTCCCATTGTCAAATGGCTATTCCAACCATCTGCTCTTGATAATCCATATATCGCCCCTACACCATCTCCAAATTCCACTTCCTCTAAAAATTCTTTTGTTAAAATCACTTGATCCTCTTCAATTTTATATGCATTCCACCCAAGCATTTTTTGATTTAATTGGCCTACTTTCTCTTTTAGTGTCATCTTTGAAAGTAAGTCTTCAACTCTTTCTTCAATTGATTTAGTTCTATCTTTGTATAACATAAGCCCTCCTTATTAATTAAGGCATTATTTTTATATTAATATACAATAAAGATATTGCAAGAACAATTAATCTTCTCCTGCAATATCTTTATTTATTTAATCATACTATTTAGTATTTTGTCTTGTCCATGCTGTATTGTATATTTCGCCTAATTTGTCGCTTCCTTTATTTTGATATTCAGTAACGAATTTATCCCAATCAGAGAATGATTCTTTACCATAAATTAATGATTCTGTCATAACATTTATATAATCTGTAAGTGCAGTAGAATATAATTTTACTTCTTCAATTTCATCTCCACTTAATCTTATTCCAGGTTCTGGTGCTTTAACTGCTCCTGCTTTATCTATTTCATCAAATAAATTAGATATTTCTTCTCCATTAAAAGCATAATTAAAGTCTTTATGAACTCTCACGGATAAAGAGTTGTTACCTAAACCAAATTCTTTTGAAATGTCTTTACTTATATCAATATAAGATAATTTGCCATCAGTGCCTTTTTCAAATGTTTCTCCTTCTACACCAAAAGTTAATATTTCTGCTGCTTCCTCTGTGTAGCACCAATCAATAAATCTAAGTAATGTATTGAAGTATGGCTCATCTTTTACTGATGCAGGTATAACCCAACTTTGTTCGAATTTAGCTGCACTTGGAACAGCATAGTCTCCATCAGCTCCTTTAACTGGGAAGAAAGGTTGTACATTGAAATCTGGATCTGTTTTTTGTCCTTCTAAATTATATCTGTTTTGATTTCCTACCCAATCAATCATTATAAATGTTTCGCTTTGAGTAACTAGTTGTTCATATGTTGCACTTTCTAAAGTAGTGAATTCTGGATCTAATATTCCTTCTGTATATAACTTATTCATATAAGTAAGCATTTCTTTGTAGTTATCACTAGTTGGTGCAAATACCCATTTATCACTTTCTTCATCATACACATATCCACTGTTTCCTAAATTCCATCCAGCTTGTGTTCCAAATCCTGGTGCAATAACGCTTAAAATGTTTCCTGAACCAAATCTGTTTATTATTGGTTTAGAGTCTGGATATATTTCTTTTAATTTCTTTCCAGCTTCATATACTTCATCCAATGTAGTTGGAATTGCAATATTATTTTTTTCAAATATATCTTCTCTTATTAACCAAGAATGTAGTTGAATTCTTGTATCTTTACATTTTGTTGGTAAAGTGTAGAATTTACCATCTTCTTGTACTAAATTATCCATATCGGCATCAAATCCATTTTCGTCTAAATACTTTTTCATGTTAGGTAACTTGTCTAGATAATCACTAATTGGTAAAAGTATTCCACTTTGTGCATCTTCTGGTAGAGCTGCTGTTTTTGTAACAATATCTGGAATATCTCCGGAGTTGAAAATTATTTGTTTTTTAGTAGTATAGTCAGAATCTGGTACTGATTGAATTTCAAATTCTACATTTGTAGCTTCTTTAATCTTATCCCAAATAATCCAATCACTTTTATACGGATATGATGCATTATCTGCATAAAGCATTGTGAACTTAATTGGTGTGTCTGACACCATACCACTTTCAGTAACTTCATCAGTTTGGTTCCCTGCGTCATTTGCTGAGTCATTTGTTTTCTTACCACATCCTGCCAAAAGGCTCATACTCATTGCCAAAACCAAGGTTAAACTGATAATACCAAATTTTTTACTTCTTCTTATCATTGATAACTCCCCCTTAAATCTTTTTAGTTTTTGTTTTTTTATATAATCACTATTTTTTAATTAGTGATTTATACTTTTAATTTAGGTAAAGTACTTTTTTATCCTTTTATTGAACCTATCATTACACCTTGTACAAAATATTTTTGAACAAATGGATAAACACATAATATAGGTAGCACAACTAACATAGTAGCTGCTGCTTGAAGTGTTTGAGGTAATGATTGTGCAGATGATGCATCCATTGTTTGTCCACTCTTTGATGCCATAGTAGTACCCATTATAATATTTCTTAAAAATAAGGTTACTGGGTAAAGCTTATCATTATTTAAAAATATTAAACTACTAAACCAATCGTTCCAAAATCCAACTGATATAAATAAAGTTATAGTAGCTATTATTGGTTTTGATAGCGGTAAAACAATTTTAATTAATACTCCTATTTGATTTAAACCATCAATTTTAGCCGCTTCTTCTAAACTTTCTGGAAGACCTTGAAAAAACGTCTTCATAATTAATACATTATAAGCATTTATAGCTCCTGGAAGTAAAATTGCATATCTAGTATTTACTAATCCAATTTTTTGAATCAATAAATATGTTGGTATTAATCCGCCACCAAAGAACATTGTAAAAACAATAAGTTTCAAAAATATGCTTGAACCTACTAAATTTTTCTTAGATAAAGGGTATGCACAAATTATAGTCATAAACAAACTAATAAGTGTTCCAAATACTGTGTATATAATTGTATTTTTATATCCTAGCCAAAAATTACTTTGTTCCAAAATACCTTTATATGCTCCCCAATTAAAATCCACTGGGTAAAAATTAACTCCTCCTGCTAAAACAGCTTTTGAACTACTAAATGATATTGAAAATAAATATATAAATGGGAATAGCGTAATAAAAGCTATTAATAATAATATAACTACGTCTAATACTTTAAATGCTTTATAACTCTTACTTTCATATTTCATAATAACTCCTCCTACCACAAACTATAGTCTGTATATTTACTAGCAAAATGATTTGTAGTCCAAAGCAATGTTAAACTTATAAGTGCTTGGAAAAGACCAATTGCCGTTGCGTAACTAAAATTATTCCCTACTAATCCTACTCTATAAACAAATGTTTGAATAACATCTGCTACTTGATAAGTACTTGGAGTATACAATAATAATATTTTTTCAAAGCCAGCAGATAACATATATCCAACCGCTAATATAAAAGTTATAACTATTGTAGGCATAATTCCTGGTATTGTAACATGTATCATTTGCTTCCACTTATTTGCTCCGTCTACTACAGCTGCCTCATAAAGCTGAGTGTCTACTGATGCTAATGATGCTATATATAA
This sequence comes from Clostridium grantii DSM 8605, assembly GCF_900129965.1. Classification (GTDB taxonomy): domain Bacteria; phylum Bacillota; class Clostridia; order Clostridiales; family Clostridiaceae; genus Clostridium_AF; species Clostridium_AF grantii. Next base: position 13,386 of record NZ_FQXM01000016.1, on the reverse strand, counting down.
AATAGCATTCCATCCCATGAATTGCCAAATATCAGAACTTATATAAATAGTTCTAAACCACTCTATCTCATTTAAGAAGAATATAGGTTTATTTCCAAATTTAGCTATGATATCGTTTATAATCCCTGTAGAAGGAGAAAGTAATATATTTATCATTGCAACTACTATTACTGTAGAAAGAAATTTTGGTAAATAAGATACTGTTTGTACTACTTTTTTAAAAGCATTATTATGAATCTCATTTAATAAAAGAGCAAATATTATAGGTAATGGAAATCCTATTACCAAGTTCATTAAACTTAGCAAAACAGTATTTTTAAATATATTCCAAAATGTTTTATCTGTTAAAAACAATTTAAAATATCTAAAACCAACCCACTCCACTCCAAAAGCTGACTGACCTTGTACAAACTTTCTAAAAGCCAAAATTATACCATACATTGGTATGTATTTGAATACAAGAAAATATATGGCCGGTAAAATCAAAAGCATATATAAAAAATAATCCCTTTTAAATGCTTTTTTTAATATAGTTCTTTTATTATCAACTATACCTACTTCATTTTTAGTTTTCATCATGCTCAACTCCTTTTAATTTTGATTTCTTTTTTTGTCACTTACATTACTAGAAAGTATTTATAATTCCCTTTATAAAACTTTTCTCCCTTTTCTTGTATTAACTATATTTTAATACCTCAGAATACAATTTCAAGTTATCACACAGTTTCAGTTTACGTTTTCACTGTATTCATTTTTTAGAACTAATCGTATTCATATTTATATTATATACTGCTTTAATTCTCTTGTCAACAAATTGTATTACTATTTATTCTAAGAATACAGTTCATTTATTATAGTGTCTTACTGTGCCATATTCATCACTTGCAAAACGCTAAATTGTTATATAAGAAACCTAATAAACTGAAATTAGATTTTGTTAATTAGAAATTTAAATTCAATAATTAGATATACCTATAAGTACGCTACTACAAATAATTAGCACAAGTAATTAGCGATAAAAGCTTATATCTTGTTCTTTCAATTGTTCTATTGATATATTAACTTAATAGTTTACTTGTGAATATTTTTAGATAAAATAGTTGTTAACATTAACCATTATAGAAAAGGTAATAGATAATTTTATATAGTTTGAACTCACATAATAAAAGTTAATAATAATACTATATTTTTAATATTCCTATCAAATCGAATATTGTATACACTATATAATCAATCCAGAATTCCATAAGCGTATTATTATAAAAAAAACTGCAATACATTATTTATGTATTACAGCTTTTTTTATAAAGATATTTATTTTCACCTCATTAGAATCCTTTAAAACAGTTGACTCATAGTATAAAATGTCTTTTTCCATTCATTATTTTCTAATATATTTTTATAACCATCCAAGGAATTCTCCATGTGCTTTATTACTGAATCTTTTCCTTTTACTAAGTCTAATGCGTATATACTATCTAGAATATCTTGATGATCCTTTAAAGTAATCTCATAATGCTTTGGTGTGATTTTTGTTAACCAACGAAACCTTTGGCTTTGTATCTGCATTTTTTTACTAATTTCGCTCATTCTTTCATTTCCTGCATAATCTATTAATGATTCATGAAATAATTTATCCAGTTCAAAATTCATCTCGAAATCTTCGTTTTCAATACTCATTTTAAATTTACTTTGAATATTTTCTAAATGTTTTTTTTGCTTATCTGTCAGACCACCATTATTTTTTATAATAATTTTTACACACATAGTTTCAATAGCTTCTCTCAATTGATATATTTCATTAATATCATTCAAAGATATTGATTTTATTAAATTTTTTCCATTTTCAACCACAATTAATCCATCTTCAATCAATTTAACAACAGCTTCTCTTACAGGAGTTCTACTCATATTAAGTACTTGTGCTAAATTTAAAACTGATACAACTTCCCCTGGCGAAAGTTCGTAATGTAATATTTTATGTAGTATTTTTTCATAAGCAACATCTCTTAAATCACTTTTCTTAACGCTCATTTTATTTTCACGACCAATCTCAAAAATAATATTCTTATCCTGTATATTATATTATACTATAAGTAAAAATTCAATAAATCTAGATTTTTAGAACTCATAATATGCTATATTTATGACATTCTACAAATATAGACTGTTTAATTATACTCCAAACATTAGTATTCCACCTCAAACAATATTATTGCTCATAACTTAAAATAAAGGAATACATATGTATTCCTTTATTTTAAGTTATTTTATTATTAAACTATCTTGATAACCATCCACCATCTACAGCTAAAGTATATCCTTGGATATATCTTGAAGCATCAGATGATAAGAATACAGCTGCGCCTTTAACATCTTCAGGTGTTCCCCATCTTCCTGCAGGAATTCTTCCTAAGATTTCAGCATTTCTTTTTTCATCTGCTCTTAATGCTGCAGTATTATTTGTTGCCATGTAACCAGGAGCAATAGCATTTACGTTTATTCCATATTGACCCCATTCATTAGCCATAGCACGAGTTACACCCATAACTCCACTTTTACTAGCTGTATAAGAAGGAACTCTGATTCCGCCTTGGAATGAAAGCATTGATGCAACACTAACTATGTTTCCACCAGTACCTTGTTTAATCATTTGTCTAGCTACTGCTTGGCTGAAAAAGAATACTGTTTTGATGTTTATGTTCATTACATCATCCCAATCTTTTTCTTCAAAATCTATTGCATCTGTTCTTCTAATTATACCAGCATTATTTATTAATATATCAACTTTTCCAAATGTTTCAACTGCTTTTTCTATTATTCCTTCAATTGGATCAAGGCTTAATAAATTTGCTTTAATTCCTAAGAATTTCTTTCCAAGTTTTTCAACCATTTCTTGTGTTTCTGGCATTTCAACGTAGTCAACACCAACTACATTAGCTCCAGCTTCAGCCATTCCTAATACCATTCCTTGTCCTAAACCAGTACTTGCTCCTGTTACTATAGCTACTTTTCCTTCAAGATTAAATTGATCTAAAATCATTTTAAATCCTCCCATGTTTTTTATTTTATATTTATATTTTTTAAATTTACTAACAATCAATTAAAATTTCAGTTAATAACAAAATTACATTTCAATTTTATATTGTGAAAGTTTTTTCCAATCAAATTCTACACCTGTACCCGATACATCTGGTGATATAGCTCTACCATTCTTTAATACTAAAGGTCTCATTGTATATTCATCAATTGGGAAACTATGCACTTCTAAATATCCTGCATTCGGTATTCCTGACAAAAGACTTACATGTAATTCTTGCATACCATGTGTACATACTGGTATATTGAATCCTTCCGCCATATGTGCTACTTTAATCCATCCAGTAATTCCACCAATATTAGATGCGTCTGGTTGAATAAAACTTACCTTTCCTATTTCCATAGCATGTCTATGTTCATATATGGTGTGAAGATTTTCTCCCATTGCAATACCAATGTTAGAATGATCAGCAATTCTTGCATAACCTTTAAAATCACATGGAATAGTTGGTTCCTCTAACCACAAAATATCATAGGGTTCTAATGCTTTAACTGCTTTAATAGCCTTTTCTACCGACCATGAATAATTAGCATCTACCATAAAAACTTTTTCTGGTCCTAATAATTCTCTTACTGCCGCTACTCTTTCTATATCTTCTTGAAGCGTTTCTTTTCCTAATTTTATTTTTACTGCTGTATGACCTTTTGCTAACTGATTCTTAATATTGTCAAGAAGTTTTTCCTGAGAAAATGCTAAATCAATTCCTCCGTAATAAGCTTTTGTTGAATCATTAACTCCGCCAACCATCTTCCATAAAGGCAAGTTTGCATTCTTGCATCTAATATCCCACAATGCAATATCAACAGCTGATATTGCAAAGGATGCAATTCCACCTCTTGCAACATAATGAACTTTCCAATTCATTTCATCCCATAAAGCTTCTACCTTGTCCCCATCTTTTCCAATCAATATTGGTTTTAAATCATACTCAACCATATCGTATATAGCTCTTCCACCTACACCTCCTGTGTATGTGTAGCCTGTCCCTTCAGAACCATCTTCTAAACAAACAGTAACAGTAATAAGTTCGAAAAATGTGTGAGTGCCATGTTTTGCATCAGAAAGCGATTCTCTTAACGGTACATGAAATAAATTAGTTTTTATATCTTTTATTTTTCTGCGATCGTACATTTTATTCTCCTTACTTAACAGATTTATTATTAAATAACAAAATACCCATTTATACAATTGAATAAAAAAATCAATATTTTTTATCTTTTCAACTACATAATTGTAATATTTTTCATGTGTTTATTGAATACTCTTTATATTTATAATTGTATACACTTTAAACCTCTTTGTCAATATAAATATTCTTTTTTTTGAGTTCAGTTATGTTTTGTTTTTGCACTCCACCACTTATTGTAAGATACTTTTCTAACACCTTATTATTTCAAAAAACAAGATACCCTATAGAGTAATTTCTTATCTCTCTATAGGGTACCTTTTATTTATTATTAAACCTCATTTAAGCTCAGTTACATTCACTATCAAAACTCTTTAATTATCCTTTAAAATAACTATCTCATCACCTGGTTTTATCCATCCACTCTTTAATACCTTAGTAAATATTCCTTCTTTAGGCATAATACAATCACCTACTAGATTTTTTATTTCACATCCTGCATGACATTTTTTACCGATTTGAGTTACTTCCATTTCTGTTTCACCTATTTTTAATTTTGTACCAACCGGAAGTTCATATAAAACTATACCTTCAGTAGTAAGGTTTTCTGCAAATTTTCCAACACATAAACCAATTGCTCCTTGTGCTGTCATTTTATCCACACTTTCTTGCCCTAATAAACTTACTTGTCTAATCCACTTTCCTGCATGTGCATCCCCATCAAGTCCGTGATCTTCTATAAAGTATCCTTTATCAATAGGTTTTTTAATTACTCCTTTTTTCTCACTTATATTAACTGCTAAAATTATACCCATATTATTTATCCACCTTTCTTTCAAAAGTTCCTGACTTACCACCTGTTTTCTTAATCAGCATAATATTATTTATTACCATGTCCTTATCTATAGCCTTGCACATATCGTAAATTGTTATAGCTGCACAACTAACTGCTGTTATAGCCTCCATCTCAATTCCTGTTTTCCCTATAGTTTTTGCTGTAGCGTAAATATCCACTTTATTATTATCAAAATCTAACTGAAATTTTATATCGCAACCAGACATAAAAATAGAATGACACATAGGAATGATATTTGGAGTGTTTTTAGCTCCCATTATACCCGCTACTTGAGCAACTGCTAATACATCTCCTTTTTTTATTTCTCCTTCACTTATTCTTTTCAAAGTTTCCTCTTTCATTGATATACTACCAAAAGCCGTTGCTTCCCTAACAGTATCTGTTTTCTCACTTATATCAACCATTTTTGCTCTTCCTTCTTCATTTATATGCGAAAGTTCCATTTTACCCTCCTATTTGATTCATTCTTCTTAATGTTCTTGTTACATTTTCTTCGCTTAAAAAGTGTTCTTTAGGTTTATCAAATATAGAAATTTTTAATAAAGATAATAATTCCTCTTCATTGTTTAAATATGGTTTTAAATTAATTTCTTGTTTTGAATGTAAACAAGGTTTCAAAGTACCTGTACTCGTAATTCTAATTTTATTGCATTCATCACAGAATTTACAACTTAAAGGTGTTATAAATCCTATATTTCCTTTATGATTCTTAATAGCAAATACCTTTGCAACTGTTTTTTCCTTAGATTTTATAGGTACAAGCTGTGGTATTCTTTCAATTACTTGATTTGCAGTAATTATTCCTTTGTCGTAAAACTGTTTACCTTCTCCTATAGGCATCATTTCAATAAATCGCACATTTAATTCTATATCTTTAGTCAAATTTATGAAATCAATTATTTCCATATCATTAAAATCTTTTATTAAAACAGTATTAATCTTTAAGGGAGTTAACCCTATACTTAAGCATTTTTCTATACCTCTTAAAACTTTTAATAAGTCCCCGCCTCTTGTAATATACTTAAACTTTTCCGCATCTAAAGTATCTAAACTAATATTTACTCGTTTTAAGCCAGCATCAAATAACTCCTGCGCCATATCTTCTAATAAATATCCATTGGTTGTTAAAGCAATATCCTTTATTCCCTCAATTTGTGACGTTTTATATATTAATTCTGTAATATTTTTCATAACTAAAGGTTCTCCACCTGTAAACCTAATCTTTTTTACTCCTAACTTACTTAATGCTTTTATTAACGGAATAATCTCTTCAAATCTTAAAATATCATCACGTGTTTTTTTTTCTATACCTTTCTCTGGCATACAGTATCTACATCTAAAATTACATCTGTCTGTAATAGAAATTCTTGCATAATCAATTTGTCTTCCGTATTTATCTATCATTCTATCACCTCTTGTGGATATATTATTTCGCCTATATGTTTATAATCATACCCGCCTAAATCTTTTAATTTTCTTTTGAATTCATCACTTGTAATTACTTTAATAAATTCTTTAACAAAAGGTAATTCTAAAAATTCTAAAGGAATAGCTATATCATAGCACTCATGAGTCAAAGGTATAAATTCTAAATTCATAGTTTTAGCTGCAGAATATATCCCCAATCCACACTCTACATCTCCATTAGCTATAGCTGCCGCTACCGCTAAGTGTGTAAATTCCTCTCTTTCATATCCATTAATATTTCTTGGATTAATATTTAATTCTTTAAGTTTATAATCAAATAATATTCTCGTGCCTGAACCTCTTTGCCTATTAACGAACTTTAGTTTATTATCCACTATATCTGACAACTGATTAACTTTAGCCTTATTTTCCTTTCGCACCATAATTCCTTGAACCCTGTCAACTAATTTAATTAAAGCAATATTTTTGCCCTTTAAATATTTTTCTATATAAGCATTATTATAATTTCCAGTAGTTTCATCTAACAAATGAATAGGTGCTATATGGGTTTCATAGTTTTTCAAAGCCATTATTCCACCAAAGCTACCTACATGTGCTGATGAAAGGAAACATCTATCATTATCAGCATGCATAAGTTCACCTATAATATCTATAATAGGATCATGACTTCCAATACAAACTAAAGTATTTTTTATTTCTTCTTCGCTTTTTAAAAGTTCAACTTGAACTTCTTCTCTTTCTTCAAAACCTTCAATGTTTTGTGGTACATGAAGCACTCCGTCAGCATTAACTAAAGACATAGTTTGTCCTGCTCCTCTGCTTAAAGGAGTCGCCACTAATTTTTCATTTACATACCCTAGTTTAACTCTAACAAATTCATGATATTTCAAAGAAGACATTACTCTTCTTGCTAATGTTGCTTTTAAACTTTTTTTATTAACCGTTGCTATTCCACAAAAATCTTCAACAATTTTTTTAACTAAATTTTCCATTATAAAATATGCTGATACTGGATAACCCGGAATACCGATTACTGGCTTATCATTAACTTTGCCTAAAATAACAGGTTTACCTGGCTTTATAGCCACCCCATGAAGAAACACTTCTCCTAATTCCTTTATAACATCTACTGTAAAGTCTTCTCTTCCTGCTGAAGATCCTGCATTTATTAAAATCATATCACATTCTTGTGAAGCTTTTACTACAGCTTCTTTTATTTTTTCATAATTATCCTCTACAATATTATATCTAGTTGCTACTCCACCCCATTGCTTAATTTGAGATGCAAATACTCTACTATTAAATTCTATGATATCTCCAACCTTTAATTTAGAACCTGGTTCAACAATTTCTGTACCTGTAGGAATTATACCTATTGATATTTTTTTATATACTTCTAGTTCATTAATACCACCAGTTAGTAACGCTCCCATATCTATAGGACGTATTTTATGCTTTGAAGATAGAATTAATTGACTTTCTACAATATCTTCCCCTAAAGGTCTAATATTTTGCCACGGTACCGCGCTTTTATATATTTGAAATTTTGTTTCATCTACTTTAATTAAATCCTCTATCATAATTACCGAATCAAATTCTTTAGGAATTGGGTCACCTGTATCTACATGAATAAAATCTATATTTTCATTCAAAATAATTCTATTCTTTTCTGAAGCTCCATAAGTTTTTTCACTTATGGTAGCTACTCCATCCATAGCTGATGAATTATAAAATGGAGATGACATCTCTGCAAAAATAGGCACATGAGTAATTCTATCTAAAGAGTCTATAGTATTTATTTTCTCACTATTTTTTTCAGTATAATTAATATTTTCGCGAAATCTTTCTATCGCTTCCTCTAAAGTTATATTTGATAAATAAACATTTCTATTCATTTGTGTTTCCGCCTCCAATTTACTTTAAAGAATATAAACTTTAAAGAGTATAAACTTCTATTATTTCACCTTCTTTTAACCCTTCTTTATTCATTTCGATAATAACATATCCTTGTGCTTTTGCTATACTTGAAATTATTCCTGACTTTGTTAATATAGGTTGTATCTCTAATTTTCCATTCACATTATTAATATTTACTAATAAAAATTCTTCTCTTCCTTTGGCTTTATGATAGTTTATTTTAAATTCTCCTTTTAAAGGATATTTGTTTTCTTTATAATTAAAGCCTTTATATATGTAATCCTTTACTATTCTATTGAATACCACAGCTGCTGCTAAAGGGTGTCCTGGCAAACCAAATACTGCTTTTTCATTTACTTTAGCTATAATAGTAGGTTTACCTGGCTTTAATGCTACTCCATGAATTAAAAACTTGGAATTTTCTATACTATTTATAACTTTAATAGTTTGGTCTTTTTTACCTACAGATGTACCCCCAGATATTAGAAGTAAATCGCATTGTTTTAATGCGTTTTCTACCTTGTCTCTTAATAAATTAAATTCATCACTAATTACGCCATAATTAATTACGCTACAAAAATTTTCCTTCACCATTGAAGATAATAAAATTGAATTTACATCTCTTATCTCACCTTTTCTAGGCTGTTTTTCATGTGCAACTATTTCATCGCCTGTAGATATAACTCCTACCATTGGTTTTTTATATACCTTCACTTCTTTTATTCCCACTCCAGATAACAAACCTAAATGATAAGAATTTAGCTTTTGGCCTTTATTAATAATTAATTCTCCCTCAAATACATCATCACCTATTTGAACCACATTTTCTAATGGTGCCACAGAAGTTTTTACCAATACTGTGTTTTGATCCAATAAATCTGTATACTCTATCATCACAACCCCATCTGCGCCATCAGGAAGCATTGCACCAGTAGAAACATAAGTACATTCTCCTGGAAAATCCAAATTCTGTGTTGCTTCCATCCCCATTAATATTTCTCCATTTAAGTTCATAATGGATGGTATTGTTTCAGATGCTCCATACGTATCCCTTGAATTTACTGCATATCCATCGACAGTAGATCTATTAAAATGAGGTAATGAATCCTGAGAAAAAATTTCACTTGAAGTTATTCTATCTAATGCTTCTTCTATTGCTATTGTTTCTTCTTGTACTTTAAACTGAAAATTATCATTAATTATATCTTTAACTTGTTCAATGGTTGCAACTTTAAATAAATCCATATCTATTCCTACTTTCTAGCACACTCTGATGCAGTTCCATTAAGAATTTCAATACCGTGAGGAAGTGCATCCATTATGAACTCTAAATTTTCTGTAGCTGCTTTAGGGCTACCTGGCAGATTAACTATTAATGTATTATTTCTAATTCCTGATATAGCTCTTGATAACATAGCCTTAGGAGTTATCTTAAGCGAATTTAATCTCATAGCTTCAGCTATGCCTGGAACTTTTTTCGTAATAACTCTCTCTGTAGCTTCTGGGGTAACATCTCTTTGAGAAAAACCGGTTCCTCCATTGGTGAGAATTAATTCAAAATTCAATTCATCACTTAAAATTATAAGTTCTTTCTCTATTATATCAATTTCATCTGGAATTATCTTATAAAATTCTACTAAAAATATATCCTGGTTCAATAATTTTTTTATTGATGGTCCAGTTATATCTGTTCTTTCCCCTTTTGACCCTTTATCACTTATGGTCAAAATTGCTGTTTTAATCATATTTAATCACCACTTTCTAAATTTTATTCAGTATATTTTTCACTAATGGATGACTTGGATTTTTTAAGACTTTATTTTTATTTCCAAATTCAATAATTTTACCTTTATCCATAAATATTATATAATCACTAATTCTTTCTGCTTGAAAAATGTCATGTGTAACAACTATAACAGACCTCTTTTTATCTTTTATACTTTTTATTAAAAATTCTGCTTTTAATGTACTTTCCACATCCATAGAAGAGGTTGGCTCATCTAAAAGAGTAACTTCTGTTTCTAAAATAGCTGTTCTAAGTAAGGCTACTTTTGAACTTTCTCCTCCAGACAATAACAATGCATTCCTTTGTGAAAAATGCTCCATATCAAAAAAACTTATGTATTTTTTTAACTTCTCGTGGATTATATTTTTTTCTATTCCCCTAAATATCAAACCTTTAGCTATATTATTCTCAACTGTAGTATTAAATATATAAGGTTTTTGCTCCATATAAGAAATTTCATCTCTTACCAAGTTTATATCATAACAGCCATCATAACTTATTACGCCTTTAGAAAGAGGTTCAATACCCACGGTACACTTTAATAAAGTGCTTTTCCCACTTCCATTAAATCCAAGCACAGAATAAATTTTACCTTCTTCAATAGGAAATTTATTAATTTTAAGAACTGTTTTATTATCATATTTTTTTTCTAAATCTTTATATTCTATCCTCACTTTATACCAGTCCTTTTTTTAGTACTATTATTTAATCTCTAGTTTTCAATATATTAAGTATATAATTAATTATAAATGATATCATTAAAAGTATAAAGCCAATTAGTATAGCTCCTTCAAAATTTCCTTTACTTGTTTCTAGAGCAATAAATGTTGTCATTACCCTAGTATGATTTTTTATATTTCCTCCCACCATCATTACTGCTCCTACCTCAGATATGGCTCTGCCAAAACCTGCTGTTAAAACTGAAAGTAGTTGTATCTTGCATTCATTTATTATATTAAAGATAACTTGTTTGTTATTTGCCCCCAAAGTTATACAAGTCCTTTTTACTTCTAATGCCTTAGGAGTTATAGCACTTACAGAAAGTCCATATATTATTGGAAAAACAAGCAAAGTCTGAGCTATAATCATAGCTATAGGCGTAAATAACAAATGAAGACCCCCTAAGGGGCCTTTTCTTGATATAAGTATGTATACTAAAAGCCCCATTAATACCGGGGGAATACTCATTAAAATATCAGTAATCCTTAATATAAACTTTTTTAACTTGAAATCTTCAATTGCTGTAATTATAGCCAAAGAAATACCTAATATAGCTGCAATAGTTGTAGCCGTTAAAGAAACTATCAATGACATAGATATAACAAGTATTAATTCATTCATATTTATATTAAGCATAATTTTAATTCCACCTATTTTTTAGCGTTTGGTGTGAATAACGGTTGTCCGAATTCTTCCACTCCAAATTCACCAATTAATTTTTGTGCCTCATCACTCAATATCCAATCGATAAATTGATTTGCTTCCTCTTCTTTAATTTCATTTTTGTCTGGATTTATTCTTATAACTCCATATTGATTATAAAGTGAATCATTTTTCTCAGTAACCACATTTAAAGTCAAGTTATCCTTCATAGATAAATATGTAGCTCTATCAGTTAAAGTATATCCTTCCATTTCTTCAGCCATTTGTATTACATCTCCCATACCTTTTCCAGCTGAAACATACCAATCACCTGATGGCTCTATAGATGCTTTTGCCCACAAATCTTTTTCTTTTGTATGAGTACCTGAATCATCACCTCTAGAAATGAAAGTTGCCTTACTTTCTGCTATTAATTTAAGAGCTTCCACTGGATCAGATGGTGCTTTTTCTTTTAATCCTGCAGGGTCACTTTCTGGACCAACAATAACAAAATCATTATACATTACATCAAAACGCTCTAGCCCATAACCCGCTTCAATAAAAGCCTCTTCTTTAGCTTTTGCATGTACAAGAAGACAATCTGCATCTCCATTCTGTGCAAGCTCAATAGCTGCACCTGTTCCTAAAGGAACTACTTTTACTTCAATTCCAGTTTCTTCGGTAAATTTAGGAAGTAAATAATCTAAAAGACCTGAATCATATGTACTAGTAGTTGTTGCTAGTATAATACTTTTTCCTTCTTCATTAATTTTTTCTTCTGTGCCTTTTGACTCTTCATTACTTTTTTGTTCTTGATTAGTTTTTTCTTTTCCTTCATTTTCAACTTGCTTTCCACAACCTGTTACACTTACCAATAATAATATTGATAACATTGCTGATAATAAAATTGATACACTTCTTTTCACGACAAAAAACCCCTTTTCTAAAATAAATTACTTTTTATAAAAAAGAAGATTACAAAAAAACATGTAATATATCTCCTTTCCAAACACGGGAGGCACAACCGTTTCCAGTAGCACCCAGATTAAAAGACCATAGTTTCCCTTAGGTTTTTTAATTCAGAGCTAATAATTTACAAATTCCAATTTTTTATTTTTTTAGATACAATAATCCTTTTTATATCATAATTAGCATTATTGTCGCTTATTTTATTGTATACAATAACCCTTGAAATTGTCAACCTTATTTTATAATTTATATAGAGTTTTTACCCTAGATCTTGATTTATACATTGTTTCTACGCTAGACAAATCAACGATATATTTTATGAATAAATTAATTTTTATATTGAAAACCCTATAATTTATAAGTTTTGTAATATAATAAAAACTCTACTTATTTAAAAGTAGAGTTTTTATTTACCTGGCAACGACTTACTCTCCCACACAGTCACCCATGCAGTACCATCAGCGTGTTGAAGCTTAACCATCGTGTTCGGAATGGGAACGGGTGTTGCCTTCAAGCTATAATCACCAGATTATTTTGTTGTTTTTTGAATTATTCATTCAAAATTGCTTTCGAATGTTGCATTCAAAATTGCATAGTGAATTAATTAAATTGATCAAGCCCTCGACCTATTAGTATCAGTCAGCTTAATACATTACTGTACTTACACCTCTGACCTATCAACCTGGTAGTCTTCCAGGGGTCTTACTAACTTAACGTTATGGGAAATCTAATCTTGAGGTGGGCTTCACGCTTAGATGCTTTCAGCGTTTATCCCGTCCCTACATAGCTACCCAGCTGTGCCACTGGCGTGACAACTGGTGCACCAGAGGTAAGTCCATCCC
>NZ_FQXM01000043.1 GCF_900129965.1 Clostridium grantii DSM 8605 | reverse complement strand
AAGTGGCAATGGAGCCAAACTTAAGATTCGCTATCAGAGAAGGCGGAAGAACAGTTGGTTCAGGAGTTGTTACTACAATTCTTAAGTAATTAATTGATTTAGGGACTAAGTCTTGGTACTTAGTCCCATTTAAAGGGTATTTGTGTAGAGTTAACAATCAATATAATTTGGTATTGACATATGTCAATACTTGTGTTAAATTTGTTTAGTATCACAATTTTATGATAAATTTCAGATATGCAGATGATTCTGTGTGTGGAAATGCAGAATTAGGAGGTGGATATTGTGAGAGTAAAAGTTACACTAGCTTGTACAGAATGCAAACAAAGAAATTACAATTCTATGAAAAATAAAAAGAACAATCCAGAAAGAATAGAATTAAATAAGTATTGTAAATTCTGCCACAAACACACACTTCATAAAGAAACTAAATAACAAATTCTATAAAGTTTAAGGATGTGAACGAAATGGCTGCAAATGAAAAAATTCGCAAAAGTCAAGGTTTGTCATCGAGAGGATTGTTTCAATTTTTAAGAGAGTTAAAAGCAGAAACAAAAAGAATAACTTGGCCAACACAAGAAGAAGTTAAGAAAGCAACTATTATTGTTTTGGTTTTTTGTGCTGTTAGCGCTATACTTATTGGAATGATGGACTTTGTATTTAGTACACTATATAAGCTCATTTTCAAATAAACGAAAAGGAGGTAGGGAATGAGTCGATTAAACTCACCCCTAAAAATATGGCAGAACGCGCACGTTGGTATGTAGTTCATACTTATTCAGGGTATGAAAATAAAGTAAAAGTTAATTTGGAAAAATTAATTGATAACAGAGGACTTCATGACTTGATACCAGAAATAGAGATACCTATGGAAGAAGTTATTGAGGTTAAAGAAGGAAAACAAAAAATTATTCAAAGAAAATTATATCCAGGATACGTTTTTATAAGAATGGTTATGACTGACGAAACATGGTATGTTGCTAGAAATACTAGAGGATGTACTGGATTTGTAGGTCCGGGTTCAAAACCGGTTCCACTTACTGATGAAGAAGTTAAGTCAATGGGTATAGTTGAAAAGCAGATAGATATTGACATAAAAGTAGGGGAAAATGTTAAAGTAGTTTCAGGTCCCCTTGAAAATTTTGAGGCTATAATAAAAGAAATAAATCTTGAAAAAAGAAAGATTAAAGCTTTTGTTAATATGTTTGGCAGAGAAACTTCTGTTGAACTTGAATTTAATCAAATCGAGAAATTAGACTAACCTGCTAAAGAATAAAACATTCTAAAAGTGGGGGGATTTCCCGTATTACCACACGAGGAGGTGTAAACTATGGCAAAGCAAGTAGTAGGAATAATTAAACTTCAACTTCCAGCAGGAAAGGCAACTCCGGCACCACCAGTTGGTCCAGCATTAGGTCAACACGGAGTTAATATCATGGGATTCTGTAAAGAATACAATGCAAAAACAGCTGATCAAGTAGGATTGACAATTCCAGTTGTAATTTCAGTTTACAAGGATAGATCATTTAGTTTTATACTTAAGACTCCACCAGCTGCTGTTTTAATTAAAAAAGCGTGCGGACTAACTAGCGGTTCAGGAGAACCAAATAGAAAGAAAGTTGCTAAAATAACTAAAGCTCAGTTAAAAGAGATTGCAGAAACTAAAATGTCTGACTTAAATGCTGCATCAGTTGAGACAGCAATGAGTATGATAGCAGGAACAGCTAGAAGTATGGGTGTTACTGTAGAAGAATAGTATAACTAGTGGGAGGTAAAATACCGCTTGACCACAAGGAGGAAATGAAATGGCTAAAACAGGAAAAAATTATAGAGAAAGTGCAAAGCTTATTGAAAAGGGTGTTGTTTATACTCCGTCAGAAGCTATTGACTTAGTTTTAAAAACAGCTAAAGCTAAATTTGATGAAACAATTGAATTAGCAGCTAGAATGGGTGTTGACCCAAGACATGCAGATCAACAAGTTAGAGGAGCAGTAGTGTTACCTCATGGAACTGGTAAAACAGTTAAAGTACTTGTATTCGCAAAAGGCGAAAAAGTTAAAGAAGCTGAAGAAGCAGGCGCTGATTATGTTGGAGCGGAAGAATTTATTCAGAAGATCCAAAATGAAAATTGGTTTGATTTTGATGTAGTAGTTGCTACTCCAGATATGATGGGTGTAGTAGGTAGATTAGGTAGAGTATTAGGACCAAAAGGTTTAATGCCAAACCCTAAATCTGGAACTGTTACTTTTGATGTTGCTAAAGCTATCGCAGATATTAAAGCAGGTAAGGTAGAATATAGAGTTGATAAAACAGCTATAGTACATGTTCCTATTGGTAAGAAATCTTTCGAACCAGGAAAATTACTTGATAACTACAATACTTTGATGGAAGCATTAATTAAAGCAAAACCATCAGCAGCAAAAGGACAATATATTAAATCAGTTACATTATCTAGTACTATGGGTCCAGGAGTTAAGATAAACCCTTCAAAAGTTACAGAATAATGTTGACACAAAGATTTTTTATTGATATACTTTTAAAGTAAAATTGAATTAGGACATTACTCCGCAGACCGTGGGTGCGAAAGCATAACGTGATTACAACCTACCGAGGATTCATATATTCTTCATTTAGCAAAGTTGATTTTGTTATGTAATGAGATATACACCTCTTCGTCGGTTGCGGAGAGGTTTTATTTTTCAGTTAGGAGGTGGCACATTTGGCAAGTAAAAATAGATTAGTAAAAGAAACTAAAGTTCAAGAAATAAAAGAAAAATTAGAAAAGGCTCAATCATTAGTTCTTTCAGATTATCAAGGTTTAACAGTGGAAGACGATACTGAACTAAGAAAAACTCTTAGAGAAGGTGGAGTTGAGTATAAAGTTTACAAAAACAGATTGGTTGTTTTAGCTGCTAAAGAACTAAACATTGAAGGTTTAGAGCCTTACTTAGAAGGACCAGTTGCTATAGCTTTCGGTTACGAAGATGCTACAGCTCCAGCTAGAATTTTGAATGAATTTGCAAAAACTCATAAGAAATTAGAATTAAAAGCTGGTTTAGTTGACGGTGTTGTTTATGGAGAAGAGCAAATTAAAGCTATCGCTTCAATACCATCAAAAGAAGTACTTATTGCAAAATTACTTGGAAGTTTCAAAGCTCCATTATCAAATTTTGCTTACTTATTAAGCTCTATTAAAGAACAAAAAGAATCAGCTGAAACAGCTGAATAATTAATTTAAAATATTCGGAGGTGCACAATAATGATAAGAGAAGAAATAATTCAAGCTATAAAAGAAATGAGTGTTTTAGAATTAAACGAATTAGTAAAAGCATGTGAAGAGGAATTTGGAGTAAGTGCTGCTGCACCAGTAGCTGCTGCAGGAGCAGGCGCTGGAGCTGGAGAAGCTGCTGAGCAAACTGAGTTTGATGTAGTTCTTGCTAGCGCAGGATCACAAAAAATTAAAGTTATCAAAGTAGTTAGAGAATTAACTGGTTTAGGATTGAAAGAAGCTAAAGAATTAGTTGATGGAGCTCCAAAATCACTTAAAGAAGGAATTGCTAAAGAAGCAGCTGAAGAAATGAAAGCTAAGCTAGAAGAAGTTGGAGCAGTTGTAGAAGTAAAATAGTTTAAAAATTAAAAGGCACATATAAGTGCCTTTTTTTAAATTGTAGATATATTTAAAAAGTAGAAAATATATAAAATGAAAATAATTATTTGAAAATACATTGACAGCAAAATGCAACTGTGATAACATAGTATATTGCATGAGCGCTTAAAATATGTTAATATATTTTAACAAAATTTGAATTTTATTCATATTGATGGGTATACTATCGATATGCTATAAATATACCAGGGAAGATCGCTAGACATGAATCTTCTTATTTTTTAACGAGGGGTGAAATTTTAATGGTACATCCTATCCAAAATGGTAAGAGAACAAGAATGAGCTTTTCAAAAGTAAAAGAAGTTTGTCCTATGCCAAATTTGATTGAGGTTCAATTAAATTCTTACGATTGGTTCTGGCAAGATGGATTAAATGAAGTCTTTGATGATATCAATCCTATCCAAGATTACACAGGCAATTTAGTATTAGAATTTGTTGATCACAGATTAGAAACAGAAAATACAAAGTATAGTGTAGAGGAATGTAAAGAAAGAGATACTACCTATGCTGCGCCTTTGAAAGTTAAAGTAAGACTTTTAAACAAAGAAACGGGCGAAGTAAAAGAGCAAGAAGTTTTTATGGGTGATTTCCCATTGATGACACAACAGGGTACGTTTGTTATCAATGGAGCTGAGAGAGTTATTGTAAGCCAATTGGTAAGATCTCCAGGAGCTTACTACAATCATACTGTAGATAAAAACGGTAAAAAATTATTCTCAGCAACGGTAATTCCTAATAGAGGTGCTTGGTTAGAATACGAAACTGATTCTAACGGAATTGTTTATGTAAGAATAGATAAAACAAGAAAGTTACCTATTACAGTATTAGCGAGAACAGTTATGGATACTGGAAGCGATATTGAATTAATCGAATTTTTTGGTGAAGAAGAAAGATTGAAAGCTAGTATTGAAAAAGATAATACTAAAACTAGAGAAGAAGCTTTACTTGAAATCTATAAAAGATTAAGACCGGGTGAGCCTCCAACAGTAGATAGTGCTGTTTCTTTAATTAACTCACTTTTCTTTGATGCTAAAAGATATGATTTATCAAGGGTTGGAAGATATAAATTCAATAAAAAATTAGCTATTAATAATAGAATACTAAATCATATTGCAGCAGAAGATGTTATTCATCCTGAAACAGGAGAAATATTGATTCAAAAGGATGACTATATAGACAGAGAAAAAGCTAATTCAATTAGTGATGCTGGTATTAATGAAGTAAGAATTTTAGCTGATGACAAAATAATAAAAGTTATTGGTAATAACTTTGTTGACATACATAAATTTGTAGATTTCGAAGTTAGCAATTTAGGAATAAGAGAAAAAGTTCATTATCCTATATTGAGAGAAATCCTTAATGATTATAGCGATGAAGAAAGTATCAAAGAACAATTAAAGAGAAGAATCACTGAGCTTATACCTAAACACATTATTAAAGACGATATGCTTGCTACAATTAGTTATGAGTTGAATTTAGCTTATAATATAGGTCACAATGATGATATTGACCATCTAGGCAATAGAAGATTGAGATCAGTTGGAGAATTACTACAAAACCAATTTAGAATTGGTTTGTCAAGAATGGAAAGAGTAGTAAGAGAAAGAATGACAATTCAAGATGAAGAAACAGTAACACCACAAGGATTAATAAATATTAGACCAGTGGCTGCTGCTATAAAAGAATTCTTTGGAAGTTCACAACTTTCTCAATTCATGGACCAAACAAATCCTTTATCTGAATTAACTCATAAGAGAAGATTATCAGCTTTAGGACCTGGAGGTTTATCAAGGGAAAGAGCTGGATTCGAAGTTAGAGACGTCCATCACTCACATTACGGAAGAATGTGTCCTATTGAAACACCAGAAGGACCTAACATAGGATTAATCAATTCATTAGCATGTTATGCTAGAGTAAATGAGTATGGGTTTATTGAAACGCCATATAGAACTGTTAGCAAAAAGCTTGGTAAGGTTAATAATGAAATTATCTACATCACCGCTGATGAAGAAGATAATTATTATGTAGCTCAAGCCAAGGAACCATTAGATCCAGAAGGACATTTTATCGATGATAAGATAACTGTTAGAACAAAACATGATGTTCTTATAGTAGATAAAGATCAAGTTGACTTAATGGATATTTCACCAAGGCAGATTGTATCAGTAGCTACTGCTATGATACCATTCTTAGAAAATGATGACGCCAGCCGTGCATTAATGGGATCAAACATGCAACGTCAGGCAGTTCCATTGCTAAAAGCCAACTCACCTATAGTAGGTACAGGAATAGAGTATAAAGCTGCTGTCGACTCTGGAGTTCTTCCTAAAGCAGAACATGATGGCGTTATAGCTTATGTTAGTTCTGATGAAATTAGAATAAAAAGAGATATTGATGGTGGAATAGATAAATTTAAATTAATGAAATTTAAAAGATCTAACCAAGGAACATGCATTAACCAAAAACCTATTATTAGTAAAGGTGAAAGAGTTAAAGTAGGAGATGTTTTAGCTGATGGACCATCTACTGATTTAGGGGAAATTGCGTTAGGGCAAAATATTAGAATAGGATTCATAACTTGGGAAGGTTACAATTATGAAGATGCTATGCTTATTTCAGAAGAATTGGTTAGAGAAGATGTATTTACATCAATTCATATAGAAGAATATGAGGCGGAAGCTAGAGATACTAAATTAGGACCAGAAGAAATAACTAGAGATATTCCTAATGTTGGTGATGATGCCTTAAAGAACATTGATGAAAGAGGTATTGTAAGAATAGGTGCTGAAGTAAATTCAGGAGATATTCTTGTTGGTAAAGTTACGCCAAAAGGTGAAACAGAGCTAACGGCTGAAGAAAGACTTTTAAGAGCTATTTTTGGTGAAAAAGCTAGAGAAGTAAGAGATACTTCTTTAAGAGTTCCTCATGGAGAAACAGGAATTATCGTAGATGTTAAGATATTTACGAGAGAAAACGGTGATGAGTTACCTCCAGGAGTAAATGAGTTAGTTAGATGTTATATTGCTCAAAAGAGAAAAATATCTGTTGGAGATAAGATGGCAGGAAGACATGGTAATAAAGGGGTTATCTCTAGAATATTACCTGAAGAAGATATGCCTTTCTTACCTGATGGAAGAGCATTGCAAATATGCTTAAACCCTCTTGGGGTACCATCTCGTATGAATATCGGTCAAGTATTGGAAGTTCACTTGGGCTGGGCTGCTAGCGAAATGGGGTGGCACATAGCTACACCAGTTTTTGATGGAGCCACAGAAAAAGAAATACTAGACTTGATGGAAGAAGCAGGATACACAAGAGATGGAAAAACAGTTCTATATGATGGAAGAACTGGAGAGCCATTTGATAGTAAGGTTACAGTTGGATATATGTATATTCTTAAACTTCACCATTTGGTTGATGATAAGATACATGCTAGATCTACAGGACCGTATTCTTTAGTTACACAACAACCGTTGGGTGGTAAAGCTCAATTTGGTGGTCAAAGATTTGGTGAGATGGAGGTTTGGGCATTAGAAGCATATGGTGCTGCTCATACTCTTCAAGAAATACTTACCGTTAAATCGGATGACGTAGTTGGTAGAGTTAAAACTTATGAGTCAATTGTTAAAGGAGAAAATATACCAGAACCTGGAATACCGGAATCCTTTAAAGTACTTATAAAAGAATTGCAATCTTTATGTTTAGATGTTAGGGTTCTTACAGATGAAAGAGAAGAAATAGTTTTAAAAGAATCTGTTGAGGATGAATTAGGAGATTTAGATGTAAATATTGAAGGTGAAGAAGATTTGAAATCAGGAATCGTTGTAGAGAATACAGAAGAAGAG
This sequence comes from Clostridium grantii DSM 8605, assembly GCF_900129965.1. Classification (GTDB taxonomy): domain Bacteria; phylum Bacillota; class Clostridia; order Clostridiales; family Clostridiaceae; genus Clostridium_AF; species Clostridium_AF grantii. The sequence continues at coordinate 7,318 of NZ_FQXM01000043.1, read as the reverse complement.
ACAGTTGAAGAAGATGACAGTGATGCAGATTTAGAGTTTGATTTTGATGAACTACCTTTAGATGATCTTGAAAACCAGTTTGAATTAGAAGATTTCGACGATGAACACTAAATTGAAGGGAGGATGTACCCTTGATAGAATTAAATAATTTTGATGCTTTACAGATAGGATTGGCTTCGCCTGAATTAATCAGAGAGTGGTCAAGAGGGGAAGTTAAGAAACCGGAAACAATTAATTATAGAACATTAAAGCCAGAAAAAGATGGTTTGTTTTGTGAAAAAATCTTTGGACCAACAAAGGACTGGGAATGTCATTGTGGTAAATACAAGAGAGTAAGATATAAGGGTATTGTTTGTGACAGATGTGGAGTAGAAGTTACAAAAGCAAAAGTAAGACGTGAAAGAATAGGACATATTGAGTTGGCAGCTCCAGTTTCTCATATTTGGTATTTCAAAGGAATACCTTCAAGAATGGGTCTTTTAATGGATATGTCACCAAGATCTTTAGAAAAAGTATTATATTTTGCATCTTATATTGTACTTGACCCTAAAGAAACTCCATTACTTAAAAAACAGCTTTTAAGTGAGAAAGAATACAGAGAATCGGTAGATAAGTATGGATATGGAACATTCGATGCAGGTATGGGGGCTGAAGCTGTAAAAAGATTACTTAGTGACATGGATTTAGATAAATTATCTAAAGAAATAAGAGAAGAGTATAAAACAAGCACAGGCCAAAAGAAAGTTAGACTTATTAGAAGATTGGAAGTTATAGAATCTTTTAGAATGTCAACTAATAAGCCAGAGTGGATGATTATTGATGTAATACCTGTTATTCCACCAGATTTAAGACCAATGGTTCAATTAGATGGAGGAAGATTTGCTACATCTGACTTGAACGATTTATATAGAAGAGTAATTAATAGAAATAATAGATTGAAGAAACTTTTAGATCTTGGAGCACCAGATATAATTGTAAGAAATGAAAAAAGAATGCTGCAAGAGGCTGTTGATGCATTAATAGATAATGGTAGAAGAGGAAGACCGGTAACAGGTCCAGGAAACAGACCTTTAAAATCATTATCAGATATGTTGAAAGGTAAACAAGGTAGATTTAGACAAAACCTTCTTGGTAAGCGTGTTGACTACTCTGGACGTTCGGTTATCGTAGTTGGACCAGAACTTAAAATGTATCAATGTGGTCTTCCTAAGAAGATGGCTTTAGAATTATTTAAGCCTTTTGTAATGAAAAAGCTTGTTGAAAGTGGAACAACTCATAATATAAAAAGTGCTAAGAGAATGGTTGAAAGAGTAATGCCACAGGTTTGGGATGTATTAGAAGAAGTAATTGAAGATCATCCAGTATTGCTTAACCGTGCTCCAACGCTTCATAGATTAGGAATTCAAGCCTTCCAACCAGTATTGGTTGAAGGAAAAGCAATTAAACTTCATCCATTAGTGTGTACAGCATACAATGCTGACTTTGATGGAGACCAAATGGCAGTTCACGTACCTTTATCTGTTGAAGCACAAGCAGAAGCTAGATTCTTAATGCTTGCAGCTAATAATATTTTAAAACCATCTGATGGTAAGCCAGTTTCAGTTCCTACTCAGGATATGGTTCTAGGCGTGTATTATTTAACAATAGATAAAGATGGTGTTGAAGGTGAAGGAAAAAGATTCGCATCTGTTGAAGAAGCTTTAATGGCGTACCATGTGAAGAGTATTGATATTCACGCTAAGATACATGTTCAAATGACTAAGGAAATAGATGGAGAAATAATGAGTGGGATAATTGAAACCACTCCTGGAAAATTATTATTTAATGAAGCTATACCTCAAGATTTGGGCTTTATTGATAGAAGTATTCCAGAGAACATGTTTAAACTAGAAGTAGACTTTCTAGTAAGTAAAAAGAACTTAGGAACGATAATTAATAAATGTTACAACAGATACGGACCAACAGAAACATCAATTATGCTTGATAATATAAAAGCAAAAGGATATCATTATTCCACTATAAGTGCAATAACTATATCGGTTGCTGATATGACAGTTCCTGGAGAGAAAGCTCAACTTTTAGAGAAGACTGACCAAGAAATTGATAAGATTGAAAAACTTTATAGAAGAGGATTCATATCAGACGATGAAAGATATGAAAAAGTAATTGATAGATGGACTAAAACTACTGACCAAGTTGCAAATGCATTAATGAATAATTTGGATAGATTTAACCCTATATTCATGATGGCGGACTCAGGAGCCAGAGGTTCTAAGAGTCAGATTAAACAATTGGCGGGAATGAGAGGTCTTATGGCCAATCCATCTGGTAAAATTATAGAGTTACCAATAAGATCTTCCTTTAGAGAGGGACTTGATGTACTTGAGTATTTCATTTCTACTCATGGAGCTAGAAAAGGTAACGCAGATACAGCACTTAAAACTGCTGACTCGGGATATTTAACAAGACGTTTAGTAGATGTATGCCAAGATGTTATTGTAAGAATGGAAGATTGCGGTACTGAAGAGAGTTTTGACGTATCAGAGATTTCTGTTGGTAATGAAGTTATTGAAGAATTAAGTGAAAGATTAGATGGAAGATACATTGCACAAGATGTTCATGATCCAAAAACTGGGGAACTAGTTATTGCAAATGGCACTTATGTTCAGCATGATATGGCGATTAAGATTCAATCATTAGGCTTTAAGACAATTAAGATTAGATCTGTGTTTAGATGTAAAGCCAAAGTTGGTGTATGTGCTAAATGTTATGGAATGAATATGGCAACTGCTAGAAGAATTAATAAAGGTGAAGCTGTAGGAATTATAGCAGCTCAATCTATCGGAGAACCTGGAACTCAGCTTACTATGAGAACATTCCATACTGGTGGAGTTGCGGGATCAGATATTACACAAGGTTTACCTAGAGTTGAAGAACTATTTGAGGCAAGAAAACCTAAAGGGCTAGCTATTATTAGTGAAGTTTCTGGGATAGTTCGAATAGAAGAAACAAAGAGAAAAAACATTGTTTACATTAAATGTGAAGATGGAGAAGAAAGAACTTATGACATTCCTTTCGGATCTAAGGTTATCGTTAAAGAGGGAGAAATTATTGAAGCAGGACATGAACTTACTCAAGGTTCAATAAACCCTCATGATTTGCTTAGAATAAAAGGTAGCGAAGAAGTTAAAAATTATTTATTGTCAGAAGTTCAAAAAGTTTATAGACTTCAAGGTGTTGATATCAATGATAAGCACTTAGAAGTGGTTGTAAGACAAATGACTAGAAAAATTAAAATAGAAGATTCTGGAGATACTGATTTATTACCTGGAACATTGGTTGATATGTTTGATTTTATAGATATGAACGAAAAATCATTGGAAACAGGTGGAGAACCAGCTACTGGCCAAGGTGTTTTATTAGGAATAACTAAAGCAGCTTTAGCTACAGATTCATTTTTATCAGCAGCATCATTCCAAGAAACTACTAGAGTTTTAACCGATGCAGCTATAAAAGGAAAAATTGATACACTTATTGGACTAAAAGAAAATGTACTTATCGGTAAGTTGATACCGGCGGGTACTGGATTAAACAAGTATAGAGCAGTTAAATTAAACACTGAACACAGAGTGGATGAAGAATTACTTAACATGCCAGAATTAAATTATTAATTTTATTGACATTGATAATATATAATGTTAAAATCTTATTTGTGTGTATAGTTAGAGACAAAGATTTGCTTTGTCTCTAACAATTAGCTGCAAGGGGGAAACATGATGATTAACAGGCTAGAAGGCGAAAAAGTTGTCGGCCTGAAACAAACTGTAAAGGCAATAAAGGATGATATAGTCCAGCTTGTTTATATAGCTGCTGATGCAGAAAAAGAGATCATAATGCCCGTAATTGACCTTTTGGAAGAAAAAAATATAAAAGTCATAAAGGTTAGTTCGAAAAAAGAACTTGGTTCCATGTGCGGTATAGATGTTAGTGCAGCAATTGCTTGCATTATTAAAGAGTGATTTCGTGATTTTATAGTTTATATAAATTAAGGAGGTGCAAATATGCCAACTATCAATCAATTAGTAAGAAAAGGAAGAAAAACGATTGTAACTAAATCATCTTCTCCTGCTTTGAAACAATGTCCTCAAAAAAGAGGAGTATGTACAGTTGTTAAAACATCTACACCAAAGAAACCTAACTCAGCTTTAAGAAAAATCGCAAGAGTTAGATTGACAAATGGTTTTGAAGTTACAGCTTATATACCTGGTGTAGGCCATAATCTACAAGAACATAGTGTTGTTTTAATAAGAGGAGGAAGGGTAAAAGACCTTCCAGGGGTTAGGTACCACATAGTTAGAGGTGCTCTTGATGCTTCAGGTGTAGCAAACAGAATGCAATCTAGATCTAAGTACGGTGCTAAGAGACCTAAGAAAAAATAATTAAGAAAATAAGTGCTATATCTTCGCATTCATATAAATTTTAAAATTAAGAATTTACTTGCAGAAGACAGCGCTTTGCGGTGAAAACCGAGTACCTGTGAATTAAATAAGATGTTAAGGAGGGAAGAAAAGTGCCAAGAAAAGGAAATGTACCTAAAAGAGACGTATTACCAGATCCAAAATATAATAGCAAGGTTGTTACAAAACTAATCAATTCTATTATGCTAGATGGTAAAAAAGGGGTTGCTCAAAAGATAGTTTATGATGCTTTTGATGTAATGGCTGAAAAATCTGGCAGAGAAGCAATTGAAGTTTTCGAAGATGCTATGAACAATGTAATGCCTGTATTAGAAGTAAAAGCTAGAAGAATAGGTGGGGCAACTTACCAAGTTCCAATAGAAGTTAGAGTTGAAAGAAGACAAACGTTAGGTATCAGATGGCTTACTATTGCTACAAGAAAAAGAGGCGAGAAGTACATGATGCTTAAACTTGCTAATGAATTATTAGATGCATCTAATAATACTGGATCAGCTGTTAAAAAGAGAGAAGATACTCATAAGATGGCTGAAGCAAACAAAGCATTTGCTCATTACAGATACTAATAATAAATTTATAATAAAACTGTTTTGGAATTTTCCAAAACAGTTTTGTCGGATTAAATTATAAAACTAAAAATTTAGTTTTATATAAATTGAGAGGAGGAATATTCGTGGGAAGAAAATATTCGTTAGATAAATTTCGTAATATAGGAATAATGGCGCACATAGATGCAGGAAAAACTACAACTACGGAGCGTATATTGTATTATACTGGAGTAACTCACAAAATAGGTGAAGTTCACGAAGGTGCAGCTACAATGGATTGGATGGTACAAGAACAAGAAAGAGGTATCACAATTACTTCAGCTGCAACAACTTGTGTTTGGAAAGAACACCAAGTAAATATCATAGACACACCTGGTCACGTAGATTTCACAGTTGAGGTTGAAAGATCTTTAAGAGTGCTTGATAGTGCTGTTGCTGTATTCTGTGCTAAAGGTGGAGTTGAGCCACAATCAGAAACTGTTTGGAGGCAAGCAGATAGATATGGCGTTCCAAGAATGGCGTTTGTAAATAAAATGGATATAACTGGAGCAGACTTCTTTAGAGCAGTAAACATGATGAGAGATAGATTACATGCTAATGCTGTACCTATAGCAATTCCAATAGGTAGTGAAGATGAATATAGAGGTCACATTGATTTGATTAAAGGTGTAGCTGTTATATTTGATGATAAATCAGGCGTTGAATTTAAAGAAATTGAAATTCCAGAAGATATGAAAGAATATGCTGCTGAGCACAAAGCTGCAATGATTGAAGCAATTGTAGAAGCAGATGAAGAATTAATGATGAAATATCTTGATGGAGAAGAAATATCTTCAGAAGAATTAGTAGTTACTTTAAGAAAAGCTACAATAGCTAATGAAATTGTTCCAGTTGTATGTGGTACAGCTTACAAAAACAAGGGAGTTCAACATCTTCTTGATGCTGTAGTAGCATATTTACCATCTCCACTTGATGTTCCTGCTATACAAGGAGTAGATGAAGATGGAAATGAAACTGATAGAAAATCTGATGACGATCAACCATTAGCTGCATTAGCATTTAAAATTGCTACTGACCCATTTGTTGGTAAATTAGCATTTACAAGAGTATACTCAGGTATAATGAAGAGTGGGACTTACCTTTTAAATAGTAATAAAGGTAAAAGAGAAAGAATTGGAAGACTTGTAAAAATGCATTCTAATCATAGAGAAGAAGTAGAAGAATTATATGCAGGAGAAATTGGTGCTATAATTGGTTTGAAAAACACTACTACTGGAGATACTTTGTGTGATGAAGATCATTTAGTTATATTAGAAAGTATGGATTTCCCAGAACCAGTTATTCATGTTGCTATTGAGCCTAAAACAAAAGCTGGTCAAGAAAAGATGGGTATTGCATTAGCAAAACTTGCTGAAGAGGATCCTACATTTAAAACTTATACTGACCAAGAAACAGGCCAAGTAATTATTGCAGGTATGGGAGAACTTCACCTTGAAATCATTGTTGATAGATTACAAAGAGAATTTAACGTGGAGTGTAATGTAGGTCAACCACAAGTTGCTTACAAAGAAAGTATTAGAAAAGCTGTTAAAGCAGAAGGTAAATTTGTTAGACAATCAGGTGGTCGTGGACAATACGGTCATTGTTGGATAGAAATGATACCTCATCAAGGAGAATATGTTTTTGAAAATGCTACAGTTGGTGGTTCTATTCCAAGAGAATATGTACCGGCAGTTGATAATGGTATAAGAGAAGCTTCTCAAAGTGGTGTACTTTCAGGATACCCTGTTATGAACTTTAAAGTTATTTGTTTTGATGGTTCTTATCATGATGTTGACTCATCAGAAATGGCATTCAAAATTGCAGGGTCTATGGCGTTCAAGAATGCTATGGCAAAAGCTGACCCAGTAATACTAGAGCCAATCATGAAAGTAGAAGTTACAATTCCGGAAGAATATCTTGGAGATGTAATGGGTGATGTAAACTCTAGAAGAGGAAGAATTGAAGGAATGGATCCACTACCAGGAGCACAAATACTAAGAGCTTTAGTTCCGTTGTCAGAAATGTTTGGATATGCAACAACTTTAAGATCTAGAACTCAAGGTAGAGGTAACTACTCAATGGAGTTTGCTCAATATGATGAAGTTCCAAAGAGTATTCAAGAATCAATAATAGGTAAAAAATAAAATAATAAAATATATAGGAGGAATTACAAATGGCAAGAAGTAAGTTTGAAAGAACAAAACCCCACGTTAACGTTGGAACAATAGGTCACGTAGACCATGGTAAGACAAC
>NZ_FQXM01000058.1 GCF_900129965.1 Clostridium grantii DSM 8605 | reverse complement strand
CAGCTAAAATACTGGCTAGAGAAAAATATAATCTTACTTTTGAACAGGTAAAAAGAAGATTATTTAATGGTACTGATTATTATTTTGACTCTGCTACTAGACTGTACAAGCATAAGGCGAAAGCCTCCGATACGGCAGAATTCATGAGTTTAGAAGAACTTGATAATCAAATACCTGCAAGGACTGTTAAGAATAGAATTAATGCCTCTACGGAGGCTTCCCCTAATTTACATTTTGATGAAATGGTCAAAGACCTTATTAAAGATAGAATTATGGAATTAAACAAATATGTATCCATTGATCATTCTTCTAGGTGTTTTATTGTTAAAGCAAATAATCTTAAAATTGATGGATATAATTTAGTTGTAATTTGATCCAGGGGGTCAAAATTCAACGTAAATGGGGGTCAATTTTACTTGACAATCTACACTAGCCAGTTATCTCTTAACTTTTTAGGATATAAAACAAGTACATTTTTGTTTTTAAGTTCAAAATACTTAATTACCGCTAATGCTTCAAATGTTTTACCAAGACCAACACTATCAGCAATAATGCAGCCATTGTGCTTACTTATCTTGTTTATAGCCCCTTTTACTCCATCTTTCTGAAAGTCATATAATGTTCTCCATATAACAGTGTCAGTAAATCCTATTTGTTCTTGCAAAATATTTTCTTCTTCTTGCCATTCAAGAAATTCATTAAAAATATTATAGAGAGTAACATAATAAATAAACTCAGGTGAATTTTCTATGTACATTTGTTGAATATATTTTATTACATCATCCTTAACATCTTCAGTTAATTTTTTATTTTTCCAAATCTCATCAAACCATTTTTTTAGATCATTTATGTCTCTATTAGAATCTGTAATAAGATTTAATTCGATATTCTTTTCTTTTCCTAGCCCTAGTCCACTAACTGTAAAATTTGAACTACCCATAACTGATTTTTGTACCCCATTACTTTGCTCAATATGATAAAGTTTCCCATGTAAAAAATCAGGTTTAATCATAGATCTAATTTCAACTTTTTCATTTATCCATTTTACACATTCTCTTGCTACTGAACTTTGATTAAGTTTTTCTTTTAAACTAATGTCATATGAAGAATCTGTAATAAAATTTTCTCTTTCAACATCTTTTTCACTTTCAGATTCTTTTTTAGTAATACAAAAAGATTTTCTTTTATTAATAACATTGTTTGTTACAAAAGTTGGTTCTCCAAATAGAAATTTTAAGCTATCTATATTATCTAGTTTTTCTTTTAGCGCTTTATATGCGTATATTGTGAAATATGCTGAGATTATTGACAACTTAGATTTATCATTAATGTTTTCTTTTAAATATTCTCCTACAGTCCCATTATTCTGATTATCAAGAATTCCAGATTCCATATTAAATCACTTCCAAATTATAATATTTTCTTATTATTATTATTGTAAAACTTATCCATCATATCAATAATTATAACATATATAACATATATTTTTATCTATTACTAATAAATACACGCAAAAAAACTCTTATAATTACATAAGAGTTTTTTTGATTATCAGCATCTATTGAAATATCCCAAGAGTGCAATTTTCATTTTCTTCTGCTATCTTTCTTGCTTCTATAATATCCATTCCATAGTATTCCCTTGCACATATATTTCCAAAGTTTAGTTTTCTTATTTTCTTTAGTGCTTCTCTTACTATTGAACTAGTTTTTGCCTTGTTATCAAAATACTCTATACTACTTTCACTTTTTCCAGTATGACTATTAATTATAACGCTATATATTGCTATTCTTTCATTTTCCACTTCAACCTCAGATAATATATCCGCTTCACATCTAAAAGTCTTATTGTCCTGACTCTTAAACGCTTATATATTTTCATAGTTTATCCTTACATTACTATATCTACTATACCTATACATCCTTCCCTCATATACATCTTAGATTTAATTTCATATTTTTTCATAAACGTAACAGATTAAAATTTAAAAACAGCACATATAGAATCAATCAATAGCCTCATTCATTATAATAACGCCTGTTGTAACTTATCAATTATAATTTTTTCTCTTTCCTCTAAGAATTGCTGAAAGTTTATAATACCCAAATTCATATGTTTAGGTATATAGTGTTTAGTCTTATACTCATCTACTGCACCTGCAGGAATAGTTTCATCAATCCACTTATCAAAATCCATATTACTTTTTTCTATATTGGGGATAGATTCTAAAAGTTGTAAATTCCCTATGTAATTATAATTCTCTAAATATAACCCAATGCTTTCAGATGGTACTCCACGTTTCTCTAATTTCCTTTTTGTAAAGCCACTTTTAGCAAATATATGATCTATATGAAAGTTATTTCTCAAATCTGCCCATGGATATAAAATCGACATAATTACCAAAGTATTTCCTTGTCCATATTTACTATACATCAAGTTATTTATTTCATCACTTGTGAATGCTAAATTTCTATTACCGCCTTTAAAGTGCTGAATAATTTGCTCTAGTGGAAATTCTCCAGTATCATTTTTAATAATAATATCTCGAACTGGCTTCAATACCCCATCAGGCATAAAGCTAAATACTCTTTTTAATAGAGAAAGAGTAAACCATTTTTTAATTTTTGCTCTATCATTAATTTTGGAGCTACTAATTTCAAAGTTATCTGGTAGTCCAATATGTTTCAGATAATAAGCAATCGGAATAATAAGATTATTAGAAGTAATATTCTCTCGACTAAATCCAAAGCTTGCAATTAATCTCATTGCATCTCTTATTGCTTTAGTTATATCATCCCAATCAGCTTGTATTTTCAACATATTACTTTTATTAAAGTTATCCACCTTAAAAGAAATATCACTAAAATCACTCAGTACTAAACAAGCCTTTAAAACAAAATCTTTATTAACATTAAATCCTCGTCCAATTTCATTAATTTCATCAACAAACTGATTAATTTCTTCCCTTGCATCCCTTTTATCCCATTGAGCTGTTGCGAAAGATAACAATAAATCAGAATAATTCAATGTAGTACCTCCGCTATTTACACGAATAAAAATATTTAATACTTTATCTAATTCCTTACTTTGTTCTAGATAATAACTAATAATAGCTGTAGTATGTATTACGGAATGAAGCTTAAATAGTGCCCTATTTGCAAATTTCGCCTTAGCTTTATCTTGATTAGAAGACAAATCATTTTCAATTAGATATTCATTAACCTCACTTTGTTCTTTTAGGTCAAGTATCTTCCCTACAGGAAACCAATGGTGTTCTAAATCATCCTCTTTGTTTTCTGCTTCACTCTCTGTTAAAAATTCAAATTCATATTCATTCTCTGGATCCTCAGAAGCTGTTAAAAGATTAAGATACAATTTTCTAACAGGATATGCTTGGTCATTATCCCAACGTTTATAAGAAAGCTTATAAGCATACGATCCTTTTAATCCTATATAAAGTGAAGTCAATCTTTGCTGCCCATCTAAAATGGCAATAATATCCTCACTGCCATTTAAATTCGCCTTTTCATTATGCCTTTTCTTCCGTTGATGATAATCTCTTAAAAATTCATAAAATCTAAACTCATTTATATTTTCCTTAGAAACTTTCCAAAATAAAAATGCATTAATAGGATAATCCCTCATCAAACTATCAAATAATTTTGTAATTTGATTTGTGCTCCATACAAATTCCCGTTGAATTGATGGAAGTAAATATTTTTTAGAATCGATATTTGTAATTACTTCGCTTATTGTAAGTGGTGTTTGAAATGCCATAGTACTTCCCCTTTATATATGTTATTTTTAGTAATTAAATCTCAACATATTTCTTCATATATATATTTTTTTTCATAATCTTCGTAAATTTAGATATCGAAAAGAGTTCCACATATTTTATTTCTCTTCATTCTGTTCAATTTATTATAACTACTTCTTACGTCAAAATATTTGTACCACATTTTACATATTTTTTAATTATTTTGGATTTGTGTTTTAATTTGTATTATAACTAAATTCCGAAAGCCGTTCTTTCATTAAAATGTAAGAAATTCAATATGGACTTGCATTAAATTATTGACATGTATTTCTATCCGATGCATACTTTGATCAGGTGGAGGGTTTTATCCTGTACCACTCTTATTTATAAAAGCCAATTCAATTGAGTTGGCTTTTATTCTTTAAATTTTATTTATTTTTAAAGTATTTATAATACAACTATTTGATTTACTTGGCTAACCTTACTGTCCAAACAACCTCCCCCAACAACACCATCAACCCCAACCCCAACATACCCCTGAAACTTCCTAACAGCTTTCTCAGTATCCCCACCAAAATACCCATCAGCTCCACAACGACCAACATCTCTTTCTAGGTACCCGTAAAACAAACAAAATTAAAGGTAGTCATAGTTGACTACCCTAATATTTTTTGTATGAATTTTTCTATTCTTTCTGCACTACTAATAGCACTCTTTACATCATCTTCATTTACTTCCAACTGATATGGATATCTAACTTGCACTCCATATGGAACAAGCTCAATGCAATCATCTTCAATATCATTAAAACTACAGTTTATATCTCTACATTTAGAATTAAGCAATACTAAATCATGAGTCTTTTCAACTTTGTTTCCAATTGCAATAAGATACCCTTTTATATATTTTTCAGCACTTTGTTCACAATGATAGCATATAATTTCTAATGGCTTTGGATACATATTCATTAAAAACTTAGCTGACTCTAAATCTCGTTTTGCAAATTCAAACCATTCTTTAGCTATCTCTTTGTTATCCATAAAGTTTAACTCCCTGAAGTAAAATTTCATGTTCCATAGTGCACTCTGATTTAGCTCTTTCATTAAATTCATCACTATAATAAACTAATAAATCAACTGGCATAGTCGCCACTTTAGATATTGATTTTCTTATTAATTTCATGATTTCAATTTTTCTTTTGCTTTTATCATTGGTTACTACACATATGTCTAAATCGCTATCTTCATTAGGATTTCCATAGGCATAAGATCCAAACAGATAAATAGAATTTACATCTGATACTTCATTTATTTCTTTTAATAAATTATCTAACTCAATCTTCACATTATATGGCATAAATTTCACCTACCTATCTCCACTATATTCCTTTACTTATATTATACACTATAATCAAGACTAATAATCACTCTATTTTTATTCGGATGCTCCTCATAAAACTCTACCCAAACAACCTCCCCCA
>NZ_FQXM01000040.1 GCF_900129965.1 Clostridium grantii DSM 8605 | reverse complement strand
GCGTAATGTTTTTGAAGATTTGATAATACAAAGTTTTGATAAGATTCATGAGAAACATATTTAGGTTTCATTTGTAACACCCCAATCACAGTTAGTAAAGGAAATAATCCCTTCAATGCGATTATTGGGTTGATTTTCAAAAGTCAAGTGTTTTTTTGAGTTTTAATAATATTTTTTAGAAGTGAAATTTCCAATTTCACTTTAAGAAAATAAAAAACTTCCTACTAAAAGTAGGAGGATTACAACTAAAGTGTTTTGAGGAAACCCTTAAAACATAACACTCGGTTAATTCCGAGAGTCTATGATATGAAATAGGAGGGGAAATGACAATCAAAAATAATAAAGAAAATAATCCTATATACACAGAGAATGGTACAGGCATTAAGTATAAAGAAACTTATAATGAGGAATATGAAAGTGATAATAAGGAATATAAAAGTTCCAAAAAGCCTAAAAAAAAGAAATCAAAGATTGCAATGGCTGCATCACTGATATTTATAACAGCTAAACTTTTTGGTGGTTTTAATGATTTTGTAGAAGATGCTAAAGATTATATTAAAGATGCAATAAGCAATACTGGCATAGTTGAGCAATTCGAAAATTCAGAGGAAGAGGATGTAGTTGAAGTAAGTTCAGATAAAGAGTGGATTGATATTTCAGATCAAATTATAACTGATACTGATGGATTAAGTTTTGAGTATACTGATTTTATAGTTGAATCTATTGAAGCATCATCTTGTGCAGGAAGTTCAGATGGACAAGATTATTTGTTAGAGTATGTTTGTGATTTTAATGAAAGGACAGCTTGGGCAGAGGGAGCAGATGGACCAGGGATAGGAGAATGGATTCAATTAAACTTTGAAAGTGAAATTACTATAAATGAGATAGAAATTGAATATGGAAATAAAAAATCTGAGAAAGCCTTCAATGAAAGTGGAGTACCGCAAATCTTAAGAATTGAATTTTCAGGTAATAGGTATATCTATATTGAAAAAGGCGAAGAATATGAGTTTGATAAGATTGATTTTTTAACTTTGAATAAAGTTAAGACAAGTTTTGTGAGGGTGATAATTATTGAAGCATCAGAAGGTGATAACGGGAATACCTGCATTTCGGAAATAGGTGTTTATTAGAGGTGTATATTAAGTAATTAGTTAAAAATTTTATTGAATAAATAAATAAATAAATAAATAAATATGAGGACAATGTTTAACTTTTGGAAAAGTTGAGCATTGTCCTCATATTAGTTTTGAATAGTAGTTTTTAGTTTTAACTAGTTAATTTTAAGGCAAGTAAATTTTTGTTGATTTAACAACTGCCATAAGAATTTCCTTTGTTAGCTGGAGCAACGCTAAAACCGTTACCCATAAAAATTATTTTTATGTCACCATAATTTTCAAAAAGTTCTTTTTCTATAATAAATTTTACTCCTTTAGAATCATCTAATACATCATCATCCTTTTGCTCATCCAGAGCAAGGCTAAAACTTGGGCCTCCTCAGCCGATGCCGGCTACAAAAATCCTTATATTTTCGGGTGTATTAGTTTCTCTATTGTTAATAGCAGTTTGTATAACTTCTAAAGATCTTGAATCAATAATTACATTCATTTTAGTTCACCACCTTTCTTAGATTATACCACATTTACCCCCTATAGGTATATAGAAGACTTATATTCTTTAGAAATACCTAATCAATAAAACTGCCAACAAGGGCAGTTTTTTAATTTAATCAAAAAAGTATGGAAAAAAGCTTAAAAATAATTTGTATTTTGCTACACGTTTCGACAAGATAAAAATACAAATTATGATAAAATAAAGGGTAATTGAATAATGATTTTTCATCAGGGAACTTTCACAGATAGAATTTAGAAAATCAACTGAAATAAGGTGAAGAAAGTGATAAAAGCTAAATCACAAGAACTCAATATTGAGCTTTCGCAAATTGAAGAAGAAAAATCAATAATTGAAGGTATAAACAATACTTCAATTATTGTGGACAAACAATCAATTCCGGGGCATAAAAGTATAGAGCTGGGGACAGGGAATGAGAATTGTATCACAGGTGGGAAAGAAAAAACATATTTAAACTAAAAAACATATGAGAAGGAAGAAAATAATGGCTTATTTTGATAATGCATCAACAACATTTCCAAAACATGAATCAGTATATAATAATACGATGGAGATATATAGAAAAATAGGGGTAAACTTTAGTAGAAGCAGTTCAGAAAAGAGTGAAGCTGCAAGAGGTATCAAAAAAGGATTAATTGAAAATTTAAAAAGGATTTATTCAAGTAATACTCACGAAGTAATAATAAATTCATCAGCTACATTTTCATTAAACGAAATAATATCAGGATTGGATTATTCAGGCATCAAAACTGTATATATATCTCCGTTTGAACATAATTCAGTATATAGACCATTAAAGAGATTAGAAAAAGAAAAAAAAATCAAGATACAAGTTTTGAAATTTGATAAAACAGAACTTGATGTTGAAGATATGAAAATAAGATTTATGTCTAAAAAACCAGATTTAGTAATTTTAACACATGCTTCAAATGTATTTGGAAATATACTTCCCGTTGAAATGATTTTTTTTGAAACTAAAAAATACAATGGAATAACAGTAGTAGATACAGCACAAACAGGTGGGGTGTTAGACTATACAAATATATCACAATTAAGTGATTTTATAGTGTTTTCAGGACATAAAAATCTGTATGGACCAAGTGGAATAGGTGGATACCTATACAATAAAAACATAAAGTTGGAACCATTATTATATGGAGGAACAGGTATAAAATCAGAAGAAATAGATATGCCAGTAGAGTTGCCAGAAAGATTCGAATCAGGAAGTCCAAATATAATGGGTATAATAGGATTAAAACTTGCCACAGATGAGGGTTTAAAAATAGGAATAAAGGAAATTAAAAAGGCTAAAATAAAAAATTTAGAACAATTAAACATAGTATTCAAAGAATATTGTTATGACATAAAAATACATTCTGATATAGAAAACAACATAGGAATAATATCGGTTACATCACCAAACTTTACACCGCAAGAACTAGGACAAATACTATCCGACCATGGAATAGAAATTAGAACAGGATTACATTGTTCTCCGTTAGCACATAACCATATGAAAACACAAAATGCTGGAACAATGAGATTTTCAGTTGGATATTTTAACAAATATGAAGATTTTAAAAAATTACAAGAAACGCTAGAAGATATATTTTAGCGTTTAAATATAAGGATTATATGATGTGAGATGATTAAGAAATATTGGATTTGAAGGTAAAAAGCAGTGAAAGATTATTATAAGGTAAAAGTAGAAATAGAAATCAAGGAAAAAAATAAAATAATAGGTAGGAATGTTTATGGAATTAAAATATTATTTAGATAAAGCAATAGATGAGTATGCAGGTAGGATGGGAACTATAACTACTAAAAAAATAATGAATTATGTATATAGTGAATATAACATAGATGCTAATGTAGAGGATATTACTAATATTCTAAAAAATAGAGAGTCAATATTAGAAATAGTAGATGGGATTTTTGTAGATGAAAATTCATTTCTTTCTTTGGTAGAAAAAACTGAAACAAATTTATTGAAATCATATATAGAATTCCAATATTTTATTTCAATAAATCAAGAACAAATGGCAGGAATATTAGACATAATAAAATCAAATAAAGGTAAAAAATTAAATCTGGACACACTGGATCAATCTCAAGGATTAGATAAAGCAACCATAGAAAATGGAGAAAAAACACAAAAAAGCACAGTAGAGAAAAGTAATGAAATACAAAAAGAAAATGAAAATAAATGGACATATAGTAAAATAGTGAATTTTGGTATGGAAAATGGATATGTCAAATCAAATTGGGTAGAAAATATAGATTATACTTTAGAAAAAGAAGTATATGATTATTTCCAGACAGTTGAAGAAATAGAGGACAAAGGTATTGAAATCAAATATTGATATTAAATGGAGATGGATATGAGGTATGCAATTAGATAACTACAAAATATATTGGAATAATACTAAAAATATACCAATAATAATTGATGAGGATAAAGATACATTATTGATAAAAAATAGTGGATTAACATATCTAACTACAGATGCGAGGCCTGTGTTTTTAGAGGAAAAACATTTAATGAAAAATATTTTTTCGCTAGATGATAGTATATATTTCAAATCAGTATGGTGTAGCAAGCAAGGAAGATATTTTATAGATGGTAAACCATTAAAAAAGAGTATGATAAAGAATATAAAAGAAATCAGAAATATAGATAGTTTTAGAAAAAAAATACTAGGTTTTGAAAAAACAGAGGAAATGATAAACAAAGAAACTCAAATATTTAAAGACTTTGTGGAAGAAAATAAAGAGCATATACATTATCTATTAGAAAATAAAGATAGAGATAGTGAAGGATATTATATTGGGGCTTACCCTTTTATAGATGAAGTAATAGAAAAATATAAAAACAGAGTTCCAATAGTTTCATTTAGTGGTGGAAAAGATTCAACAGTAGTATCGTACATGGTTACCAAGGCAACAAATAACCAAAGTGTACTCCACATATTTGGAGATACCACGTTAGAGTTACCACTAACATATGAATATATAAAAGATTTTAAAGAAAAAAATCCAGCTACACCATTTTTCGAAGAAAAAAATGATGAAAATAATTTTTTGGAGATGTGTAAAGAAATAGGCCCACCAAGTAGGGTTAAGTCATGGTGTTGTTCTATATTTAAAACAGGACCAATGGGGACTACACTTTCAAATTTTGATATGGATTTATTGACATTCTATGGAATTAGAAGACGAGAGTCAGCATCAAGAAGAAAATACAAAAAAGTTAGTAAAACTCCAAAAATACATGGTGGAATAGTAAATTCACCAATAATAGATTGGATGGATTTAGATGTGTGGTTATATATGTTATCAGAAAATATAGAGTTTAATTTTAGTTATAAACAAGGATTCCCAAGAGTTGGGTGTTGGATGTGCCCTAATAATTCTGATATATCACAATTTTTAGCAAAAATACATGTGAATAAAAATCATTGTAATAATATAACATTTGATTCTGAGGATTGGGAAAAGTTTATATATGATTTTTCTAGAAAAATTGTTAAAAATTATTATAAAAACAATGAAATTGATATCAGTGAAGATAAATTAGAAAAAGAAGTAAAGTATTACGTTGAAAATAGCAAGTGGAGAGCAAGACAAGGTGGAGATGGGTTAGAAAAAAGTAAAAATACAATAATAAATAAGAATGAATGTATTAATGAAAAGAATACATATAGCATATCGCTAAATAGACCCGTTGATGATGAATTTACAACTTTATTTAAGCCTTTTGGTAAGTTATCTTTTAGAAACCAAGGAGCTTCACAAGAAATGTTTGTAATTGATAAAAAAGGTAATGCAATTATTAAAGTGATATTTAAAAATGGAGAAAAAGAAATAAGAGCTACGATAATAGACTTAGAGGATAGATATTTATATGGAAAATTAATAAGACAGTTAAATAAATTCAATATTTGTATATATTGTCAAGCATGTAATTCTACATGCAACTTTGGAGCATTGAGTGTAGTCAATGGAACCTATTCTATTGATGAAAACAAGTGTATTCATTGTTTGAATTGTGTAAACAGGTTCGAATCAGGATGTTTGGTAACATCAACTTTAAAAATAAAGACCAAGGAGTAGACTATAAAAATGACTAATATATTAGTGGGACATAGTTCCTTTTATGTAAGAATGGGATGGATAAAAAAAGGGGTAGAATATGTAAAAAAGAACTCTTCAGAAAATATATTTGTAAAAAGTAATATAGCAGCTATTGATGAACTTGGTATAGGGAGTGTAATGGTTCAATCGTTGAGATACTGGATGATATTGCTAGATATACTAAAAAAACAAAACAAAGAATATTGTTTAAAACGAGATATAGAACTTATTATTAAAAAAGATCCTTATTTTGAGAATAAAAATAGTTTATGGTTATTGCATAGCTATATCATGGATAGAGAAAATAAAGAAGAAAAAGCGGTACTGTGGGAAATATTTATCAAAAGTAATAAGGTAAGTTCATTTTCAGACGAATCAGCTATGCAACTATTAGTTATGTATTGTAAGGAAAATGGAATAGAAATTTCAAGTAGAAGTGCTAAAGATAGCCTATCAGTTTTTTTAAAAACTTATAACAAGGATAACAAGGTAAATGAAGATCCAGAAGATGGAATATATTCACCATTTACAAAGCTAGAATATTTAATAAAAAATAGTGATGAAAAATATTATTTTAGAAATATAGAACATTCAGAGATTACAGAATACTTACCGTTGTATCTTTTAACAAGAAAATTAAAAAATGTAGATACTAAGGTGAGTACATTTAATGAGGCTTATATCCATTTTAATTCAATAATAAAAATGAGATTTAATGATTACGAAAAGCTTATATCAAAATTAGAACGTACAGATTTAATATCTATAGATAGAGCAGCAGGACTACAAAATATCCACATAGTGAAAAAGCTTTCAGAAACAGAAATAGTGGAGAAAATATTAGAAAGTGAGAACTAAAAGATGAATGATATAGTGAAGACAATAGATACAAATAATTATTCTATAAACATAAAAAATGATTATATGAATCCTCAAAAGATAAATGCATATTATCCAACATTTCGTAACCTAAAATTATTAGAAAAATTTCTTACTATGATATATAAGGGTGAAGGTGGATCAATATTACTTTCAGGAGCATATGGTACAGGAAAGTCATACTTTACATCAGTTTTAATGAATATACTTGACAAGGATTACAGTACTAAAAACTATACTGATTTTCTAAAAAAATCAAATAAAATATACGATGTGAATAAAATTTTACATAAATTTGAAAAGAAAAAATATTTTATTGTTTTTATCGAAGACAATGTAAGTGAATTTTCAAAAGGATTACTTTTGGGAATAAATCAAAGTGCTAAAAAAACAAAAATAAATTTAAATTTATCTACACAGTATGAAATAATAGAACAAAAATTAGCAGCTTGGAAGAAAGACTATGCATCAACTTATGAAGAATTTATAAACAAAATAAAAGAAAAAGGTATAGAAGAAAAATTCTTTACATATCTACAGGAAAGAGATAACAATGCAGTAAAAATATTTTCATTAATATATAGTGAATTATTTTCAGGAGAAAAGTTTGCTCCTTTAGAAAAAGTAATGAAAATGCAAGAGTTACTAATTGAAGTAGAAGAATCAGTAAAAGAAGCAGGATATGATGGTGTAATATACTTATTTGACGAATTTGGTAGGTACTTAGAAACAAATATAAATAATATTGATGTAAAAGAAATTCAGGACATGGCGGAACATTGTAATGAAAAAAATGAATCAACACTTATGCTTATTACGCATAAAGATATATTTCAATATGGAACAAAGCTAGATAGAAAAGCAGAAAAAGATGAATGGGAAAAGGTAAGTGGAAGATTTTTAAAAGAGCATCTAATATACGAAAAAGTAAATATATTGGAAATACTACAAAATATTTTGCAAAAGGAAAATTATTTAGAGTACAGAGAAAATAATATAAGACAATTTGAAACTAAAGAAAAACTATTGGAAAAATTAAAAATTATAAATGATACAGCATATAATATAACTGAAAAATTTTATCCTATGGACTACATTGCAGTAAACGTGTTACCAGATTTGTCACAAAAACTAGCGCAAAATGAAAGAACACTATTCTCATTTATATGTGGAAATGAAGAAAATAGTTTAAAAAATCGCAATGAGCAATTTATTACTTTACCTGAAATATATGATTTCTTTGAAGAAAATCTAAGATTGCTAGCACATGATAGCAATGAATATAAGATATATATTAATAGTAAAAATGTGTTATCAAAGATTAAAGACAATGAGCCAGAAAAAATAAAATTTATTAAATCTATAGCAATTATATATATTTATAACAAATTTGCTGAAATAGAACCTACACCAGAAGTTATGAAATATATAATGGGAAAAACAGATATTCTTAAAATAGAAACTGAATTAAAAGATAAAAATCTAATCAATTATCGTAGACATTTAAATCACTACAAAATAATAGAAGACATAGATGTAAATGTGGACAAAGAGGTATCGGATTATATAGAAAAAAACTTAAGTAACTTTGACCCAGTGGAAACTTTGGAAAAAAATCTAAAACAAGAAATATACTATCCTCTAAAATACAATGATGAAAATAAAATAA
The DNA here is from genome assembly GCF_900129965.1 of Clostridium grantii DSM 8605. GTDB lineage: Bacteria > Bacillota > Clostridia > Clostridiales > Clostridiaceae > Clostridium_AF > Clostridium_AF grantii. Next base: position 12,251 of record NZ_FQXM01000040.1, on the reverse strand, counting down.
ATAGATATTTTGGACAGTATTATATAGATGTATCAGATATAAGTAGATTATCAAAATTAGATAATATCTATGAAGATGGAAAAATACTTTATATAACAAATATAGAGAACAACGAAAATTATCTGCAAATTGTAAATAAATTAAAAGAAAAAGATTATATTGTTATTTTTAATAAAAGCGGAAAAAAATTAAATATTATGGATAATCTTAAAGAACTAGAAGCAATAAATAGTATGATTCTTTTATATGAAAGATATAGTAAAGAAGGAATATTAAAGCAGGAAATAGAATCATATAAAAAAGAAATAAAAGATGTTATATCTAAAAAAATAGAAAAATATTTTGAACAAACAATCGATTTTCTTCAAGAAACTGATAGATATTTATCTGAAAAATATTATAAATACTTTCCAATAAATTATGAATTAATAAACAAGCATAATTTATCTTTTCCAATGAAAAAAGCAAGAGTAGATATACTAAATAGAATTTTAAATAAGGAAAATTTAGGTGATGAATATTTTAGTGATACAAAAGCAGAGAGTTCTGTAGCTAGAATTTTAATGAAAAATGAGAGATTATATGTGAATGAACAATTATCTATCAAAAAATCAACTTATGCTGAATTAATAGAAGAAATAATAGATAGTATAAAACATGAGAAAGTATCATTAAAAAATTTATATGAAAATTATTGTAGTAATAAAGGCGTATATGGAATAAGAAAAGGAATTTTTACCTTTATACTAGGAGTAATAATTGTCGATAATTATGAAGAAATTTCAATAACATATTCAGGAACAAAAAATGAAGCAGATACAGATTTATTATTACTAAATTTAATTGAAAAGAATCCGGAAAAATTTGATATTGCATACTATTCAATTTCAAAAACTGAAGTGAGTTATATGAAAGAGTTAGAAAATATATTTAATCCATATATTTCAAAGAAAGAAGAGAAAATATATAACAGAGTTTTGGCAGGAATAAAGAATTATGTATTATCACTACCAAGATTTATGACTGGAATATACCTTAAAAATTATAAAGGATTGGATAAAGTTTTAAGAGGAATATTTAGTATAAATAGTGGAAGAGAATTTTTACTTAAAGATATTCCAAGAGCGTACAAGGAAGAAAATTATAAACTTTTATGCCAAAAAATATATTATGATATAACAAGTTTTGAAAACAACAAAAAAGAATTTGTAAACTTATTGGTAGTTGAAACAGTAGAATTGCTAGGCTATAAAGGATATTCATTAAGAAAAGCTATAGATGAAATAAAAAAAAGAAATATGAATAACGATATTGTTAATTTATTAATTACGATAGAAGACAAAGATGAATCAGAGATACTATCATTACTTACAGAAAGAATAAAAGGTTATAATTATGAAAACTGGAGAAATGAAAAAGATATTAGTGATTACAAAGAATTGTTACAAAAAGAGTTACAAGTATTGCCACGTGAAATTAATACAGGCAAAAAAGAAGTTATAAAAATAATAGTGAATGGAAAAGAAAGGGTAATCCCTATGTTGGGAAATGAAACAATGTTAGGAAAAATGTTGCAATCTAAAATTGAATCAACATTGAAGAATATGGGGACAAGTGTATCGGAAATTGAAAAGAAAAGGATATTGGCTAAAATTCTACTAGAGATATAAAGGGGAGAAGATATGGCTGGTTGGAATTTAAAAAAAGGTAATGCAAAGATTATTTGTTTTAACAATGAAATTTTTTGGAATAGAATAGAAGATTTTCTATCAAAAAAGACAACCATGAAAAATTTATACAAGATAACTCTTATAAGAAGTTTAATCAATATAAACAGTGAATTTATTTCGATGGAAAATAATATTTTTAATGAATTAACCTATGAGTTCTCAAAAATAATATGGAATTTTAAAAGTGAATCATCTATGATAAATTCAACAATTTACAATGGAGTTTCTTATGAAGCAAAACAAGATAAGATTATTGAGCAAATCAAAAATGTATATAAATTAGATCAAAAATCTAAGTTTGAAGATTTGAATGAAACTGTTAGATGGAACTATATAGAAAAAACTAAATCTGTGATAAAAACTAACGTAATAGGAGCAATATTCTCTGATTTTAATGAAGAAATATACTCTTTTAATTTGAAAAATGATGAACTTTTTTTAAATGAAGAATATGCTAAGTTCTTTAGAGATAATAAATCTATATTATTGCAGCTTTTATATTATAGAGAAATTGAATTTATAAAAATATCAGAAAAAGATAATAAAAATATAGTTGAATACTATGGTAATGAAATATATTTTTATGGACTAGAGAAAAATTACTATGAATTAATAAATACAATGATTAAAAATATAAAGTAATAGGAAGGGTGATAGTATGAATTCAAAACAAGGTTTTAGATTTGAAGTTCCTTATTGTATAAAGCTGATTTCTCAAATAGAAAATGGTATTGTCAGGAAAGATGAGTTGAAAGACGATACCGGAGTTGGACTACCTAAAGTAGAGGTTTTTATTTATTGGTTAAAATATATTAATGCAATCAAAATGGAAAATCAAAAAATATCACTAACTACACTTGGGAGAACATATCTAAAAATAGCAGATGTAGAGGATTATATAGAACCTTTGATGTTATATCATTTACTTAGAAATTCTAATTTGGAAAAAGATGATGGACAATTCTATTTTTCAGAATTAGTGAATGATATTTTATATAGATTGATGCTAGACTATTCAAATAAAATAAGTGTTGAAGAAATTAAAAAAGAGATGTTTAAAATTGGTGCTGATAAGAAATATCCACAGTTTATAACAGCAGCTATTACTACGATTTCAGATGCAGAAACTGGATTTGGTAAAATGGGAATCCTAGAGGCGATTGGAAGCAAAGGGAAAGAAACGAATTTCGAAGTACATTCATACTGGGCAGAGCCATTTGTAGCTGCATACATAATATATGATATGTGGAAAGATGGTCAAACAGCTCTTGGGATAGATAAAATAGTAAACGAAAAATATAATTTAGGAAGAATGTTTTTGATGGATGAAGAGGCGGTAATGGAAACACTAGAGGAAATTCAATCAAAAAAATTAATAACAATTGAAACCATAGCAGGATTAAATCAGATTAGAATAAATCCTAATATAAGCAAAGATGATATTTTAGATATGATTATAAAGGAAATAAGTTGATAATTATGGATATAGAAAAATATTTAAATGAGATAGTAAATAAAGAAGTTTACTCAAGGTTAAATGCACATATAGCAATTGGAAAACTTGAGGGTAGCAAAGTTGAATATATAAAAAAATGTAAAAATTTTAAGTATATTGATTTTGAAGATATAGCAATTGATTTTTTTCAAGAAACAAGAATGACTCTAAAAATATTTGATACAGGAAATTTTTTTAAGTATATAAAAGAGTTATCTAATAAATCAAATAAAATATTAGTTGTTGATAATTTAAATATAGTACAAAACATACTATATAACTTAGATGATGAAAGTAAGCATATAAAACAATTTTTTGCAAGTATGATAAATCAAAGTTTTAAAAAAGAGGTAGTATTTATATTTTCTAATATTAAAATTATGAAAATAGAAAAATCCCTAAAAGAAGCTGATTTTCCTCAAAAGAATATAATCAAGTAGGAGTGAATGAAATGAAAATTAGAGAGATAGTTAGTCTGAAAGAATTTGATCCAGTAATTGACTTAAGTTGGGCTGGAAATGTAAATGAACAAGAAAGACTACTTGCAAACTATATTATGACAGAACAGTTGGCAGAAGTATTTACAAACATGCTTGAAAGTTTAAATTTGGTTAGAAGTGATACTAGGCGTGAACTTAAAAGTGGGGATGTAGATTCAGTTGCAACGAAGAGATCTCACGTTATTTCAGGTCAATATGGAACGGGAAAATCTTATTTTTTATTAATGCTTAATATATTATTAGAAATGAAAAATACATATTTAACAGATGCTATTATTGATAAATTTAGTAAATTTCCAGAACTTCAATTTCAACTAAAATATATAAGAGAAAAGAAAAAATATTTTGTTGTTCGTGTAAATGGAGAGGCAGAGAATGAAAAAGAATTTAAAGATGTAATTCAAGGTCATATTGTTTCAGCACTTGAATTAGAATTTGGAGATGTACCAATTCAAACCATATATAAAAAAAATAGGGAGATGTTTGAAAAAGTATATAAGCAACATAAAAATACTATAGATAATGTATTAGAAAGTAAGGGGTATGATACTGAGGATATTATAGCAGGACTATATAACTATAGAAAAGATGCTATTATAAAGGCAGAGTGTGTTATAAAGGAAGCGTTAGGATTTACTCCAAAGATTGAAATAGATAGTCTGGAAACATTTATTAAAGATGTTAATAATATACTAAAAAGTAATGGATATGATGAACTTGTAATTATTTTTGACGAATTTTCGGCATACCTTACTGTATCTATGGAAAATGGAAGAATAAACAAAGATTTAGGGCATATCCAAACACTTGCACAACTTTCAGCTATAGGATACAGAGAAAGTCAAGGAATTAGGGTATCGCTTATTACATCAACACATAAAGATTTAAAAGAAATGATTGGAAGTAGTGGAAGTTCAAATAAAGAAGAGTTGGACAAAGTATTTGGAAGATTTGACAGTCACATTTTAGCTTTTGATCAAGGAGAAGAACTATTAAAAAATACCATAGAACTGGATAGGAAAATCTTTGACACTTATAAAATAAAACATAGTGAGTATATTGACACACTAAATAGCAATTATAGCAAGGATTTTTATGATTTTTATCCAATGCATCCAGCCACAGTAGAATATTTAGAGCCTATATCACAGCTATATTCTCAAAAAATACGTACTTCTTTTGGATTTTTAAAAGAAGTAGTAAGAGAAAAATATTTTGGGAAAGAAATTGAAGAGCATGGAAAATTAAATCTTATAACAATTTCAGATTTATTTGATTATTTTGAAAGTGCTATTGATGCAAAGAATCCAGAAATAATAAGTGCCTATTATCAAAACTATAACGCTATAAAAGAAGACAATGATTTGGTAGATTTTCTAAAGGCACTCACAATTTCGCATTCTAGTTCTTTTACAAAATCTTCAGCAAGTGTAGAACTTTCAGCAGAAGAACTAAGGGATTTGTATCAACTTCCTAGTGAAGCTTATATTAGAGAAAAGTTAAATCCTGTTATAAATAATAAATATTTAAACATAACTACAAATGAAGGAAAGTATAGATTTTTTCTGACTAATAGTAGAATAAATATAGATAAAATAATAAATGAAGCAAAGGATAAAATAGATCCATATGATATCTTTAATGGAATCTTAAAGAAATCTGAAAATAGAATATTTATTAAGGAAAAATATTCTCTTAAATATAATATGGGATTATACCCTTTTGACAGAACATTAGAAGGAGTAAAATATTCGTTAAATCAGTTAGTAAATAATGACTTAACCAAAATATTTTCAACAGAAAAAGATGGGAAAATAGTTTTTTTGATACCTGATTTTAATGAAAAATTTAATAAGGAAGAAATTATAGAACAGTATTCTAAATACATGAAGGATTTACCTTTAAATATATGTCTAGCTATTCCAAATGACATTGTATTTATAGTAGAAGAGTTAAAAGAATATGGGGCTATGCTATATATAGAAAAGAATAATGAAGAAATACATAAAAATGAAGAAATAAGTAATTTGTTTGGGAAGAGAAAAAGAAAATTAGAGGATAAACTTAGGAATAAATATTTAAGAAAATTTAGCAGCCTAAGAAACTATACTTTTGTTTTTGGAGGAGGACAAATAAAAAATAATCTTAGAAATGATATGGGATTGTATAAGGAAATTTTATATAAGCACTATAGCAAGTTTCCATATGAAATTACTGTGGAAAACTTCAAGGATAGAGGACCATTAAATGGAATATGTGATAAATTTATTGATGGAGGAATGGGAGAAATAAGCAAAAAGGACACTTCTATTGTTTTTAAACAAATATTCAATACACTAAAACCACTTGATTTAGTCTCAATTAAGGAAAAGGTAAGCACATATGCACTAGAATTTAAGCTGCCTGATGAAGATGTAAGCTCAATATCTAAAGAAATTATGGAAATTGTTGAGTTACCTGAGGAAAAAATGGATTTGAATAGTAAGTACGTTAAGCTATCATCTTCTCCTTATGGGCTATGTGTTCCATTGATAGGATTATTCATTTTAGTTTCAACTAAGATGGGGAGAATAAATATTCATAATAAAGATACATTTAAATTACTAAACATTGATAAGAATGGGCTAGAAAGAATATCAAAAAAACCTCATGAGTATGAAGTGAAAAAGAATGAGGTAGAAAGCATACCTAAAGAAGTTGGCGAGGTTTGGGAAAAGCTTAGTGAGTTAAGAATAGTAACAAATTCTAAGTTTAGGAAATTTAGAACAGATGCAAGAACTGATTTTAATATATATACTACGGTAGGGTCAGAGATAAGAATTATTTTAAATAATATTAAGGATAAAGAGCAAAGATTAATTCAAAAAGATGTGAAAACAGGTAAGTTTAAATCATTAGTAAATAAATTAGAATTAGCATGTAAAAAAAATATACCAACTGATTTTTATAATGCTGTAATTGATATACCAAATATATTTAGAAAACAAACATTCGAATTAAACGCAGAAGAATTAGGGGTGTATATAAATAATCTTAAAAAGCTTACTAGTAGTGAACTTATAAAGTTTGAAAAAAATTATGAAATTATAAATAATCTAAGTTACAGAATTAAAGGGTTATTTAAATTTTCAGAGATGAAAGAAGAATTAATTATTGTTGAAGATGAACTTGAGTTGTATAAAAAAGATTTTTTGGATTTGGAGTTAAATAAAAGCATAGATTTAAAAACAGTAATATTACTTAATAATTATAATAGTGAATTTAAAAAAATACATGATGAGTATCATTTAAGATATGAGGAGTTAAAAGAGTCTTTAGTTAGCAAACAACAAAATAGAATAGAGTGTCTTAAAGTACTAGCAGATATAAAATTCCCCAATATTACATCTATAAAAAGTTTTTTAGAAGAAGTTAAATCTTATGAGAAATGCACACTGATAATTGAAGAAGGAAAAATTGCTCAATGCAAAAATTGTAACTTGGATGAAATCAAAAAAGTAGAGAGTGGTAAAGAAATTTTAGAAGAGAAATTCAGAAACTACGACAGACAAATCATAGGTGTTATGGATAGATATGTAAAAGAGTTAGGAAAGGACAACATAAAAGACAATTTCAAATTTGACGAAGTATATAAAAATATAGTTATAAAATTGAATAGAATAGGGAGCGAATTTGAAACTGGAGATGAATATGTTTCTCTGAAGGAAGAAATAGATAAAATAAAAGACCACCTTATAGAAGTTATTAATAATCAAGTAATTGAAGTTTACAAAAATATTCATATTGAAGAAGTTGAAAATAGGTTGATATCAGAGATAAGAGCATTAGGTCAAAATTATGTTACCCTAGATGAGATACAAACTAAATTTAATAAATTGATAGAAGAATATAGGACGAAAGAGATTACCAGAGTTAATGTATAGGAGGGAAAAGATGGTTACCATTGTTAAGGATTATTCAAAAGAATATATTTCTAATGTTGAAAATATAATAGTTAAAGATTTAACCTCTTATCTCTTAGCTAGAAAAAAATTTTTTTCGAACAGATGGGATGATAGAAGGTTAGAAATTGTAATAAGAAAAAGTAGTATTTTTAACTTTTTCTTGGACATAGAAGAGAATAGCAATGTATCCGTTATAATTATTAAAGAAATCAAAGACAACACAGAAATAATATTGACTAATTACTTTGGATCAACTTCAAATATATTTGAAATATTGAATATATCTAGGGATATAAATAAATCTCAACTAGAAAGAATGAAAAAAGAAATGGTTGATAGTTATTTTAATGAATTTCCAGAAGTAATACAAGAAGAATTTCTGAAAAAAGATTCTGATAATTTACTTGAAAATATGGTTTATTGCTATGTTTTTTCTAAATATAAAGAGCATAATTATAATTCTTTGGTAGGAAATATATATGATGAGGTTTATAAACTTTTTAGACATGATCAAAAATTGAAGAATTATTTTGAAAGCTATAAGCAAGATTTATTAACATATATATGTAAATGTAATGAAATTTTAAAAGAAAACTATAAAAAAATAGATACTTTTATGGAATTTAAAAGTACCAAATTTTTAAATGAAATATCAGGAGAATTAAAATTTGAAAGTGAATTTTTCTTGAACAAAATCTTAGAAAAATTTAATTATATAAGAAATTTTCAAGAAGTGAAGTTAACATTACAATCTTTTAAAGAAAAATTTGGATATAAGATAGATGATATTGATTTGTTGATAAGTGATTTGGAAAAGATATTTGCAGTAAAATTAGATGAGTTTAAAAAACTAGATGATTGGAAAGAATTCTTTAAGAATGAATATTTAAAGTATAATACACCATTTCTTGAAAGTAACTTAGAAAGTAAAATTAAAATAATAGAGAAAAAATATAAAGTGAATTTACAAGATTTAAAAAATAGTATAAACAATATATGGAGTAATTCAAAAAATAAATTTGAAATATTTTATTTAAATAATTATAATAATCTTCATAGTTCTGTTAGTAAAGAGGGGCTAGATTATGCATTATCTGAAAATATAAAGTATATATCTTCTGGTAAAAAAACTTTGTTATTGTTTATTGATTGTTTGAGATATGATATATGGAGAGAGATAAAACGAGAATTGGAAATAAGAGGTTACGTTTGTCAAAAGGAGGAGGTACTGCTTAGTGCTATTCCTACAGTGACAAGTTATTGTAAAAAAATATTATATAATGGGAAAAAGTACAATCAAATATATAATGGAGATAATCTAAAGGGAATACATAACCTATTTTTTGAAAGAAAATTCAAGAAGATAGACAATTCTGGTGAATTATTAGAATATATTGAAGACTATGATGTATTCTTATATGAAATATTGGATATAGATTATTTTTTTCATAATATAAAAGAATTGGATTTAAATTACATTAGTAATAGTATCAGTGTAAAGCTAGATAAGCTTTTTTCTAATTTTAAAGCTGAAGATTTGGATCTTATTGTAATGACAGATCATGGAGCAATAAAGTTATATGACTCCGGATTAAAATCAATAGATTTCAAAGATTATTTGACTGAAAATAATCTGCAATTTGAAAATCATGGAAGATATATTAAAATTTATGGAAACTATTTTAATGAAGTCGCATATAGAAATTTAAAAGAAAAATTTTATAATAGCACAGTATATCATTGTATTGATAGAGAGAATATGAATAAATATTATCTTCCTATTGTTGAATTAAATAAAGAAAATTATTTTTACTTAATTTATAAAAATAATTTCTATCCAAAATGTACTGGTGAATATAATCATGGTGGAATTAGTTTGGAAGAGGTTATGGTTCCATTTGGAGTATTTACTACGGAAAGAAAAGAATATAAAGAAATTGAAATAGAGGTTAAAAATAATATTATTGAAGCTGATAAAGTATCGGAAATAATATTATTAATCAAAAACACTAATGAAATTAATAAATTTAATGCAAAGCTTATAAATATAGGAGCTAAAGCCAATATACCATACTTTGATGAGAATAAACTTATTCAAATTCCAATTAAAATTTCATATACAGAAGAAAAAATTATGGATATACTTGAAATAGAATTTTATTTTTTAAATGAGAAAATTGAAATCAAAATGTCTATAGAAATTTTTGTAAAAGAAAATAAAGTCAAGAAATTCAATCAAAAAATTAAAAACAGTAGAAGTTTATTATAGGAGGACTGTATGGAAATTTGGGAAGAAATTTTAAAAGATAGCTTTGGAAGTGCTGTAGTTGATAAACCTAAAGCTATAAAAAATGAGATACATGGGCTTCCGAGATATGTATCAGAATACTTAATTGGTTTTTTTTGTGAAGATGAAATAACCGATGATGGAATAAAAGAAACCAATAAATATATACAAGAGCATAGGATTGAAGCAAGGGAAAAAGAAAAATTTCGTAATGAGTTAAGGATAGATGGAAGTATAAAGATCATTGATAAATTCAAAGTTAAGATAAATCTTGGAAATGGAAAGGGAAATAGAAAACCAACTCAAATGGAAATTCCAAGTCTTGGAATAAGTGATGCAGAAGTTGTGGATAATATTCTGATAGAACATCCGAGAATACTTATTGATGGGCTTTGGGGGATGGGAGAAGTTTCATATGACTTTATACAAAGAGATATTTGTCTTACTCAATTTAAAGCTTTTCAACTGTCAGAAATAGATGTAGATGAGTTGATTGAATCAAGGAGCAACTTTGATTCAGAGCAGTGGATGAATGTAATGATAAGTACTATAGGACTTAATTTTCAGAATTATGAAAGAAGAGAAAAATTGATACTACTTTCTAGACTTATTCCAATGGTTGAGAATAATGTATTTATGATGGAATTTGGTAGCCCAGGAACAGGAAAAACATATGCTTATGAAAATCTTAGTTCTTATTCCAGAGTAATTTCTGGAAGTAACGTTAGTGCACCACAATTATTTTATAATCTTACTACAAAACAAGATGGACTATTGGTTCAATATGATGTTTTACTTTTTGATGAAATTGACAAGATTCAAAGGACTGGGTTAGAGGATAGTGTTAATAATAAGCTATATCAATACCTTGCTTCTGGAAAGTTTGATCGAGGTGGAATAGAGAAGGTTAGTGAGTGTGGAATTATGATGGTGGGAAATTTGCCATCAGGTTATTATGATAAAAAGAATTTATTAGGTGAATTACTACATAGCAGTAATACTCATAGTGCATTTTTAGATAGGCTTGCAGGGGTTGTACCTGGTTGGGAGTTAAAAAGCATAGGTAATCCCAATAGTGCATACACTAAAAATCTTGGTTTTGCAGCGGATTATTTTAGTGAAGTGATTCATAAATTAAGAAGAAAAAATTATAACTATATAACAAATAGAATTAATCTTAAGGGTTGTTCTATAAGAGATACAGATGCTATAAATAAGATGGTAAGTGGCATGATTAAGCTTGTATATCCAGATGGAGAAATAAGAGATGAGGAATTAGAAGAAATTATTGATTTAGCTGTAGAGTATAGACAGTTTGTGATAGATCAGAATTATAGGATAAATAGAGATGCCAATTTTGACAAAAAACTTTTATATGAGTTGTAGAATAGACAGGTAAATTTATAGTAAAGAGTTTACTTTATTAATTCTAGTAGAAAGTAACTTCCACATTAAAAGGAGTTACATATAATTAGAATACACTAGATTGTGAAAGCCTAGTATTAGTTATAGAGATAGATAGTTTAAAATAATTTATTTTAGAAGGTGAGTATTTGTCTAATAATATTTTTGAGAAAGCTATATTAAATCTTACTAAGGATAAAGAATTAAATATTTTCGGACCAATATCTTTTAATAGCTATTTAGAGCAAGCTCGGAGAATAAAGCATTTCCCCTCGCAATGGGGCCAGATCCTTGGGTGAGAATGGCAAAATAATCCAAGCTATCAAACATCAGAGAAATCTGATGTTTTTTAGATTAAATAAATGTTTAGCGAAATTAAATTTAATCTTTAAATTATTATTTATTAATATTAATTTTGTATTGTTGATGAAAAAGTAGAGGGGATTGGGGTATAATATTAAGTTACCAGTAATATAATAATGAAAATACAGAAGCTAATAAATTATATGAAATAGAAAATAACTAAATTTTTGGAGGTAGTATGGAAAGTAATATAGAGTTATTCCATGGCAGTGCTATTAAAGTTGAAAAGCCTAAGGTATTAGTCAGTGGATTTTATAAAAATTTTGGATTTGGGTTTTATTGCACTAATATTGAAAAGCAAGCTAAAAGGTGGTCTTTAGTTAAAAAACCAAATCATATTGTTAATGTATATACAACACACCAGATAGTTTTTTGTACTGATAAAGCATTAAGAACATTAAAGTATGAAAGGAGCTATTCCATATGATGAATATATTTTTCGAAGATGAGGAAATCAAAGAAGATGATTTGTTCTTTTTGTGTTATATGATTGAAAAAGTAGCTAGAACTCTTCATGTAAGAAATAAA
>NZ_FQXM01000031.1 GCF_900129965.1 Clostridium grantii DSM 8605 | reverse complement strand
TCCTTAGCTACTGATTTAGCCCATTCTTCAAACATTTTAAATCCATGTGAAGTATTTTCAAAGGGTTGTACTTTACTAAATTCTATACCCCTGTAATCAAATGCTCTCGCATATTGAATTTCCTTTGCGATATCAATTCCTATAACTAAAGTTTTTTCTGTAATTGACAAAATCTTTTCATTTTGTGTATAATTCATATTGAGTACCTCCACTGATAATTTTTAATTAGGGATAAACGTTCGAACGTCTTATACCCCGTATTTTATCAGCAGGTGCTCTTTTTTTCAAATTTCATTTTACTTCATAACAGGAATGCTCCTTATTTAAATAATTAAAAATATCAAGACTTTTCGGCCTTCGTGAAAAACTTTGGCATATTAATAAATTCAAAATAGAATTTATTTCTTCTTTAACTTCGTAAGATAATTTAATTCTATGGATATTTTCCATAGGCATGTTATTGAAGAACCTCAAATAATTAAAAGCAGCCTTACTTAATGGTATAGCACTGATATCTTTACAATTGTTACATATACCACCATAAAATTGAGTTGAAAAACTATTACTACTTTCGATTTTAGTATTACAAATGGCGCATCTATTAAAATTAATTTCAAAACCTGTATATTTTAGTAACTTAACCTCAAAAGTCCTTGCAATAGTTTCTACATCTAGAGCATCACTTTTCAACAAATAAAAAGTTTTGATAAACTCTTCAAAAAGTATTCTATTACTTTCCTGTTCTTGTAAAGCAATTATTATTAATTCACAAAAATAAGATCCATAAGTAATTGAGTCAAAATTGTTTAGAAATGACTGAAAAGAATCAATTAGCTCTATTTCATTTACTGTATAAAAGCTTTTGCCTTTAAATAATACATATTCCCCATAGCAGAATTGCTGTGTAAAAGAAGCAAATTTACTTCTTTTAGTTTTTGCTCCTCTGACTATACATGATATTTTGCCTAACTTTTCAGAAAATAACCATATTATTTTATCATTTTCTTTAAAATCTTGAACTTTAAGCACTACGGCCCTAGTCTTAAATATGGACAACTTTCATCCTCCTAAAATATTATACCCTACTTCTTATATCCTAATTCCTTTAATACAAAAGAACTGTCTCTCCAGTCTTTCTTGATTTTAACCCAAAGCTTTAAATCAACTTTTGCATCTAATAATTTTTCAATATCTTGTCTAGAATAAGTGCCTATTTTCTTCAGCATAGAGCCACCTTTTCCTATTATTATTCCTTTATGAGAATCTTTCTCACATAAAATTGTAGCATCTATTTTATAGTTTTTATTTTTACCTTGTTTCATAGATATAATTTCAACTGCTGTTCCATGAGGAACTTCTTGAGATAACATTCTAAGTATTTTTTCCCTAATAATTTCTGATACAACAAATCTTTCTTGTTGATCAGTAATCATATCTTCTGGATAGTACTGTGGACCCTCTGGCATATGACTAACCATTAAATCTATCAATTTATCCACATTATTACCTTTCAAAGCTGAAATAGGTATTATTTCATCAAATTCCATAAGTTCAGAATACATTTTAAGGGTTTTAGCTGTTAATTCTTTTGGATTCTCATCCACTTTATTTATTACCAAAAAAACAGTTTTATTAGATTGTTTTAATCCTTCTATAATCATTTCATCGCCTTTTGCAATTTCTTGCTGAGGGTTTGTTATAAACACTACTAAATCAACATCTTTAACAGATTCTTCCGCTATTTTCACCATAAATTCACCAAGTTTATGCCTTGGTTTATGAATCCCCGGAGTGTCCACAAAAATCAATTGATAATTTTCTTTTGTTAATATAGTTTGAATATTATTTCTAGTTGTTTGAGGTCTACAAGAAACTATCGATAGTTTCTCACCCATTATTTTATTTGTTAAAGTAGATTTACCTACATTTGGTCTTCCTATTATTGTTACAAAACCCGATTTAAACATTTGTTCCTCCTATTTTGTCAAATCCATCTTAGTAAAAGCATAAGGTAGTATTTCACTTAATTTAATAATTTTATAATTGTCTAAACTTGTAAAAATTATAACATCTACATCTTCATTCCCAAATTCTCTTATTACTTGTCTGCAAATACCACAAGGATAAGTTATTTCTTTTTCATCACCAATTATAGCTATAGCAGTTATCTCATTTGTTCCTTCAGATACGGCTTTAAATATAGCTGTTCTTTCTGCACAATTCGTAGCCCCGTAAGAAGCATTTTCTATATTACAACCTCCATATACTTCTCCATCTATAGTCAAAATTGCAGCCCCAACTTTAAAATTAGAATATGGAACATAAGCTTTTTCTCTATATTTTATTGCTTCTTCCATTAGTTTTTCATACTCTTTAGATAGTTTATTCATAAATTCATCCTCCAAGCCTAAATTTATATACATATTTGTATATCGATTATACCACTAATATGTTAATAATCAAAACTTTTTACCAAAACAATTCAAAAATTAGCAATGTTAATAACGAACCAAATATAGCACCCACAATTACTTCAAATGCAGAATGCACTTCTGAATCTACTCTGCTTTGAGCAATTATTAAAGCTAGAATATACGCTAGCCCTATAGAAATAGGTTCTTCAGTTATTAAAGCAATAGTGGTTGCAATGGAAAACCCTATAGTGCTATGTCCACTAGGCATTCCGCCTTTCAATGGGGTACCTTCACCAAAAACAGCTTTTACTATAATAGTAACAATAACTACTATAACCAAAATCAAAAAAACCATATCTGGATTTGAGTTTTTAATTTTCTTCATCATTTCAAAAGTAAATGGCTTAAGCTTATCTCCAAAAACCATATATCCTACAAATACTGAGTTAATTGCTGAAATCAAAACTGCTCCTGCTGCTACATTTTTAGCAATCTTAGCTAAAGGATGATAATAATTTGTAGTTGCGTCTATTGTAGATTCTATAGCTGTATTTAACATTTCACAAATCAAAACCATGGTAATTGCATAAGTTACGGCTATTAGCTCAATTTTTGTTAAATCATAAAAAAAACAACCAATTAGTACTACTATTGCTGCCACCATATGTATTTTCATATTTCTTTGAGTTCTAACTGAGTAAATTATACCTTCAATTGCATAATTAAAACTATCTAAAAGCTTTTTTACTTTTCTGATAACAATCCCCGCCTTTTCAGTTAACTTTTTATCCTCTTTTGGTCATTATAATGACATGCAGCAAGCTGCATGTCATTACCTAACAATATTAAATTCATTCAAAATTTCTTCTTCTCTTTTTCTCATAATAACTTTATCAACTTCCACCATATGATCATAACCCAAAAGATGTAAAAGAGAATGTATACACAAATAACACACCTCTCTTTCAAAACTATGAGAAAATTCCTCACTCTGAGAAAATGCTTTTTCCAACGAAAGAACAATTTCCCCTAAAACCAATCTTCCTTCGTTAAAATCCTCTGGATAAAAAGAATTTTCATCATACACTTCTTTGAAAACTTTTCCATCCGGATAATTTATCATAGGAAATGAAAGAACATCGGTTTCTTTATCAATATTTCTAGTTTCATAATTAATACTTTTAATTTCTTTATTATCAACATAAAGCAAACTAGTTTCAGTTTCTAACTGAACTCTTTCTTTTTCTAAAGCAAATTGAATAACTTTTTCCACAGTATGATTTAGTTTTTCATCAACTTGAATAAAACTTTGAAGATCTTCAAATTCAATCAAATTTATTCTCCTTCTTTTTTCTTCCTAATATTTTTTTCTGTTGGGTACTCAATTCTTTGATGGTATATTCCTGATAAAACTTTAAGAAATGCCATTCTTATTTCATTTAAATCTTTTAGTGTTAAATCACAATTATCCAATTGGCCATCATTTAATTTGCCCTTAATGATTTTATTAACCATTTCCTCTATTTTACCTTTAGTTGGATCATTTATAGACCTTACAGCTGCCTCAACGCTATCTGCTAACATTATTATGGCAACTTCCTTACTGGTAGGTATAGGACCTGCATATTTGAAATCTTCCACTCTAATTTCTTCTGGATTCTCAGCGTTATTTTTGGCTGTTACATAAAAATAACTTACTAAGGATGTTCCATGATGTTGTTCAATAGCATCCATCAAAACAGCTGGTAACTTAGCCTCTTTTGCTAATTCAATACCATCTTTAACATGAGAGGTTACAATTAATGTACTCAAATTATAATTAATCTTATCATGAGGATTTTCATTTCCCACTTGGTTTTCTTTAAAAAACATAGGTCTTTTAAGTTTACCAATATCATGATAATAAGCAGAAACCCTTGCTAAAACCGGATTTCCTCCCACCTTTTCAGCTGCAAGCTCAGCTAAGTTTCCAACAAGTATGCTATGATGATAAGTTCCAGGTGCTTCAAGCAAAAGTTTTTTTTGTAATGGATGATTAGGATTGGATAACTCTAACAACTTTATATTAGTTACTATATCAAAAGTAGTTTCAAAAAACGGAAGAAAACCAATAGTTAATACAGAGGCTATAACACTTCCAGTGAAAGCAAATAAAGCTTTAATTAATAATTCAACAATATTATTTGTCATAAGAAATCCAACTGCTAATGTTAACACAACACTTATTGCTCCTATGTATAATGATGCATATAAAATATCATTTCTTTGTTGTAACTTTCTTATTATAAGGGTACTTAACATACAACTGATTATTGCAATTAACGTTATTTCAATATTAAATTGAGTTATTGCACTTATCAAAATACAATTTGTTAAATTAACCATCATTGAAACTCTATCATTTATCAATAAAGTCATTAGCATAGGTATACATGATAAAGGAATTAAATATGGTGAAATAATCAAAATACTTCTTGCTAGTAACAATGAAATTATCACCAATATACAAACAAGTATCAGTTTACTTCCATCTCTAAATATTTTAGGATAATATTTGTATAGAAAATACCATTGCGTTCCTAAAACTAATAGAACTAAAGAAGCTATAGCCAAATATAAATATTGGTTGAAATTAGAGTTCAATAACCCCAAATCTTCTAAAACTATTAAATCTCTTTCTGTAACAGGTTCTCCTTCTTTAATGATAATTTGATCTTTTTTAATCATCACAGGTTGAACTTTTTTAACTGCTTCCAGTTTTGTTTCTTGAGTTTTTTCGTCATCATAAAAGAAATTAGGTTTTATTTTTGTATAACCTATTGTTATTCCCAAAGCTCTTAAATTTCCTGAAATATTTAAAGCCTTAAACTCTACATCAATATCATCTTGTGCCTTTTTTATATCTTCTTGATAGGCATTATCCTTATTGCTCCCTGTTATGTTACTTTCTCTTATGTCATAATTTAAAACCTGATCTAATATTTGAATTAATGAATCGTGTAATGTATCAAGTTCGGTTTTACTTAATTTAAGAATAGCAAAAAAATCCTCATCTGTTATTTTTACATATTCTTGTTCTTTTAATTTTTTTAATTTTTCTTCATCTGTTATATCTAATGTTTGTATTTTTTCTACTTCAATAAAAAAACTATCTATTTCCTCAAAAGAATTATTTTTTATCTCTAAATCCTTATTATATTGTAAAGGTATTGAACTTTCTTCCAAGTCTTCTTTTTCTGTGGTTTTTAAAGTATCTTTTACCTCTCTAGGTGCTTTTATATCTATACTTGCAATATCTCCAACTTCTAAATTAAATTTCTTTGTTACAAGTGCTGAAACCAAAATAAAAAACATGCATATAAAACTCAAAGTAAAAATAATTATTCTCTTGGGTATTTTCTCATTAAATATATTTTTCAAGTTTTCACATCCTTTGTTATTCAATCACTTTTAATTTTCACTAACTTCCGAATAAATTAGTTTCTCTGGTAAAGCGATATCTTCTTCACAAACAAGCGTTACACTTATTTCTATATTATCTCCAATCTCTTTTTCATTAACTAATTTATTTTTTACAATAACAGACTTATCCATATTAATAATCAACTCATTACTTATATCCTCAATTATATCATTTATCAAGGTTTCTGTATTATTTGTTTCTTTTTTTTCTTTTACTTCATAATAGACAACTTTTGTATATATAAACTTATTACTCACTATTTTATCATAGTTTTCAAATTTATTCTCAGATTTTTTTGTAAAAATTTTTTTATCACCAAAATTTAAATAAATTTCTTCTACACTTTCCCCTGTTCTTTCTTTAACAACCTTGTTTTTAGGTATTAACTTCTTACTTTCATAAAAGGTTTCCGCTATAACGCTTCCTTCTGCTTTTACTTCATATGTACTACCCTCTTTTCCTTGTTCACCTTTAACAAGAATATCTCCTTTTTTTACAACATCATCTTTCGCAACTACAGAAGTTCCCCCATTTGTAAACACTCTTTGCACAACGCCATCCTTACTAGCTACCAAATTACATGGTTCATTATCAACTTCAATAACGGGCGGAGCTTGTCTTTCAGCAACTGAAACTATTAATTGGGATCCATCTATTCTAACACGCGCCCACATTATTTCTGCACTATTCTGCACTAACTTTTCTTCTAAATAAACACTATCTATTTTGGATTTACGCATCCCTGGTTTAATTCCAAGATTAATTAATTCTCTTCTTATCTCAAAGGGACTCACATATCTTTCAGTATTAATTTTTATATTCCATACATAAGTTGACAATCCATAAATCAATACTAAAAATATTACAAAACCTACAGCAATAGTATTCCTTCTATCCATTTTTAGAATAAAAAAGGATAAACCTTTTCTATCAACTATCTTTAATTTAGCATCAGTTTTTTTAGCCAGTTCCCAGATTTCTCTGTAATGTTTTAAATTTACGTCTGCATATATAGTTCTTAAATTTATTCTTTTAATATTTTTTATAGGAATATTATTCTTCCATAGTAAATTTATAAATTTTTCTGGACTTTTTGATACAATTTCCATAGTCATAATTCCATTTTTATAGTTTTGAAAATTAAATCTCCTCATAATATATTCTCCTCATAAATTACTTTAGAAACTTTTCCTTTTAAAGTTAAAGTTTTACCTTCCATAAATAAAATTTCCAGTTTTTTTCCTTTAACTGTAATAAGTCCAATACTAGAATTTACTTTTATTTCACTTTCATCAAAGATTACCACCCCTTTATGATTTTCAATAGTTATTTCCCTGTCCCCTATTACTGAAATTTTAGGTAAATTCATCAATATATCTTTAGGCAATTCTAATCTTTCCGCAAAAATTTCTTTTTTCTTTTCAAATTTATTTTGCAAAATCTCAGCCCCCGAAAATTTCTTTAGTATTAATTTATGATTTGATTTTCTAATAAATAACTTTAAAAATTATTATTTTATTCTATATTCTTTAAAAAAACAAAAAAGGTCCAGTTTTCACTGGACCTAAATTATATTTGAGTTATTAGTTAAATGTTGTCTTACTATTGTGCTAATAAGTTTTCCGTCTGCCCTTCCCTTTGTTCTAGGAGAAACAAACGTCATAACTTTACCCATATCTTTGATAGACTGTGCCCCTGTTTCTTTAACTGCTTCAGAAACAATTTTAAATATTTCTTCTTCGGTCAACTGCTCTGGAAGGTACTCTGATAAAATTTCAATTTCTTGCATTGCCTGTTGGACTAAATCTTCTCTATTACCACTTTTAAAAGCATCTAAAGCCTCTTTACGATTTTTTATTTCTTTTGAAATGACAGAGTAAATATCTTCATCCTCTAAAACTCTTCTTTCATTTTTTTCAACTAAAAGAATAGCTGACTTTGCCATACTAATCGTACTTGCTTTAAGTTTGTCCTTGGACTTCATTGCAGCTTTCCAATCAATATTTATTTTATCCTTTAAAGACATAAATTGAGTAACCTTCTTTCACTTAATTCCAAATTATTTAACTTTTGTTGTTTTTCTTCTTCTTGCAGCTTCAGATTTCTTTTTTCTTTTTACACTTGGCTTTTCGTAATGCTCTCTTTTTCTGATTTCAGATAAAACGCCTGATTTTGCACATGATCTCTTAAATCTTTTTAAAGCATTCTCTAGAGATTCATTTTCTCTTACTTTAATTTCTGACATCTTTATCCCTCCCTCCATAGCAGTATTTTGGCAGTTGTTGAGGGCAAAATAGCACATTCGTAATTATACAACATAGATTAATATACTGTCAATATCTTTTCTATTATTTCTTTAGCCTGGTGGCCAATTTAATTGTCTTCCACCCAACAAATGGAAATGAACATGTTTAACAGTTTGCCCAGCATCTTCTCCACAATTATTAATTATTCTATAGCCACTGTCTTCTATATTATATTCTTTAGCTAACTTCTGTGAAACTAAGAATATATGACCTATTAGGTCTTTGTCTTCATCTGAAAGTTCATTAATACTAGCTATATGTTTCTTTGGAATAATCAATACATGTACAGGCGCTTCTGGGCTTATATCTTCAAATGCAAAAACTTTATCATCTTCATATACTTTTTTAGAAGGTATTTCTCCTGAAACTATTTTACAAAATATACAATCCTTCATGTAATCACCTCCCTTTAATCATATCCTAGCTAACTTATTTTAAACTTCCCTTTTGTTATTAAATTTCACCAAAAGCAAACTCGTTACCAACCTTTGTAATCTCAGTACTGATTATTTCGCCTCTATTGGCCTCATTTTCCTGCAAAACTACTTTTATGTAGTTTGTAGTATACCCTTCTGTAACTTGCTTTAATTCATCGTTATTTTGTTCATATAACACATCGAGTTTTTTTCCAACAAATGAACTTATAAACTCTTTTTCGTTCTTTTCGTTTAAAGCAATTAGTTTTTTACTTCTTTCTTCTTTTATTTTACCATTAATTTGGCCTTCCATGCTAGAGGCTTTTGTACCTTTTCTTTCACTATATTTAAAAATATGTGTTTTAGCAAGTTTTAAATCTTGTAAAAATTTAAATGTTTCAAGAAACTCTTCCTCTGTTTCTCCCGGGAAACCAACTATAATATCAGTTGTTATGGATAAATCAGGCATTTTGTCTCTCAATTTATTAACTATATCCTTATATTGTTTAGAAGTATAGTTTCTATTCATTCTTTTTAGTGTTTCATCACATCCGCTTTGAAGTGACAAATGGTAATGAGGACACATCTTTTCTATTTTAGAAATTCTCTCTATTATTTCGTCTGTAAAAAATCTAGGACCAATAGACCCTATTCTAATTCTTTCAATTCCTTCAATTTCACTTGCTTTCTCCAATATGGTAATCAAATCCCACTCACCTTCAAGATCCTTTCCATAAGAAGAAATACTTATACCAGTGAATATAACTTCTTTAAACCCATGGCTAGCCAAAACTTTGATTTCCTCTAAAATCATTTCTGGAGATTTGCTACACACTGCTCCTCTAGAGTAAGGTATTAAGCAATAAGAACAAAAGCTATTACATCCATCCTGAATTTTAAGGAAAGCTCTAGTTTTTCCTGTAAATTCCTCTATTTTCAAATCTTCAAATTCCGTATTTTTCATAACATCACTAACGGCCACCATTTGCTTTTGTTCTTCTTTAGCTCTATTAATCCAATATAAAATATCCCCTTTATTTCTTGTTCCTAATACAACATCAACACTAGTAACTTCTGCAACTTTATCGGGTGCTATTTGAGAGTAACATCCAACTGCTGCAATTATAGCATTTTCATTGTTTTTTCTAGCTTTAGATATAATCTTCCTAGATTTTTTATCACTCATATTGGTTACTGTACATGTATTAACCACATATACATCCGCATATTCTTCAAAAGGTACAACCTCATATCCATCTTTTTTAAAAATTTCCGTCATAGCCTCTGTTTCATAAACATTGACTCTACAACCTAAAGTAGCAAAAGCAACTTTCATTAAACATTTCCTCCTATATCTCCAAGTTCATACATGATAAGAGACATAGCAACCATACCAGCCGTTTCAGTTCTTAAAATTCTAGGACCTAGCGTAACAATTTCACAATTTAAATCCTTTAAAATCTCAATCTCTTCTTCCTCAAATCCACCCTCTGGACCTATCAAAATGGCTATTTTCTTTATATCTCTACCCTTGCATTTATCAATTACAACTTTTTTTATTCCGTAGTTTTCAGCATTTTCATAAGGTACTAACACTAAATCCATACCCTTCAAATCCTTTAAAACACTCTCAAAATATGTTATTTCTCTTATTGTAGGAATAACACTTCTCTTGCTTTGTTTGCAAGCTTCTAAGGCTATTTTATTCCATCTATCCAACTTTTTACATTCACCTTCAATATTTTTTATTGAAGATAAAACTCTTTTAGTAACAACCGGAATAACTTCTTTTACACCAAGTTCAGTAGTTTTTTGAATTATCAATTCCATTTTAGCTGCTTTAGGCAATCCTTGAAAAAGATATACCTCCAAAGCACTTTCTCTACTATCCAAAATTTCCTCTTCTATATCCACTAAAATCCTTTGCTTATTGATATCTTTAATTATGGCCAAAAATTCTTTACCTTTGCAATCATTTATAACAACTTTATCATCCTCTTTTAATCTAAGAACTTTAAAAATATGTTTAACATCATCTCCTGTGATTTCTGCACAGTCATCATAAAAACAGCTTTTATCTACAAAAAATTTATGCATAAAATTTCCCCTTTATTTTGCTTTTGCAACAACACAACACCACTCACCATCAAGCCTCACTTCTTCTATAATAAAGCCCAAATTAATTAAATGGTTTGATACAAGTTCTAATTTATTCTCAATTATTCCTGAAGATATAAAATACCCTTGGGGTTTCAAGAATTTTTTTACATCCTCAGAAAGTAAAATAATTATATCTGCTAAAATATTAGCAATTATAATATCAGCTTTACCTTTAACTACATCCATTAAATTACCTTCTAAAATCTCAATATTATCAACATTATTTATCTTCACATTTTCTAACGCCACTTTCACCGCTACAGGGTCTAAATCTACCCCTATTACCTTCTCGGCTTTAAGTTTTGCAGCTGCTATAGCAAGTATGCCTGATCCTGTTCCTATATCAAATACTTGATGATTTTCACCAACATATTTTTCTAAAGCTTTTATACACAATGATGTAGTTTCATGAGTTCCTGTACCAAAAGCCATACCCGGATCTAATTCAACTAAAATTTCATCATCTTTTTCTTCATATTTTTCCCAGCTTGGCTTAACAACAATTTTCTCCCCAATTTTAGTTGTTTTATAATATTTTTTCCAATTATTTTCCCACTGAGATTCATCCACTTTATATGTAGTAACTTTAGTTTCTTTTATATCTATATCAAATTTCCACAAATTATCTATATTTTCTTTTATATAACTCAACTTTTCTTCAAATTTATTATCTTCTTTATAATAAGCTCTAATAATAGCCCCACTATCTAACGGACTTAATTTTTCCGGAAAATATTCATTATAATTTGCATTTTTCTTTACAAATTCAATATCATCCACATCTAAAATAGAAACTCCATCAACTTCAGTATTATATAAAATTGCTGTAATAGCTTCAATTGCTTCTTCGTTAGTAACTATTTCAACTTCTATCCATTCTTTATTCATATATTTTTTCTCCTAATTTTCTAATATCTCTAGAACACAAATTTAATTATAAGAGATAAGTAAATTTTAATCAACAAAAAACTTGTTTCTAAATAGAAACAAGTTTTTTATATTATTTGAATGTCTTTTTTACTTTTTCCATAAAAGATTCTTTATGATCATCGTCTATTTTCTCACCACTAGCTTCCATATAATTAAACAAAGCTTGTTTTTGTTTGTCATTTAAATTTTTAGGTATATCCACTATAACCTTAACGTATTGGTCTCCACGACCTCTTCCATTAACCCTTTGGACACCCTTTCCTTTAAGTCTAAAAATAGTCCCTGATTGAGTTCCTTCTGGTATTTTATATTTTACATCTCCATCAATGGTAACAACTTTTAATTCAGTCCCCAACACTGACTTACCGAAACTTATGTGTTCCTCTATATGAAGGTCAAATCCTTTTCTCTTGAATTTTTCATGTTCTGCAACCCTAATGTTAATATATAAATCACCATTTGGACCCCCATTAGCACCTGGTTCTCCTTGGTTTCTCAAAGGCAACACATTTCCTGTATCAACTCCTGCCGGTATGTTAATACTTATTTTTTTATTCTTTCTCACTGTTCCCTTGCCATGACAAGTAGTACATTTTTCTTCAATAATTTTACCTTCTCCACCACATTTATCACAAGTTGCAGTACTAACAAAATTTCCAAGAGGAGTACTTCTTTGATATTTTATTTGACCAGTACCACCACATTTGTCACAAGTTTTAGGAGAAGTTCCTTTTTTAGCTCCACTTCCATCGCAAGTTTCACAAGTTTCATTTTTAGCGATATTAACTTCTTTTTCCACGCCAAAAACAGCTTCATTAAAAGTAAGATTTACTGTATATTCAAGGTCGGCTCCTCTTTGAGGTGCATTTCTTCTGCTTCTTGAAGAACCTCCAAAACCACCTCCAAAAAACGAATCAAATATATCTTCAAATCCACCCATGCCAGAAAATCCACCGCCGCCAAAACCACCGCCGTTAGGATCTGTTGTTCCATATCTATCAAATTGCTCTTTCTTTTCTTCATCTGATAAAATCTGGTAAGCCTCATTAATATCCTTAAACTTTTCTTCAGCTTCTTTATTCCCTGTGTTTTTATCAGGATGGTATTTCATAGCTAATTTTCTATATGCTTTCTTTATATCATCAGCACTAGCATCACGTGAAACGCCAAGTACTTCATAGTAATCTTTATTGGCCATCCTTACTGATTCACCACCTATATTTATCTTTACTTAAAATTAAGGGAGGGGTAAGAGCCCATCCCTTAAAGAGTATATCATTATTGTTATATTTATTCAACTTAACAATTGTGATTAATTTTTAAATCTATTACTTATCATCTTCAACTTTGAAGTCAGCATCTACTACATTGTCATCTTCTGGAGCAGCATTTCCACCCACATCGCCCATATCACCCATATCAGGTGCTGCTTGCTCATACATTTTTGAAGAAATAGCGTAGAATGCTTGAGTTAAATCTTCCATAGCTGCTTTTATTGCTTCTATGTCTTCTCCATCTTTAACATTTCTTAAAACTTCTAATTTTTCTTCAACTGGAGCTTTATCTTCTGCTGAAACTTTATCACCAAGATCTTTTAACGTTTTTTCAGTTTGATATAAAGTTGTATCCGCTTGATTTTTAACATCTATTTTTTCTTTTAATTTTTCATCTTCTTCAGCAAATTTTTCTGCTTCATTAACTGCTTTTTCAATTTCATCATCACTTAAGTTTGTAGATGCAGTTATTGTGATTTTAGCTTCTTTTCCTGTTCCTTTATCTTTTGCAGAAACATTCAAAATACCATTTGCATCTATATCAAAAGTAACTTCTATTTGAGGAATTCCTCTTGGTGCTGCTGGAATATCAGAAAGAACAAATCTTCCAAGAGTTTTATTCCCATTAGCCATTTTTCTTTCACCTTGAACAATGTTAATTTCAACAGATGTTTGGCTATCAGCTGCAGTAGAGAATATTTGGCTCTTTCTTGCTGGTATTGTTGTATTTCTTTCTATTAATGGAGTTGCAACTCCACCCAATGTTTCAATACCTAATGTTAAAGGAGTAACATCAAGTAATAAAATATCTTTAACTTCTCCTGTTAAGACTCCTGCTTGAACTGCTGCACCCATAGCAACACATTCATCTGGATTTACACCTTTAGAAGGATCTTTTCCAGTAAACTTCTTAACTGCATCTTGGATAGCTGGGATTCTAGTTGATCCACCTACAAGAACTACTTTTTCTATATCATTTATTGACAATCCAGAATCTTTTAAAGCTTTTTTCATTGGCTCGATAGTATCATCAACTAAACTATGAGTTAATTCATCGAATTTAGCTCTTGAAAGAGTCATATCAATATGCTTAGGACCTGTTGCATCTGCAGTAATAAACGGTAAGTTAATGCTTGTTGTTAAAGAAGTAGATAATTCTATTTTTGCTTTTTCAGCAGCTTCAATTATTCTTTGAAGAGCCATTTTATCTGCTCTCAAATCTATTCCTGTATCAGATTTGAATGTATCAGCAATGTAATTCATTACCTTGTTATCAAAGTCATCTCCACCTAAACGAGTATTACCGTTAGTAGCTTTTACTTCAAAAACTCCGTCTCCTAATTCTAATATAGATACGTCAAAAGTACCGCCACCTAAATCATAAACTAAGATTTTATGTGCATCATCAGTTTTATCTAAACCATATGCTAATGAAGCTGCCGTTGGCTCATTGATTATTCTCATTACATTTAGCCCAGCAATTTTACCAGCATTTTTTGTTGCTTGTCTTTCACTATCATTAAAGTAAGCTGGCACTGTAATAACCGCTTCTGTTACAGTTTCTCCAAGATAAGCTTCAGCATCAGCTTTTAATTTTTGTAATATCATTGCTGAGATTTCTTCTGGAGAATATTTCTTACCTTCAACTTCTACTCTATAATCTGTTCCCATATGTCTTTTGATTGAACTAATTGTTTTATCTGGATTTGTGATTGCTTGTCTTTTTGCAACTTGACCTACTAATCTTTCTCCGTTATCTTTAAATGCTACTACTGATGGAGTTGTTCTTGCTCCCTCAGCGTTAGCTATAACTGTTGGAGTACCACCTTCCATAACTGCTACACATGAGTTAGTTGTTCCTAAATCGATACCTATAATTTTTGCCATTTTTATTTACCTCCTAAATGTTATACCTCTATAATTTTTATTAATAAATTTTCATATTAATTTGCTACTTTTACCAAAGAGTGTCTTAAAACTTTTTCTCCTCTTTTAAAACCTTTTTGGAATACTTCTACAATTTCTTTTTCTCCAAAATTGCTATCTTCAACATGCATTATTGCTTCATGATATTCTGGATCGAATCCGCCTGTTGTTTCAACTTCTTCTACACCTAACTTATTTAACGCTTCTTGAAATTGTTTTATAGTGCTCTCAATACCTTTTTTTAAGTCTTCTGCTGAACCATCAGCAATAATTGCTCTTTGTAAATTATCAAATACCGGCAAGATATTTTTCAGCACATCTGTGCAAGCATCCGTATAAATTACTTTTTTTTCTTTTTCAGTTCTTTTTCTGAAATTTTCATATTCTGCATTCATTCTTAAAAATCTTTCTTTTATTGTTTCTAATTCATTTTCAAGTTTTTTCTTTGTAGTAAACAATTTGTTTTTCTCCAAATTCAATTCTTTTATTAATCCATCTTTTTCATCAAGAAGTTCTGTTTCTTCTCCACACTCTAAATTATGAACATCTTCCTGTGCTAATTCTTCAAACTCAGCATCTTCATTAATTTCTGCTTTTTCTGGTGATTCTTCTGACTGATAATCGTTCATATTTTCCTTATCGATACTTTCTTCACCATTAAATTTTTCTTCAAAACCCATGCAATTCACCTCTTACCTATCATCTTTATAAATATTTGAAATACTTTGGTTTAACAATTTGATAAACTCTCCTACCACAGGAATAACCTTAGAATATTCCATTCTAGTTGGACCAATTATACCTATGGTTCCTAAAGGTTTATTATCTATACTATAAATTGCAGATACAACACTACAATCTTTAGCGTATTCAGCTATATTTTCTCCACCAATTTTTATAATTATTTCTTTATCAAAATTTGTAGATAAATTATTAATTATTACTTTATCATTTGTCATATCTAAAAGTTCCGTTAGCATAGCTTTATTATCAATTAATGATAAAAATTGTTTTGCTTTTTCAACATCATTATATTCGGAATAATTAAAAATATTTTTTGTACCTTCAAAATAAATTTCACTATTGTCTTCCTTGGTTAAAGCATCATACAATGTAGATATTATAGCCTCTAAAATATCTTCATATCCTTGCAAATCTTCTTTTAATTGACCAATAACTCTGAGATTTATGTGGTCAATAGTTAAACCTCTTAATCTTTTATTTAAAACAAAAGATAATTTTTCTAATATTTCATCTTCTATTTTTCTTCCTACCCTAATCATATTATTAGTTATCAATCCATTTTCAGTAACAATAACTGCTAGTATGCTATTACCATCAATAGGTATTAACTTTATAGTTTTAATATAACTAGTTCGTACTGAAGGTGTTTTTAAAATGCATGTAAGGTTAGTGAGCTCAGATAATAACAAAGTTGCATTTTTCAAAACTTTATTCACTTCAAAAATTGCATGGTTAAGAAATTCTGATTTAATTTTTAATTCATCTTCCAAAGATAAATTTTGTAATTGCATAAGTTTATCTACATATAACCTATATCCTTTATCAGAGGGTTTTCTCCCTGAAGAAGTATGCAGTTGTTCAATATAACCAAGCTCCTCTAAATCAGACATTTCATTTCTTATGGTTGCAGAACTGATACCTAAATCATATTTTTTAGCAATAGTTCTTGATCCTACTGGTTCTCCAAAAGAAATGTAATCCTTGATTATAGCTTCTAAAATTTTAATTTTTCTTTCACTCATATCATTGCTCATTATTTCACCACCTTTATTAGCACTCACCTCCAACGAGTGCTAACGACTATGATTAAAATCTATCATGTAGCTTATTTATTGTCAATACCACAAAAGCCATAATATTATCGCTTAATTTATTTTTACAGCTTGTTTTTGAAAATTAACTCCTAAATTCTCAATTTTTCTTTGATTTACTACTCAATTCATCTTAATCAAGCATTTACAGTAAACTTGCCTTATTTTATATTAATTAATAATAAACTCACACATTATAGAATTAGAAATTTCAATGCCTTTTTCACTAAGAAAAATCCTATCTTCATTCAAAATCAAATACCCATTTTCTACATATTTATTTATTACATTGCCATAAATATCAAATATAGACTTTTTGAACTTTTCATTAAATTTTTTAATAGAAATTCCTTTTATCTTCCTAAGCCCTAAAAACATAAATTCTTCCATATCCGCTTCTATGGAATTTTTATATTTTTCATTTTTATTTAATTGAAAAAAATTTTTCATATATTCTTTTATATCATCAGAATTACTAAATCTAGATCCATTTATATAAGAATGAGCACTTGATCCACAACCTATATAATTTTCCAATTCCCAATAAACTAAATTATGCTTACACTCTTTATCTTTTTTAGCCCAATTAGAAATCTCATATCTGTCGTATCCTTTTTCCTTCAAGTAAGTGATAGTAAATTCATTCATTTTTCTTTCTTCTTCTTCACTTGGTATTTTTATAACCCCTTTGTTATACATGTTATAAAAGGGTGTATTTTCCTCTATAATTAAACTATAACAAGATATGTGCTCCGGCTCTAACAAAACAACTTCTTTTAACGTTTCTTTCCAATTTTCAAAACTTTGACTAGGCAATCCGTACATTAAATCTATATTTATGTTATCAAAACCTATTTCTCTAGCATTTTTGTATAATTCAAGAAATTCATTTTTCGAATGAATTCTTCCTAAATTTTTAAGTAAATTTTCCTGCCACGCTTGAAGACCTATACTTAGTCTATTCACTCCCATATTCTTTAAAAATAAAAGTTTTTCCTTATCTGCTGTACCTGGATTTATTTCAACTGTAAACTCAGCTGGTTCTTTTATCAATTTATAATTCAAAGATTCTTTTAATACTTCCCACTCCTTTAACAACAAAAAGGTGGGAGTTCCCCCACCTATGAATATTGTATTAAATTTATTGTATTCTAGACTTTTAATCTCTTCACTTAATACCTTAACATATTCATTCATACTATTTTCCATATTCCCATAAGAAGGGAAATCACAGTACAAACATTTTTTTTTGCAAAAGGGAATGTGAATATATAATGAAATTTTATTACTCATAATATATCCTCCTTTTTCTATAACTAATCAACTTTAAGGATTGACATAAATGCTTCTTGTGGAACTTCTACGCTACCAACTTGTCGCATTCTTTTCTTACCCTCTTTTTGTTTCTCTAACAATTTTCTTTTTCTTGAAATATCTCCACCATAACATTTAGCCAAAACATCTTTTCTCATAGCTTTAACCGTCTCTCTTGCAATGATTTTTGCTCCAATAGCCGCTTGAATAGGCACTTCAAACATTTGTCTAGGTATTATTTCTTTAAGTTTTTCTGCTATTCCTCTTCCTTTATGATAAGCTTTTTCTTCAGGAACTATCATTGATAAAGCATCTACAACATCTCCATTTAAAAGAATGTCTAATTTCACCAATTTAGTTTGTTGATATCCTGCTAGTTCATAATCTAGAGAAGCATATCCTCTTGTTTTAGATTTTAAAGTATCAAAGAAATCATATATAATTTCGTTCAATGGAATTATATAATTAACTACAGCTCTTGAAGTATCTACATACTGCATATCAACATAAATACCTCTTCTTTGTTGAGCAAGCTCCATTACTGCACCTACATACTCAGAAGGAGTAATTATAGAAGCCTTTACAATAGGCTCTTCCATTTTAGCAATTTCTGTTGTATCTGGTAAGTTTGTTGGGTTAGTTATATTAATCATTTCCCCATTATTTTTATAAACCTTATAAATAACAGAAGGGGCTGTTGTAATTATATCTAAATTAAATTCTCTTTCTACTCTCTCTTGTATAATCTCCATATGTAGAAGACCTAAAAATCCACATCTAAATCCGAACCCTAATGCAATTGATGTCTCTGGCTCAAAATCTAAAGCAGCATCATTTAATTTCAACTTCTCAAGTGCATCCCTTAACTCATCATATTTAGCACCGTCAATTGGATAAATACCACTAAATACCATAGGAATTGCCGGTCTATATCCTTGTAGTGGTTCTGTGGCAGGATTTAACGCCGAGGTTATTGTATCCCCTACTGCAGCATCTTTTAAATTCTTAATAGAGCCTGTAATGTAACCTACGTCTCCAGCTGAAAGTTCATTCATGGGCAAATATCCTGGTGCAAAAACACCCACTTCAGTTGCCTCATATACTTTTCCACTATTCATAAACTTAATCTTAGTTCCTTTTTTTACTGTGCCATCTATGATTCTCACATAAGAAACAACACCCTTATAACTATCGTAGCTGGAGTCAAATATCAAAGCTTTTAATGGAGCTTCTTCGTCTCCTTTTGGGGATGGAACTTTATTTACTATAGCTTCTAATACATCCTCTATATTCAATCCTGTTTTTGCCGAAACTAAAGGCGCATCATGAGCTTCAATTCCAATGACATCTTCAATTTCAGTTTTAATTTCCTCTGGTCTAGCAGAAGGAAGGTCTATTTTATTTATAATAGGAACAACTTCTAGATCATTATCTAATGCCAAATAACAATTGGCCAAAGTTTGAGCTTGTATTCCTTGAGTAGCATCTACTATTAGAAGAGCTCCTTCACAGGCTGCCAAGCTTCTTGAAACTTCATAATTAAAGTCTACATGTCCCGGAGTATCAATTAAATTTAATATGTATTCTTCCCCATTTTCTCTTTTATAAACAAGCCTTGCCGCTTGAGATTTTATAGTAATTCCTCTTTCTTTTTCTAGTTCCATATTATCTAGAACTTGCGAATTCATTTCTCTTTCAGTTAAAGTTCCTGTTTTTTCCAATAACCTATCTGCCAAGGTTGATTTCCCGTGGTCTATATGTGCTACTATTGAAAAATTTCTTATATATTTTTTTCTATCTACACTCATCCTTATACCTCCATCGCACATAATAAATCAAAGTAAATTATAACACAACTTACCGTGGAAATGTCAATAACATTAATTTAATTTTTTTTTAGTTTTTCTAAGCTTATTAATCTTTCCACTGATTTTTTATTGAAAGCAAATGTAAATCTGTCTGTAGCAATTCTTAAGTCAAATGGATTTTTATTAAACAATATTCTTATTTTAGGTACCGCATCAAAGCTCAAAGTACTTATGTTTTCACCTAAAATATCAATTACTTCTGTGGGCATATTGTTATTTATATCTGAATGTTGAAGAATATCTTCTTTGTTCTTTTTATAATTATCCGCATTAGCAAGTACCTTTTCCATATAATCCAGATTCCAATAGTCAATATTTGTTCTTTCATTACTTAAATATGAATCTTCATTATCTTTAAATGATAATAATATATCCGAATACACGCTTCTATTCAACACTATGTTTACATTAGTAACCCCACATAAAATCACTATAGAGCATATCAGAAACACAATTATTATAGATCTTTTACTCATAAAAAAGCACCTCCTCTATTTATTAAGGATGTACTTTTTTTCATAATTTTATTCATTTTTTCCATTTAAATGCTCTGCAATTAATCTAGCTATGTATTTTGCCGAATTCTTTGATTCTTGAGTTGTGTTTACATATGAACCAACTTCCATCAATAAAGCATTTTCACTATCATCTTGATTAAAATATAAACTACCATAATTAAAATAATATACCCCTTTGGAAAATCCCGGAAATAATCTATTTGATATATCAATCAAACTATTAACATTTTTCATATTGGCGTCAAAATGAGGATTCTTTTTTGTCATTACAAACATTATTTTTGCCACATTTTCTCCATTAAAATTAGCCGTTATAGAGTTTTTATCCGTTATAGAGTCTCTATGCAAATCTATAATAAGTTTAAAATCTCCATATTCATTTAGATACTTGTCTAGTGTAACTGATGATCTAGCGTAACTTTTAGTGTAAACATCTCTATCATGAACCGTGGTATCATGTATTGTTTTTATGCCATATTTCTCTAATTCTTCTTTCAAAGCTTCACCAACTGCGCATACATTTGTAGTTTGATCTGTTGTGTTAGCTTTATTTGGGTCATAATTTTCAGATGTATGTGTATGATAAATTAAAACTTCCGGCACTGCTGACAACTCTTTTACTAATGCTTGATTAAATACAGAAGATGCTCCTTCTGCTGATGGAGTTTGTCCTTCCTCAGGCTTTTGTATAAATTCATTATCAAGCTTAAATGATACATCCTTGTTTTCAATATTAGAAGAATTATTATCATTACTCTTAGCTATGTTATTTCCAATTCCACTATAGGGTACTAAATTTAATGCAGCCATCTCTCTATGTATAACACTATAGGGTTGATCAATATTGATCCCCAAAATTTCACTAAAAACTTTTTTTATAGACACCTGATTTTCAGCCATATCTTCTTCGTTAAATGAAGTAATCTTAACCTGTGGCATAGTGAAGTTAATCATATTAACATAAAACATATTTCTTTGAAGACCATTTTTAGAACTATACCCAATTGCTTGATTAAATATAATTATGAAAATTACAAAAGTAATGAAAAACATACAGATGCTTGTAAACATTCTAGAAAAATCTTCAATATCTTTATTTTTTCTATTGTTCAACCTTATCCCCTCCTTAGTTTTATCTATATATATGAGGGTGAAAATTTAAATATTCTATTTATAAAAATAAATTAATTTCATAAATTTAAAAAATGCGTACTTTCGCATCGCATTTTTTAAGCTAAACTCTTTTTACTTTTATTCCTCTGACTCGTTAGTTCCTACAAGTACCAAATGTAATTTTAATTTAGATATTTACTAATTTCATCTAATTTCATAGCTGGTTGCAAGGCTAAATTTATACCATTAGCTATTATTTTAGAAGTATTATCGATTATTAAATCCACATCCTTAGGGGTAACCATCAAATCTCCTAAATATGGATTAAGTATTTCATTTATCAATTTTTGTTTTTCATCTTTATTAATAGCTTTTAACATGTTATAAAATTCACCACCAGTATTTGATTGATGAATCATTTGGTCTATGGCTAAATCTATAGTATCATTAGCTAGTGTAGCTGCATCAACAACTGTAGGTACCCCTACTGCAATAACCGGTATTCCAATAGTTCTTTCACTTATTTCCATTCTTTTATTTCCCACACCAGACCCTGGTGATATACCCGTATTACCTATTTGTATTGTTCTATTAACTCTAGATGCTTTTCTAGAAGCTAATGCATCTACACAAATAACTAAGTTAGGTTTTATTTTTTTTACTATAGATTTAATGATTTCACTAGTTTCTATACCGGTTATTCCCAGAACTCCTGGAGACATACCACAAACTGGTCTAATATTCTCATCTATTTCATCTGGAATAAGTTGTTTTAAGTGTCTTGTAATCATAATTTGTGAAATAACTTTCGGGCCTAACGCGTCTGGAGTAACATTCCAATTTCCTAATCCCACCACTAAAGCTGTCATACTTTTTTCTAAAGAAACCATTCCTGATAAAACACTTCCCAAAACTTCACTAACCACAATCATTGTATCTTTATCGTAAAATACAAATTCCGGCATATCTATTGTGATATATTTTCCTTTAGGTTTACCAAGATTTTTTTCTCCTTCTTCATTTAAAATTTCCACATCCGTAATTTTACATTCTCCTTCATTATATTCCTTTATATAAACCCCCGGAACATCTCCTTTGTTACTTTTTTGATACATTTCTCTAGCTTCTACAGCTAAATCAGTTCTTATTGACATGAGTTCACAACCTTTCTAAATGGTACTTAAATTTATTTTTACCAATAATAAAATAATAAATTCAAAAATTAATCTTTTATTGTTGTTTTTTAAGAAAACTTATACTTGAAGTGCAAAGTAATTAATGCTATAATATCATTTGTTGAGTTAGTCGAAAAAACAAGATACCCACAAGCTGCTTAACCCTACCATACTACAAGGGGGTGAATTAATGGCAAACGTACAATCAGCAAAGAAAAAGATTAAAGTTATCAAAACTAAAACTTTGAGAAACAAGATGATAAAGTCTGCTTTAAAAACTCAAATTAAGAAATTTGAGGTTGCTTTAGAATCAAATAATGCTTCTACTGCTGCAGTAGAATTGAAGGCATGTGTAAAAGCTTTAGATATGGCTGCATCTAAAGGTGTTTTACATAAAAACAAAGTTGCTAGAACAAAATCTAGATTAACTGCAAAATTAAACGGATTAAGCGCTTAATAAATAAAAACCGGTGAAATTCACCGGTTCTTTATTTTTTTATAGTAAAGTAGTAACAGTTATTATCAAAAGTTCCATTTCAGTTTTTGCATTTGTAGATGTGGATTTTAACATTTTCTCTGTATCAAGACATTTTTCAATAGCATTTCTAATAGATTTCAATGTGAATTTTTTACTTTGAGATATCATTTTTTCACATATATATGGATGTAATTTTAGTTCTTTAGATAAAACTTCCTTCGATTTTCCTTGTGTAGCCCCAATTTTTATATTCAACAACAATTTGAATTGACGTTGAATCATTCTTAATATACCCGTTATCATTTCTCCTTTAAATATTAACTCGTCCAAAATATCAATAGCCATATCCGGTTTTTTCTGTGAAATATAATCTACCAAATTAAAAATGTCATTTTCATTTTTTTGTGTAACCAAAAGTTGAATATCTGTTCTTGTTATTTTCCTATCCCAAGCATAAGTACATAATTTTTCAACTTCATTTTCTAAAATATCTAAATTAGTATCCACCAAATTGCAAAAAATAGCCAGTTCGGATTTAGAAATATCTACTTTTCTTTCTGCAAATAATTCCTCCACTTTTTTTTCCAAAGATTTACCTTTAAGCTTTTCAAACTTAATTACATGAGCAAGTTTATTTAGCCCTTTTACCTTTAAACTTTCTTTTTCACGAGGATTATCAAAAATATAATACATTATAAGCACACATTCTTGTGGAATATTTTTGATATATTCTTTTATTTCTTTAAACCTTCCTTCCTCAGCTTTATCACCGTGATCTTTCAAAAAAGAAGCCCTATAAATTAGCACCATTCTTTTTTCACTCATAAAAGGTAGCGTTTCACAGGCATTGATTAATTGTGGCAAAGTCAAATTTGCACCATCAATTTCGGTATAGTTTAATTCTTCAAAATCTTTATTCAAAGCGATATTTTTTATTTTTTCCACAGCACCTTTTATGGAATTTTCATCATTACCGCAAAGAATATACTTACTATGTATTTTTTTTAGTTTCAATTCTTTTTCTAAATTAAGTGAATCAAACATTTTTTTCTCCCTTAAAATAATTGTATTTTATAAAAAATCAAAAAAATTATTGCAATCAAAGGAATAAATTTAATATTCTCATATCCCCTTATAACAAATATATAACACATATAAATCAAAATAACAACTATACCCTCAAGATAAGCGTAGTTAACAAGTTGTGGTGATAATTGCAGTACCAAAGCACTACCGCCATTTACAGCAGTAATTATAGTACTTAAACAATAACATATGATTTTAAATAAAGGCTTTATTTTAACAACTAACGATCCTATATTCCCCATAATAATTATTAAAGAATATAAAGGTATTATAAACAAATTGCCCAAAATTGAAATCAACCTAACATTTATATCTTCCATCATAAGAAAAGGCATACTAAATATCTGAGCACTTAATGTAAGACTTATGCTTTCATTTAACTTAGATGGAAGTTTTCTTAATTTTAATTTAATTTTATTGTAATATAAAATTATTCCTAACGTTGCTAAAAAAGATAAAATAAAACCCATATCACATATATAATAAGGATTAAAAAAAAGTAAAACTAAAGCTGAAAAACTCAAGGCAGATAAAGCATCATAACTCTTATATAAACTCTTAGAAATAGCAATTAAAGCTAGCATTATAAAAGCTCTTATACTAGATGATTTCATCCCTGTTATTATCAAATATATAAAAGTAGGAACTATAGCACTAATACCTAAAAAACGTTGTAAAACTCCATATACTATAGCTATATGAAAACCTGACACAGCCATTATATGACATATTCCCATTTTACTCATATCTTCCTTTTGAGAATAACTTATATACTTTGTATCCCCAAAACAAGCCGCCATAATTGTTCCTGCTTTGTCTTTTCCTACAATTATTTTATACTCATTATAAAGCAATAACTTAATACTATATATCTTAGCTATAATATCTTTTTTGTAGATTACATGATTTTCAACATATACATTAGCCACAATTCCTTTAAAATAATCTTTTTCTTTTTTTGTTTTCCCATAAATTTTTGTTAAATCACCTTCATTAAATTCATAAATATCTCCATATAATAAAATTTTTCTGTTTTTGTATTTTGCTATTGCAAAAGTTTCTTTTTTTAATACTATTCTAGCTTTAAATGAACCAGGTACATTAATATGATAATATAATATAAAAGAAAAAAATCCTAAAAGAAAAAAAATCGTTATAATTCTCATTTTTGTTCCATCTTTAGATATTATTACAAATATAAAAAAAGCTGCTATAATAAAAGCAGCAAAAAAATTCACACTTAATAATAATGCTGTAATAATTCCAAAAATTAATGCACATACAAAATAAATCATCGGTCTTTCCATTAATTACCCTCTACTTGTTCTATCTAAGGTTATTTCTACATTATGAGTATCTTTATATAATTTTATCTCCATGATATTAGATTTTACTTTTATATTTCTTGAGTTAAAATATTCCTCAGTGCACTTTTTAGCTGCCTCTTTATCTATATTTTCATATTTAGAAATAAATTCACTCTCTGGTATATTTAAAAATTCTATTGTACTACCTTTAACTATAGTTTCTAGTACATTTGTCAGCATAAATTACACCTCCAATTTTATTCTATCCATTATTCCTATCTTTAATCAGTCTTTTTCTTTCCAATTTCATAAGCAACCTTTGTACTTGAATATAAGCCCGAAGCACTAGTTCCCAAAACTATGCCATTAAGTATTCCTTTTTTGATTTCCCCAGAATCTTCTAGCAAAATCCCTAATATTAATCCAAATACCAATGACATAAAAGGACAAAGTTTCTTGCTT
Organism: Clostridium grantii DSM 8605; assembly: GCF_900129965.1. GTDB lineage: Bacteria > Bacillota > Clostridia > Clostridiales > Clostridiaceae > Clostridium_AF > Clostridium_AF grantii. The sequence goes on along the minus strand of NZ_FQXM01000031.1, from coordinate 16,051 downwards.
ACACCAAGCATCTTAAATATTTGAACCAAGGCTGTAATAACTGGTATAAAAGCTGCATTCTTTATGTTTAAATCCAAGTTTACCCTCCATGGTATTACTTTATATATATTTATATGATTAATATTTTTAATAAAGAATACCTATTTTCAAACAAAAAAAAACAGGCATAGCCTGTTTTTTATTTTGCTTCGTCCAAAGTTAAAAGTGGATTTTCTTTTCTTTTTGTTTTAGCTAAATCAATTTGGTATTCAATTAATTTATTTTGCAAATCCATAATCTTATACTTAGAAGATTGTAGTTGGAATTTTAATTCTTTATTTTCTTTTTGAAAATTAGTTTTTAGTAAAGTTTCTTCTGTTACTCGATTTTTAATTAAATCTAATTGATCGGATAACTGCTTATTCTCTTCCTCGCCTCTTTTCAATAGCTTACTAGCTTCATTTGCATCCAATTTAACTTGCAGCTCTGCATTATAATTTTCTAAGCTGAGAATATATTTCTTTAAATCTTCAAATTGATTTTGAAGTTCTTTATATGAAATATTAATATCATTAACTTTACTTTCAAGTGCTTCATTGCTTTTTTCTATCTTAAACAATTCATCTGTTACGTTTAAAGTAGTCAAAACTGCCGCCTCTGTTGTACTTAAAATTGAATTGAACTCCATAATTTTTTTTATCTTTTGGTCCACATAACTAGCCACTGAATGTAGATATTCAGTTTTTTCTTCCCCTTTTAAATTGTATTCTTTTCCATTTATCTTAACTGTTACCACATTCATTCCAACACCCTCTTAGATAAGTTTAAAACTTCAAAATAAATTCATATTTCAAAATAATCCATTTTATTCAAATGATTTTTGAATTTTACTTAAAAAACTTTCATTTTATACTTATCTATATTCTAACATATAATTACCAATTATAAAATATTTTTATCTAAGTTCCGCTCCTAAATTATACTCAAGAGTTTTCAATATTTTATCTTGAACTTTATTAACATCTTTATCTGTCAATGTTTTATCTTGAACTCTATACTTAAGGGAATAAGCTACACTTTTCTTTCCTTCTGCTATTTGCTTGCCCTCATATACATCAAAAAGTTTAATACTTTCTAAAATTCTACCACCTTGTTTCCATATAATTTCTTCAATATCTTTAACCAAGGTACTCTTATCAAGAATAACCGCCAAATCTCTAGTTACAGCTGGATACTTAGGTAATGGTTTATATTTTCTGTCCAAATTAGCATTTTTATATAAAACTTCTAAATTAATTTCAGCCAAATAGCAATTTTCGTCCACCCCATAATTTCCTGCTACATCAGGATGTACTTCTCCTAAAACTCCTAGCAGTTCTTTACCAACATAAATAGCTGCTGTTTTTCCTGGATGATATGATGGATTTTCACTTTCTCTTTTAAACTCAAATTTTTCTACAAATAACTTAGCGAGTATATTTTCTACCACACCTTTAAGATCAAAATAATCTACTCCACCATATAAGCCAATAGTTAATACTTCTTTTTCTTCTGGTAGTTTTATATTTTCATCCACATTAGGAATATATGTTTTCCCAATCTCAAATAATCTAGCATACTCATTATTCCTTGAATAATTTCTTCCTAGCGATTCCATCATCGAAGGTATACTTGTAGTTCTCATTATGCTATAATCTTCCCCTAAAGGATTTCTAATTTTAACAGCATTTCTTAAATAACTATCTTGACTTATTAGTACTTTGTCAAAAACTTTTGGACTAACAAAAGAATAAGCTATTGATTGATTAACTCCTGACCCAATTAAAATATTTATTAATGTGTCCTCTAAAATTTGTTTCTCACTTTTTCCAGCTTTTAAAGTTTCAATGGTTGGTAAGGTTGATGGAATATTATTATATCCATATATTCTTGCTATTTCTTCTGCTACATCTTCTTTTATATTAACATCTGATCTAAAAGTAGGCACATGAACTTGTAGACTGTCGCCTTCAATTGCAGTAATCAAATCCAACTTATTTAAGCAATTAGCCATCTCCTTGACAGAAATATCTATACCTAAGAAAGCTTTCACCCAATTTGAATCAACTGTTAGTATGTGCGGTTCTTTAATTTCTGGGTAAATATCTATAACACCCTCCATTATTTCTCCTGCAGCTAAATCTTCCACTAAATTACAAACTCTTTTTAAAGCTATTTCTGCTAAATTTACGTCAATATCTTTTTCAAATTTTCCTGATGCATCAGTTCTTAGATTTAATTTTTTTGATGAAAGTCTAATATTTGTACCATCGAAATTAGCAAATTCAAAGATAATCTCATTAGTGTCATCTTTAACTTCCGAATTAAGCCCACCCATTATTCCTGCAAGAGCAATAGTTCTCTCTCCATCTTTTATAGTAAGCATTGTTGAATCTAAAATTCTTTCTTGCCCATCTAAGGTTACAAATTTTTCGTTATCCAAAGCTCTTTCTATAACAATAGTATTAGACGTTATCTGCCTTCTATCAAAAGCATGCATCGGTTGCCCAAATTCCACCATAACAAAGTTAGTAATATCCACTATGTTATTTATTGGTCTAACTCCCGCTTCTAAAAGTCTTTCTTGCATCCACTTTGGTGATGGTTGTATTTTAACATTTTTAACACCTTTGGCCATATATCTTTTGCATAAAGGATCTTTTATCTCAACTTTTAAACTATTATTTATATCTTCTTCTATTTTCTCAGTGTAACTTAAAGCAGGCAAATTATAAATTTTATCCAAAGTTGCAGCTGTTTCTCTAGCCATGCCAATTACACTCATACAATCAGGTCTATTAGAAGTTATTTCGAAATCTAATACTGCCTTTTCCACAGAAACTACTTTCTTAATATCCACCCCAATAGCTGTATCTTCCGGTAGAATCATCAATCCAAGAACAACTTCATCATTTGCTATGCCAAGTTCTTCTTTAGAACAGAACATACCATTTGATACTACTCCTCTTAATTTTCCTTTTTTGATTTTTGTTCCATCCGCTAAAGTGGATCCATGTAAAGCTACTGGAACAATATCTTCTTCTTTCATATTTGTTGCTCCTGTTACTATTTGAAGCAATTCTTCCTTAGCTATATCAACTTGACATATAACTAATTTTTCTGCTTCTGGATGTTGCTCTATTTTTTTTATTTTACCAGTAACAATATTCTCAATATTTGCTCCAGATACAATTACTTCTTCAACTTTCGATCCTGATAAAGTAAGTGCATCTCCAAGTTCTTCAGGTGTTACATCTATATCCACATAATCTTTTAGCCAATTAACAGGTACTTTCATTTTTACCCCTCCTATTTAGAATTGTTGTAAGAATCTCATGTCAGCTTCGTATAATAATCTTATATCATCTATGGCATAGTTTAGCATTACCATTCTATCCAATCCAAATCCGAAAGCAAACCCACTATAAACTTCTGGATCTATACCACAATTTCTTAATACTTGCGGATGTACCATTCCACAACCTAATAATTCTATCCATCCAGAGCCTTTACACACATTACAGCCTTTTCCACCACATACAAAGCAAGTAGCATCCATTTCAGCTGATGGTTCTGTAAAAGGGAAATGGTGAGGCCTAAACTTAGTTTTCATTTTATCCCCAAACATTTTTTTCGTAAATAGCTCCAGCGTTCCTTTTAAATCTGCAAAAGTGATTCCTTCTGCCACTACTAATCCTTCTATTTGATAAAAGATAGGTGAGTGTGTAGCATCAACAGCATCTGATCTATAAACCTTTCCTGGTGAAATCATCTTGATAGGAGGTTTTTGGTTTTCCATAGTTCTTATTTGAACTGGAGATGTTTGAGTTCTTAGAACCACATCATCATTTATGTAAAAAGTATCTTGTTCTCCTCTTGCTGGATGATTTTTCGGAATATTTAATGCTTCAAAATTATAATGGTCAAGCTCTACTTCTGGTCCTTCTTCAATAGCAAATCCCATAGATAAGAATATTTCATTAATACTGTCTAAAGTTAATTGAAGTGGATTTTTATGCCCTAAAGATTTTCTATTTCCTGGCATAGAAATATCAATTATTTCACTTTGCAACTTACTGTTTTTCTCTTTTTCGCTAATAGATTTGCTTGCATTATTTATAATAGTTTCAAGATTCTCTCTTACTTCATTAGCTAATTTTCCAATTATCGGCCTTTCTTCTGAAGATAATCCTCCCATACCTCTTAAAATAGAAGTCAATTCTCCCTTTTTACCTAAATATTTGATTCTAATTTCTTCAATTTCTTTTTTACTCATAGCTTTTTCAAGAACTGCAAGAGCATCTGTTTTTATTTGTTCTAACTTTTTTTGCATTTTATTGCTCCTTTCTTTTTTTTATAAACAAAAAAAACTCCACCCATAAAGGGACGAAGTTGTCGTGTTACCACCCAATTTAACTAACACTAGTGCTAGTTCTCTTGTTTTAATATCGGATATTTCCGCTAACTGCTACTATTATTTCACAGCTAGAACTCCGGAGTGAACTTCAATATAATTATTTTTAAAAAGCTCTCAGTCTATAACTTTTATTCCCTGTAAAAAATTTTTTATATCTACTCTCTCCATCAAAGTTTAATTATTAAATTATATTTCAACCTGTTCATCTATACATTATAACTACATTAACGTTATTTTTCAATTATTTATTGAAAAAATATATTAATTTAACTTTTGTCTTAATATTTCATACATCATAACACTGGCTGCAACTGCTACATTCAAAGATTCAGAGTCACCAACCATAGGAATTATAAAACTTTTATTGGCTTTGCCTAAAATTTCATCACTAATTCCATTACCTTCATTTCCTACTGCAATAATCACCTTGTCTGTTAAATCTAATTGATAAAAGGATTCTTTTGCTTCAAGACTACTTACTAATAATTGAAACCCTTTTTCTTTAAGTTGCTCTAAAAATTCATTTTCCTCATCATTAATTATATTAACCTTAAAAATAGATCCCATAGTAGACCTTAATGTTTTATCATTATACACATCCACAGTACCTTTAGTTAATATAACCCCATGAGCACCTGTAGCATGAGCTGTTCTTATAATTGTCCCCATATTACCTGGGTCTCTAACTTTATCCGCTAGTAGGTAAAACCCTTTTTCATTTGTTATACTGGTGTCTTCTTTCATGTTTACTACCGCTGCAATTCCTTGAGGGTTTTCTGTATTGCATATATACTTCATAAGTTTATCTGAGATTATATAGCACTCTGTTTCTGAATCTATATTTGCCTTTTGTTCTTCCAACTTATAAGAATTATCCTCTGAAATAAACAAATAAGGTATTATAAAATCAGATTTCAAAGCTTCCTCTACAAATCTAAATCCTTCTATAAAAAATTGTTTTTTCTTTAATCTAACTTTTCTGTCATTTAATTTTTTAACTTCTTTAATTAGTGAGTTATCCTTACTGCTTATTATCTTCAAATCATTCTCCCTATGTTACAATTTTTTCTATTTTATTAATTTCTTCTGCTCCACCTATAGCAACTATAACATCACCCTCTACAATAACATCATCCGCCGATGGTGATACATTAACATCATTATCTCTTTTTACTGCCATTACATTTATGCCATAGTTGGATCGCATATTTAATTCTTTTAAGGTTTTCCCAATCCATTCTGTAGGTGTTTTGATTTCAGCAATACTATAATCTGAAGAAAGTTCAATATAATCCAAAATATTTGAAGAAACTAAATTATGAGCAACTCTAATACCCATATCTCTTTCTGGAAAAATAATCCTGTCAACACCTAACTTGCTAAGCAATTTGGCATGAAGCTCATTTTGAGCTTTAGTAATAATATATTTAACACCTAAATCCTTAACTAATAAAGCAGCCATAACACTAGCTTGAACATTTGATCCAATTGTTACTACGGCAACATCAAAATTACTAATTCCTAATGTTCTTAAGCTATTTTCATCTGTAGCATCCGCTTGTACGGCATGTGTAACATCATTAGAAATTTCTTGTATCCTATCTTCATCAGCATCTATAGCTAATACATCGTTCCCCAACTCATATAACTCTTTTGCAATAGCAGACCCAAATCTTCCTAAACCAATAACAACAAATTGTTTTCTTTTCATACTTACACCTCTATCCCACCAAAATTTTACCTTCTGGATATCTTATACTTCCACCCTTTTTCTTACTTGAAATCGCTAAAATCAATGTTAAAGGGCCCACTCTGCCCATATACATAGTTAAAGCAACTACAATTTTACCAATAAAACTCAACTCAGGAGTAAGCCCTAATGTTAATCCTACTGTTCCAAAAGCAGAGAATGCTTCAAAAGAAATATATTCGAATGTAGCTTTGGGCTCTGTTATACACAATATGAATGTTGTCAACATAACAACTCCTAATCCAACAAACATCACAGCAATGGCTTTATTTATCAAATCTCTACTTATTCTTCTTTGAAAAATTACCGTTTCTTCTCTATTTCTAATTATGCTAACTAATGCCATTAAAATCAAGCCTATAGTAGAAGTTTTTATACCACCCGCAGTTGATCCCGGCGAGCCCCCTATAAACATAAGAATCATAGTTAAAAACGTTCCTGCCATTGTCATATCCGGTAAAGATATAGCATTAAATCCAGCTGTTCTTGGCGTAACTGCCGCAAAAAAACTATTGATAATTTTGCCTTCCATATTCATACTTCCAATAGTAGCAGGATTTTTCATCTCAAATAATAGCATAAATAACCACCCTCCAAATACAAGGGCTAAAGACATAGATATAACCACCTTTGAGTGAAGTGAAAGTCTTCTAATGTCTTTTAAACCATATATTTCTGCCCATACTGCAAAACCTAATCCACCTATTATAATTAGGGCAGAAATTGTAATGATAACAACTGTACTTTGAGCATATGGAACTAAACTATTTCCAGTTAAATCAAATCCCGCATTACAAAAAGCAGAGATGGAATGAAAAATACTAAAATAAATTCCCTTACCAAATCCATACTCAGGCACAAATCTAGTTGAAAGAAATAAAGCCCCTGCTCCCTCCACCGAAAGAGTAAATATTAATATGTATTTAGCTAATTTTACAAGACCTTGTAAAGAGAAAAAATTCATTGCTTCTTGCATAATCAGTCTATCTTTTAAAGTTATTTTTTTACCAAGTAATAAAGCGAATAAAGTTGTAAAGGACATAAACCCTAATCCACCTATTTGTATAAGTAAAATAATCACCGTTTTTCCAAAATAGGTCCAATGCTCTGCAGTATTCAGTGTAGTTAATCCAGTAACACAAACCGCTGATGTAGCTGTAAAAACACAATCCACCCAAGGGGTAAATTCCCCACTAATTGCTGCTATAGGTAGTCTCAAAAGCAGTGTACCAATAAAAATAACAAAAGCAAACCCAGCTGCTAAAATCTGAACAGGCGCAACTCTTTTTTTATGCTTAATCTTCACTTTATCCACCTCAAATTTAATAAAAAAAACTTTTATTTATATAATATCTTATACATTATATCACTAAAATAATTTTTGTCAAAAATAAATATGTAGTCCAAAAAAAAACAAAAATGCAGCAAAAGGCTGCATTAAAATTTTTCTATTGAATGTTTAATGATTTTTTAGCTACTTCTACTATATTTGTAAAAGCTTTTGGATCATTGATAGCTATTTCAGAAAGCATTTTTCTGTTCATATCTATACCTGCAACTTTTAATCCATTCATTAATTTAGAATAAGACATACCATTCATTCTAGCAGCAGCATTTATTCTAACGATCCATAATCTTCTGAAATCTCTCTTTTTAAGTTTTCTACCTATATAAGCATTTCTCATAGATCTAATTACTGTTTCATTAGCTGTTTTAAAAGTTTTACTTCTTCTTCCATAATAACCTTTAGCAAGCTTTAATACTTTTTTATGTTTTTTACGAGCGTTGATAGCTCCTTTAACTCTAGCCATTTAGTAAACCTCCTTTTTCCTCTATCCTATAAGTATGGTAAAAGCTTTTTCATTGTTTTAACTTGAGTAGCACTAACAGTTGTTGCTTTTCTTAAGTTTCTTTTTCTCTTAGAACTCTTCTTAGTTAAGATATGACTTTTAAAAGCCTTACTTCTCTTTAATTTTCCTGTCCCTGTTTTCTTGAATCTTTTTGCTGCCCCTCTATGAGTTTTCATTTTTGGCATCTGTAATATCCTCCTCTCGAATTAAGCTCTTTTCGGAGCTAGTATCATTATCATGTTTTTACCTTCAAGAGCAGCTTTCTTTTCTACGATACATAAGTCTTCAACTTTAGATAAGAAATTATCTAAAATCTCTACTCCTTTGTATGTGAAGTTATTCTCTCTACCCCTGAATCTAACAGTAACTTTTACTTTATCTTCGTCACTCAAGAATTTTCTAGCCCTATTTGCTTTTATAACAATATCATGTTCTTCAATTGCAGGACTTAGTCTAATTTCTTTTAAGTTAACAACTTTTTGTTTTTTCTTAGCTTCTTTAACTTTTTTAGTTTGATCATACAAAAACTTACCATGGTCCATAATTCTGCACACTGGTGGATTTCCTGTTTCTGCAATAACAACCAAATCTAATTCTTGTTCTTCTGCTATTTGTAGTGCCTCTTTTGAAGACATTATTCCTAATGGTTCTCCATCTTGACCTACAACTCTTACTTCTTTAAATCTAATCATCTCGTTTAGAAGAGTTTCTTTTTTAATATTTATTCACCTCCGAATTATATCAAAACAATCATTACAACTTCTATTTTTATAAATAAAAAAGGAACGACGTAAGCCGTTCCATACATAACATGGTTAATTAAATCCATACATGCAACCTCACTAGCAATGCTGTAAGGTGAGAAACAGCTCTGTTTCTTCTTGATTCTTTCATATTATATAACTTAATTAGTTAGTTGTCAAGCATTATTCTAAATTATTTTTTCTAGTTTTAACTTCTTCTACTATCATTTGAACAAAAGTATCTACAGCAACTTCACCTAAATCTCCTTCTTTTCTGCTTCTTACAGCAAGAGATTTATTACTCATCTCTTTATCTCCCAATACTAACATGTATGGAATTTTATTTAATTGAGCTTCCCTTATTTTATAACCAACCTTTTCATTTCTTACATCTAATTCAACTCTTATTCCCTTTTCCTTTAAAGCAAAGTAAATTTCTTCTGCATATTCCTTTTGTTTATCTGTGATATTTAAAATCTTTACTTGAACCGGTGCAATCCAAGTAGGAAATCCACCCGCATAATGTTCTGTTAATATTCCTATAAATCTTTCTATACTTCCAAAAATAACTCTATGCGCCATTACTGGTCTATGTTTTTCCCCATCAGCTGCAATATAAGAAAGTTCAAATCTTTCTGGCATTTGGAAGTCTAGTTGAATTGTCCCACATTGCCAAGTTCTTCCCAAGCAATCTTTTAAGTGGAAATCTATTTTAGGACCGTAAAAAGCTCCATCACCTTCATTAACATGATATTTTAAACCTGCTGCATTCAACGCTTCTATCAATCCATTTGTAGCATCTTCCCAATCTTCTTCACTCCCCATAGAATCTTCGGGTTTTGTAGATAATTCAACAAAATACTCAAATCCAAATACACTGTAAAATTTATCAATCATTTTAATTATATCTAAAATTTCATCTTTAATCTGTTCTTTTGTCATAAATATATGTGCATCATCTTGAGTAAAGCATCTTACCCTCATCAATCCATGTAAAGCTCCTGAAGCTTCATGTCTATGCACAAGCCCTAATTCTGCCAATTTCAAAGGAAATTCTTTGTATGAGTGAAGATTGCTTTTATAAGCAAGTATAGCCCCTGGACAATTCATAGGTTTAATTGCAAAATCTGCATCATCAATTTTTGTGAAATACATATTGTCTTTATAATGATCCCAATGCCCTGATTGATGCCATAATTGTTCATTTAATATAATAGGAGTTTTAATTTCACCATACTCTGCTTTTGTATGTTCTTCTCTCCAATAATCTTCCAATAAATTTCTCAAAACCATGCCTTTTGGATAAAAGAATGGGAATCCTGGCCCTTCTTCTTTTATATCAAATAAACCTAATTCTCTTCCAAGTTTTCTATGGTCTCTTTTTTTCGCTTCTTCTAACAAATGAAGATGTTGTTCTAAATCTTCTTTACTTGTAAAAGCTGTACCATATATTCTTTGTAACATTTTGTTATTTTCATTACCTCTCCAATAAGCTCCTGCTATAGATAACAAACTAAAAGCTTTCACTTCTTTTGTAGAAGGAACATGAGGCCCTGCGCACAAATCTACAAATTCACCTTGCTTATAGAAGGATATTATTTCTCCTTCTGGAAGATCTTTTATTAATTCAACTTTATAATCTTCGTTCTTGTCTTCCATGAATTTGATTGCTTCTTCTCTTGGAAGTTCAAATTTTTCAAGTTTGTAGTTTTGTTTTACAATTTTTTTCATTTCTTTTTCTATTTTTACTAATAAATCTGGTGTAAAAGAAAAATCTGCATCAAAATCATAATAAAATCCATTTTCAATAGCTGGCCCAATAGCTAATTTTACATTAGGAAAAAGATTTTTTACTGCTTGTGCTAAAATATGAGAAGCCGTATGCCTTAAAATCCATCTACCATCTGCATCTTCAAAAGTTACTATCTCTAATTCACAATCTTCATTAATTTCTGTCATTAACTCTGTTTTCTTGCCATTTACTCTAGCTCCAAGAGCTTTTTTTCTTAAGGAAGGACTTATTTTAAAAGCAACTTCGCTTATAGTTATTCCTTTCTCAACTTCCATAATTTTTCCATCAAACAATTTAACATTTACCATAACTTTCTCTCCTTAAATTATATATTTTTCAAAAAATACAAAAAACTCCTCCCAAAAGGGACGAGTCAACGTTATTCCACCCTAAATAATAAATCAATCATTATTCAATACACACTATAACGCCAGCTAGCGAATATGCTTACTAATTTCAGCATTTAGCTCCAAGGTGGTTTTCAATATAACTTATCAAAAGAATCTCTCAGCCAATGAATTCTTATCTCTGGTAACAGTTTTCTATTTACTCTTCCTTATCATCACATTAACTATATTTCAAAGTTTATCTGTACTTATATTTTTACCACAAAACCCTTTCATTAGTCAATATGATTTTATTAAAAATAAATTTAATTAAACATGAATAGGTTCTTTTTTATCAATTTCTTTATTTTTTTTATGAGCTATTATTTGGTTTTCTTCTTTAATTAAAGGTTTACTTTCTTTGATCGAAACTTTATTTTCAAAAACATTAAAAATCGTATCTAACATTTCCTTATTTTTAACGTTTTCCTTTCCATAAATATATATTTCTTTTGGGCAATAAGTTATAAGTCCACTTATTATTAAATCCTCAATGCCCACACTTCCGTTAAATTTACTTTCTTCCACATCTTTTAAAAGCTCTTGCATAATGTCTTTTTCATTTTTATCTTTTATTAAATACTCTCCATTGTCTTCTATTATAATTTTTATAAGTTCAATCTTACTTTCTTGTATATCAACAAAATATTTTAACAGTTTAATAAATTCATCGTACTCTTTTTCTACCATATGCTCTTCCACCAAGATATTTAAAATTTGTTCCATTTCTTTCTTAAAGCTTTTTTTTCTGAATGTATAATATCCATCAATATTAAATTTCTCACTATCATTCAAGCATCCTACAACATTCTCAATTGATTTATTTTTTATATTAATACAACTAATTAATTCATTTGAATAGGTTTCCTTATCACTGGTAAGCAAGTTTTTAAATTGTTCTCTCACTTTAATTATCTCATCTTCTTTTAAGAAAAAGTAGTTTTCTTCCACTAAGTTGCCAAATTCTTCTTCAAGAAATTTCCCAACAAATAATTTAAAAATAAAAGAAGCAATATATCTTTGCAAATTATTTTTCACTTTATCACTTAAAGTAGGATTCAAACCATAAATTTCAATAAAATGATTATTATCTTTAATGCTTTCAGAAAAACCCAAAAGGATTTCACGTTTAGAAAAATAGCTTTGCATTTTATTTAATTTATCAGTAATATCATATTTTTCATTGCTATATATTATGGTTAATAGTATCACAATATCCACTCCTTCAAAACTAGTATGCTACCAAAATAAATGTATATTCAAAAATTTAAAATTTTTATTTTTATACCACCATTTTTAAACCAACAAACTAAATTTACCGCTGAAAAATTTAATTTTATAATTGTAAATCATCTTAATACACAGTGCATAATTGACAATGAAAGATCAAAAGATTAAAATAAATTAATAACCTTCTTGGTTCTCAGTACCCCATCAATTATCAACTTATATTTTCACTTACTGTCAACAGACAAATGCATAGATTTTACCTTATTCTATTTTCTATAGGGGTGATTTATATGAAATTTTTTTTCGTAGACTACAGAATTTCAAAATTAGAACTTGAAAATTTATCAATTTTCGGGCAAGTAATACTCTGCCCTCCAAATACCAATTTGTACAAAGCCATCGAAGGCCATCCCGATATTTTAATGAATATAATTTCACATAAAAAAATAATATTTCACAAGGATATTCCTACATCTTTTATAGAAAGTCTTAAACCTATAAATGCGCAAATAATATTAAGTGAAAATTCTCTCAAAGAAAAATACCCTTATGATATAATATTAAATTCCGTTAATTTAGCTAATGTATTTTTGCATAATCTAGAATATACAGATAAAAATCTTTTAAAAGAAGTGAAGACAAAATTATTGATAAACGTAAAACAAGGATATTCGAAATGTTCCACTGCAGTTGTCAAAGAAGATGTTGTTATGACCTCTGACCCATCTATAGCTTCTGCTTTAACAAAAATAAATTTTCATGTTCTTTTGCTTCCTCCTGGCCACATACAACTACCTTTTTTAAATTATGGTTTTATAGGAGGAACTTGTGGACTAATTAAAGATAATCTTTTAGGTTTTTATGGAGAATTAGAAAACTATGAGTATTGCACTCAGGTTATATCTTTCTTAAAAAAACATAATGTAGATTATATTAATTTAGGCAAAGGACCACTAATAGACCGCGGAAGTATCCTTAGCATAGAAATTTAAACCAAATAAATTCTAATGAAATTCTAATGTTTCTTTAAACTTACCTTAAGAATTAACCGCTATTATATTAGTATAGATAGTTAATTCAAGGAGGTAATACAATGTCAATAAATATTGAGCAAATTGATTTATTAAGGAAAAGAGCTAATGTAAGCTATGAAGAAGCAAAAAAAGCATTAGAAAACAATAATAATGATCTAGTAGAAGCATTAATTTATTTGGAACAAAATCAAAAAACAAAATTCAATTCCAATAGTTCAACTTTTAAGGTGAAATTAAAATCTTTGTTGAAAAAAAGCATAGATCATAAATTTTTACTTTATAAAGAAAGTGAAGTAATCGTAAAACTACCCTTGCTGATTTTTGTGCCATTAGTGATATGCACTGCTCCTATAAGCATAATAGCTTTAGTAGTAGCCCTAATATCCGGACTAAAAATAAAATTCACTAAAAAAGATAGTGAAATAGACTTTAATGGTATGATATCAAAAATAAATACCGCTTTTGACTCAACAGAAAAACCAGTTAATTAGCATAAAGGCTTTTATATTCATATAACCTTAAAAATACGACATTTGAAGTGTCGTATTTTTATATCTATAATTTTGTTATAATAAAAATATATTTAATAGGAGGTTTTTTAATGGCTCACAAAATATTAATCGTTGAAGATGAAATAAAGTTAGCAAGATTCATTCAATTAGAATTGAAATATGAAGGTTATGCAGCAGAAATAGAAACAGACGGAAGAAAAGCTTTAAACAGTGCACTAGAAAATAATTTTGATATTATTTTATTAGATATTATGTTGCCTTCCTTAAGTGGATTAGAAGTGTTAAGACGGTTAAGGCAAAGTTCAAAAGTTCCTGTAATTTTATTAACAGCCAAAGATGAAATTTCCGACAAAGTTACCGGACTTGATTATGGTGCCGATGATTATATAACAAAACCATTTGCAATAGAAGAATTATTAGCCCGAATAAGAGTTACTTTGCGTCACCAAATACCAATGGAACAATCCTCCGATTTATATATCATAGAAAAACTTCAACTAGATGGCAACTCCTACACAGTGACCTATAATAGCACCCCTATAGAACTCACTAAAACTGAATTCCAGTTATTAAAATATTTATTTCAAAATAAAAATATAGTTTTATCAAGAGAAAAAATAGTTTCGAAAGTCTGGGGTTATGATTATTATGGCGATAGCAATATTGTAGATGTGTATATCACTTATTTAAGAAATAAAATTCATAAATTTACCCCAAAAAAATTCATACATACTATTAGAGGGGTAGGGTACACATTGAAAGATGAATAATCGTAATAAAGTACGCCAAAACATTGTCCCAGTAATAAAATTGATTATAAAAATACTTTTCTACACAATTAAATACACTTTCATAGCTTTAGCCCATACTTTTAAATATTTGTCTACAGTTACCACTTTTTTTTCTAAGCTATATAAAAGATTTAAGAATAGGTTTTACTTTTCACTAACCTTTAAATTCACTATTTTATACGCTTTTATATTTTCAATAATAATGTTTATTTGTAGCGCTATTATATTAATATTCTTTAAACTAAATCTATTAGATAAACTATTTTCATCCAACAGTTTTTCTTTAAATAATGGATATTTAATATTACTTATTACCATTAATCTTTTGGGTTTCTTACTATCATTAGCTATAAGCTCAAAAATGAGTAACAATATTCTTTATCCCATAAAAGACATGACTTATATTGTAAAAGATATATCCGTAAATCATTTAGATACAAGGATAAACATTGCCGGAACCAAAGATGAATTAAAAGAATTAGCCACTACTTTTAATCAGATGCTTGATAGATTAGAAAAATCCTATGAACAACAGAATAGATTTGTTTCAGATGCTTCCCACGAATTAAGAACTCCCATAGCCGTTATTCAAGGTTATATAAATCTTTTAGATAGATGGGGAAAAAACGATGAAGATGTTTTAAATGAATCTATCGAGGCTATAAAATCAGAATCCCAAAGCATGAAAGAATTAGTTGAAAAACTATTATTCTTAGCTAGAGCAGATAAAAATACTCAGAAGATAGAAAAAAATATATTTTCTTTGAGATCATTAATAGATCAAGTTACCAAAGAAACAAAACTCATTGATAAAAATCATTTAATAACAAACCTGGTTAATGAAGATATTTTTTATTGGGGTGATGAAAAACTAATCAAGCAAACTTTGAGAATTTTTATAGATAACAGTATAAAGTTCACTAATGATGGTGGGAAAATCACTATAAATTCTTTCAAAGAAATCAATACAATCTGTATAGAAATAGAGGATACCGGCATGGGAATAGATAAAGATGATATTTCTAAAATATTTGATAGATTCTACACCACAGATAAATCACGTTCAAAAGAATACAGCGGTAATGGCTTAGGTTTATCTATAGCAAAATGGATAATTTCACAACATAAAGGTTCCATACAAGTATCGAGCAAACTCAACTTTGGAACTAAAATTAAAATTATTTTACCAATTCTATAGGGATCCCATTGTGAAACTTAATTTATACTTGTATAAAATCTCCACGGTTTTAGGAGTTTTGGACACGTATAAATTAATAGTTGAACCGAGATGCCTACAGCAGTAATTTAAATATTATATATAATAAAAAAACTCAACATTTAAATGTTGAGTTTTTTTTGGAGGCACCACCCGGATTTGAACCGGGGGTAAAGGCTTTGCAGGCCTCTGCCTTACCACTTGGCCATAGCGCCCCATTATTGGAGCGGAAGACGAGATTCGAACTCGCGACGTTCACCTTGGCAAGGTGACGCTCTACCACTGAGCCACTCCCGCATTTTGGTGGCTTCA
>NZ_FQXM01000045.1 GCF_900129965.1 Clostridium grantii DSM 8605 | reverse complement strand
AGCCTAAGTATAGTTTGAAGTCAAAAAGGTTTGCAGCTTCTGTAGACAATGATTATCTTGAACAAGTGCTTATTAAAAATTTCATCTAGTGTAACAAAGGTAATTTGTATACCAATTACTAGGCATATCCTGAAAGGGCTGTCTGGTTTTCTATGCAAAAAAAAATTGCTAACTTAATGAAATTACCTGAAACGCTTCAGTTCCATCTCAATAAAAATTCAGGGTTGCCTCAAAAATATTATCCTACCACATAAATAGTTGCAATGACTATTTTTTAAAAAGTTTCTATGAGATTTTCGGTTAAGAAAAATATTCATGAGTAAGCCATGAAATCACAGGCGATTTTAATTGAGTTTAAAAGATGCCTATGGTAAAATTATCTTGTGAAAGTTTAACCATTTCATAAAATTAAGAAAACGTTATTTCTCAAAAGAGGAGATTGCTAATGAAGTATACTAAAATAGTTCTTGAAGAGGAATTTGAATTAAATAGTATAATAATATTTCACTATTTTGAATTTGCTAAAGACTATGTATATGAAGGTTAATTACATAATTTTGGGAATAAAATAATTTCCACAGGTGATACAGTTAAAAATTTATCTGCAGCATTTACTTATATATTTAGTACGAAATGAAACAAACCTTTTGACAGCGGATAGAATTTCGACATCAGTTAAAGAAAGAACTTATAATGACATGACTTCAAAAGCTATGTTTAAAGAATACACCGGAACTAGCGTAATGGAATTCTATAAGTCACTAAAAGTTGAAGAATCTAAAAAACTAATAAGAGAAGGACAAATAAACTTTAGGAAAATTGCCCAAAAGCTTGGTTACTCATCCAGCCATTATTTTTCAAGACATTTAAAAAAAGCTACAAATATGACTCCTTCACAGTATTCATCTTATGTGAAGATTAAATTATAAATTTATAGATTATAGTAAAACAATCATATCTACATTGGAGTAATTTAAGTTATTTCATTTATTAATTTCATTTATTAATTTCATGTTTTAGTATTTTTAGGTTAATTATAGGTATAAATAAATTTTATATAATGGAGATGACAAATGAAAAAAGGATTATTTAAAAAGAAAATCTTTATATTTTTTCTATCAATAATGTTAATATTAATGTTTGCCATAGTATTGCTTTATTATTATAATGATAAAAAAGTTGAGGCAAACCAAAGCAGCCTAGAGATTGAACAATTCGCCAATGCCCAATTTAATAAAATTGATTTACAATTAAATATAGCTTTAAATTATTTAATGAATATAAAAAGTCATATTCAAATTGAAAAATTTGCTATAGGAGATACACTAGATTTTTATAATGTATTAAAGATACAGAATGAACTGAAAAAGAATATTTTGTATATAGATAATTTAGATTATTATATTGGAATAACAAAAAATCAGGAAGAAGCTCTGGTTATTACTCCTTTTACAACAACTAATCAATCCAAATATTATAATCAAATAGGTATTTCAGAGGATAAACAGGAATGGTTAAAAAATAAAATAAAAGACATGAAGTATAATAGAGAGTACCTACTAGTAACAGGTTATGAATATTGTGATGAAAGCAATGATAGAGTTTTGAATTATATTCTAAAAGATGATTACTTTGGCAATGGTGAATGTGTATTTATTGTGACTATTAAAGAAAAATCATTATTTTCAACTTTACTAGAAATGAATAAGGGTAGTTGGTTTATTAACAGAGAAGATAAAATTATTGCAAAACATAAAAATATGGATAATGAATCATTTCTTAATGAAGATGAAATTATAAATTATTTAAAAAGTAACAATAATTCTATTGAAGAAAAAGAATTTAATTTAAAAGGATTTAAAGGAATAATTGTACCATCTAATGTACTTGATTGGAAATATATATATGTGGAGTCAAAGCCTAGTATTGCAAATAAAATACTGGATATATTTATAAAGTTATTGATTCCTTATATTTTATTAATTATTATAAGTATTTATATAACTATCAAAATCACAAAAAAATTATACGAACCAATCAATTCAATGGTAAATAGCTTTGAGGAATTTACAGAGGTATCTGAAGTGGATGAGTTCGAATTTATTAAGAAAAAAACTAATGAAATGAAGTTACAGAATAAGAGACTAGAAGCCATGTTATTAGAGGATAAGAATATTATTAATGAAAAAGCTTTAAAGGACTTGTTGTTAGGAATAAAAGATATTCATAAAGCAAAATTCTCAGATTCAACTATTCCAGAAGGAAAAGCAATAGTCTGCATTTTAGAGATATGGAAAAATGAAGAAGATCTTATCAATGAAAATATTGTTTTGGTTAAGTCAAATCTAAGAGCCAAAGCTTTTGAATTAACAAATGTAGAATTTGTTAATGTTGACTATAAAACTTGTGCATTAATATTTAATGTAAATACTGCTCAAGAGGCTATAAAAATAATCAAAGATGCAGTTGAAGAAGTTGAGGAAAACTTCGAAATAGAAATTACAGCAGCACTAGGTAAAATAGTTGATAGCTATGAGAAAATAAATGAATCATTTAAAGATGCTAATAAGATTATGGAATATAAGTTTGCATTAGGACAAAAATTCATTCTTACATCAGAGGAGTTAAAATCTATAAAAGATAGAACGTATTATTATCCGCTAGGTGTGGAAAATAAATTGATATTTAGTGTAATTGAGGGGAATATCAAAGAAGTGAATACAGTTATAACAAATTTAGTAGAAGAGAATTTTATCCTTAGAAATCTTGATAATAAGAGTAGAAAAGGGTTTGCTTTTTCCTTGTTTTCTAGTATAAATAGAATATTACAAGAATTAAAGGAAATGCCAGAAGATTTTTTCGGAGATGATATTCAGTATTATGATAATTTTATAACTTTAAGTAACGAAAAAGATATTATTACAGGTATTGAAAGACTTTTTAAAATAATGATTGCGAAGATTAATGAGGATAAAGATGAAGATAATGGTAGATTAGCTGATGAGATGATGAATTATATACATGAAAATTACCATAAAGATATATCTTTAAATGATATTTCTGAGTATCTAAATTTATCTGTAAAATATAGTAGTTTATTATTTAAAAGAGTAACGGGCAGCAACTTTAAAGAAATACTTAACAAACATCGAATTGATAGAGCAAAAGAAATATTAGAAAAAAATCCAAAAATAAAAATTGGGGAGTTAGCTAATTTAGTAGGTTATAACAGTTCCAATAGTTTTATAAGAGTGTTTAAAAAGTATGTAGGAATATCTCCGGGAATTTATGGGGAAAAATTTAATTAATAATATAAAATAGTATAAGTAACAATGAAAGATACCTGGAGAAGTGATTTTCTAGGTATCTTTCATTGTAGAGATATCTTTTTTTATCTATATAGAAAAATACACACATGTTGAAAAATGTTAATACATTATCAAGGCACATAGCTTGTTAGTACAGAATTACTAGAGTGTTGATGAAAAATGTTAATATCAAAATAGTGTGTCATTACAGAATATTGAATGCTATAGAGAAAAACGGAGATTTACATAAAACAACAGAACGTTTATCATGATAACTGTAATCGTAAACAGCAATACTGCAAGGATTACTGCTAAGGAGAAATAAAAAAATCTATAGCTAAGGGGAAATAAAAAAATCTATAAAGGAGGTAATAGTTTAAATGGAGAAAGATATTAAGTTAAAAGGGAATATGAGAAAAACAAATTTTTCAAAAGACATAGTTCCTAAAGTAAAGAAAGAGTGGGATTTATATTTGCTACTAATACCAATGGTTGTTTGGTATATTGTATTCGCATACAAGCCAATGTATGGACTACAGATTGCTTTTAAGGATTACAATATATTTAAGGGGATAGCAGCTAGTCCATGGGTAGGATTAGATAATTTTAGAGATTTTATGAGCAGTCCTGATTTTTTCAGAACAGTTAAAAATACTATTATGATTAGTGTATATGGTATTGTTTTTGCATTCCCAGCACCAATTATTTTAGCATTACTTATAAATGAAGCTAAAAATAAGTTTTTAAAAAACATAATACAAACCCTTGCATTTTTACCACATTTTATTTCTATTGTTGTTGTTTCAGGAATGGTAGTAAGTTTCTTAGCCCCTAGTGACGGAGTTATAAATCTGATAATAAGTAAGTTGGGTTTTGAAAAGATTTATTTCTTAACTAAACCACAATATTTCAGAGGAATCTATACTGGAATGAATATATGGAAAAGTACAGGTTTTAACGCTATTGTTTATATAGCAGCTTTAGCCGGAATTGATCAACAATTATATGAGGCGGCAAGAGTAGATGGTGCTGGCAAGTGGCAACAAATGAAAAATGTTACTGTTCCAGGTATTTTACCAACAATTGTAATTATGTTTGTTTTAAACGTAGGTAATATTGTTAAAGTAGGATTTGAATCAATTATTCTATTGTACCAACCAGCTACATTTGAAACAGCAGATGTTATAAGTACCTATGTATATAGAACAGGTTTGCAAAATCAAAACTACGGTTTAGCAACTGCAGCAGGTTTATTTGAAGCAGCTATAGCACTAATACTAGTTTATGGAGCAAATAGGCTTAGCAAAAAATTAACTGAAGATAGTTTGTGGTAAAGGGAGGTTAGAGAATGGCTAAGAGTAAGAACAAAAAATTAATTATAGAGTCAAAAGGAGAAAAAGTATTTAAAATAGTAAACAATATTTTATTGATTATTATAGGAATTCTAGCATTATATCCACTTTTATATATTTTATCAGCATCTTTAAGTAAACCAGCTTATGTACAATCAGGTGATGTTTTATTATTGCCAAAAGGGTTTACAGTGGAGTCATATAAGCAAGCTTTTAACACTCCAGGGTTATGGAGGGCATATGGTAATACATTTTATTATACCTTAGCGGGCACTATTGTGAATTTATTCTTTACAACAACAGGTGCTTATGTTTTATCTAAGAAGAGATTAGTTTATAGAAAAGCTATTACCATGTTTGTGGTTATAACATTATGGTTTAATGCAGGTATGATACCTTTTTATTTAACTTTGAGAGATTTACATATACTAAATACACGTTTTGCAATAATAGTAGGATTTGCAATAAATACGTATAATCTAATAATTATGAGAACGTTTTTTCAGTCAATACCAGAATCACTTGAAGAAGCAGCATATATTGATGGAGCAAATAATATAAAAATATTTTATAATATTTACTTGCCATTATCAAAACCTGCACTAGCAACAATAGGATTATTTTATACGGTAACTAGATGGAATGGATATTTCTGGGCTATGAATATTTTCAGAGATGATGATAAGGTTCCATTGCAAGTTTTATTAAAAAAATTAATAGTTGAAAAAACTACAAATTCAGAGGGAGTAGGTCTTATAACTCAAAATTCATTGTATTCACCACAAACAGTAATATATGCGGTTATAATAATAGCAGTTGTTCCTATGATTGCAGCATATCCATTTATTCAAAAATACTTTAAAAAGGGAGTTATGATTGGCTCCGTAAAAGGTTAAGCAATTATTTAAATTTATATAATTGAAGTAAAATAATATTTATAGGGAGGAATAAACATGAATAAAAAAGTTTTATCATTAGTTTTGGCAACGAGTATTTTATCAAGCATACTACTTGGTGGTTGCGGCACTAAAAATGCTACAAGCAATCAATCAAAAGATGGAGAGCAAGAAAAACAATTAGAAGGAAGTTTAATTTCTGAAGAGCCAGTTCAATTAACTATTTTTGGACTATACAACAATTTGACATTTGATAGTGAGTGGCCTGTATTTAAAGAAGCGGCTAAAAACACAAATGTAAGTTTAAAAGGAATATTATCAAAAAGTTCTTCTGATGAGGCAACAGCTTATAACTTAATGATTGCTTCTGGCGATATGCCGGATATTGTTAGTTACAAAAGTGTATCTGATTTAGAGAAGTTAGGTAGAGATGGTGGATTAATAGTTTTAAATGATTTAATTGATGAATATGCTCCAAACTTAAAAGCTTATATGGAGAAAAATCCTAAATTTAAGAAAGAAGCACTTGCGTTAGATGGAAATATATATGCTATACCAAAGTACTTCGATGTAGAACCAGCAGAAGGATATTTCATAAGAAAAGATTGGCTTGATAAATTAGGATTAGAAGTTCCACAAACTATAGAGGAGCTTTACACAGTATTAAAAGCATTTAAAGAAAAGGATCCAAATGGAAATGGTAAAGCAGATGAAGTTCCTTACTTTGATAGAGTACAGGCTGGTAACATATTTGATTTCTTCTATCTATGGGATTCAAGTAATGATTTTATTCCAAGAGATGGAAAAATAAATTATGGACCATTAGAGCCTGAATTTAAAGTAGCAATCGAAAACTTAAGAAAATGGTATGACGAAGGATTAATCGATGCTGAGATTTTTACAAGAGGGCTTGGGTCAAGAGATACTTTGTTAGCAGATAATGTTGGAGGATTTACACATGATTGGTTTGGTAGTACGGCAAGTTATAATGAAAAATTGCCAGATACAATACCTGGATTTGAGTTTATCCCTATGGCTCCACCAGAAAACTTAAATGGTGAAAGAAAAGAGTATACTATTAGACCTAAATCAGGTGGTGGTTGGGGAATTACTTCATCTTGTAAAGATCCAGTTACTGCAATAAAATATTTTGATTATTGGTTCTCAGAAGAAGGAGATACTTTAATAAACTTTGGTGTTGAAGGTATTGATTATGAATTAGTTGATGGCAAACCAGTATATACTGATCATGTTATGAAATCAGATAAAACTCCTTTAGATGTGTTAAGATCAGATGGAGTACAATATAGAATTGGTACTGTTCAGAATTTTGAATATGAAAAAGGATGGTCAAATCCAATTGCTATTAAAGGAATGGAAATGTACAGTGAAAATGATTATATTATTCGAGAACCATTAGCCGGTGGAGCGTTAACGCTTAAATATGATGATGAAGATGAAAAAGAATATAAAAAGATTAGTTCAAATGTAAAAGCATATACAAATGAAATGATTCAAAAATGGATATTAGGCAGTTCCAATATTGAAGATGATTATGATGGATTTGTTAAAAGACTTAAAGAGTTAGATATAGACAAAGCAACAGAAATCAATCAA
This sequence comes from Clostridium grantii DSM 8605, assembly GCF_900129965.1. Lineage (GTDB taxonomy): Bacteria > Bacillota > Clostridia > Clostridiales > Clostridiaceae > Clostridium_AF > Clostridium_AF grantii. The sequence continues at coordinate 5,122 of NZ_FQXM01000045.1, read as the reverse complement.
AAAGCATACGATAAGTATATGAAATAAAAATAAATATTAAATCAAGGGAAATTTTTTCAGCAAGAATTTCCCTTGATTTTTAGTTGGAGGTATGTTTTTATGAGTAAGAATCCAAATTTAATTTTTATTATGACAGACCATCAAAGGGCAGATAGTATTGGGATGATTCAAGATGGAAAAGAAGTAACTCCCAATTTGAATAGAATGGCTAAAGAAGCAACTCATTTCACAAGTGCTTATAATGCATGTCCATTATGTGTACCAGCTAGAACGGCACTTGCAACAGGAAAAGCACCTATTTCTAATGGTGTGGTACTTAATGATTTCCATGGAAAAAAAGCAGGAGATTATAAACCAATACACCAGTATTTGCATGAAGCAGAATATAAAGTTGGGCATGTGGGTGTTCATCACATAAGGATTAAACCTACACTGCAAGAAAGAGTGAATTTTGATTTATGGATAAGTGAAGAGGAGTATAATGAGTTCGCCAATAATAATGGAGTAAATACTAAAAGATGTCATTTAGATGGAATAGTAGTAAAAGAAAAACAAGAAAATGAAGTAGTAGAGCAGTACTATTCTAATACAAGAGCCTCAGTTTTTAAGCATGATAAAAAGTATTTTAAAGATATTTTTTTTCGTGATAAAGCCATAGAATTTATAAGTAAGCAAAATGATGAACCTTTTGCATTATTTGTATATTTTTGGGCACCACATCCACCATTAATTGTACCAGAACCTTATGCATCAAAATTTAATGCAGACAATCTTAACGTACCTTCTAACGTTGGAATTACCACTAATGGGGAACCATCTTCTAGACGAAGAGGAGTTGCAGCACAAATGGCAGAGGGGATATCAATGGATGAATGGAAAAAAACTTGGGCAGCGCATTTGGGTTTGGTAAATTTAGCTGATGATTGTGTGGGTAAAATTTTTAATGCTTTAAAGGAGTCTGGTAAAGAGGGTGATACCATTATAGTTTTTACTTCAGATCATGGTGAACATTTAGGTCAACATAGTATGTATCAAAAGATGGAGATGTATGATCAAGCCATTAGAGTTCCATTGCTTATTAAAGCACCTGGTGCAAATCAGCAAGTTATTGATACACCTGTATCTCATTTGGATGTTGTTCCTACGTTACTAGATTTTGTGGGTATTAATATTCAAGATAAATTTCAGGGGGATTCATTAAAAGAATGTATTATTGATGGAAAAAAATTAAAAGAAAAGGATGTATTTTGCCAGTATTCAGGGAATTCACGTAGCGGGGATATTCGTAGAGCGGTAATATCAGGGAAGTATAAGTATATATATGATGGTGAAGATGTACCGGAATTATTTGATCTTGAAGAAGATCCCTTAGAGATGACAAATCTTGCATTCAAACCTTTATATGATGAAATATTAAGTGAGATGCATAAAAAATGTAAAAAAATAGCAAAAGAACAGGGAGACTGGATGAGATATTAGGTAAAAATAAAAATAGGAGTGATTATATATGAAAAATGTAGTTTTAGAAGAGTTAAAAAAAATTGATTTATTTAAAAAAGACCCAGGATTAACTAAGGAACAAGTGAAAGCAGCATTCAAGCAAGCTTTAAATAAAATAGATGAACATTTAGAGGAATTCACATATAAATTTCCTGGTTCTTCAAGTGAAAATAACGTGTATCCTTCTGTAGAGAATAATCATGAATGGACAACGGGTTTTTGGACAGGCATTTTATGGATTGCATACGAAGTAACGGGAGATGAAAAATACAGAGAAGTTGCTGATATCCATGTGAAAAGCTTTGAGAAAAGAATAGATGAAAAACTGGGGCTTAATCATCATGACTTAGGATTTTTATATACATTATCTTGTATTTCAGCTTATAAAATAACAGGCAGTGAAGTTGCAAAAAATTCAGCTATAAAAGCTGCTGATCATTTAATTACTAGATATCAAGATAAAGCAGGTATAATTCAAGCATGGGGAGATTTCAGTGATCCAAATCAAAGAGGTAGAATGATTATAGATTGTAATATGAATCTTCCTCTATTATATTGGGCAAGTGAAGTAACAGAAGATCCTAAGTATAAACAAATCGCAAAAAGTCATATAGAACAAGCGGCAAAATATATAGTTAGAGAAGATGCTTCAACATATCACACTTATTATATTGATACAGAAACAGGAGAACCTAGATTTGGTAAAACTCATCAAGGATATTCAGATGATTCTTGTTGGTCCAGAGGCCAAGCTTGGGGGATTTATGGTTTCCCTTTAAGTTATATATACACTAAAGATGAAGAGTTATTAGATTTAACTAAAAAGGTATCAAACTACTTTTTGAATAGAATTCCCGAAGATAACATATGCTATTGGGATCTTATTTTCACTGATGGTGATGAACCTAGAGATAGTTCTGCAGCAGCAATTGCAATATCTGGATTAATGGAATTAGCAAAGTGGTTACCAAAAGATGATGAGATGAGAGAAATATATATGAATGCTTCAAAATATATGTTGAAATCTTTGATAGAAAAATATACAACAAAAGATGTACCTGAATCAAATGGACTACTTCTTCATGGCGTTTACAGTAAACCTGGAAATACGGGGGTAGATGAGTGTAATATTTGGGGAGATTATTATTATATGGAGTCTTTAGTTAGAGTACTTAAGGATTGGGAGTTGTACTGGTAAAAAAAATATATTAGGATAAACAAATCCAATCACTAAAATGTACCCTTTGTCAAGGACAATTTTAAAAAAGTCTATGCGACATTGAGAAGGTGATTTCTGCATTGAACAGGAGTCATCTTTTTTAAATTTCATTGATATCTATATTTATTGTAATAGATCATATACTGCTTAATTTCTTTCTTTAACTCTTCTAAAGTTTCACACGGTTTTGTTTATTTTAGATTTTAGATAGTAATAGTTCATCAAAGAAGAAAGGTTATGGTAAAAATCCAAATATTGTAAAAGAAAACAAAAATAAATGAAACGAAATATAAAATGAAAGGAAGTATAAAATGGAACGAAATATGAAATATAAAAACGAAAATTTATCAATACAAGAGCGTGTCACAGATCTTTTAGAGAGAATGACATTAGAAGAAAAGGTTGCACAAACCATTGCAGTTGATGTAACAACACTTACAGTGAATGAAAGCGAAAGTGAAAAATTATTCTCAACTGGTGAAATTCAGAATGAAAAATTGAAAGAACTGATTAAAAATGGGATGGGTTCATTTCAGCTGCCAGGTAGAAATCTTACGCCTAAAAAAAGTGCTGAATATAGAAATATTTTGCAAAAACATATGATCAATAATACTAGGTTACAAATCCCAGTTTTATCACAGGAAGAATGTTTAAATGGACATTTGGCAAATGGATCAACTATGTTTCCAAGACCTATTGGATTAGCGGGTTCATTTGATACAGAATTGGTTGAAGAAATATACTCAGCAATTGGTGAAGAAACCCGTTCTAGAGGAGGGCATCAGGCTTTTACACCAGTGCTTGATATTGGACGTGACCCTCGTTGGGGAAGGATTGAAGAAACCTTTGGTGAAGATACATATTTAGTTTCAAGAATGGGAGTATCAGTTGTAAAGGGTTTACAGGGCGGAAGTGATGGCGTGAGGGAAAATCATATTATTTCATCACCTAAACATTTTGCAGGATATGCACAGGTAGCCGGTGGAAGGAATTTTGCACCAACAGACATCCCACTAAGAGTATTTAGAGATGAAATATTACCCCCTTTTAAAGCAGCTGTAATGGAAGCTAATGCTATGGGAATTATGCCGTCACATGCTGAGATAGATGGGGTGCCCTGTCATGGGAACAAATGGCTATTAACAGAAATTCTTCGTAATGAGTGGGGTTTTAAAGGCATTGTTATATCCGATTATAATGATGCAGAGCGATTGGCAATTTTACACAATGTTTCAGGTGACAGAGAAGAAGCGGCAGTAAGAGCATTAGATGCGGGGCTTGATATGGATATTCCAATTGGGTCTGCTTATATTTACCTTTTGAATGCTGTTAAAAAGGATAAGAAGGTTGAAAAACTTTTAGACCAAGCTGTTTCAAGAATTTTAAAAGTAAAATTTGAACTAGGATTATTTGAAAATCCATTTGTAAATCCAGATGAGGCATATAAGTTAGTTAACTGTGATAAGCATAAGGCAATTGCTAAAAAAGCTGCAGACAAAACAGTAATTCTCCTTAAAAATGAAAATAATTTATTGCCTTTGGATAAAAGCACTATCAAATCAATTGCAGTTATTGGACCTAATGCAGACCCAATTGAATTTAGTTACTATAGTCATCGTCCTAATTTGGGAAATAGTATTCTTGATGGGATTAAAGCAAAAGCGCAAGATGATTGTCAGATTATATATGAAAAAGGGTGTGAAATAACAAGAAAAGTCATGGTTATCGAAACAGAAACTGAAGTGGTTTCTAAAAATCCTGGACTATATACATTAGAAGAAGAAACCGAGAGTATAGCAAAGGCTGTAGAAGCAGCAAAAAAATCTAGTGTTGCTATTGTATGTATTGGTGGTTCACCAATGTCTAGTCGTGAAGCGGTAACCCTTCAAAAAAGCTATGGTGATAATGCACATTTAGATTTAGTAGGACAACAAAATGAATTAGTAAAACAAGTATTAGCAACAGGAACACCTACTATTGTTGTCTTGATCAATGGTAAACCACTGTCATGTGGGTATGTATATGATAATGTACCAGCAGTACTTGAAGGGTGGTATTTAGGTCAGGAAACAGGAAATGCTATAGCAGATATTATTTTTGGTGAAGTAAACCCAGGCGGAAAAATGCCAGTAACAATTGCTAGAACAGTTGGTCATTTGCCAGCCTACTATAGTCAAAAAGATACTGGATTTTTAAAAGGTTATCTTTTTGAAGAAGAAGGCCCTTATTTCTGTTTTGGTCATGGTCTAAGTTATACCACATTTTCCTATAGCAATCTTAAATTATCTAGTGAGAACATTAAAATTGGTGAGTCGGTAGAAGTTAGTATTGATGTAACTAATACAGGTACACGTTTAGGCGATGAAGTTGTACAGATGTATATAAAAGATAAGGTAGGGAGTA
>NZ_FQXM01000021.1 GCF_900129965.1 Clostridium grantii DSM 8605 | reverse complement strand
ATGAACTCCTTCAAATATTATATTAGCAAAAATCACTGTCGTAATAAATCCATTACTATTAAACACTCTGTTTGTTTCAAAGCATTTATATAACGTAATATCTTTTCCATCTGCTGTTTTACCAAGAATAATATTAACCTCAAGTTCATCATCTTCTACCAGTTCTCCTATTAATTCTAAATTTGCACCATCATTAATATTAAATTTTAAAATCCCTGAAATATTATTCTCTATATTTTCTGGCAACCACCAAAAACCTTTTAACTCTATTTCCTGCATACAACTTTCCCCCTCATTTCCTAATGTTTAAGTAATAAAATTTTAGGATACTATAAAATTTAATGCAACCTGTATTATGTGCCTATCCCACTTTCCAATTATTAGCCTAATCGGAATATCGAATAATAGAAAATAAAAATAATTTAAATTAATCATTATATAACTTTTCCCAACAATTAGGACAAGTGTTTTTCTCCCATGCCATTTTAGCCTTTTTAATATTTATAACTGTTTTACAATTCTTACATTTAAAGCTTTCGCCCTCCATAATATCTATATTCTGGAGTATATTGGATGGTGTATAAACATACCTTCTTGCCTTATTGTGTATTTCATTACCATTTAAGAAAAAAGAAAATTTCTTTTTATTCTTATGAAAATTATAAGTACTTGAATAGTCAACAGAATATATGTTAAGCCTAATTTCTGTCTGTCCATCTTTTTCTGCAACATCTCTTTTTCTCAAATGAATAAGTCTCTGATAAAATAGTTCTGAAAATTCATCTCTATTCAACATTTCTATAGTATCTTTATTTATTATAATTGCAAAATGACTTGACTCCTTTTCAAAACAAAATTTTTCAATATCTCTAAGTAATTTAAGTGAATTTTCATATTTTTCAATATTTCTTTTTTTAGTATTACCGTTTGTTATTATTGATTTTTTAACAATATTCAGTCCTATGGCTTTCGGAGAATTATGTGTAACTATTTCCTTTTGTGTATCTATAATCCAATTATCTATTGACTCAACTAGCATCAATCCAAATTCTCTACTATTCCCCATAGATGAAATAACTAATTGCTCAAATACTTTATCACTGACAAATAAAGATGAATAATCCAAATTATAATCAACAATGTATTTTCCTATCCTTTTATTAATAAACTCCTTAAAATATACTAAACATTTTTGTTTATCTTTAATAGATTCTTCAAATATTAAGGAGGTATCTAAATTAATATTATGTGGTAAATCAGCTCCTGCCACCAAATTATATAAAGATCCTCTCCATGGTACATATGCAATCCAAAAATATATTGGATTGCCATTTAGTTTGTCTATATAGCTCGCTGAATATTCTTGTAATTTTGATATATTATATAACTTCTCCCATTCATCTATATAAAATGTTATAGAATTTAGTTCTAATATATTGCTCAATTCTACTAAGTTTTTCTTAACTTCATTGACATTTAGATATGAGATAAAACTACTTTGCTTAGATAGTTTATCAGATGATTCCTTAGAGTATTTTTCTAATTCCTCATATGAAATACTTAGTTTCTTATTATCAATTCTCGCATTCAATATTTCGCATATTTCTTCTAAATATTTGCTACTACTTTCTTTAGATATTATCCCTGTATCTATATTTTGAAATTCTTTATTCCCCCAGAAACAAACATTTTTAAAATCTATTAATTTTAATAAACATCTCCTAATTCTTTTTATAAATTCTTTTTCTTCTTTAGAAAATATCAACTTTATTTGCTCTAGTAGATTGCTAGCCTCTTTATCCCTTAACAATCTAATTAATTGAGAATAAATTTGTTCATAAATATGTATGCTATATATTCTATTAAATAATTCTGTATCAGTTTCTTTTGGAAATGAAATTTCTTTCAAATTTAAATATATTGACAATACCTTATGTTCACTTATTTTTGAGTTTATCTCTTCATTAGCTAATAGGAATAAATGTGTTTTTCCAGTACCTCTCTCTCCGTATATAATTCCACTTGATTTCTTTGAATTTTGGATAAGTTTAGATAAATAATTATTATTATCTACATGTAACTCTTTAAGTTCTTTTATCGCTTGTCTACTAGTATTTAATTCTAGACTTACATCATCTTTTAAAGTTGTAAATGCAGTTCTTATATTTTCAATAAAATTCTTGTTATTTGAATAGTCCCTTAATTTTTTCATTTTATTCCTCCTAGCGATATTAGCAACTTCGTCCATTGCATGTCCTCAGAATGTCCCCTAGAGCCAAAGAACCTTCTGTAAATTTTATATAAACAACCTATAAAAAATAAAATATTTGCCTTCCCATTATAAACAAAACTAGCATTTTAAATAATAAATACACAACAACATTTTATGAATATTATACCATAATAAGTATAAATACGTCATATATCCCAAATATATTTCTTCAATATAATCCATTATTTTGGTTGCTAAATAAATATAGATAATATGTTTCTGAATAGCAGATGATAGACCTATCTAGTAAAAATATAAATACTAATAAAATTAATCATAATATTCTTTTGTTCCCCTAATCCAAAGTACAAAAGGCATAGTGAACAGACATCTCATTCCACTGGCCATTGAACCGCAAAAACACGCTTATCAATGCCTCACTCCAATCGAAGCCAGTTCACTTCAAGGAACAAAACTGAAACCTTTTTTCACACATTTGCTAAGAGCAACAAAAATTGTAAATGAAATAAACAATTTTTGTTGCTCTTTAATTAATGTAATAGCCCAGGATTTTCAGTGTTTGAAATTTAATAACAACTTAAAAAATCAAAGGAAAAACAAAAGTAACAATACCTGCCCAAAACCCATAAAAAGGTAAATACTTTGTAACGGCATTTTGAACGGCTACTGCCCCTGTTTTGTTTTTTAGAAAACCCATATAGGATAGCATAATCCAAATTAAATTTACCCAAATCAGTATGTTTACTCCTAAAACAACAATCCTATTTGGTGAAATACCATATGAGGAAAGCCTAAACACTATAGCTGATAAAGCAACACTGTCAATTCCAAGAGCAAGAACAATTAGTGCAAAATTTATATAATCAGAAATAGTCTTTCGCTCATCAGTTCCGCTTTCTGTAATAGAGAATATTGTTACAGTTAATACGCTTATGAGTATTCCATTAAAGGATATGAGGAAATTTCGATCCAATAATGGATTTTTTCCTACCCATATTACGGTTATAATATAGACCATCAAGGTAGCTAGTACAAGAGGGCTGAAAATTTTAGCTATATATGGTGCAATGTTTTTAGCAAGTTTAAGGTTTCTTGTTACAAGGTATGTAGCCACCATAGCTAATCCAGCTACCCCAAATATAACTACATTATTAAAATAGAATTTTGATATATCTAATCCAACAAAGTTAAATAGTTGCATAGTTAATGCTGTTAGCAGCATTCCACTAATTGCCATGATGGCGTAGAGTATGCAAAATTCCCCATTAAATTTAAGATAGGCTAATCTTTTACTTCCACTTCTATATTCATTGCCGGAAAACGCAAGCCCCATTAATATCCATGAGAAAATAGGGAGATGTAGATATGCCATAGTAATACTATCTTTCTGCTCTAGTGGTAATAAATTAATATAAATTGCAGAGATTATAAATAAGCCTGCAATAGTATATAAAATTTTTCTTTTGGGGATATTATTATAAACAAAATAAGTAGCAATAAAGGGAAATATTCCAAAAATAATATTAATAGGTGCTATTGCCTCTTGTGTTATAAAATGCATTATTATCCTAGTTACTATCCCTGCCAGAATTGCTAATATACTCATTGATAAGAAATCTTTCTGTAGAAATGAAACTAATCCAGTACTTGACGTGTCCTTAAAATACAATCTTTCATACCAAACTCCAAGAACCTTAGAATCATGGTTTTCTTCCCAGACGTATGAGAATGATTTCTTAAAAGCTTCAGGGTCTTTTCTATAAAATTTCTCTAATTCATGTGGGTTATCAATATTTTCAACAATCTTTTCGTTAATGTCCATGGTATTACCTCCTCAATCACTAAGTTTACTCTTCATCACATTTATATTCTATAATATCTCCAGGTTGACATTCTAAAGCCTTACATATGGCATCTAGGGTTGATAATCTTATAGCTTTTGCCTTTCCATTTTTTAATATGGAAATGTTAGCCATGGTTATTCCAACTCGCTCCGAAAGTTCTGTAACACTCATTTTCCTTTTAGCCAACATCACATCAATACTAATTACAATTGCCATCTTATGCACCTCATATCCTTAAGTCATTTTCATCTTTTATATCTATGGCATTTTTCAATAGCTTTTAAGAACAGCAGCAAATACCGATATTACCATGGAATCAAATATATGGACCATTCCTATTATTATAGCACCTGGGTCATCGTCTTTATCTGATAGGGAAAAAACAATGTCATAATTTGGATTCACTGGATTATTAGCTATTCAGGGCAACCCCAAAATGCACAAAGCAATAATAGGAAGCCCCACAAGAAAAACTGCTGACTTTAAAAAAAGTGATTCTGGTTTCATTAAAAGCACCTCACAAATTGATTTTCATATTGATTCTAACATATTATTTATCGTTTTTCAATAAATATTTATTGAATTTTATTATATTTTTATTGTTTATTTAAAAAATTTTAGAACAAGGGTTCATTGAAGCAGGAAATACACTTTGTTAAATTAGATAAAATAGTACTTTTAGAAGGGAGAAAAAAATGAAAAGGATATTACTTATTAGAATATTTTTACATAAATATAAAAATAAGCACCCATAGGGTGCTTCCAAAGAAAGTCTTCAGTGAAACGAAAGACTTTCTTTGGTTGCTAAACATCTTCCTTCTTTAGCAACAATCCCAATGGTACATAACATCAGAAAAATCACGTTTTGCCAAAGCTTCTTCCTTGATAAAGAAGTTGGCTATACCGCAATCCCCCCACGTAATCCTGCGTTGGCTACGTCCTGAACTAGGTATCTGCAGCAACAACACATCTTCCTCGCCATGTCGGTTCCACTGCACGAAATTGGGATATCCTCCAATCTTGTTCTTTTCGCCATACCAACGATACTCTGGTCTTATGTCAAGAAAAAGGACAAGTTAAATATAAATATTTTAATTTAGTAATTTAACTTGCGAAAGCATCTTCGTAATCGTAGGGAGATTTCATACCACAATGGTTATGAATCCTTGTTGTGTTATAAAATGTCTCTATGTATTCGAAAGAGCAACAAAAACTGTAAATGAAATGAGCAATTTTTGTTGCTTATCACAGGATAGATAGCCCTCTATCACATTACTAAATGAATTACAATTATAGATTACTGTATCTTGTGTTATCCTCTCTTTCCTTCCAACCTAAAACTTCGTAAGCGTCAAAGTTTTAGCATCTTCTATAACTTAAAAAATAGTATTAAAATATCCTAGTAAGGCAATACAAGCTCTACTAGGATTTAAATTATTTCTTATCTTTAATTTTAATATTTTCAGGTATGTTGCCTGACCAAGGCATAAGATTATCAAGAGCTTCGCTATGAGAGATATCTATCTGTAGTAGATTATCAAATAAATAAACTAAATATCTTTCTACAACTAGATTATTAGCTTTGGCACTTTCAACTATGCTATAAATATTGGCACTAGAGGTTGCACCTTTAGCAGTATTCGCAAAAATAAAGTTCTTACCACCTATTACAAAAGGCTTAATAGCTCTTTCTGCTGCATTATTGTCTACTTCTAGTGAACCATCTAACAATACATTTTTTAATCCTGATAAGTGCTTCTTAGCATAATCAAGTGCCTTACCTAAAGGACTTCTTGGAAGAGCATCTTTTATTTCTCTCTCAGCATAATGAGTAAAATCATCTAAAATTAAAGCTAATTTTTCAGCTCTTACTTTAAATCTAATATCATAATAATTTTCATTACTTGAATAGGTTTCACGAAGTTCTTTTTCAAGTTTATAAATTTGCTCACAATAATTAAACCCTATTATTGATCTAGGATCTAGAATTTTTTAGGGCTTCTTCATCTAAATCTACAATTATATTATGGAAGTATCTTCTTATATGAGCTAAGCAATATACCATTGTAGCTTCGCTAACAGAATTGTACCCAATGTATCCGTCTGTTTGAAGAAATCCATTGAAATCTCCTAGGAAGTTTTTCGGGCAAGAGCTGGATCTAGTACTCTGATAATCATACAAGATTACAGGCTTTGCCTTTGTATTACTCATATATAGCCACATATATTTTTTGCTCTTGGAGTCTTTACCATTATCATTAATTACTTTCAAGGTTGTCTCATCAGCATTAATATAGTTGCGGCTAAGCAACTCTTTTTTCATATGATTGTATACAGGCTCAAGAGCTGTGGATGCTGCCATGGTCTAGTTGCAAAGGGTTTGTCTTGAAAGCGTAGCCCCCATCATATCGAAGTAACTTTCTTGTCTATATAAAGGCATTGCATGCTGGTACTTAAGGATAAGAGTATGGGCAATTAACTCATTAGAAGCCATGCTATTGTAAAAAATAGTTTGTGGCATTTGAGTTGAAACTATATTACTTTCACCAGTTTCTTTTTCGCATGATTTGCAAGATTATCTTTTTTGCCAGTATAGTTACTTTTCTTAGCTCTTTTATATGTAATTTCCTCTAAAGTAGGTTCTTCTACTTTAGAATCACTAAATTTTTCTGCTTCATTAAAAAGAGATAATTGGTTAACATCTACCTGCTCACTAGATGTACCAAATATCTTTCTATTTTTATTAGATATAACTCTTTTTAGAAATTCTATCTCATTTTTTAATTGTTGTATTTCGTTTTCCTTTGAACTTAATTGTTTATTTTTTTTATCAATTGCTTCTTCCATTAATTCAACTTTACTAATTAATAGTTTTGTATTTTCATCAAGTTCATTGGTTAAAATAATCTCTTTTTATGATAGTAAAACTGACTTTTTATAAGCTCATTTTCAACACAAAAATCTATTACTGTTTTTGAGCCTTGGAGTGAATCAAATTTATTTATATATTCCTCCCATGCTGTATTATCTAATTTTCTAGCCATAGTTTATCCTCCCACTAATAATTTTATGAGATAATTTTATCAATGAGAGGATAGTATATCTAGGTACTTAATTTTTTACGCTTACATTTATAACGACAGTTACTATAGAAGAATAGATAGAAATAGCAAGCCACTCTACAAAGTATATTATAGGGTGACTTGCTTTGATGTATGTTACAATTCTTCACTCTATGTTTATATTTGCAATTTTTCTTTAATAATTGATATTTGTTTTGTGGTTAATGGTTCTTCCATATTGAGTGTAATAATTCTATCCCCGAAAAACAACATATATACTCCTGTGGGAGTGTTTTCATAATAGCGTTGATAAGCTTCTACTGTGTCAAATATTTTGTTATCCATGGATTCAAAAGTCGTGTTATCTCGCCACTCTGGTATTTCAAGTAGGTGCTCCTTGGCAAGTCTATAAACGAAATCAAATTGAGGTTCTAATATCTCATATTCAATCCGTGGAGGAGTATCTTTTGCTGGCGGCGAATCTTGACGATATGCACTTTTGGAAAGAAAGAAAGTTTTATCAATCTCCTTTTCATATGAATAATAGTTGTAATCAATTGGACCGTATAAATCCTCACTGGTAAGAGGGATTTCGTCGCTATAGAGTCTGTACTCATAGCTTTCTGTTTCAGAAAGTTGCCAATCAACAGTTTGATAATTCGACTCATTACTTATGCCAAATCCAAATTTCATAATGAACGCCATAAGTAATGCTAGATAAGCAAAGCTAGCAATGATGAGCACTGTATATGATATCAATTTATTCACCGTAGCAGTTGCTTTTTTCTTCTTCAAATATTTTATTGATGACCAAAATACAATCATCAGAATAGGAACTTGTCCGATAGATATAACTAAAGCGAACCTGCTTGTTTTAAATGCCAGGTAAAATAATAAGTAACCTAGACTGCAGAACAAAAAAAACATAAAGATGATATCAACAATTTTATACACTATGTTACTTCTCTTTACACATTCCCCACCAAAAGCAATTGATTTTTCCGAACGTTTAAGCCAAAGAAAGTAAGTCATTAATGAATACACTTGATATATGGTAGCCGCTGCTATCATGGAACTATTTAATAATCGAATGGGATCTGACAAATAATCTATTGGGTTTAATTGAAATGAATTGAACTGCACAATCAAATTTAATACAAAGACTAAAATCATAACAAATATAGACGGAAGAAAGCTCTTTTTCATACATTTTTTGATATTGTTTAATTTCTCTTTTTCGTCTGTCTCAAAAGGTATCGGATTATCAGCTTCACTACAAAAAATTTGCATCTGATTAAATTGAGTCACAAAATTCCAACCAGCAGCCTTTGCATACTCGATATAAGTTTGCTGGTTATCAGTAATGTCAGGATTAAATATGGAACCTTCTGAAAAATATGTGACAGTGTATTTTAATTTCTTCGGTGTTCCTTTTCTAAATGTCCATAAAAAAGATCCACACTCCTCAAGATATAGTCCCTTTGCTGCTAGTTTCTCCAATTTGTTCTCCGCGTCTTCATAACGATCAAATCTAAAATTCATTATTCTTTTTGATTTATCTTTCATTGTTCCTTACCTCCTTTTATCAACATTTCATAATCATTTTTTAATTTGGTCACTCGAAGATATTCCTTTTCAATCATTTCTGTCCCATGGCTTGTTATAACATAATTTTTTCTTCGATTTTCTATTTTGGTTTCTATAATAATTTTTTCTTTTACAAAGTTATCTAACAAGCTGTATAGAGTTCCTGGTCCGATGATAACCCTTCCATTTGTAAGTTCTTCTACCTTTTTCATAATATCAACACCACAGCTCTCTTGTGTTAGACAAATAAGGATATAAAACATTTGCTCCGTTAACGTTTGATACTTATCTCTTGCCATTAGATCACCTCGTTTAGTATCGAATATCGATATTTTACAATTTAATTGTAACATCGAATATCGATATTGTCAAAAAAAAAACAGAATCCATTGTGATTCTGTTAGGAATGATTTATATATTCTTCTATAACCTTTTTATTTCTGCCAACTGTGTCAACATAATAACCCTTACACCAAAACTGGCTGTTTCCATATTTGTACTTTAAATTTGCATGCCTATCAAATATCATCAATGAACTTTTTCCTTTTAAATCTCCCATAAATTGTGATACATTGAGCAACAAAAATTGTAAATGAAATGAGCAATTTTTGTTGCTCCAATTAAAGCCTGCAACTGTGTTAAATAGAGAAGGCATGGCAAACCTATTGTTGAGATAGAACTTAAAGCCGTCCTAAAAACTTCTATTCCAGCTTCTGCCCCTATAATTAACCCAACCACTAAAAATGTAATAGTTAATATTAATGAATATGCAATAGTAAATTGGCTGATAAGATTTCTTTAATAATCGTCATAGCTTTTTCTTCAATTTCTTCATTGTTTAAAAAATTATTAGTCTTGATCAAAGGCACAGAAACTTCATCCTTCAATTCATGGTAAAACTCACTAGATGTAAAAATCATATGGCAATGTATTGCCTTGGCTGAGGTAATATCTATATTTTCAACTTCTGCATCTATCCTATTTTTTTTTAACACTGTTTCTATATTGATTTTTAACATATGACTAGTACCTATTCCAAATCCCCATACGGCAAGTATTTTTAATTTTTTGCTCATCATTTCACCCCCTGAAATTTCAACAATATAAAAATATTAAGTGAATTTTATTATAACAAATGTCAACTGATATTCTTTATATATATTTTAAAAGATTAATATATTAATATTTGCACATAATAAATACTATATTAAGCATGCTTTATAAACCAAAGTTAAAAGAGAATTATTATGAAAACTAAAAAAGCAAGAGAATGGACAAAAGAAAATTATAATAAAAACGGCACAAAATCTCAAGGACAGCGTGCTAAGAATTCCTTGAGCACTACTATTGAAGAGCCTGGAATAAATGAAAGTGGAAAAGAAGCAAAGAAAAATGGCGGGAGTTAATTTGTATCTGAATTTCTTTTACAATCAAAACTAAGTTTAAAACCATGATTAATCCTTTATAGATTTATCATGGTTTTATCAGGCCATTACCACTGCACAACTAAAAAAATAAGTGAAATTGATGATAATGGAGATGGTTATCCAGACCGTAAAGTCTATCAATTACTATTTGATTATCAATCTTTAGAAGAAGGTGGAAGTGGTTATATACGCCTAATGCACTTTAATCTTAAGGATAAGAAAATAATTTTTCGTATCTATTCTCCATCATTAGACTCTTATAATTCAAATACTGAATCCTTTCCATTGAACGAAGAAGAGTTTCAAATTTCATTTAAGGATTTAGGAATTTCATGCAACTAGAAACTAGCCTTTTAGTATAACAAATATCCTATCACAATATAGAATGTTTGTATCCATTAATAAATGAGGTGAATTATGAAGAACTTAGCAATAATTATAGGTTCAGGTATTGGCGGCTTATCTACAGCTGTAAGATTACTCAGCAAAGGGTATAATGTTGAAATTTATGAAAAAGAAAAAACTATTGGAGGGAGAACAAATCAACGAGTTCATTCTCCCTTTACCTTTGACTTAACAGCTTCACTTTTAATGAATCGTGAAATTTATGAAGAAGTTTTTAATTATGCCAATGTAAATTATGAAGATTATTTAGAATTTATTAAGGTTGATCCTACCTATCGCTGCTTTTATCCCAATGATATTCACTATGATTTTTCTACTGATTTAGTATCCCTAATAAAAACTCTAGAATCAATTTCAAGTAAGGATTCCATAGGTTATATGAAATTACTCTCTGAAATATATGAAAGATATGTCATTGCTAATGAAAACTTTTTACAAAAATCCTTTGAAAATAAATTGGATTTTTTCAATGCTTCAACCTTAGCAAAAGCCTTAAAAACAAAAACATTTTCTACCTCACATGAACTGATTTCAAATTACATTAATGATGAAAACCTTCGAAAAAGCTTGTACTATCAAGCCCTCTACGTAGGAGTATCTCCTTATGAGGGGCCAAGTATTTACACTTTAATACCTGTAGTATGTCAGCTTTACGGTTTGTGGCATTTAAAAGGCGGCATGTACTCATATGTTAAAGCTTTAGAAAAAGTCATCTCCCATTTAGGTGGAAAAATTATAACTGATTATACTGTAGATGAAATTTTAATTTCTAATGGTAGAGCTGTTGGTATAAAGTCTAAAAATAAAAAAGAGATTTTTGGAGATTTAGTAATAAGTAATGCTGACTTTCCTTATACAATGGATAAACTTATAAAAAATGATATCTATAAAGAAAAATATACCCCTATTAAGTTAAATAACCTAAAATACTCTTGCTCCACCTTTATTATCTATTTAGGGTTAAAGAAAAAATATCCTATACTTTCAGTTCATAACTTATTTTTAAATGATAACTTTAAAGAGAACGTAGATTTTGCTTTTACAGGTCATTTACCAACTGAACCCTCTTTTTATATGTATTGTCCTACTAAAATTGACAGCACCATGATAGAAATCCAAGGGGAATGCTTGAATATAGTAGTTCGTGTACCTAATCTATTTTTTCATACCATAACTTGGGATGATACTACAATTAAACTTTTGAGAGATAAGATTCTTTACACTATTGAAAAGATTAATGGTCTTGAAGATATAGAATCAAATATTTTATACGAAAGCTATTTCACACCAAAAGATTTAAAGGATAGCTTTAATTCCTATGGAGGAACAGCTTTTGGACTCAGTCCTACCCTTACACAAACAAATTATTTTAGACCTCACTTAAAATCAGACACTATAAAAAATTTATATTTTGTGGGCAGCTCCGTTCATCCCGGGCCTGGGGTTTCTATTGTGTTACTTTCCAGCAAACTTTTAGTTCAAGAGATACTAAGTAATTTATAGAAAATTTATCAATTATGGACATCTTGCTACTAAAATTTTAAAATCAAACTATTTTCACTTCCATTAATAACTATAGGTGAAAAAACCTGAGATGAATTATGGTAGATTGTAATCTTATGACAATAAGTTTTCCTCACAATTTTAATGTAATAAATTCCAATATACTTTTAATAAAAAATATATTGATATGTTTTCTAAATTGATAAGTTATTTCGTGACTTTTATGGCTATTTATCTATACTAAATAAAATAAATATATTTTCTTTAGTATAGATAAATTCTAATTCTTTTATATGAAATTTTTTGTTTACTTATTCAAAATCATTCTTCCTTTTAAAATTAGAAAAAATAATTATATCTTCATTGATATAAAAAATATCCTCTTCAATGTATTATATAAAGCATAGAGCGTTATTGGGGAGGTCCTAGTCATGGAATATAGTTCTACTTACTTAGAAGAAAAAAGAAATTATTTAAATTCTCTAATAGAAAAAGATTCATCAAATCTTTTGTCTAGCGAAGTTATTAAAGCCAGTGAAGAATTGGATCTTCTTATTTATGAATACCAACTATTTATAAAAAATCATAATACATCTAATAACTAACAAACCTCACTTCTCAAACTATACAAATATTACATAAAACTTTTCATATATTCTAATTCTAATAAAAAAACTAGCAGCTTATAATCGCTACTAGTTTAAATTTAAGATCTTTTGTTTTTTCTAATTTATTGACTTTATGATACCCAATCCACCACTTTTTCTATATATTCATCCCAGAATTTCCAATCATTCATACCATTACTTTCTATATATAGATATCTTTCATTGGTTCTTTTCCCACTTTCTCCTCTCCTAACATTTCAATAGAATCAATTGGGATTATCGCATTAAAAGTAACAATTCTTTTAAACATTTTAAATAAAAATTCACTTGTGTCAAAGTAATTTTTTTATCACCGTTTTCTATACTATATATTTAATTTATAGTTTACCATATAACCTACTAATGTACTTAATAAAAGTACTAGAACTATATTGCCAATAACTTTGACAAATGACAAAAGTTATTATGCCGCTTAAATAGCTCCTTTACAGCTTTTTATGTGTTAATTTATACCAATGTATTCTCTTCTATTTTGTTCCACAGGTGGGCAAAGGGAGGGCAAAAAAAGGGCTCTTCTTTCATTGAAAAACTAGTAGTCCAGAAATTATTTTAGATGTTTTTAATAATCAATTTTATGTATTCTAAAAGCTTTTCACTTTTATTAAACTTATCATAACAATATGTTATTATCTGTGGAAAAGTTCTTACCGTTCTGTCTTTATTCCTTAAAATATGTGGAGCTGCTTTGTTATCATCTGCCATATAGTAACTAACTTTATGAGCATTTGCGAAACTTGCAGTAATTCTTTTCCCTTCGTTAATCTTTTCTATGTAAGTAGCATCCTTTAATATATATGCACTCAAAATTATTTAAAATATAATCAATGCCTTTTGTTTTAATCATATTTATAATGCTTTTTCTAAGATAGTAATTCCTTACTTTATAAATTCATACCCTATATTCTTATACTCTTTAACTCTCTTCTTATACATTCTTTCAAGCATAGGTATCTGATCATCCACCTAATCATATACCATTATAACTTTTTTATTGATTTAATTCTTCTTTTTCTCTTTCTTCTACTATACTTAATATTTCTTCAACTTTTTCAATTGTTACCTTTTTCAAATTTGATAAATAAAACCACTGATCCTCATAAGAATTAAAATTCCCATCCACAAATTCACTATTACCATTACTTCTTGCTTTTTTTTGAAGCGGGAGTGCAATTAAATTACCAAATCCACCTTTGGGCATGGTATCTTGGTTAGGAAAAAGTCTATCATAAGAGTCTAATCCAATTTCGTATCTTTTTTCCATAGTTAATGATATCAAGTAAGTTCCAATTTTTCTTGCTTGTGAGGCTTTTATCGGTTTCTTGAAGAATATCCATACATGAGCCCCATTTCCTTATCTAGATTTTTCTACTGCTAAAGGTATCCCATTTTCAACAACTGTTTCTCTAAAAGCTTTTGCATCCTCCATCCAGCTCTTTTTATCAAAATCCACCGCTAGAAAGTTGCAAGTTTCATCTTTTAGTAAAGCATATATACCTACTACTTTGTTACCTGATAAATGTTTTTCAACCATATCTTCATCATATTTCGTTAAATTCCTATTTAAACATTCAGAGCATTTTATTTTGGGTTTATTACAAACCCCTTTTTTCCACTCATTGCTATAAGCTGGGCTATATCCACTTTTCCCATTTTCACCTTCCCACCTCAAAGCAAAAACATCTTCCCTACCTTTGAATATATTTAGAAATAGCTTTATTTTTTCTTTAGGAGAAGAATAATTATTAATACCATTAGTTATTACTTTATTTTCATCTATGTTTAAAATATCCCTATATGGACTTGTGTTACTTTTTGGTATTAACCCTAATTTCTTTTTAAGTTCTATATTTTCATTTTTGTATGCAGTAAAGCAGTCATAATATCTACGTCTATCTGCAAATTTTACATTAATTGCAGGATACCCGGCTTTCATAAGTTCTAAATTTAACAATAATCTCCCTGTTTGTCCATTTCCATCAATAAAGGGATGAATACTCTCAAACTTCAAATGAAACAAAGCTGCTTGCCGAACTGGATGCATTGTTCTTTTCATTTCATCATACTCAAATATTAATTCCTTCATTTCTGGTTCCACCATGTATGGCTGCGGTGATTTATAATTATATATCACCATTCCCATATATACCATTATTTCAGTTATTATAGGTATCCCAGTTCAACTATTAATTTATACATGCCCCAAAACTCCCAAAAGCCGGAGCTTTTGGAACAAGTATAAATTAAGTTTCACATTGTGATCCCTATATAATAAACCTTTTATTTTATATCATAATTATACACTAAATAAAAATGTCTATTCAATTTTTCTATATAAATCCATATTTTATTTAACTAACATTATATATAAATTGTACATAATTGCAATTATAAAACCAATCTCAAGTACAGCAATAAATTGTGCAAAAATCAAAAGGCCTTCCTCATCCCATCTATTCCATGTTACCAACATCTTTGATGGAATAAAGAAAAGCAAACATACTCCTCCAGCAATTAAAGCTGCGAATCCCACATTATTGGGTGATATCAACTCTCCCGTATTAAAACCATAGTATACAAAATAAGCAATACTTATTGGATAAAATAATAAAGATACAATTAAGAAAATTTTATACCTATAAACCTCTCCAATTTTGTATGATAATATAAGCATTCCAATTAAGCAAATAAAAAATGCTATGTAAAATAAAATACTCTTAAATGGAAAACCAATCTTTTTTATAGGAGTTTTCATATCATCGTCAAGCAACTCTAAATAAATACCTCTTTTACTATTAGTTAGATATCCAATTTTATAATTCTTACCTTCAATCAAGTTTCCTTCAAAAAAAAATTTTATCTCTCTCCCATTAACATTAATACGATGATATAGATCTTTATCCCTTTTTTCTACTGAGTAAACACGCCATTTTGTATACTCAATATTTCCCGTAACTAATTGTGGAATGTCTTTTACGTATGGAATTGCAAAATATATAAAAAACGCTGCAAAACCGTATGCAACTATCTTATTAGCAATTTTTACCCCTAGTTCCCCTTTAGTCTTTTGATAAGAATATTTACTATCATCAAAAATGTAATTATTAAAGTTCTTTTTTGGAGTTCCAACCCTACTTTCAAGCCATTTTTCAAGAAAATCATCACTGTTCAATATTAATATTAGTGCTATGCCTAAAAGAAAGGTTACTTCTACTATAAAAGAAATAACCTGAAATAAGTACAAATTTATCAGCTCCTTTTTGTTTAATCATTAGTATCATTCATTTATTAAATCTAAATCTTTAATAAAAGCACTATGAAATATTCATGCTTTCTATACTAAAATTAAAAGTTATCACATCCTTTTGGAAAATACCACTTTATATTATTATATCAAATTTAAATACAATATAAAGTCGTTGATTCTAGATTTATAGCATGATTATCTATCCAAATATTTAAATAATCCTTAACTAATGTTTTTTCTGGTGCTATAAAATTATCACTATAGCAATCATTTTCAACCTTGCTCAAAGACTTTTTTGCTTGAGTAATAGAAAATATTGCATTATTATTCCCATTTGCCACGGAATTTTTCACGGTAATATTTTTCTATGATATTCACTCCCAAATAAGCAAATTAATCATTTAATGCTAAAAAATAAATTATGACGTTAAATTTGATATTTTTAAAATGCACATTGACACTATATTAACAAAAGGTTAGAATTGAATGAAATTTCCCAAGTAATTAAATTATTTTTGAATTTATATCAACTTTTTTAAACTTCCTACGTGTAATAGTTAGAGAGTAATTTTTTGAAAAATTCCAAGATAAAAGACGAGGTGGACATTTGAATGATATTTTATTAATTTTAGCAAGTCAAAAAGGAGACAAACAAGCTTTTAACGACTTAATCTCATATTATTATCCCTTTGTTTCAAAATTCTTAAGGAAGCTGACTGAAAATGAAATACTTAGTGATGACCTCACTCAAGAAACTTTTTTGAAAATGATAAAGTCCATTGATACTTATAGTGTATATGGTACAGCAACCTTTTCAACTTATCTCTTGACAATAGCCAAACGATGTTACATTGATTCTTTAAGAAAAAATAGCGTTGAGTTTGTGGATATTGAAAGTGTTGTAATTTCCGTCGATGACTATACCTTTGATTATTTTCAATCCCTTGATTTTGAAGAAATACTAGCGAGAGTATCAGACCTTCCACACGTACAAGCTGAAGCTATCAAACTCAAGTATTTGGAAGGATTAACGTTGGCGGAAATTGCCGAAAAACAAAAAACGCAAATAAAAACAATAAAAAGCAGAATTCACAGCGGTATGGTTACATTAAGAAAAATTTTTAAGTAAAGGAGATTCTAACATGGATAAAAAAGACCAACTTATTTTAAATCTACAAGGTGAAATTCAAAGAAAATGTGTAGAAATAAGTGAAAAAAAATCTGAGGAAATGTGGACCAAATTCTTTATACTCGGTTGTATATTGTTTATTACTTTACCCATTATCACGATTTTTATAGGCATAAACCTACTCCTTTTAGCTTCACCTGTTATTATTTATTTCGCTTTCTGTCTGTTAGTCCTCATCCCTATCATGTTAAACAATAAAAAACTTGGAGGAAGAGCAATATGAACTTTTTTAACAACCTGATTCTGAAAATTAATTTCAAGAAATTAATAGTATTTTATGCATTTTCTGCACTCATTGCCAGCATTGCATGCACGTCATACTTATGCTATGTCTTTCGTGACAAAATATCCTTTGCATATGCCTATAACACTATAAGCGAAAGAATCGAAAAGGATGAAGCATCTACGAAAGAGCTTAAGGATGAACTAACAACTTTCGTACAGAAAAACCCTACTATCTTAGATGTGCTCATCCTAGATAATAAGAATAACGTCACATTTTCAGCACAAAATTCAGAATTTGCTACAAAAGGAACTTTTACCCTAATGCCTGACAAAGCTGAAAAAAGTAAAGCATTTATTTTAAAAGAAAATCCAAACCTAAGTTTTAGTCTAGTTAACATTGAAACTATAGCTCTATCAGATATTTCACAAGATTACGAACATCTCATGCAACGAGAGCACAATGATGAAATTTTTTTTCAACAGAATTCTCAAGATAAATTTCGTTATTTTTTAAGCTACATTAGTTGCCAAAATACAGGGGAACGCATTTATTTTATTAAAAGCAATGAACTTATCCATGGTGATACTTTGAGTCTAAAAATCACAGCCGCAATAGCCACATTTTTCTTTATGCTCTATTGGGTTATCGTTGCCATCTGGGTTTATGCAAATGCAAATAAAGCAAAACTGAATGCAGTTTTATGGGGTATTATAGTATTATTTACAAATCTTGCTGGTGTTTTTGTGTTCTTGATTTATAAACAATCCGGTGTTAGTTGCCGCTCATGTGGTCTCATGCAAAACAAAAACAACCAATATTGCACAACTTGTGGTGATAAGCTCTACGACACTTGCATCCACTGTAACGCTACTGTAAATAAAAACGATTATTTCTGCTCTCAATGCGGAAATAAAACAAACAAGTAAAATAAATAACTTCACAGGAGGCTTTAATTTATGAACAAACAAACTACTATGAAAAAAATGCTTAACAAAGTTCCTCAAATCACTATCTTTTTTTGGATTATCAAAGTATTATGTACCACCGTGGGAGAAACGTTCTCAGACTTTTTAAGCGTTAATATGGGCTTCGGATTAGTAGGAACAGCTGTGGCAATGGGTGTGGTATTAGCCATAGTTCTTTACTTTCAATTCAAAAAAACAAAGTATGTTCCAAGTGTTTACTGGCTATCTGTTGTCCTAATCAGTGTTTTTGGTACACTAGTCACAGACTATTTTACTGACGAAATCGGTGTGCCACTTGAATTTAGTACAATTTTCTTTAGTATCGCTTTAGTTATAACCTTTGCCGTATGGTACCGTTCCGAAAAAACACTATCCATTCATTCCATTTTCACTACAAAACGAGAATCCTTCTATTGGCTTAGTATCTTCTTCACTTTTGCACTAGGTACGGCTTCAGGAGACTTAATGGCAGAAGCATTGGGGTTAGGTTATCTCGTAACCGGACTTATTATCTGTGGCGTCATTATTTCAGTGTCCATAGCTTGGAAATTCGGGCTTAATTCGATTTTATCCTTCTGGATTATTTATATTATGACCCGACCACTAGGTGCCTCTATTGGAGATTTGCTATCTCAAACTCATGAAAATGGTGGTTTAGGCTTTGGCGCAACAATTACTAGTATTATCTTCTTACTGGCCATTGTTGTAACTATCATATTTTTGACTTTAACTAAAAAGGACTTAATTGTTAAACCGATTGTTGAAACAAACAGCAAAGGTAATACCTTCGTGCAAGTAGCAATTGTACTAAGTTTATTTCTAGTCGTTTCCGTTGCCGGCTACATAATGAGAACATCCACCCTTGCTGAAGAAGCCCGTGCTTCAGCACCCATGGGTCTAACTTCCCAAGAACTGATGGATTTTGTTGCTATTGAACAAGATACCTTAGCTTATGTTGTTAACAATGATATGCCTTCAGCCAAAGAAAGAGCCAAAGATCTTGAAACTAAGTGGGATCAATCAGCCGCACGACTTAAGGCTATTGATTCTAACAAATGGACCACAATTGATGACTCCATCGATGTTGTGCTTTCTGATGTACGAACAAAAAATCCAGATGCTTCAACCTGCCAAACTGATATCAACGAATCATTGGATTTAATGAAATAGAGTTATATAAAAAGAGGCAAAGCTGCCTCTTTTTATTATACGAGGAATTTATAAATTTTTAATTTTTGTTAAATTTCAATTTAGGTAAAATTCGATAAACTTCTAAAAGAATAATGTTCAAACTAAGCCAAACCCCACCAAATGCATATCCTGCTACAACATCACTTGGATATTCAAAATTAAAATATATCATACTCAATCCTGAAAGAATACAAATTGCCAGTGAGGCTCCAATAATAATTGTATTAATCCAAGCTTTTGAGGAATATCGTGGTATGATATACGCTATAAACCCATAAACTACAATTACCGTTAAACTTTCGCTACTTGGGAAAGTGTATCCTATTTGAGTTGGACCTAATCTATGAAAAATAACTTTCAACACATAGTTTAATATCTCAGTTCCAAATAACAGAATCCCCAAGAATTTTAGTTCATGAATTTTATTACATCCTTTTACTAAAATCCAAATCACTATAATTGACACTACTAATATTAACGTATTTGAATTTGATGCATTTCCAAATATCTGCATTGCTTTAGCCCATTTTTCAGTAAAAATACTTGATACCAAAAATCTAACTATCTCATCAAAGTCATTAAATTCAGCTGCTAAGTAATCTTGAATAATTCCTACCACCATTAATGAAAAACCTAAAAAAGCTACAGCTATACCTGCAATTATAATTTTGATTTTACCAAGAGAATGAAATAGCACTAAACCTTTATCAAGTAATTCAAATGTAGATTCATAAATTTTCACTTTATAAGCTTTATAAATCCAAATAAACATGAGAATAAATGTAATTATCAAGCTACCTATAATTAAATATTTTTTTATTAAGTTATGATATTTTTCCCAATTAGAACCAAGAATTTTTCCTAATGATATGAATGTACCGGTCCATAATATGGCACCAACATAAGAATGTACAGCAAATTTTTTATATGAAATTTTGGTTATACCTGAAAAGTAGCCAGTAATATGTCTTACTCCTGGAATAAAATACGCTATGACTAGTAATTTATTACCATATTTATCAAACCAATTGGATATCTTCTCTAATCTTTTTTTATTCAAATGAACATAATGACCATATTTTTCAAAGAAAGATAAACCTAATAAACTCCCTAAATAATATGACAAAGTTATGCCAATTATGGTTCCAGTTGCTGCAACCAAAATGCTTACCGGCCAATTCATTTTATGTTGATAAATTATATACCCACAATAAGTCATCAAGGCTTCTCCTGGCAATGGCAAGGCTATTAGTTCTAACATTAATGCTACTAACAATACTATATATCCATAATCATTTAATAATTGTATTATGTAATTCATTTATTTGCCTCCAATTTTAGACTTTATTGAATATTATATCAAATAACTAAGCATTTTATCAAAATTTTAACATGGCTTTAACATGAGCATATTAGTAAAATGTTTAAATTTAAAATGAGGGGATATATTCACATTACATTAGTACATCTTTTAAAAAACATTAGAAATAATAAATCTGAGAATTTTCTCAGATTCAACTTATAGTTAATTAAGAAACCTGTTGTATACTCAGTTATATACTACGAGGAGGCGGAAATATGATTCAAGCAAAAAAATTAACTAAAATTTATAAGAACGGATTTAAAGCCGTGGATAATTTGAATCTTACGATAGAAGAAGGAGATATTTATGGATTCTTAGGACCAAATGGTGCTGGTAAAACTACAACCATTAGAATGTTAACTGGATTATTAAATCCAAGTGAAGGTGAAGTTATTATAAACGGCATGAAAGTAAGAGAAAATAATTTAGAAATTAAAAAGGTGATTGGCGTTTTACCAGAATCCCATGGATATTATGATTGGATGACAGCATATGAATATTTAATATATTTTTACAAGTTGTTTGACTCTAAAAACTCTAATGCTCACCAACATGTCACCTATTTACTTGATAAAGTTGGATTAAGCAAGAGAAGTCACACACTTATTGGCCAATTTTCGCGGGGAATGAAACAGCGATTAGGCCTTGCAAAAACATTAATAAATCAACCAAAAGTAGTTTTTTTAGATGAACCAACTTTAGGTTTAGATCCTACAGGACAAAGAGATATTCATGAATTGATAAAAGAATTGAATAGAAGTATGAATATTACAGTATTTATTACATCACATCTATTAAAAGATATTGAGGTTCTTTGTAATAAAGTTGCTATTGTGAAGAATGGGAAACTCATAGAAGAAGACACTATATTAAACCTCCAACAAAAGCACTCCCCTAAAGAAATCATCCACATAAGAACATCAAAGGATGAAAAGGCTAAAATGATTATTGAAAAAATGAACTTAGCTGAAAATGTTAAAATTACTGAAGAAGGGATAAGGATTATTTTGCAAAAGGATGCCTTAAGTGACCAAATAAAACAAGAAATAGTTCAAAGTCTATTCTTAGAAAAGTTAGATATTTATGAAATCACAAAATATAAAACAACTGTTGAAGATATATTCTTAAAACTTGTTACAGACTCAAATGAAAAGGTGGTGAAATAATGAACTGGAATATCGTTAAAAAAGAGATCAAAGAAAACTTTTTCGCAATGAAAGGTGTATTATGGTTATTTGTTGTTGCAGTGCTATTTAGTGGTATGACTTACAGCTTTATTACTGTGAAAGAATTGAGTTTATTGGCTCAGACAGAAGTAATGATTACCATGGGGAAAATGATCTTGGGTGTTTCACTATTGATATCAATCATCTTAGCATCTGTTAGTTTTTCAAATGAAAAAGAGCAAAGTACAATAGAAAGCTTAATGTTAACACCAATTTCTGGCATCCAGTTGGCAAATGGAAAACTTATAGGAACAATGTTCATGTGGTTAATGATTTTTCTTGTGTCTTTACCATATATGATGACATTGAGTTCTGGTACAGGTATTGGTTATCTGGTAATTTTATTTATCTTAATTACTGGAACAGCTATGATTTTCATATATTCCAATATTTCTATTAGTCTGTCCATTATCATGGGATCCTCAAAAAATGCCATGATTACATCTATCCTAGTATTTTTAATAACAGCAATACCTTCTTTTTTATCAACAACAATGAAGAAAGCTGGTTTTGGTATGATTTTAGATGGTATAAGTCCACTTTCTAATACAATTAATTTGATGAAAGGTGTAATTATTAATAGACAAGGTTTGTTATCCTTATCACAGTACATCATCCCAATTATACTTTATGTAATTTTAAGTTATTTTTTATTAGTTGTTGCTGTGAAAAAATTTAACTTTGAAGGAGGAGAATAAAAATGAAAAAATTTAGCGTAATATTGCTTGCAATTATTCTAGCTTTTAATTTAACCACAGTGTTTGTTTTTGCTAGTGAAACAAAAAATGATTTTACAGTTGAATTACTTTCTCCCCATGGCATAAAAGACTATCCTGGCAGAGAAGAAACCGTTAAAGTTAAAATCACCAATAATAGCAGTAAGGATATAAATGAAGTTTTAGCCTATATTACCATGGCGGATATAAAGAAGAATATGACCGTTAACTTAGAAGATTATAGCGCAGACAAACCTTTTTATATTAAGTCCATAAAAGCAGGAGAAGCTCAAATGGTTGATTTGCCCATAAGGTTTGTATATACTAGTACTTATTACCTTTATGTTACTGTAGTCACAAAAGAAAATAATATGATAACTTCAAGTAATGCTATACCAATAGAAATTATAGGAAATACTAAAATCAATAAGCCTCTGACTATGTCAGTTGCAGTTGCCGAACCCCTTCTCCTGTTAGGTATAGTAGGCGTAATATACGGAATAAGAAAAAGAAAATACAAAGTGAAGTAGAGCTGTTTATAGCTCTTTTCCTCATTTATAGATATGGAGGAATAATATGACAACAAAAGATTTATTGATAGTTGAAGATGATAAGGCAATTCTAAGAATTCTAGAACTAGAATTTGAGTATGAAGGTTATACTTTTGATACAGCTTCAGATGGGAGAAAAGCTTTAGAGTTATTTGAAAAGAATAATTATGCTTTGATTTTACTTGATTTGATGCTTCCCCATATTAATGGAATGGAGGTATGTCGAAAAATTAGAAAACATTCTCCCGTGCCTATAATTATGGTAACTGCCAAAAGGGACCTTACTGATCGTGTCATTGGTTTAGATATGGGAGCAGATGATTATATTACTAAACCTTTTGAAATGGAGGAACTTTTAGCTAGAGTTCGTTCATCTCTAAGAAGATCCAAAATGGATAATGTTGATCTTGCTAAAATTAAAATCAAAGATTTGTCCATTAATATTTTAACAAGGGAAGTATCAAAACAGGGAGAGTCTATCGAACTTACAAAGAAAGAATACGAGTTGTTAGAATATCTTGCTAATAATAAAGGAATTGTACTAACTAGAGATCAAATAATAAATAAAGTCTGGGGCTATAATTTCGTTGGGGATACAAATATACTAGATGTGTATATAAAATATCTTAGAAACAAAATTGACTATCCATACAATACAAAATTGATTCAAACTGTTAGAGGTGTGGGCTATACCATTAAGGAGCGAAAAGATGAAATGGGTTAAAATCAATATGCAAAAGATAACCTTTCGATTGACAATGAAATATACACTTTTCTTTTTTATAACCTTGATTTGCATGAGTGCTATCATTTTGTTTAGCACAAAGTATTATTTATATAATCAATCTTATCAAGAGATAGAAAATGTTAGTCAAACTATTCAGCATAAATTGAATTCTAGTAAAGATTTAAACAATGAGGATTTGAATGATATTTCTCAAATGAATGAAAATGTAGATTTAAATCTGCGTAAAAATAATGAAGTGATATTTAGCACCGGGGAAATTTATGATTTGAAAATTCCTATGGATAAAACATTAAAACCTAATTCATTAGAACTAGGGGAAAGCAACTTAATATATCTCAATAATGAATTTATAAATTCTAAGAATGAAGTTCTCTATATACAAGTTATTAAAGATATGGATAATGAAAGAGAATTCATCGTAGTTCTCTTTTGGATACTTATTATCATTAATATAGTAGCTTTTGGTGTTTCAATTATTCTTGGATTTTTAATGAGTAAGAAAGCACTTCAGCCAATTGAGAAGATTACAAATCAAGCAAAAGAAATAAGTGTAAGCGATCTTACTAAGAGAATTAATATAGATGGACCTGATGATGAACTTAAAAGACTAGCAGATACCTTCAATACTATGATTAGTAGTATTGAATACGGCTATGAAAAACAGAATCGTTTTGCATTAGATGCTTCTCATGAACTGGCAACACCTCTTGCCGTAATAAAAGGTTACATTGATATTATAAGCAGATGGGGAAAAAATAACCCTAAGGTCTTGGAAGAAGGAATTGATTCCATCAAAAAAGAAATTTCAAACATGACGAAACTTTTAGATACATTACTCTTCCTAGCAAAAAATGATAATGATATTATGAAACTTGAAAAAAACACATTTTGGCTAAATGAACTTATTATTGAAATAGTGAAAGAAAATAAGATTATTCATAAAGAAATTGATATCAATTATGATATAAATGAAGCGGCATTGCTTTATTCAGATCGAAGACTTATTAAGCAAATGATGAGAGCCATTATAGATAATAGTATAAAGTATTCAAAGAAAGACTGTCGAATTAGAATTAATAGTAAATGTTATGGTGATAAAGTAGAAATTAAAATAAAAGATAATGGTATAGGTATTTCTCCAGAAGACTTACCTAACATATTTGATCGCTTTTACAGAGTAGATAAAGCTCGAACTAGAGATTTGGGTGGTTCAGGCCTTGGATTATCAATTGTTAAATGGATTGTAGATACCCATGGTGGAAATATTAAAGCTCACAGTAATGAAGGTGAAGGGGCATGCTTTTTTATCACAATTCCAACTGAAAACTTGAGGGTGTAAATATTTTTGTGTATTCTAATTTTCTTCTTAGAAATAATTATAACTTTTAGGATCAGGTAAAGCTCTGATTGTGTCTAGTTTTGTAAATTGTTGGCGTTTAAATTATTTACCCTATAGGTATATTATCTCCAAGTAATGGAAATTTTGAATCCTGCTAACCCGTCAACACAGAATATAAGCACATCTTCAACGCCTCTGTTCTTAAGATCATTTAGTACAGATAGCCAGAATTTGCTACTTTCATTAGCTCCAATCCATACGCCTAAGACTTCTTTTTCACCATCTAAATTCACACCTATCACAACATATGCTGCCTTAATAACAACCTGTTTATCTTCTCGTACTTTGTAGTGTATAGCATCCATAAAAACAAATGAATAGGCCCTTTCTAATGGCCTGTTTTGCCAATCTGATACTAATGGTAATATTCTATTTGTTATATTTGATACGGTTTCTGCACTTACGTCTACGCTGTATAATCCTTTTATCTGTTCAGATATATCTCTAGTTGTCATTCCAGTTGCATAGAGTGCTAGGATTTTATCATCTATGCCATCAACAGTTCTTTGGTGTTTAGGCACTATCTTAGGCTCAAAATCGCCATTTCTATCCCTTGGTATATTGATACCAATAGGGCCAAGCTCAGTTTTAATAGTTTTCTTTGAGTGACCATTTCTACTATTAGGACTAGTTTTTTCAGTACTATCGTATTTTCCATATCCTAAGGCTTCATCCATTTCAGCTTCTAGAGATTCTTGCAAAACATCTCTAAACATATCCTTTAATGCATCTAATATATCTGTTGAGCTAGTGAATTTTTGTTCTTGGATATATTCTCTTAATAATTCTTTCGACAAATTTGACATATAAAAAACTCCTTCTTGTAATATATTGTTATCTCAATTATTGCCAAGAAGAAGTTGTTTTTATTCAGTTTACACAAAATTTTTTACAGGGTCAATAATTCAAGAGAAAAATCATTAAACCACATTGAATTATTTTCTTCTTTTATTTTTTCTCTTTCTTTATCTATATCTTTTTCTACATCTTTACCTATATCTTTTTCTTTATCTATATCTTTTTCTCTCTCTTCTTCTTTTCTTTTCTCTTCTTCTTTATCTATATCTTCTTTCTTCTTTCTTCTCTCTTCTCTCTTCTCTCTTCTCTCTAGGAGCGTTATTTAACGTTTCAGTAACGTTACTTGTAACGTTACAACAAGTTTCCTCTTTTGCGGGAGCTTCTATTTCATTTTTCTTTTGTCTATGTTTAGCAACTCTTTTCCTTGTTTGCTCCTTGATTTTTTGCATACCTTCAAGGTTCTGATATTTACTCCAATTACATAACTGTATCCCTTTTACATCAACGCTAATCATATTTAACCTTTGAAAAGTTTCTAGTGCCAATTTAACAATGTTAGTTTGTTTTCTAAATTTAAAAGCTAAAGTGTCCTCTGTATAAGGAATTTCTTCGGTAAGATAGATGTATCCATCATCATTACATTTACCAGCTAAAACAAGTAATCTAACCCAAATAACAAGTATTGAATCTCCTTCGGGCAAGCTTTGTATAAAATCAATCTTTTCATCATCAAACAATTCTATAGAAAGTTTAATCCATTTAACTGTAGCCATTCATTTCCCCCTCTTTCTCGAATTTAATTTTAATAATTTATATTTTACAATTAAATCCTCACAAAATGTATTACATTGTATATACAAGTTATAAACTCTTTTTTGAAAAAATATTTCAATTTTTTTTGATTATTAATAATTAAATATTAATTTAAACACAACAAAAAAAGATGAGTGGATTAATCTCACCTTTTTTGATTGAGTATACCTATTGTGATAACAGATGTTAGCATTTTCTCTTCTAAATCAATTGTTCCTCAAAAACTCCGCTCAAATTCCATTTATCTATTTTCTTAGCAATTTCATCACTATCTATAGTATATAAATTTAATTTCTTCATTCTATTAAAATACTCTGATCCTGCAAAAGTATATCTAGTTCTTCTGCCTTCTGGAGTCATCATTTTATAATTTGCATAAGCAATTATATCTCCAATAGCTATAGCTTTAGGTAGTACTAATAAAGGCATTCCTAAATTATATCTTACCGCATTATGCCCCGCTAAAGCGCCTGTACAAATTGCCTCTGTATGCCCTACAAACAAACCAGATTTCTCTCCCGCGCAAAACATATTTTTAACACCTTTTACCTTCATATCATCAGTTCTAGGCGCTACAGAAAGATATCTAATAGAGTTACCTTTCCCCCCTGCATAAGGGTCAATATATTTTGCTCTTTCGAAGCCTTTAATGGTTCTTAATTTTTCTAAAGGATAATAAGTAGTCATCAACTTAACATGACCAGTATCAAGTAAAATAAGATTCTCTGCAAATTCTTTCAAAGCATACTGTTGACAAACTTTTCCTTTTAGTTTCTCTAAATTAACATCCTCTGGTGGGAGTTTTGCTATATAAACTCCTGTTTTTTCTAATTCCTCAACAATAAATTTATCTAAACTGTCTTTGCAAAGCTTACAACTTCCACTAATTGCCCCTAAACTATCTTTGTCCCTTTCTGCTTGAAGATCCATTACTCCTGCCCTAGAACTTAAACTCACTCTAGGTCCAAAAGCTGGACATCTCAAAACACACATTGAACAACCGTTGCCATATCTCAAACAATTCCCCATAGGTCCAGTGGAACCAGTGGTTTCTATTATCGAATCACATTCAACATACTCTCCTTCTGCAAAATAAACACCTTTGATATTTCCATTTTCATTTTTTATATCTATTGCTCTTTTCATAAAATGCATTTCAATCCCTAGGGACTTCAAATGATTTCTAACTTCTGCTTCTATAATATTTACATCGTAAAGCCAAGCATGTTCATGTCCCGGAAATGCAATATTTTTATGTCTAGAGTTTTCATCTGTTATATTAATTAAATCCCCTGCCCCAAGCTCTATAAGTTCTTCTGCAGCAGTATATCTTCCGTTATTCCTCATTATGCCGCCTACATTTCCAAGCCCTAGAAGCATATCAGTTTTTTCATATAATGCAACATCTGCACCCGCTTTTTTAGCTGAAATAGCCGCTGCACAACCTGCCCAACCTGCTCCAATAATAACAACTTTCATATAAATCTTCTCCCTTCAAATATAAATTCAGGATCAGTTTGAAGTTTACAAAGTCTTTTTACTTTATGCCCTTTAAATCTGGCAGTACATGCACCGCAAATCCCTTCACCACAACTCATTTTTGCATTATTTGAACAACTAAGCGGAACTCTTCCTGCTATATAATCCATGGTCTTAACAATTAAAATATCTGCTGCTGATACATGGATGAGATTAATATCGTACTCTTGGATCTTTGCATCTATTATATTTTTTAACTCTTCACTTATTTCTCCATTTTGAAAAGTGTTACACAAAATAACTTCTGCATTACACTCATTAAGATATTTTTCTACAAATACTTCATCATAATTTGCTTTATCAATCACCACTATAATTTTATTTCCATTAGAATAAAGCTTTTTCATTACAGGAATCATAGGTGCTTGCCCAATTGCTCTTGCTATTATAACGAGGTTCCTTCTTTTTTTTCAATAATATGTTTTAATCCAAAATCACCATTCCAAAATGGTGCTTTTACCATAATATTTTCACCTTCTACTAGCTCATCTATTTTCTTAGTTTTTACTCCTTTTATTTCAATAGCTACCGTTATAGTATTTTCTGTGATATCTGATTCCATTATTGAAATTGGTACATTGTGTAAAATATCACAACTCGGATTTCTTAAAAACACAAAACTACCTGGTGGCAGTAGATCTCTTACAATATTATGCGGAAGAAGAATTGTTAATAATATAACATCTTTGAATAAAAGCTTTTTCTTGATTATATTACATCGATAGGTTTTTCTGCCTTCTTTTGCTTTTTCACCATTCCAAAAATACTCTTGATAAATACAAGTTCCCTTCCAATTTGTGCAATCACAAAAACACTTACCTGAAAGTTGAGAACAAAGAATACAATCTCCAGTTTCTGCTAGTTTGCAAGGTCAATATTCTGTACCAGAGTCTATACAATCTATAATTTCATATTTCATTATTTACCTCCTGTAGCACTCTAATATTAAGATATTTTACAAAAGCTAATTTTGTTACACCAAAAACATTTTTTTAGCCCAAAGGTAGTTATTCGCCTTTAGATTCAGCTTGTTAATATATTAAAATAAAGTTTACATAAGAAATAAGTGGCTGTATAATATGAAAGGAATCTAATCTTATTTATATAGAACTGAGTGGTGACATTATGAAGAGTTTAAAAAAGAAAATTATATTTCCAGTAATTTTTCTTACATCATTGGGCGTGTTTTGCTTTTCCGTAATTACTTTTAATTATTTTGAAAGATTAATCATTAGTCACTATCAAAAGTTATCAGAAGAAAAAATTGATAAACTAGTTATTGAAATAGACTGCGATTTTGAAAGATGGAAAGAAACAATGAATTTGCTTTCATCTTTGGACTCAGTAAGTAATTTAGATTATGAAAAACTAAAGGAATACGTGTCCTCTAACGCAAAATTCTTTTCAGAGTTTGAATCAATTTTATTGAGCGACTTAGATGGTAATTTCTTAACTACAGGCGGGGTTTCTGGAAATATTGCAGATAGAGACTATTTTAAAGAAACCATGAAAGGTAATACCACAGTGTCTCATCCAATACTATCTAAATCTAGCAATAATCCGATTATAGTGATTTCTGCTCCTATAAAGGATGAAAATGGTGAAGTAAAAGGGTTAATAGGCGGTACAGTAAAACTTTCTTACATAACAGATTTAATAAATGAAGAAAAATACGCAAATAACGGATATGCATATATGATGGATTCTACGGGATTAATGATAGCTCACCCTGACAAGAAGATTCTATACACATATGACTATGTACTTAATCAAGATCCTACATTAGTTAATTTTGTTGCTAAAATGAAACAAGGTGAAGAAGGTACAGAATATTATTTATACAAAAACGAGAAAAAGTTTGTATCCTACAAGCCGTTAAAAACAGTAGACTTCAGTTTGGCAATTTCTGTTATTTATAGTGATATGACATTATCTTTGTTAAAATTAAAAGAAATAATCATCATAGCATCAATTGTTTTTATACTTATTATAACCCTATTATTATACTATCATATAAATTTAATAATAAAACCTATTAATAAATTAAAAGATTATATTGAAATTGCAACAGAAGGAGATTTATCTGTGCAATCCGATATTGATACAAACGATGAAATATCTTTGCTATCAAATAGTTTTAACACATTAATTAGAGAAAATAAAGGAATGTTAGAAGCATCTGTTGAACGAGATAAGGAAAAGTCTATTTTTTTCTCAAATATATCTCACGAACTAAAAACACCTTTGAATCTAATATTCTCAACCACACAATTAATGGAATTACACAATAATAACAACTCTCTAAACAATGCCAAAGTAGACAAATACATAAAGATTTTTAAACAAAATAGTTATAGACTTTTAAGATTAGTAAATAATATAATTGACATTACTAAAATTGATTCAGGTTTTATAGATTTAAATTTTCAAAATAGAAATATTGTAGAAGTAGTCGAGAATATAACTTTATCGACTGTAAATTACATAGAAAGTCAATCAAAAGAAATTATTTTCGATACAGAAATAGAAGAGAAAATAATGGCCTTTGATCCCGATGCTATGGAGAGAATCATTCTAAATCTTATATCTAATGCAATAAAATTTACAAATGCCAATGATATAATTCAAGTTAGTATTTTTGATAAAAATCAAAGTATTGTTATATCAGTAAAAGATACTGGTATCGGTATACCAGAAGATAAACAAAAAATCATCTTTGAAAGATTTGCTCAAGTTGATTCCTTATTAACCAGAAAAAAGGAAGGTAGTGGAATCGGTCTTACTTTAGTTAAATCTTTAGTAGAAATGCATGGTGGTTCTATACACTTAATAAGTGGTAGTAATGAAGGTTCTGAATTCATTGTTGAAATTCCTGTAAATTTAGTAGCGTCTGAAGAAAGCTCTCATAAGTATCGGGAGATAGATAGTGAACTATATGTGGAGAAAATCAATATTGAGTTTTCGGACATTTATTATTAGAGACATACCACTTCAACTATAAATTAAGTTTCACAGTGGGATCCCTATAGACAAACCACTTCAACTATAAATTTATACTTGTCCAAAATTCCTTGAAACGTGGAGATTTTTGACATGAATAAATTAAGTTTACGTATGGTTTGTCTATAGTATCTATTTTTGCAATAGATTTTATTGAATATTCCCCCATTAATATGTATAATTATAATATTAATCATCAATAGGGAGGAAATAAAATGGGGAATTTTGAAAATGTATCGATTGTAAAGAAAGCGAATATTTACTTTGAGGGCAAAGTTACAAGCAGAGTAGTTTTATTCCATAATGGAGAAAAGAAAACTTTAGGAATTATGTTACCTGGAGAATATGAATTTGGTACAGAACTTAAAGAATTAATGGAGATTACTGCTGGGAATTTAGATGTGAAATTGCCTGGAAATGATGAGTGGGTGAATTTCACTGGGGGTAGTGAATTTGAAGTACCTGCAAATTCTAGTTTTAAATTAATAGTTAAAGAAACTACAGATTATTGTTGTTCATACATAAAAGAGTAATAATTTTCAAAACAAATTTTGGGGAGTTTATTTTGAAAGGAGACAGAAAACTATGCTTAAGGAATATTTAAAAAATAATGTTTTAATTACCGATGGAGCCATGGGTACTTATTATTCAGAATTAACTAAAGATTATTCGTCTTTATGCGAATTTGCTAATATTAACAACCCAGAAATCATAGAAAAAATACACCAAGATTATATAAAAGCAGGTGCTAAATTAATTAGAACCAATACTTTTTCTGCTAACTCTGTTTCCTTAGAAGTTTCAAGAGAAAAGGTATCCGAAGTTATTGAAAAAGGTTATAAAATTGCTGAAGTTGCTACTAAAAACACTTCTGTTTTTATAGGTGCTAGTATTGGCCCTATTCCTAAAAATCAGGTTGAAGATTCTGATCTAGATATTTTAAATGAATATAAATTTATAGTGGATACTTTTCTAAATCTAGGTGCTAAGATTTTTGTGTTTGAAACTTTTAGCAGTTTAGAATATTTGAAGGAAATTTCAGAGTATATAAAAGAAAAAGATTCTACTGTTTTTATACTAACTCAATTTGCGATCAGATTAAATGGTCTTTCAAGAAAAGGAATTAGCATAAACACTTTTGTGGAAGAAGTAAAATCAATAACTTATATAGATGCTTACGGATTTAATTGTGGTTCTGGTCCCACTCATTTATACAAACATCTAAAGAAATTAAATATATTCAGTGATATTGTTTCTGTACTGCCTAATGCTGGTTATCCTGAATTAGTTAATGAAAGAACTATTTATGTTAACAATCCAGAATATTTTAGTGAGATAATGTTTGATGTAAAAAAGTTGGGTGCTAAAATTATAGGAGGTTGTTGTGGTACAACGCCCTCTCATATAAAAAAGTTATCGGAATCCTTGAATAAAAATACTGCTGATGATTCTCATTTTTTTCATGATGATTCAATAAAAACTTCATTAATTACTAAAAAAGATAATGCTTTCTTAAATAAATTAGAAAAAAATGAATTTGTTATTGCAGTGGAACTTGATCCTCCTTATGATACTTCTATAGAAAAGATTATGCATGGAGCACAGGTTTGTAAAGATAATAATGTGGATTTGGTAACTGTTGCAGATTCTCCTAGAGCTATTGCAAGAGTAGATTCTCTTATGATTGCTGCAAAAATCAAAAGAGAAATCGGAATAGATACTATGCCCCATATTTGTTGTAGAGATAAAAATATAAATGCTCTTCGCTCCGGATTGCTGGCTACTCATATAGAGGGAATCAGAAATATCTTGGCGGTTACTGGTGACCCTGTGGCCGACGTAGATAAACACTCCACAAAAAGTGTTTTTAATTTAAACTCTATTAAATTAATGGA
Source organism: Clostridium grantii DSM 8605 (assembly GCF_900129965.1). Lineage (GTDB taxonomy): Bacteria > Bacillota > Clostridia > Clostridiales > Clostridiaceae > Clostridium_AF > Clostridium_AF grantii. Next base: position 38,145 of record NZ_FQXM01000021.1, on the reverse strand, counting down.
GCTTATTTCTGAAATGAATAAAGGTACTTTTGAAAAAGATGAAATAACTTCATGTGGTGCTCTTAATTTAAATGTGATAAACAAAGATGCTGAAGTATCTAGAATGATAAAGAAAATAGATAAAGGTGCTACCTTTTTTCTTACTCAACCTCTTTATGATGATGCATCAATTGAATATCTTATAAAGCTAAAAAAAGAGCATGATGTAAAAATTCTAGCAGGCATAATGCCTATTGTTACATATAAAAATGCTCAATTTTTGAATAACGAAGTTCCTGGAATTTCTATACCAGATGTTTATCTAGATAGATTCCATATAAATATGACTAAAGAAGAAGCCGAAGCTGTTGGGGTAAATTTAGCTGTGGAAATAGCTAATAAAATAAAACCTCATGTGGATGGTCTTTATTTTATAACACCTTTTAATAGATTTGAGATGGTAATGAAAATTGTAAATGAAAGTAACAAGTCTATATAGTTTCACCATTGCAACAGCTTCATCGCCATTTCTTAATGAAAAAAAGTAGGTGGATTTTATATAAATCCATCTACTTTTTACTATATCATGCATATAAAACCTTTGATACTTGCAATGTAGTCACGGCTATCCTGCTTTATATTTCTTAATATTCTCCTCTTCCCATATTCTCCACTTTAATGTCAACATTAACGATTATGTCAGAATTAGAAACTACTTCGTCCCAATTCACTTCTGATGTCTTCCATATTTGGCTGCAGCTACTCTTCCTAATGCAAGACAGTCAACATTATATTCTTTTTGCATTTCTGTTATAAAATCCAAACATTGTTTTTCTACTTTTTCTTTCATTTTAGTTTGAAATAGTTTCATGGTTTCAGAATTCTCATGTATATCACTATACAACTCATTTTCAATAATATTTCCACATAACAATAAGTCTATATAAAAAATAAATTTATCTTCTTTCTTTTCACACCTAACTTTTCTCTTTGTTTTTACTTTAAAACTTATATATTCTTTAGGAGTTTCTTGTACTGCAAGTATACCCTTAACCTTATGTTCTCTAAGCAAATTCATAATTCTTGCTTCAGCTATATCTATTTTTCTAATCATTTTATCTTCTTTAAATAATGCCATTCCAGTAATTTTTAATCTTTTATCTTTAACTTCAATATAAGGTAGTACAACATTCCTTCCCTCTGCCTCCATTCTCACAAAAACATCCATCATTTTATAATTATTTGAAAAGAAGTTATCTTCAATAGACCGTTTCAACATTCCTTCTATATAGTCAGCAGCACTAGGATATTCAGACACCTGATACTTTAAAATATCTTCAGCCTTACCATTACACACTGCCAACAGAGCTGTATCATTTATATTGGAATTTTTAAATTCTGTATCTATCAAATTTTTTATACCAAATTGTGAATATGCTTCACTAAATATATATACTCTTTCAAGTCCTAATATCATTGATTTATTTGTTATCAGTTGTCTTGACTCTCTACTTCCAGTCAAATAACTACTTACACCTGTATTTATTATGCTACCAATTCGCTGATTTTCACCATAATTATAATAAGAAATAGGTACACTATATTCTTTATTACCTCCTATTATATCTACTCCTATACCCGTAGGAATATCAAGATTCTCAACAGGCAAATAATCTACTCCACTACGAAAATAAATGTAAATTAATATAACTAAAATAGAAATAAATATATGTTTTTCTTTGTTCAGCAAATTATAAAATATATTAATATTTTTTTTATACATATGTTTCCTCCAACTTTAACTAACATTTATACTTAATTGATATTAGTAGCCCGGTTACTGTAAAAAATATTAAATTGAAAATTATAAAAGGCACCATTGCAAAGTCAAATATTTTTACTCTCAATATTCTATCTGTAAGTTTTAAAGACAAGTAAAGAATAACTGGATAAATAAGTATACATATTTTTTTTATATCTATTTTTGTGAAATTGCTTAAATTGAAAGCAAAAGCAAAATAGTAGTTAGCCATAAGTCTTAATGCTAACATAATCCATACGAACATAAATATATATCTAAAGTTATTAATTATAGGTATATTTATACTTTCAAAAACCATTATAAAAGACCAATAACTTTTAGGGATTATATCTATACCCAGATAAAATATAGTGATAAAAACAATCCACACATATACTGCTCCACATAATGCTACAGCTTTTAGCGCAGCTTTTTTTATAGACTTAGTATCTTCTACAAATGGATGGAATAAAAGTAATGCTTCCCAACCATAGTAAGAATAAGCAGTTGTTTTGGTTGTTTTTAAAATATTCATTAAACCAGAACCAAAAACAGGCTGTATATTCAGTATGCTACCATATTGTAGAGCTGATATTGCGAGTAATAATATACCTATAAATATATAAGAAATCAATGCACTTGTTTTTGCCAACACCTTTAATCCTTTGTGAGCTGCATAAGCCGCTAAAGAAACTGCAACAATACCAATTTTTAATGGCGTCAAAAAATCCACGATATAGGTTTTCATTAGAATAATAAAGTCCGAAATAATTGCAACAGTCAAAAGCAAAAATTGCAACATAAAAACAAAATTCAATAAACTCCCTAATAAACTACCAAAATATTTTTTAGTTAAACTAAGTATATTTTCTTTTGGATGTTTATTAATAATATAGCTGGCTATAAAAACAACATATATTGGATATACCAGTGCTATTATAACAGAAATCCATGCATCCTGACCTGCTGTTTCTACAAGAACATTAGGTAGTTTTACAACTCCAGATCCAATGACAAAACTAAATAATAAAAAAGTTAGTTCATTTGAAGTTAAAAGATTTCTTTTTTGTTTATCCATTTTTATTCCTCCTGAACTGCTTCCTAAAATCACTCTGTCTTATTGGGTTATTATTAGGAATTGATTCTGGTCTTTTATTCATCTTCCATGATGTAGATCGTATAAAAATATCTTTCATGTCACTCTTTTTAAAGCAAATATAAGGTACCCCAAAGCTTTCTAAAGAGAAAAGATGGATTATCAAAAAAAACACACCCGCTGTTAGACCTAAGAACCCCATAGCACTTGTAATTATCAGCATAGGAAATCTTATAAACCTTATACTAAGGGACATTTCATAACTAGGTATTAAAAAAGTAGCTATAACACTTATTCCAACTACAAGTAAAGTAGTAGGGCTCACTATTTTAGACTCAATTGCAGTATTTCCTATGATAATACCTCCTACTATACTTAGTGTTGAAGCTATTCTAGGAGGTAACCTAAGCCCTCCTTCTCTTAAAAATTCTACTACTATTTCCATTGCTAATACTTCAAAAAGAGGTGTTAAAGCTATCCCTCTCCTAGACTGCACAATAGGATTTATAAATTTCACCGGTATAAGTTCAGCATTGTATTGTATTAGTGCTAAATATATAGAGGGCAATGTTATTATTATAAAAATTGCTATAATTCGTAGAAATCTTGAAAAGGATGAAATTATCATTCTCTCATTATAATCTTCAACCGCTTGAAAGAATTCTACAAAAATGCCAGGTACTGTGAGAACATAAGGAGTTCCACCTAATATGATAGCTATTCGCCCTTCCATTAAATTTGCATTTATTATATCAGGTCTTTCAGTACCATAAATTTGTGGGAATATAGAGTAACTACTATCTTCTATATATTGTTCCAAAACCCCAGTGTCATCTACTAAATCAACATCAATAGTCATTATTCTATTACGAACTTCATTTAAAACATCTTTATCTACTATATCTTCAATGTATATTAGTGCTAAATCTGTTTGAGAGCGTCTTCCTAGCTTAAATGTTTCTATCTCTAAATTTTTATCTTTAATTCTTCTTCTTATCATACTAATATTTACTTCAATGTTTTCCACGAACCCTTCTCTCGGACCTCTAATTGCCGATTCTGAAGGTGAATCAGTTATGGAACGACGTTCTCCACCCACAGTATCAGCAACTATGAAGCTTTCCACTCCATCTATCAATATGGCCGTCTTTCCTGATTTTATGGACTCTATAACCTTATTGATATCTGTTTCTACGATGGTCCCGGACATGGGTATATATCTTTTACAAATATATTCTGCAGTACTTTCTTTTAAAATTAACTCTTCATTTACTTTAAACATCAATGGTGTCAATACATCTCTATCTATACTATCATTATTTACTAATCCACTTACAAATATAATGGCAGCATTGATATCCTTATTTTTTCCCATTAAAATTTTTTTTATATTTACAATACTTTTAGCTCCTATTTCATTAATGATTAAATCGATATTTTTATCAAAATTTGTTTTCATTATTTTTATCACCTACATTCAAAAGCATATATACAAATTAATCCTTTTACTCCTTAACTATACGTTTTGCATTTCTTTGTACCTTTATACATAAGCATAATTAATACTGATTATTTTAAACATTTTTGTGCTCCCACTGCAAAAGGTTCAAATCTTTCGATTAGTTAGATTTTATCTAAGAATTTTACACAAAGGTAAGGTTTCATATGATTAATAAATTTTTATTTTTTCTTCTCAAATAAAACAAAAAGCATATAAAAAAACTCTCACCCCCAAGACTTTTAATCTTGAGGGCGAGAGCTATTAATTTTAACTTCGTGGTACAATACCTGTTTGTTTCTATGTAACTAAATCAATTTATCCTTCAAGTTCTTCAACTCCATAAATTCTAGCAGCATTTAAATACATTATATTATCAATTTCATTATCGCAAAGTCCATATCTAGAAAGCTCTTCCTCCCATATTTTCACATCATCATAGACTCTTTCAGGTAAACCATCTGAAGCGTATAATAATTTATAAGAAGAAATTTCTTTACCAATAAGCCTTCTTTCAGTGATATGTCTTCTGATTACATCTCCACCGGATAAATCAAAAAATACATTTCTTCTAAATCTTGCAATTGCACAAGATATATCATACATTCCATATCCCAAATGAGCACCAATAATCTTAAGTTCTGGAAATTTTAATGCTATATTATCCAAGTATATAGGTAACATAAAACGAGAAGAAGAGTTAAATCTTTTTATTTTGCTCTCAAATTCCCTTGAAGGTTCAATGAGTCTCTTGTCAAAAGGAGAGTCTACTAGGTAATCTACTGCATTGCCAATTACTCCAGTATGAAATAATACTACCATATTCAACTTTTCAGCCAGCTCATAAAAGGGATAATATTTTTCTTCGTCATAATTGCTATTAGGACAAATTATTTTTATACCCTTAAACCCACAATCCTTATAATAATTTAATATTTGAGGGTTATCCTTATCAATATCGATATAAGCTAATCCAATAAATAATTCTGGATATCTTTTCATTGCCTCCTTCACCATTTCATTTACTTTTCCTCGTCCTCCAAGCAATGATGCCTTAACTACATTTGCTTTAACTAGGTTTTCAACAAGATGATCTATAAGTCGTAAAGTTTCAGCATCAATCTTTTTAGTAAATTCTGCCTCATACATATCAATTGGAAAGTGTATATGAGATTCAAAAACTCTCTTCATTACTATCCCCCCTTTGATTAATTTATTAATATTCAGGTATCACATATTTTCTATTAGCGATGTTCACTATCTCTGCTTTAACTCCATAAACATCGAAAATGCTTTTAGAATTAATTATGTTATCAATGGTACCTGTTTCAACAGCTCCATTATTAAAAAGCACAATCTTATCTGAATACATAAGTGCATGATTAGGATCGTGAAGTGTCATAATACATGTAACATTTTTTAGTGAATTAATTTCCTTTACTATTCGCAACACTTTAAGTTGATTCTTTAAATCCAAATATGAGGTAGGCTCATCCAGTAAAATAACCTCTGTATCTTGGGCAATCGCCCGTGCTATCATAACGAGCTGTTTTTCTCCACCACTTAGTTTATTAAATTCTTTATTCTTTATATGCTGGATACCTATATGATAAATTGCTTCTTCAACTTTTTCAGTATCCTCTGCTTTAGGCATATATCCTATATGTGGAGCTCTTCCCAATAGAACCATATCAAAAACAGAAAAATTGAAATTGAAATTATACAGTTGTGGAACAGTAGCAACAATTTTTGCAAGACTCTTTGTTTTTAACTTTGATATGTCTCTTCCATCTATAAATATGCTTCCCTCTGCCGGCTTTATTGTTCCATTAATGGATGACATCAGTGATGTTTTTCCACTTCCATTGGGCCCTAGAAAAGTAGTTATAATCCCTTTTTCTATATTTAGGTTCACTTTTTCAAGTACAGTTTGTTTTTGATATGCAATTGTAACATCTTCAATCTTTATCACTGCCACCCACCTGCTTTCATTTTTCTAATGAGAACTATAAAATATGGAGCCCCTATAATGGTTGTTAAAATTCCAATAGGAATTTCAAAGGAGCACAGATTTCTAGAAAAACAGTCTATAATTGCCAGATAAGACGCTCCTAAACAAAAGGACATGGGAATCATTTTGCGATTATCAGGACCAAAAAGCATTCTTAAAATGTGGGGAATCATCAATCCCACTAAGCTAATAATTCCAGAAACAGATACAGCTGAGGAAGCCAGAAGTGTAGATGCAAAAATAAAAATAATCTTGTATTTTTGGGGATTTACTCCTAAAATTGTAGAATCTTTTTCTCCAAGTGCTAGTATATTTAGCTTCCACCTAAAAATAAATGTCAATATGAATCCTAGAAGCATATAAGGAAGCACTGAATAAATTTTCTCCCAACTAGAAGTGTGAAGACTTCCCATTATCCAATATATCAAACCTTGAAGCTTCATGGGATCTATCATTATTTGCAAAACTGATAGAAAAGCTGTAAATGATGAAGATATAACAACACCTGATAAAATAAGAGATACCACAGATGTTTCTCCATCTTTGGTAGCAACCAAGTAGCAAATAGCAACACTAATAAAAGCAAAAAAGAAAGCACTGATTTGAACAGGTATATTTAGAAAAGACAATGCAAGGGCAGCTCCAAAAGCTGCCCCAGAGGATAATCCAAGAGTATAAGGCTCAGCAAGAGGATTCTTTAGTACTGCTTGAAACGAGGTCCCTGCAACAGAGAGACTTGCCCCAACCAGCATGGAGAGAATAACCCTAGGAAGCCTTATGTCAAATAATACACTTAAACTATTCATATCAATTATACTATTAAAAATTGTATAGCCACTTATCTTATAAAGTATTAAGTCTACTACTTTTGAAACAGGTATATAATAAGAACCTATGCATAAAGTAATTAGAAAAACAGGAATAGGTAAAAGCATTACAACCTTTTGTGATATTTTATTCATATAATCCGTCCTTAATTAGCAAGCTAACATCACTTACTTTTATTTAAAATCAATATTGTATAATTTTTTCAACATATAAGTTTTATATTTTTCAAGATCAGTATCCTCAAATAAATCTGGATAAAGTGTTTTCGCTATAAAATTAACTGAATAAACATACTTCACTGTCCAAAGGTCACAATAGAAAGCATCAGGTAGTTCAACAACTTTTTTGTCTACTACTGCCTTTATATTTTTCCATTGAGAATCCTTAAGGTAGTCTTCCGGATTTAAATCATTCATATTCCACATCAAAATAGCTTCGGGATTCCTCTTTACAACATCTTCCATCTTAATAACTATATGTTCATCATTTATGTCTTCAGCTATATTCTTAGCTCCACTCATTTTTATAATACTATCACCTGTACTATTACTCCCTGCGATATCCAGCTTTGTAGGTCCCCAAACATAGCAGAAGGTTTTTTTATTGGGTCTATGTTCTTCAATTTATTATTAATATTTTCAAGTTCTTTTTTAGTATAATTGATTATTTCATCTGCTCTTTTTTCTTTGCCTGAGATTTTACCCAATATATCCATTTTGGTATAAACTTGTTCAAAATTGTCTACTTGTATTCCTATTACTTTTACGCCCTTATCTTCAAGGGTTTTTATATCATCCTTCTGACCTGCCCACATTACTACTACATCCGGTTTCATTCCAACAATATCTTCGATATTTTTATCAATTGCAGGAAGAGTTTTATTTTTTACTCTTTCATCAATTTGTAAAGTAAATTCATAAACTTTTTTATTGTCATAAGTCCACTTATCAATAGCTATTACTTGGTCTTTTGCGCCTAGCATGTACAAATCATTAACCCCACTATTTAAAAGACATACAATTTTTTTGCTGGATAGTTTACTTCAACTTCTTTTCCTCTAGAATCAATAACCTTAACAGTTTGTCCTTCTGTGCCCTGTGAATTCTCAACCTTTCCCTTTTGGCAACCTACTGCCAACATAGCCAAAATACATATTGTAGTAATTAGTGTAATAATTCTTCTAATTTTATTCATTTTTCACCCCTATATAATTTTATAAAAAATTCGACTAACAAAAGTCACTTCTATATAAAAAAAGTATAGTATATTTTTCTTAAAGAACAAGCCATCAAGGGGGATATAAAATGCGCATTTTTGAATTTCTTCAAGAATGCGCATTTTCATGACTATTCAGGTAAATAGTATGCCTAGAATTTATTTATTTTCCCACAACATATACCCCGGATAGGGATACATAATTTAATAAAATATGAATTATTATCATTATTTGATAAAACTATCTATAGCTTTATTCAACTTTTCAATTGCTGTTTGATCTCCTGATTCTACCGCATCCACAATGCAATGTTCCATATGCTCCTTTAAAATTACCTTCCCAGTATTATTAAGCGCTGATATGACTGCTGACAACTGAATCAGCACCTCACTACAGTCCTTTCCAGCTTCCACCATCCTCTTTACCGATTCCAAATGTCCGCTTGCACGAGAAATCCGATTTAGTACCGCTTTTGTATTCTTATGAACATGTTTACGACCCTGGTTGTGAATATGTAAATGTTCTGTTTCAGAAAATCCCTTATGGATATAAGCTTGTTCGTTTTCTTCCATAATCAACTTTTCTCCTAATTTAGAACCCTTCATTACTTTGCTTAAGTTCTTTGAATTTGATTTTATATAGTTATTTATAAAATTATTCATAAATAACTATATATCTTATATTATCTAAAAGTATCTAGATTAGCAACACATACTTAGTTCACTTAGTTTCATTATGTAGGGGTACTAAACTTGTATATGCTATTCTCCCACATGGATAAAACGATGGATATGGTCAAAACTATGGCTATATGAAATTCTGAATATCCTCCAGTTTTTCAAGAATATCATACTCACAACTGCAAAGCCCCTTCCCAGTATTCTACTAGCTTTTCTTTCTCATAAATTAGCAACAATTACTGTAGGAGCTTCCATTGTAAAAGAAACCAGAGGAAATAGGATATTTACCTATTGATAAACAAGTGGCAACCTTCTTATTCCAACTAATAATTAAGCTTGTTCAACTGTTCCACACCAGCTAATCAGATATAATTCGCCCATCATCATTGTTATGTTCCTTCATTTATGCTATATGTGGTATCTCCCCTTTTAATCTATCAAAAAAAGTCAATGATGTAGTCAATGTGATGCTTACTTTGTTTATAAAATCATAAATTAAAGCGTTCTTTTATTGTTTTTGCAACAAATTCTGCCGAAAGATTGGAATTGTCAATTTTAATATAGTTGTCAAACTGTATTTCACCCTGGTTGCTAACACAACGATAATTCTTATCATCATCGATAAGTCTTTGATTAGAGATTTCAATATCTCGCTTTGAAGCCTTATGCCTTAAGCGATTTTCGGTATTATTCCTTTGTAATCTTATTGCTTGATGTGCAACAAGTTCCACATAATAAACATCAGCACCTTTTTTTCTAAAGATATTAGTTACATTTTCTACATAATCCCAATCGGATTTTTGGTCAAAAGCCCACATATATGTAAATATTAATCCATAATTATCTGATGCCGCAAATTCTTCAAACACAATCTTTCTTATTTTATTTATTGATTGTCCATGAAAATAACCGAATATTTCAATAACTGGTTCAATGCTCATATGATTATGAAATAAGCGTAATTCTGTGATTTTCATAAGTTCTTGTCCCACTGTCATTTTTCCAACAGACGCATCTCCAATTAAAAATACCAACTTCAAAAAAATCCCCCCTATGTGAAATATAAATATTATTTAAGCAATCACATCAGCAAAGCCTCCTAGCTAGGTGGTTCCCTCTGCTGACAAATGATTTGTACCAACTTGAAGCCTATGGCGCTTATTAGATTAACTCATTTTTACTTAAAGTATCTCTTTAGTCCACTTTGCTTTTTTAAGTTTATAATCAAATTCTAATGAACCGTCTCCTATTATTTGTTAAATTATATCATATGACTATAAGTATGTATATATATGCAACTATATCAATATTTCTATTTGCTAACCTGTTCAGAATACATAAATATCTTGGTATGAACTTAAAGCATTTAGCTAATTTTTATTTGCCTAAATGGTTAAACTATTATAAAATATTCTAACATTGGAGGAATTACTTTTGAGAGTCTTTATTTCAATTGAATTATCTAAGAAAATAAAAAAATATTTATATGAAATTCAGGTGGGTATACATGATAACGTAGAAAAAGGTAATTTTAGTGATATTGAAAACTTTCATATTACCTTGAAATATATAGGCGAACAAACCCAAGATGAAGTTTTATCTTTAAAAAAAGCTATTAAAAAAACTGCAACTAAATTAGTTCCTTTTAAAATTCAAACGGATACTTTGGGATTTTTCCTAAGAGGAAATAAAAAAATAATTTGGATGGGCCTCACTGAAAAGGAATGTTTACTAGATGAACTATTCATGAATCTAGAAGAAGAACTTGAGAAAATAGGAATAAAAAAAGAAGTGAGATCCTTCACTCCACATATAACATTATTGAGGGATGCAATTTTAAAGGGAAATTTTAATATACTACAGAATAATATAAATTCAAAAGAAAATATTAATGTTGAAGCTATTTCCTTAATGGAGAGTATAAAGATTAATGGTAAATTAACTTATATACCTATCTACGAATGCAGACTGATTTAATTAACACTTTAAGGCTAAAGTTATCCAGACAACAATAGATAAATTTTCCCTTTCCAATCTCATCAGCATTTCCTCCTGGCCAACGTGTCACACTCTACTCCTTTTTTTATGGACAACTTCTCAACTTTCTACAAAAGTGGGGTGAGGTCCCCCCTGCGAGAGAACTTGAGACCCAACTTGCTGTGATTATCATATTTTACTGATAATCATTATCACAATTTATAATAAGACAAGCTTCTCCAAATCATGGTGGTATTCATTTATTCTTTCTTGGGCTTTCTTTTTCATTACTTCAAGTTTATTTCTACTTTGCTGCTTTCATTAGCTCCAATCCATACTCCTAAGACTTCTTTTTCACCATCTAAATTTACGCCTATCACTGCATATGCTGCCTTAACAACTACCTGTTATCTTCTCGTACTTAGTAGCGCGTAGCATCCATAAAATTTAATGCATCTAATATATCTGTTGGTAAGTGAATTTCTGTTCTTGAATATACACTTTTAATAATTCTTTCGACAAATTGACATATAAAAAAACTCCTTCTTGTAATATATTATTATCTCAATTATTGCCAAGAAGAAGTTGTTTTTATTGAGTTTACACAAAATTTTTTACAGGGTTATTTAGAGTTAGGGGAGCTGCCCCTTTATACCATAGATTTTTGGAAAATTCAATTTCAGTTCATTAAAAACAAAAACTAAATTATCATCAATAAACTCTTTATTATATTTCACACAAATAATTGAAATTACTGCCATGTTATTCATTTATTTTTTCCCATTTTGCGCCATTATTCTCAGCTGCTACAATTTTATTATCTTTTATTATAAAAGAACTATTCAATTTCCCACTGCTATAATATAAGTAAATGTCCTCATCCTTTAATTCAAAATAACCATTTGCAATAACGTTAGAGATAGTATCTTCATATATAGTGCTCCTAGATGTATTGTCTAAACAGTACCAGCTAAAATCAGGATTTAAAGTTATTGTTTCTGACATCACTCCTTCAATCCTCCGATATTTCCCATAAATATTATCAGAAATATTAATTTTTTTGCTTGAAACTTCTGCTAAATTATTATGTGTTTCTGATTTCGAACAACCTATGAGTGATATTAGAAATGCAGAAATAATAACAAATAAAATTTGTTTTTTCATCTTTAATACCTCCACTTCTTAAATAATTTGCAATTATTAATGTTGTAATTATTTAAATATTGATATATTTTTATTTCATTTCTTCAATACGATCTTATTTCAGAAATACAAGTGTCCTCATATTTACTTCCCTTATAAACCTCTTCAAGTGTTATTCTAATGAATTCTGTTTTGATTGGATTGAACTCTACGAATTGGTAACTATTATAATCATCATTTAGATTTACAACCATATCCTCACCATTAGAAAATTCAATTCTAATTTTCTTTGGCCTATTATTTTTATAATATATATCACTGGATTTTTGATAACCATTTTCAATTTCAATCCTTTGTACTATTACTTCCCCCTCAAACTCCACTTCTACCCATTCTCCAATTCCATCACCTGAAACACCCTCAACCCATGCAGTGGAGGTATCCATATCAACCACATTTTTTGCATAATAGGTGAGATTATTGTTTGGCTCTAAATAAGAAGACGTGCTTACTGAAACTGGGCGTTTAAATGATAATTCCACTTCTTCTTGCTGATAATTGTCATTTGAAATTTCATTATCAAATTCTGTGAGCCATTTATTTTCCATCTTATATGACGTAAATAAGCCTTGAGAACCATAAGGAACCTCAATGATATAGTTATCTGTCAATCTAGCATATTCTTGCCCTTCTATATATCCTATGCACTGAAAGTTTTCTTCAAAATCTGGATCATTACCACTTCCAAATATTTTAAATATTGTCATTCCCAATGATATAGATGCATCTCCATAGGCAACTATAAGCTCATATCTATCATCCCCATCAATGTCCACAATAGATAATTGCATTATCCATCCATCTATTAGGTTATCCTCATCTGCTATTTCTATAGGAACTGGTGTGTTAGGCACTAAATCATATGCGTAACCACCCATAAATATTATAGCCTTTATACCATTTGTGCTATCATAACTCATTTTAATACTTTCATTTATCCCATCATTATTGATATCAATGTCATCCTCAATATATGTAATTCCTTGGGATGTTTTCCATATATATGTGTATCCCTTATTTTCAGTAAGGAATAATAAATCATTCTCATCATAATTATGATTTTGAATTATAGGACTGTCCTCTGCTGTTGAATTTTTTGAAGGAATTTCCTCATTTAATAGATTTTGGGGCTCATTCTTAATATTTGATATATTATCTGTTATAGTTTTTTCTATAAAATCATATTTTGTAAAGATACCCAGTAAAATCACTATGGCTATAATAATCAATGCAATAATAAGTTTTACTTTTTTATCAATTTTCTTATTATCCCTTTCCTTTGCATCTTCTTTATTATTAATATCTTCTTTATTATTAATATTTTCTTCATACTCGCCATTTAATGTGCTAATCTCAATTTCATAATGCTTTTTTGTTTCCATATCGAATTCATATCCACATTGTGAACAAAAACTAGTATTTTTATCCCTTTCTTTCCCACACCTTGTACAATAAATTTAAATCCCTCCTCAATAATTTCCTATTAATCTTATTTTATTTAATAAAAAGTACCATTTAAAATAACACAGCTAATGTTGCTGCAACTTTACTAACCCTATGCAATTCAGCCTACTATTGTCATACTAATCATATATCAAACAAACAATTCTACTTTATCCACTTCTCTACTCCTAATTCACCAAATTTATTTATATCCATAATTAATGCACCTAGTTCTTTTATCAGTATTTCTGCATCCCTAGCTGGACCAGCCTCTAATGTATCCATAGCTGTTGTTTCTTTAATTGTAATTAATTTACCTGGCAGATACATTCCTGTGCCTTTACTTGTCTTTGAAAACAATGTAAACGAAAAAACTTGCTTACGTCCTAATGTAAAAAAAATAATAATTGCCATCATACATAACTTTAAAATTAGCATATCCCTAATAAAATAGTTTACTAAAATAAATATACCAATAAAAAAAGCTCCTTTCATAATAATAGTGTTATTATTACTTATTACTTGCCTAAAAACACCATTTTCATTGAAGGCCTTTAAATTACTGGCAAGATTATTTTTAGCACTTTCACTCAGTAAATCGGCTGATACAATACATGAAAGAACAAAAGGAACCATAATAATTATTCCAAAAAACCAATGTGAAATAAAATCTGGTAGTATCATAAAAATAGGTGTCGACAGCAATTGTATAAATATACTTAAGATTATTATTTTGACTATACCTATATCTGTTCCCATATAGAATTTCATACCAGATACGTCTTCAATTGGCATCTCATTCAAGTATATACTCTTACCTCTTATTGATTTTCCTTCACTTCCATAAATCACTCGTTTATTAGTAACGTATAATTCACCCTTTGACTTTCCCCCTATTATCTTTCTTAACAATGTACACTCATATATCCTAACTATTTTTTCTTGTTCATCTGACAACTTAAATAATAATTCTTTTTTATTCGCCATATACTATCGCCCCTTAATGTAATTTATTCCCACATTTAATGCAATACTTAGAACTATGTGAATTATTAGTATTACATTTAGCGCAGGTATTAAGTTCTGAAGGCTCCTCATTATCTGTAGACATATCAGATTTACACCACTTCTCACAAGCCAATTCGCCCAACTTTTGAATATCCATAATAACTGCCCCTAATTCCTTAATTAATTTTTCAGCATCCCTACCCGGATCAGCTTCTAACGCTTTAGATGCTGCTTGGTTTGAAAAGCCTAGACTTCGTATGCCTGATATATGGATAGGAGAACCTCCACCACTCTTTGAATTAATAGACATAGACATTGTTTGCCTTTTGGAGTACGACAGAATACTAACTAAATAATATATGCCCAACACAACAGCAATTAATAGAATTACTCCTCGTTCGCTACTACTGTTATTCCCATAACTAGAACTGTAACCACCAAATATAATACTACTCAGGCTTGATACCCCACCAAGTATTGTAAATGAAGATGCAGAAATCCCCAAACAAATGCATCTCCAAACCTTTTCTGCTCTTATGAAAAAACTAGCCCCCAGTAATCCTATTCCAGTAATCCATAGTAGAATTGTGGAAACTTCATAATCATAAATTAAAAGAGCTACAGCGCTAGATGTGAAAAAACTTATAAAGAACAAAGTACTCACTGCCACAAATAATAAATGCATTAAACTGAAATAAGTTCCCTTATAAAATCCTATTCCTGAAATATCTTCAATTGGTACTTCACTTTGAATAATACTTTTGCCCGCTCTAGACTTACCTGTTGCATTAAAAATCACCCTCTTATTCGTTACCGCTAAATTACCTTCAGTTTTTACTCCAAGTAATTTAGAATGCAAACTTGTACAATTATATTGTCTCACCAATTTTTCGTCTTCACACTTAGTAACTAACTTTGGTATAATATTTATCATTAATATTCGCCTCCAATAATTTTCACTATAACTAAAATTAATACTTCTCAAACTTAAATTTTGTAGGTTGCATTTTCCCAATTGAGATAATTGCTTCACCCACCCCTAAACTACTTATATCCCAATCCTCAACAACATTCGATAATATCACCTCTTCTCGAATAGGCTGCGTACTTACTAAAGAATTATAAGCTATTTTCTTTCTATTTTGGCCATATATACTTTTCACAAATTCCCTAGTAGCATAATCATTAACCCTAAATGATACATTAGTATTAAATCCCGATAAGATACTATTTGCTATCTCATATCCATAACTAGACCTTATCTGTTCAACATTTTGCATAGCTACAATAAATTTAGCACCTAAACTCCTACCAAAATTCAACCCATTTTCTATATGATAGAGATTTGGTAACAACATAAACTCATCAATAATGTAATAAACATTACCTTCACTTTTATTTCTCGATAATGACTCCTTAATTGCTAAATCTATCATTAAACGATATATTGGGGTCAATACTTTACCAATTCCTAAATCATACTCAATAAAGAGAGTTCGTCCGCCTTTATTTCTTACAAAATCTCGTATTGACAAACCACCTTCTTTCCTAAAGTTTCCTACTAATAATTCTCGCCTTACTTGTTGCAACTCTGAATATACCCCTTGTGTCTGAGGTGACTCCGGATTTGATATATAGTTAACAATACTCTTTAAATCCTTATGCAATTCTAATCTTTCAATTACTTGCTTGATAGATGCTTGATTTAAGAATAAATTTAACTCCTTGTTATGCATAGCTTTTCCGCGCCTTATTAAATATGTTAATATTCCATAAAAGACATCTTTTGCTGCTAATGGGAAAAAGGGATTCTGAGATTTTGATATCTTCTCTTGAAACAAGGTAGTACATATTTCTAGCAAATTCTCTTCTAAATGAGCATCTCCATCAACCATTGCTTCTTTCATTAAATTCCAATAGTCAATGTTACATACTCCAGTTGCTTTATCATCGTTACTAATAACAGCATCTATGCCTTTACGATAAAATTGATTATAAAAATCACCCTTTGTATCAAATATAATCATCACATCATTTTTATTCATATTTTTCTGTATCTGTTCAATTGACTGTAGCATTGCATTTGTTTTTCCTGTCCCAATACCTCCAATGAAAAGAATATGCTTGCTTAGTAATTCCTCATCGAGTCCTATACTAGCCTCATTACCTATAAATAATACTTTACTATTAGGCAGATATAATGATTTATTTTCCTCTAAGAACTTTCCTTCTAAATAATCTACTCTTTTTAGTGAACTATTCATTTATACCTCCGCTCTATTACATATAATAATTATTATCATTGCTATTTCCATTTTCATTGTTCTTATCATCTGTATTTTTTTCAATACTTTCTGGTAAATCTACTTTCTCTGATAACGCTTCTGACTCTTCATTTTCATTAAATATACTGCTAGAATCTTTTCCTGCCTCCATTTCCATTTGATACTCATCCTGTTGTGAATTTGAATTTTTGATTTTATCAGCGGCCTCATACATTTCATTTTCATCAACCGCCCTAAATATATCTTCTGCACTTTCATCCTCTTGTTGTGATTCTAATCCTTCTGTTATTGTTTCACTCTCTTTTTCTGATTCATGCTTTTCCTCTTGTAAATCTATATTTTTTACTAATAATTCACTTTCCTCTTCTGTTTTTAAGTTTATTTCTTGTAACTCTACTCCTTTAGATAACGCTTCGCATTCTTCTGTTTTTGATTCAACTTCTTGTGACTCTACACCCATAACTAGTGATTCACTTTGATCCTCTGTCTTTGACTCACCGCCTATAATTTTTGATGAATTATCATATTCCTCTTTTGATTTATCCATATATTTATCTTCTTCTTTGTTCTCTATTTTTTTTATCATTTCTTGAAATTGTTCTTCTTCCTTTGACTTTTCTTTTTTTAAATCCACACTATATGGCTCTTTTTCTAATATGATTTCATGACTATCATTTAATTTGAGGTTATCTTCTTTTTCTTCGACACCTTCTTTATCTTCAACTCTATGAATAGCATCACTCCCTGATTTTAATTCCTTATTAATACCTTTGTTATCTTTTGTTGAACTATCTTTTAGATTCCCAACTCCACTCTTTATAAGTCTCATTTCAATGACCCTCTTCTTGCTTCCATTATTAGTATCCTCATATCTAACATTTTCAATCTCTAACAAACTCATTTTATCGAATAAGACTTCATCTTCAGTATTACTAAATGGAGAAATATCCCTTATATATGCTCCCGATGACCCTTTAGGTACTTTTATCTCATAAATCATATCGCTTTTAAATTCTTTACCTTTACGCAAACTTGTACTCATGAAGCCCATTTCCACTTTTTTCTTGCCAATAAGTTCGTAATCTTGTAAATTTGCAAGATGCCCTAGGGCGTCATTCCCTACCCCTCTATACACAGTTATATCATCTGGTACCATCGACTTTCTTACTGCCGTTGATAAGAGCTCAGATCTATCTAAATTATTTCCCTTAAATTTGGTATCTACTATTCTATTTACATTATTAATATTCTCATAGATTTTGTCTCCTTCAACTTCATCATCACTAGAATATTCCATAATAACCTTTTTTTCTTCTTCACTAAGCATACTCATCCATAATTCTCGTTCTTCTTCCATATTATTGTATTTAGTATCATTATTTCTATAATCCTTTTTTCTTCCATTGGCTTCTACTATTTTCAACGCTCTATCTCCTTTTTTCTGCCTTAGATCTTCCTTTATTAAAATCAACCCCATCTATCTCTATTCCTATTACATCTAACTTTCTTCTGGACGATATGTAACATGTTTTATCAATGCTATATTACTTTATTCCTATTTAAAATAGTACTTCTAAAATTTCATGCCGCTTAATTAATTTCTAATTTTGCTTTCTCAGTGCTTCATCAATCCCTTTAAATAATGCCTCAGCCAGTTTCTCTTGGTAATCCTCTGTTGCTAACAACTTATCTTCTTGTGAATTTGACATAAATCCCATTTCACCCAAAATGACAGGGACTTTAGACCAGTTAAATCCTCTAATATTTTTTTTTCCACAATACCTCTGTTTTTCATCCCCACTTCGTCTGTCATGGCATCTAAAATACTTCTTCCATATTGTTCACTTACTTCACATATATCATCTGCATAACCCACATCACCAGGAACTAGCATAGATGCTCCATTTATAGATTGGTTATTTGATCCATATGCATGTATTCTTACAACTAGGTCAGCATCATTCTCATTACCTATCTCGGCTCTTTCAATATTAGAAAAAGTTTCGCTGTTGCTTCTACGAGTTAAAATCACTTTATATCCTGCATCAATTAAATACTTTTCCAATTTTTAATCAACCTCTAGATTCACAACAGACTCCGGTGTTTTGCTAATAATATAGCGCTTCTACTATATTTTCTTTAATAAAATCATAGTTAATTATTATTCCAGTTGAAACAATGAATACTACAATTATCATAATTAACGGAGTACTCATTTTTTTCTTGTCTTTCATCAAACCTTGATGGTATTTTTCTTCCACATTATTCAAATTTACTACCATTATAGATGTAAAAACAATTATCTATATATACATCTATATTTTTTATATAGGAATTTTATCAGTATAAAGTGGTCTGTTTTTTATTCTTATCTACATTTTATGCCACATAACCCTAGTGTCTTATTCTTGTGTCATATTAACATATACTATTTCATATTCCTTATTATGGTGTATTTTAAATGAAGGATGTGATACTATGGACATACAATTGCTTACTTTTGGAGAATATTTAAGTGTAATTTTAAAAAAGAAAAATATTTCTATTACTAAACTGGCTAATTTAACCAATACCAAAAGTAGAAACACAATACATAGATTACTTAAAGACGAGAGTAGCATAGATGTTATTGAAAGTTTTAAATCAAAACTTATTAGACTTGACCCCCTTTCTCTTTCTGCGTCGGAGCGTAAACAACTTAATAAATCTGTAGAAGTAAGCAAAGTTGGTAAAGATAAATATTATGCAAGGAACGTTTTACTTCAAATCTCGAAAAGCAAGAAGTCAGAACCTATATATTTCCATAAAATATTCGGTAAAACAAAAAATAACCTTTCAACACTAATGAACCTATTTCATTCATACTTAGAATGTTCTACAGTTAATATAATAATTTTTGATTTACCAATTCCTAAACTTGCTGAAATTCTAATATCCCTTATACACACAGCTACTAATACTAAAATTTCAATAGAACATATCATATTTATGGATGATTCTCATAGCAAAAATGCAGATACATTTTCCTCCATATACAAATTAATAAATTTTAAAAACTATAACGGATACTATACTACCTCTCTTAAGCATAACAGTCTATTAAATGATACTACTTCTATTTTTTCAAATTTTATTGTTGTCAATAAGGTTCCTATTAATGGAGATAGCAGTACTGATTTAATATGCTTTAATAATAAAACTAATTTTTCTATACTATCAAATAACCCTGGTGATTTTCTTTACACTTTTTATTTGAACTATTACAACACGATAAAATTTGATTGCCAAAGTATACGAAGATATGATGAAAATAATACTCATATAGAAAAACTAATTGATTTATGTGATTATTTACTTCATTTAGAAAAAAACACTTCTGAATATCTAATTAAGCAAAACTTATGTTTTCAAATGATTCCTTCAGATATTCTATATAATATGCTTGAAGATGCTAACTTCTTAGGCTTATCAGAGAATCATCCCCAAATCCGGGAACTAATTAAAATTAATTTGGAAAGGTTCAAAAACTATTTTACTGTTAATAAGATGAAAATAACCTTATTTACTAAACGAGGTTTACGAGATTTTGTGAATACCAGAATGTTAACGGATCACTTCTATTGCTTTAGGGAATTCACAAAAGATGAGGTTATATTTACTCTAAAGTTCATATTAAAACAAATAAAAGAAAATAATTTTTTTAAGCTTTATCTACTTAAAGATAATTATTATATCGGAAATATTGAATTTAGTTACTATGAAAATCATGTTATTTATATTGTTGATTCATGTTGTGGTTATGGTGAAGATTTTGATGAAGGTATTATCACCGCCAACCCAATTGTCCATCTTTTTGATGATTTTATAAAAAACGAATTGATTCCACATCATACTTTACCCGAATCGGAAGGTATTGAATTTTTAGAGCATTTAATTTCTACAATTATATAATAATTGTATTATTGATCTTTATTTTGAGTTTTTTTGCATAAAAATAAAATAGCAACCCTCGCTGGTAAATATCAGTACATTCTAAACAAAAACTTATTCACCTTATTAATAATTTGATTTTGCTATTTGTCCATGAAAAATAAGTTGAAATTTCATATTCTATTTACATTGTTTTGACAATATTTTTCTTTTATTTTCAGCAGTAACCCATATAATAATAGGTAAAATAACCTGGAAGGGAAAATTATAGTATGGCCATATTTGTCTAGCAAATTCAAATAAATACATTACACTATCATATTGAAAATGTGATAGTGTAATTGTAAGTAAAGTAACTGGAGTTATAATACTTCTGTAATCTTTAATGCCAAATATTTTACTAATTCCTTTACAAGCACATATCAATAATATAGATATTTTAATAAAGCCACCTAAGATAAATGTAATATCTATAACAACTTCCATTCTTTGTATAATGCCACCAACACTTATCCTTGCTGCAGTTTCATGTGAAGAAAAATAATAATCTGTTACTCTATTTACTCCTAGCACTAGTACATTAGTAGTAGAAAGTATAGCTAAATATGTTGCTCCTATTAATAAACCTATAATATAAACTTTATAAGAAGATTTATTTACATTAAAATGTGAAAAAGCCATTGTAAATACCACTAGTTGAACTAAAGGAAATGTAAACACGGAAAAAGTTCCTTGTAAAACCGGTTTAATCCCTCCACTCAATACAGGTTGTAAATTATTTATTTGCATAGATGGACGCAATAACATTATTATTATAACTAAAGAAACTATAGGTACCATAATAAAAAATTCACTAAATCTGCCTAGGACCTGAATTCCTTTTTTTACTCCAAAAATACATAGTATGCCAATAGATATTTTTACAACAATTTTAGGTGTATCAGGTAAACCAACTAAATTAATAAATTCACCATAAGTAGAAAATATGTCGCTAGCAAAAAAATATACATACCAAATATATAATATTATAATTATCTTTCCTACAAGCTTTCCAAAACAAATTTCAATAATATCAAATAAATCTTTACATGGGAAAATATTATGTAGTCTAGCAAATATAAATACCATAGGCAATACCAAAAGTATTGCTAAAATAAAAGATAACCATAAATCTTGTTTTGCCTCTAGTCCTTGTGCAAATATTGAAGATGAGCCTGTTATAAATAAGCTTATAATCGCTACTCCTTGCTTATCAGAAATACTTGCTTTATTCATAATATTCACCCCCAATCTTACAGCTTATCACTAGTCTAATTACACATAATGTTAGTTTATCCAAAAAAAAAATAATGTATTTACTGAATCTTCTAAGCAACCACTATCCATCTATTTTCTATCTTTTTCTCCTATACAATAAAAAAACTGTAAATAAATTTTTTCAAATCTATTTACAGTCTCAACAATGAATTTTCTAATTAATATTATACACTCTAGCTTCGTATGTTTTTAATACAAAATTCTCAGCTCTTTTAAATAATCTACTTTTTGATTACCCCTTTAATGTCTCCAATTCCATCTCCATTACTAACATAAAAACTTTTAGAGTAAATTTGATATACTACTCATTCTTTCACCACTGTGGAATTATAAGGTGCACCTGCAGTCAGAGCAACATTTTGGTCAAATATTTTAAAAGAATTGGAAAGAGTTAAAAACATACTTACTGTGAAAGCTGGTGCAATTAAAGGAAAAATAATATATCTAAACCTTTCAAAGCTATTAGCCCCGTCGATTTCTGAAGCTTCTACTAAAGAACGTGGTATTCCCTGAATATATGCAATATATATTATCATAATATATCCCGACATCTGCCAAGTCATAAGTATAATCAATCCCCAAAAGCCAGTTCCTGTAGTTGAAAGCCAACCATTGAGAGCAACAAAAACTATTCCAGTTTTTGTAAGGGTCGAGTAGATAGGGAAGTCACCTTCCCGTACCCCTAACAGAACCGGACTTGCAGATTTCCCGCATCCGGCTCTTCATATTACCATTTGCATAATATAGCTAATTTCTTTTCTTAACTCAAATATATTTACATATATTTTATAGTTCTGAGTCTTATGGATTCTCTTAAAAAGTGTGTATTTATCCCAATTTAAACTTTTAACCTGACTTCTTCTATTTAGAATTTTATATAGTATTCTTTGCACACAGTCTCTAAATTTATTTAAACTTATAGAATTATCTGTGACACCATAATACCTAAAATATCCTAATAGTTTTCTATTTAGATTCTTCATCAATATCTCTATAGAAGTATGCATATTTAATCTTATCCAATCTTTTACTTTCTTTAAACTAGCTCGAAATTTCTTGCTACTAGTTTTCCGTTTAACTCTAAAACTCCCGTTTTGTCTGCAACTACAATAATGAGTAAATCCCAGAAAATCAAAGGTTTTCGGCTGATGATTCTTTTGTATTCTCCCAAATTTTCTGTCAAAGTATGCTTTCTTTCCGAAATATACAATCTTAGTTTTATCTTCAGCTATTTCTAAATTGAACTTAGCTAATCTTTTCTTTAGCGTTCTATAAAATGCTTGCGCATCACTTTCATATTGAAAACAGCAAACAAAATCGTCCGCGTAGCGTACGATGTAGGCTTCGCCTTTACACCATTTCCTCACTACTTTCTCAAACCATAAATCCAATACATAGTGAAGATATATATTCCCAAGAGTTGGTGAGACAAGCCCACCTTGAGGAGTTCCATTGTATGCTTTGTAAAATTTACCATCTTCTAATACTCCAGCATTAAGAAATCTTCCTATATATCTAAGTAAGTTCTTATCTTTTATTCTATGTTGAAGAAATTTCATCATCCATTTATGGTCAACATTATCAAAGAATCCTTTAATATCTGCATCCACAACAAAGTTGATATTTCTTCTACTTAAATATACATCTAAAATCTTAATTGCATCATGAGCACTTCTGTTAGCTCTAAATCCAAATGAGCTATCCAAAAAGTCTTGTTCATAGATTGAACTTATAACCTTATTTATAGCTAATTGAACAATTTTATCCTCATAAGACGGAATCCCTAATGGTCTTTTCTTGTTAGAACCTACCTTGGGTATATATGTCCTCCTAACTGGCTTTGGTTTGTATTTAAGTGTTTTCATTCGCTCTAAAAGATTTTCAATATTCCTATCTAGATTGTTTTCATATTCTGCTTTAGTTACTTCATCAATACCTGCAGCCTTTTTCGGCTTAAGTTCTTTATGACAATTTAACAGCATTTCTTTATCGATAAGATGCATTAATGAAGTAAATTGCATGTTGGGATTTTCTTTAGCTATTTCTGCTATCCTATTGAGTTTTGTATACACTATTATTCCTCCTCTGTGTGAAGTAGTGTTTCCCTTTTCTAGGGTGATAATATGCTACATCCTTCCCTCCGCAGACATTACTCTGTTTCATTAGTGTCGGGTAAGGAGTATTCCTTACGGTCTACCCCTCCCCAAAGAACGGAACGTGCGACTTTCACCGCATTCCGCTCACGTATCTATAACACATAGTATCCTATTTGTGCAGCTCGATTGGAATAAATGGCTTTTTTTCGATTATATCTATTCTTTTTTGCACGTTCTTCAAAATAACCTTTATCTAAGAATGGATTTTTATTCAGTGAAATCTGATTGATTCTAACTATAGGCATATCACACATTAGAAAAAGTATATTTTCATCCGTTCTAAAGCACCATTTTCTGCCTTTGTGTTCTTTCCAATATTTTTCTTTAATCCAGTGCTTACTTTTATTCGGATGCCTTCTCTTCGCCCATCTCCACAACATTTCCCATATCCTATTGTCCATGAGTGCAAATGTGCTTTTTGAACATACTGAGTGATGATAGTTGGCCCACCCTTTAGTTATCTCATTAATCCTATATATTAGTTGTTCCTGTGGAACAGTTTTACTGTTACGGATTAACTCACTTATAGTTCTAGTTACTTTATTGATGGATTTAGTTGATGGTTTGATAATCAGTTTCCCATTGAACTTGCGGAAGTTCCAGCCTAAGAAGTCGAATCCATCATTGATATGCGTTATGACTGTCTTTTCCGCAGAAAGTTCTAATCCTCGGTGTCCAAGAAATTCAATAATCATATCTTTGATATCTTCAAGCGCTTCTTTACTATTTGCCGTTACCACAAAGTCATCAGCAAAACGCACTACGTGCACTTTATGACTATTGTGTCTTACATTGATGACTCCTTTTTTGTTAGCCCAATATTTAGCCAATATCATCGGTTCCAATCCGTCCAATGTCATATTCGCAAAAGTTGGTGAGATGACCCCACCTTGCGGCGAACCTTCATTGGTAGGAAATAATTGTCTATCATATACATATCCACACTTCATGAATTCTTTCAATATTCTTTTATCAGTTGGAATGTTTTCCATCATCCATTCATGGCTGATTTTGTCAAAACAACTTTTTATGTCACCTTCTAATATCCATTGTGGGGAATGCTTCCAACTGAGTATTCTAAATCCATACTCTCGTGCTTCCACTGGACTCCTGTACCGACGAAAACCAAAGGATATCCGATCAGCTGTAGTTTCAGCCACTGGTTCTAAAGCCACTAGCTGTAGTGCTTGCATAGCCCTATCTTTGATATTTGGTATACCAAGTGGTCGTTTTTCTTTCTTTCCAAACTTCTCAATATATATTCTTTTAAGAGGGCTTGCATGGTACGAACTTACCTCAAGTTTTTGTATTGCTGCTATCTTCTCCCCATCAGTTTTCCATAATACACCATCAATTCCTGGTGTGTTCTTTCCTTTGTTTGTCACCACTCTTTTTACAGCTATTGCTTTTGCGTAGAATGAGTGAGTCAATAAATACTGAAGTCTTTTAATCAATCTCCATTTATTCTCCAATGTTGCCTTTACAATCCTGATTTGTAGTCTATTAATGTATTCTTCTGCTTGATTCCAGTCTATTTGACTCCATCTAATTTCCATACGTCTACATTGTCCTCACTTTCGTGTCTTTGAACCTGATGTATTCATAGATTCCTTATCTTTCATGTAATTGATACGCACTGGAAGTCTGCCCTCTTTCAAGTGAGACAAATTTTGAATCCCTATCCTCAGCATTACACTAAGACTTTCGCTTTTTCCAGTATCCTCTACCTTCTGTGCATTGTGCATCTCTTGCGATTTGCCTACCTGCTCAGGAGCACATAAGGTTTACCTTGTTCCGCAATTAAAATAATTATGATGTGTTTAGGTTCTGCCTATAAACCGGAGGTTCTCTGTCCTTCCCAACACAGTACCATACTAATTACTGTGTCCCTGACCTCGTACCATTTTGGTTAAGGTGTATCATTCACATTTCACCTTTTATTACTGACGGCTCTTACGGCAATTCACATTTGTTAACCATGCACATCTTTTCCTAGCAATAGAATAGTTGTGAATACTATTGTTTTCGCATTGTTCCGATTGCTTTGCACCATTCATTACTTACTAGGCACTTATCGGTAGGAATACCACGGGATGGATGTGGTAGTACTCATGTACAATTCTAATTGCAACTTTCAAGTCGCACAATATGATGTAGTCCGACTACTCAACTATCTTTTGAATTCCTCGAATTTTAAACTTGTCCTTCATACTCATTTTCATGAGAATAGTTGAGTTCTCCCAAGTTAACACAATGTAACAATATCATGCGTGCCATGCCCCACGACTCCGGATAAGCTAAACCATTCTCACCATGTTGAATAATTTAGTACTGTCTTCTATACAGACCAACATATCGACCTTATCGTTTGGGATTTCGGAGCTTTCAGCTTCAACCTCATTCGGCTTATGGCCCACATGTTTACTATCTACGCTTAGCCCTTTGGGTCGCCCCAACCAACTCAAGACTCGCTAATGGCTGCTGGTTAAGCTTTACCATACGGGATTCCCACCCGTTATACATTGTGCCCTATCTTGGCGCACGGTCAGACCTATTACAAAAATTGTAAATAAAATGAGCAATTTTTGTTGCTATTACGAGGCTACATATATGTTCATTCTCATTACAGCCTTCTAAGTTGCTCACCTGGCTTACCCAGATTTTTGTCGATAGGCTTAGACATTTCAATTTCTTTCCATGCCTCCATCCTAGCTAAGTAAGTACTACCTTTTCTTACTACCGGTCCTACCCCGGTTAGTTATGAGTGCTTTATTCTAGGCACACGATTATTGCCACAATACGCAAACATATTACAAGATAATAATTCTCCTGGAGTTCCAACTATTCCATCAGCATTAATAGCAACAAAAACTGTTCCAGTTTTTGTAAGGTAGCTGTGACCTTACAGAGATTGGTATTGATACGAACAATCTCTGCTGCTAAAAACTCCTTTAATTATTTGAATTATAACGAATAATTAAAGGAGTTTTTTTGTTTTACTGGAGCGTAAATGTATTTTTTTATTATTCATTGGTTAGTTAAAATTCACATAAGATTTTCTTGATGTAGATGTCTTAGGAATCATTTAAAAATCAAGTGTACGAAATTTATTTTAATACCATTTTTTAACAAGTCACAGTTACTCTAGTGAGGAGGGTTGCCGACGAACTTGCTAAAATAGCTTGTTCCTGGAAAATATTACATCCCTGTGGTCCTGGCTAAACCTGGAATATTTTGCATGCTAACTCCCACTTTTGCTGGATTCTAGTGAAACTATTTTATTTTATCTATAAAGTCCTGTAAATTCTCTGCTACTATAGAAACTTTTAACCACTTTCTTAAAGTTTCAATATCACTCTCTTCATTTACCATTTTAATTATGTCATCATTAACCCGGCCTATCTCATTTAAGTTCTCTAAAATATCTTCTCTTCTTGCTAAAATTGCCCCCTCTTCTCTACCTTCTTCTCTACCTTCTTCTCTACCTTTTTGCTCATAGTGTATTTTCCTTATATCATCAATTGTCAACTTAAATACACCCCCATTTAATTTTTTATATTCTTCATATTTACTTTCTAAATCTGGATCTTCAATTAAAAATAAGTACTCTAAGAAATCTACCAACGCTCTTATTTGTTCATTGTTTTTTACTTTATGATAATTTTTTAATTCTTCTGCTAGCTCTATTTTAGTTTTATATTTTTCTTCATCAGTAACGCCTATTTCAAGTAATCTTTGAGCCATTTTGAATACTAATTTTAACGGATTATCATCATTTATATTTTCAAGTTTGATTTTTTCTACGTCAATAGTTTTAAAATTATACACAAGTATATCTCTTTCTATCTCTGGCAATCTATATATATATCGTTTGTCTTTTCCACGTTCCCCTTTATATGTGTATATAGCCGCTGCTACTATTTCTGATGTATCTTCGTATTTATATCTGAACTTATCCCAAATCCTATAGAAATACCTAAACATTCTCTCTCCGAAAATTTTGTATCCACTACTATAACTTTGCACTTCCACATGTATAAATAGTATTTTACTCCCTTTATCCTTTAGCCTAACCTTTATAATTTTATCTGATATTATTCTTTCACTACTATCCTTATCAAAAATTTCCTTTTGAATTTCTTGTAATTCTTTATCTAAGGATTCTGTGCCTAGTTCCCAATTTATCTCATCAAATAATTCTGGAAAAAGTAATTCTACTATTTCTACTTCAAAAGCTTCTAATATGGTTTTCCAGGCTGCGTCGAAGTCGTGCTTTTTAGCCAAAAGTGCTCACATCCTTTTGTAAGTTTTTCACTTTATATTATACCAAATTTAAATACAATTACACAATTCTTTTTAATAACCTGAGAGCAAAACAAAATTGTAATAAAACCACAATTTTGTTTTGCTAGATACGAACAATCTCCGCTGCTAAAAACTCCTTTAATTATTTGAATTATAACGAATAATTAAAGGAGTTTTTTTGTTTTACTGGAGCGTAAATGTATTTTTTTATTATTCATTGGTTAGTTAAAATTGACATAAGATTTTCTTGATGTAGATGTCTTAGGAATCATTTAAAAATCAAGTGTACGAAATTTATTTTAATACCATTTTTTAACAAGTCACAGTTACTCTAGTGAGGAGGGTTGCCGACGAACTTGCTAAATACCCACAATCAATCCTTCCTTTCTAGGTGCCCGTAAAACAAACAAAATTAAAGGTAGTCATAGTTGACTACCTCAATATTTTTTGTATAAATTTTTCTATTCTTTCTGCACTACTAATAGCACTATTCACATCATCTTCATTTACTTCCAACTGATATGGATATCTAACTTGCACTCCATATGGAACAAGCTCAATGCAATCATCTTCAATCTCATTAAAACTACAGTTTATATCTCTACATTTAGAATTAAGCAATACTAAATCATGAGTCTTTTCAACTTTGTTTCCAATTGCAATAAGATACCCTTTTATATATTTCTCAGCACTTTGTTCACAATGATAGCATATAATTTCTAATGGCTTTGGATACATACTCATTAAAAACTTAGCTGACTCTAAATCTCTTTTTGCAAATTCAAACCATTCTTTAGCTATCTCTTTTTTATCCATAAAGTTTAACTCCCTGAAGTAAAATTTCATGTTCCATAGTGCACTCCGATTTAGCTCTTTCATTAAATTCATCACTATAATAAACTAATAAATCAACTGGCATTGTTGCCACTTTAGATATTGATTTTCTTATTAATTTCATGATTTCAATTTTTCTTTTGCTTTTGTCATCGGTTACTACACATATATCTAAATCACTATCTTCATTAGGATCTCCATACGCATAAGATCCAAACAGATAAATAGAATTTACATCGTAAATTTGATTTATTTCTTTTAATAAATTATCTAACTCAATCTTCACATTATATGGCATAAATTTCACCTACCAATCTCCACTATATTCCTTTACTTATATTATACACTATAATCAAGACTAATAATCACTCTATTTTTATTTGGATTCTCCTCATAAACCTTTAACCAAACACCCTCCCCCACGTAACAACCCCCCACACCCTCATCAACCACAATCCCAACATCCCGCTGAAATTCACTAACCTCTTTCTCAGTTTATTTAATGCATTTTTTTAATTTCATAAGCTATATATTGGTCCTCCACTGTAAAAGGATAATTTCCTTCTGAGTTATTAATCTCTGTTGAATCTTGAATTTCTCTATTATGCTTTATTTTACTTTTTAATAGATTTATATTACTCCGGTTAACTGTGGTAGCTAAAAATGAGCTAAAGGAATTTGTATTGCAACGCAAAAATACCGTAAAATTCAGTTATGAATAATACGGTATTTTAAATGATTTTTCGGTTTTATATAGTTGAGTCGTTATTTAAGATTATCATGAAGTTTCTTATGCTTATTTAATGTGTTTCCATTTCTCCATAGCTATCTACAGATAAAGCGAGACTGTGTGCCTGTAAAGGTAGCAAATTTAATCTTTCAGTTTCTAATTTTACCACGTTGTTCATCCTAAATATCTTTATGTTCTACAATGAATTTTATCTATTGATTATTGAATAATATCCTACTGTTACGTCGTTACTTAAGAAAATTTGGTGTTAATAATTAAAACTTCTTTCCAAGTCTTTTATTAAGTTCCCAAAGTGCTATCTTATAGGGAATCCAATGTGAAACTTAATTTATACTTGTTCCAAAATCTCAGGTATTAAGGAGTTATGGGACATGTATAAATTAATAGTTGAACTGAAATCCCTATATTTCCATCCCATTTTAAACATGAAATATCATCATTATAAATCATCCACTTAGATTCTGTGTGTTCATGTGAAAGTTTCAATTACCTCTCTATTCCAATGCTTCTAAAATAATTTTGGGGAAAATATTTTTTCGCACTTTTTTTCTATATTTAATATCATCCAATGTTCTTCCACTATATAATGATTTATTCAACATTGTGTTATCTGAAACACTGAATAAAGCACCTAATGAAATATTTGAAATAGTAGCCGCCCTAAAAGCGGAAGCAGTTTCCATCTCAATAGTATTACAACCCATTTGAACAATTTCATCTATGTATGCAAATTGAGCGAAAATAGTATCTATACTAAAGTTTCTTCCAATATGCCATCTAATATTATTTTGTTCACAAAATTTTTGAGTTATACTTTTTAGTGCATGAAACATCTGGGCTTCTGGATAAGTCTTTTCTCCAAAGACATCATTTTTATTTAGTACCCCACCTTTTAAATAACGACTTACTCCATCACCACATACTGAAAATTCTGGAATCACAATGTCTCCTATACCGATTTTAGAATCTAATGCCCCAACAGAACCTATAAATAAAACTCTTTTACAGGCAGTTAAGCCTAACGCTAATAAAACATCAGTCAGTACTGGTGCACCTATTCCAGTTTTAATATACGTAACTTCAAAATTATCAGTCTTAATATTCCATACTTTAACGGCTGAATCATAGGAATCACTTAAAAATATTATTTCATTTCCCAAATTTATAAAAACATCAGGTTCCCACCATGGTGCAATAATCACACGTTCCTTTATTTTATCTATCGTTATACCAATTGCTTGTTGACACATATCTTCTGGTGTTGATCCAAAACGCTCTATACCTGCTAATAACTCTCGGTATTCCATTGAATATCCTTTTTTTGTATACTCCATAATATCTCTCCATATCTACCCTTATCCTAATTCACTTAGTCTTACAATTTCGAATCAACTCATATGTAAATTATAACAGAGTTCTCATATTTATACATAATTTTTTTCTACAATAGCTACAAAAACTGTCCCAGTTTTTGTAAGGTAACTGTGACTTTACAGTGATTGGTAAAGCGAACAATCTCTGTTGCTCCTCACTCTCAAGAAACAGACTCTTTTATTATTGTACTTGCTTTTTTTACCAAGTCACGGTTACCCTTGCGAGAATGCTCCTCCGACGAGCTTGTTTTAGGTTGAGCTTGATATTGAACTTTCAATATATTTTTTATACAACTCTCTATCTTTATTTTTAAAATATGATAATATATACTCGCTATTCACTAATTTTTCTTTTTCCTTACCAATATACATATTATAACTACTCCATTTATACTCCTGAGGATTACTAACCATATTAGCTCTCACCGGATTTAAATGAATGTATTTGCTAGCTTCTAAAACATAGCTATCTTCTTCTATTAATTCAGCATTATACCTTGACTGAAAAAGATGACCAACATAGTTATACTTATTATTAAAATTTCTAGCGTAACTTTTATTGACTCTACTTATTAAGTACCATAGATGCTTATCATTAGTTTTTATTTGTATATGAACATGATTAGTCATAAGACAATAACTAATTATTTTATAATTATTATCATAATATTTTACTGCTTCCTTTATGTTATCTAAATAAACTATATAATCTTGCTCTTCTTTAAATATATCATTTCTTCTATTACCTCTACTTGTCACATGATACATTGCACCTGGATACCAAATTAATTTCTTTTTAGGCATATCTTCACTTCTCCACTCTAGTTATTTATTATTAACTATGAGTTTTGACTAATTTTAAAACTTATATACCATTTTTGCCCAAGTCACAGTTACCCTTGCGAGAAAGCTTTGGTTGCAAACTATTGTTCTTTTTGAATGATAACACCATCATGTAATTCATCCTTCAATAATTCATATACATAACTTGGACTTTCAATATATAATCCTGTTTCAACATCTGATAACTTAACAAATATTTGAGAATTATATACGATATCCATTGATTTTTCTATATCATAGTCCTTATCTTCACATAGAAATTTTATTATTTCTTGGATTATACCTTCAATTAGTTCTTTTTTTATATCCATATTATTTACCTCCAACTAATTTAAGATATTTCAATGATTCTCAGTGTGAAATGAGTATTGACTTGAAACTTTTTTATATTTCATTTCTTTAACTAATATGTCAATATCGATTAATCCTCTTTTAAATGTTCTAAATAGTAAAGCTAAATCATCATCAGCAACAGGGCCAACGACTAAATCATATTTATTATCATTATTACAATTTAAGCTACTAGTATTTGAGAATTTTCTATCTCTGTTATTTAATACAAAAGTTGCCCATTCTTTTGTAGGACTTTCAAATATTTTTACATTTAAATCATTGGATTTATAACTACTCTCATTAAAATCAAATTCATTTATATATGGATCTCCACCATAAATTCTAGCAACCCTTTTATCCATTAAATAAGCTTGCTCTTTTATGCCGGTACAATAAAATCCTTTCCCAAAATCTTTGTATGGTCTACATTTTTCTAAATCTATATTCTTTATGATTGTATTAGAGCCATGGTATAACTTCTTATTAAATGTCCTCCATTTTTCTCTGCAATCATCATAATATCATCTATTGCATCATCTATACTTAATGTATGTTCTATTTCATAATTCTCATCAAGAAATTTTATTGCATTATATTTGTGTAAATAATTGAAAGCATCTTTATAATTCAAAAAAAATCTATCTGCAAATTCATTAACACAGACTACCATATAATCTATTTTATTTTGTTCTTCTTTGCTCATTAAATCACCTTCTAAAAAAGTATTTTATAGGGAATTCAATGTGAAACTTAATTTATACTTGTTCAAAATCTAGATGTAACAACTAGTTTTGGATATGTATAAATTAATAGTTGAACTAAAATCCCTTTATCATTAAATTATATCATTCTTAATAAAAAAAGAGAATTAATTTTATCTTTATACTATATAGAAAAGAATAATGTTTCTTTCAAATAGGGTATACTCCAAGGTTCTATATCCTTAATTTGAATAAACGTACAAATTCTTCTCTAAGAAATTAATGGTTTCATTTATATATAAAAAAACAAAATTATGAATGATGCGAATGATTTGTTTTGCTCGTTTATGAGCAAAACAAACTATTCCAGTTTTTGTAAGAGGTCAGGCCCCTTACAAAAATTGTAAATGAAATGAGCAATTTTTGTTGCTATATTGATCCCTAGCTTGCTTACATAATCACTTGGATAATTTTTGTCTCTTTCCTCTTGTAAATCTTTTAATTTCTTATTTTCTTCAAATGGCCTGCCAAAGGACGTGTATAAAAAATTACTGAATAAATGTGTATTCCAATCTTTTATCTCATGTCTAGAGGCCTTCCATTGAAGAAGCTTACATTGTTTATCAATGGTATCCTCTTCTGAATTCATATCAATTCCAAGCTTCATCATAAAATACTCCAAATGATCATCTGCAAATATACACAGATAATCTTCTGGAAAGTATATAGACAAAATCTTACCTCTAAATAATGGTGGTAAAGCAGATGATCTAATTGCATTAAGGTCCTTATTTTGTCCTGCTATTAATAGCATAACAATTTCTTCTTTAATCTTCTCAAATGCCTGCTGCGGATCTTCTCCATATTTCTTAGTGTTACGATACTTTTCCTCAGTATCTTCACCACTTTTCCCATAGTATAATCCAAACTTAGCAGAAGTCGCACCATGGATATTACCAAGCCCCTGTAACTCATTTTCAATTCTATAACAAAAGGTATCTTTGCGTCCAAGACCAACAACGTAATCTTCCTTTTTCATATTAATAATATTTTGTATCTTATAATCCTCAACAAATTTGACCCTTAATGCCTCTAATTTCTGCTCATTTGATTGTACCTTTGGTATGTTTTGAATAAACTGCTTAATCAAAACATCTATAACCTCATCTAACTGTCCTGATAACAAAATTTCTATCTCAGAATCTTCAGGTACAGGGCTAACGGTTGGATTTACTTTTCTTATCTTGGAGCTTCCTATACTTTCTGTAGATGCCAAAATATAAGCAGCCAATTCTTCATTCACTCTTGATGGCCCTTGAACTTTCTTAAGCCCATTTTCCATTAGCATATCCCTATTTAGGAGTGGATTTTTATAAGTTTCAATTAACTTAAGTTCCATGTAACGTCCATATTCTACATAATTAGATCCATCGATAACAAATTCTAAATCTACTATTTCTGTCTCTTCTAAATTAAGCTTAGTGGCTAAACACTTATATCTAATAGCCTGGACAGGAGCGCCAACATAGATATAAACTGTATCCCCTATTTCTATATTAGTGCTCTGCTTCCAGTTCAGCTTGTCTAACTTTTTAAATGCACCATCTACATCATATTTATTTATATTACAAGTAATAATCCAATCTGCCATGTCGACCTCCTGACCCAACTATGTTTTAGTAATACTGGTATATTACAACTTCATTCCATCTAAACTCCTCTAAAGCAGAACCACCACGAAGCAAGTTCGTCAGTTGCACCTCCTCACTAGCAGCACCGGTGCACTAGTAAGGAGGCTTTGCCGACGAACTTGCTAACATTTATCCTATGGTGGTAAATTTCTTTATACACTATGGCTGCTGTTCAACCACCGGTGTAATAACAATATTAGGTATATTATTTTTAAACTCCTCTAAATCATATACTTCAAGTGATGAAATGAATTTTTTTGTATCATCTTTATTCTCTAACTTAAATGGTAATCTATTCATTAAATTAAGTTTTATTCTTCTTCTAAAATCTGCATCAATTAGTGGTCCTTCCACTAAGAAAATATACCTTATAGGTAATTCACTTTTATTATGAAAAGCCCAAAACACTAATAAACTATCATAATATTTTTTCACAAGTTGATTCATTCTTTTATCACTTTTCAAACCTTCATATAACTCATTAGGTTTACTTGCATCTTTAATATTAGCATTTTTATATTCTATAAATAATATTTCTTTGCCTGTTTTAGCAATAAAATCCACATCACTTAAATTAATTTTATTACTAATCTCATGCATTTCCCATACCGACTCTACTTTGGAAAAATCAAACCAATACTGTTTATTTTCATCTATCAATAATCTATTTATCATAAAATTCTCCTAAAAGGTCTTTTCTATAACTTCATCAAACAATTTAGCATCTGCTACAATTATTGGATTATTGGTTATTTTTCCGAAATACTCACTACTTTGGGCTTTAACACCTTTATTTTCAAAAGAAGCTAATATCTTTTCTTCATCATTATCTTTTCTTTGTAAAGTTGTTTTCTCTCTATATAAATTATGAAATAATACACTGTCTTTTTCTGTTCTTTTTATTTCAAAATATTTTGCAAGATTATAACTATGAGTAGCAATAAATATTTGAATACCGTTTCTTTGTAGTTCTAATAACACATCAATTAATACTGGCATTAATTCCGGATTAATATTTGCCTCTGGTTCATCCCAAAATAGTATTGTATCTTCTTCTATTAAACCATTTCTAATTAATTTCCATAAAAGTCCAAATTTTCTTAACCCTTCTGCTTCAAAAGAAAACTCTACCTTCATGCCATTATTCTTTACTACATAAAAAGTATCATTTTCATAGATAACTTCTCCATCAATTACTTTTGAAATCAAATCTAATAATTTTTGATTTAACTCTGATACCTCTCTTGTTTCTGGAAGCTCTGCATTTACTATAATATCAATCTGTGTGGCATCAAATGGCATTGAATATTTTTGATTCATAGCTAAAAACCCTTTAGAATGTGATAACATCTCAGTTGTAGGTATAAAAATTGATTTTATACCTAACTCAAGCCATTTATCTAATTGAAATATACCATCATTTGATAAACTAAGTTCAAATTTAGTATTTTCACTTATCACTTCCAAAACTGAATAATCATCTTTTCTCTCATAACTTTTTAATAAATTTATATCTTTTTTTCCATAATTAAAATAGTTAAAAATATTTTTAGCTTTGTTTTTATCTGTAGTTTCATTACTCCACTCGCAGGCAGCATATATCATCTTTAGTAAAGTTGTTTTACCCGTTCCGTTTTCTCCTATAATAACATTAATGCCTTTAGAAAAATCCATTTTTAACTCTTCAAAAACTGTAATATTTTTTAGGCGTATATTATCAATACCCATTTATAAACACCTCCATTTATTTACTATGATTATTTTTCATTTATATAATCAATTCTTCTCCATCAATACTTCCTTCAACAACTCCAAAGCACTTTCTTCCTCAGGGTCATTAGTCCCCAATTCCCCACGAAAGGCTCTAGCAAGAATAGCTTTTTTCATTAAATCTATTTTTTCTATAACATTACAAAGTTCTTTTGCTTGTTAGGAGCAAAAACTGTTCATTTTATTTGCAATTTTTGTAAGTTACCTGACCCCTTACAAAAACTGGAACAGTTTTTGTTGCTATAACTTTTATCGTGAATGTTATTAATTTCCTTCTTCATTAATTATTGCTCCTTAACTTTTTTAAAATGATGATATTTATAATATATTGTTATATATAATTATAGCCTATTTTCTTAATATAAACCATATTTTTAGGTATGGTCTCAATGAAATCCGTTTTTAATTTTTTTATGTCAGCAAGTGAGCCTCAAAGGCTCACTACTTCTCCTGAGTACTAGAGAAGCCTTTCTGTTGAGCTTTCTATCAAGGTAAAGTTGTGAGAAACTAAAGAAAATATTATAAATCAATTAGTACTAAAAAGGAGCCATTGGCTCCTTCCATTTAAATATTCAATTACATTCTATAATAATTAATAATTCAGTACATTTCGTTTTATTGGTATATTTACCCAAGGGTCAGGTGTCATAACGAAAGAAGGCTCGCCTGAGTGAGTTTGCTAAAAATGCCCGTTTCAATGACCTTAAGACAATGGATGATTTTGATTTTAGCTATCCAGACAATATAAACCAGGGTAAAGTTCAAGATTTGGCTACCTTAAGTTTCATGGATAAAAAAGAAAATATTATTTTTATTGGACCGCCAGGTGTTGGTAAAAGTCATCTTGTCCAAGCGTTAGGACTTAAAGCTTGTGAACATGGCAAAACAGTACTCTTTGTAAATGCAATTGATCTCATGGATGATTTGCATAATGCTAGAGTCGAAGGCACCTTAAAGCAAAGGTTAATTAAATTATCTAAAGTAAATTTATTGATAATTGACGAACTAGGTTATTTAAAAATGGACAAAGAGAAAGAGAGCATATTTTTTCAATTAATCCGACAAAGATATGAAAAAAGCTCCCTTATCATAACAACTAACTTAACTTTTAACAGA
>NZ_FQXM01000042.1 GCF_900129965.1 Clostridium grantii DSM 8605 | reverse complement strand
ATGGTCGCCATCGTTCTACTAAAATGTGGTATATCCGTACTTATGCAATCATGATGTGCCAGCACATTGATGCTTGGCAGAGCCATAATAATGATTCTTTAGATCTTAAAAAAATTATTTTTAACTAATCTATGGTTTTAAAGAATTTAAAAAAAATTCAACCTCGTAGGTTTATTTGCCATGCCCTTTTTTACAAATTGAATACTAAATTAAGCTACTTTTAGAACACAAATAGAATTCCCAGTTAATTTATTACTTTTTTTAATGTTATTTTCAATTTATTCCGAGAGTCTATTAAAATATCTCTTACCTCTGGAGTATTTCTAATATAATCAATTCCTTTCTCAATTCCCTCTGTATATTGTAGTTATCTAGAAATTTATTCTAGTTGTTAGTTAAAACCTAAACATAATTTCTCTGAATTATTACCGCAACTTGCCATTATCTAAATATCCACTATGCCCTGTACATATTAATTTTATCGTATCTATTTTTAAAAGCTTTTTTATGGATTCTTTTTGCAATCTTGTATTCATGTTTTGTAACCAAAAGAAAGGCTTTATTTTATTGTTTTGTATGCTCAAAGTATCTCCTGTAAATAAAATACTATCATTAACTAAATAAGACATTGAACCCATGGTATGACCTGGTGTCTCAAGAGATTCTACTTTTATATCCCCTATATAAATCACATCTCCATCTTTTAACATTTTGTAATTTTTTTTTATTTTTTTATTAAAAATAAATAATAATCTTGGTTTCTTATAAGTAATCATCTGTTCTTCTTTACTAGAAATATATACTTGTCCATTTTTGAATACTTTTATTCCTCCCACATGATCATAATCTGAATGTGTTAAAAAGATATGAGAAATAGAATCAGCTTCAATATTTATTTTTCTTAATGCTTTTTTAATTATTATTTTGTTATAACCAGTATCAAAGCATATAGTATTTTCTTTATTGGTATAGATATAAAAATTTGAAATTAAAGTTCTAACAGCATAAATATTTTCTGTTACTTGTTGAGTTTTTATTGGCTTAATATACATAAAAAAACCTCCTTATAAATTAGGGTAAAATCTTTTCTTTTAATATACCCACAAATTCCTTAAGAGCAATACTAGATTCATGCAAAGCATCTGCCGTTGGTATAAAATGATATATAGAATAGCTTCGTTTTATATTTGTGTAATAATCCGTAGGAAAGGGTTCTAAACTTACGCCTACTGACTGGAATCCCATTAAAGCCCTATGCATATGAAATGCAGATGTAACAAGAATAGGCTTTTCAAATCCATATTTATCTAATAGTTCCTTTGTGAACTCCGCATTTTCATCAGTATTTAAACTTTTATCTTCAGTAATTATTACTTCTTCAGGAATATTTAAATTAATTAGTATTCTTTTTGCAATGTCTGCTTCATTTCCAGTAAAATCATAAACTTGTCCACCTGAAACAATAATAGGCACTTTGATTTTATAATATAATTGTGCCACTGTTAATAATCTATTTGAGGCGCTGCCATAAAGGTGTCCTACCCCATTAATATTAGGAGTATCTAATGTAGCTCCTCCTCCTAGCATAATAATTACATCTCCACTTACGTTGTCCTTTGGTGTATACTTTTTTTCTAAAGAACTCATTAAGCTATCTGCTATAAAATATGTTGAGAATATATATAATAGTATTGCTATTGCACAAATAAATTTTGAAAGCTTGTTTTTCCTTTTAAAACCCCAGAAACTTAATATTAATAATAATAGAATTATACTTCCTGGCGGCAAAATAAATGTTTTGTATATAAATTTTAAAAAATATATCATTTTTCCTCCTTCTTATTTTCTTAAGATATCAATATGTTAATTATATTCCACTTTTACTAAGTTTTAAATACTCTTTTACTTCTTATTAATAATCAAACTATTAATAAGAGAAATTTAATATTTCATTTAACTTTATATTCTATATATTTTAGTTGGAAAAAAGCGAAATGTATTATATAATGTATTAATATAACTGGCATTTAATGATAAATTCATAATTTTATACCACTTTATTTATTATATTATTAATGAAGGTTTATTGCTTTATAAATATTCAACCAAATTATTAAGTTAAGGGGGGTAATCTTATGCAAGTAGGTGTTATTATGGGTGGAGACTCTATGGAAAGAGAAATTTCTTTCATGACTGGAAACGAAGTTATCAAAAACTTGGACAAAACAAAATATGAAGTGGTTCCTATACCAATAAACACTAGATTTCAATTAATCGATCAAATTAGAGATTTAAGTTTTGCATTTATTGCCTTGCATGGAGAATTTGGTGAAGACGGTAAAATACAAGCTATGTTAGAAACTATGCATGTACCCTATACAGGATGTGGAATTTTTGCTAGTGCTTTATGTATGAATAAAATTATGAGTAAAATCATATTTAAAAATTGTGCAATAGAAACTCCAGGGTGGATACACATTAAGCTAGATGTTTACAACTCCTATGAAGACAAAAATCTTTTTATGAAGGATTTTAATTTAGATAAAAAGTTTTTCCCTTTGGTGGTAAAGCCCAACAAAGGCGGCTCAAGTATTGGTATTTTTGTTGTAAATACTAAAGAAGAATTATTAAATTCCATTGATTTATCCTTTAAATTTGATAAAGATGTAATTATTGAAGATTTTATCCATGGTGAAGAAATAACCGTCAGTGTATTGAACGGAGAAGTATTGCCAATAATAGGCATTAAGCCTGAAGCTAGTTTTTTTAATTATGAGTCTAAATATTCTAAAAATGGGGTAGAGGAAAAAATTATATCATTGCCAAAAACCCTCCACAACAAAGTAAAAACAATAGCAGAAACTATTTGGAAAGAATTTAGTTTACAGGTTTACGCTCGAATTGATATGATAATCAGTGGCGGTGAGATTTATGTATTAGAAATTAATACGCTTTCTGGAATGACAGAGAATAGTTTAATTCCTAAAAGCGCCAAAGCTTATGGTATTCCTTTTAATGAATTATTAGATAAAATCATAGAATATTCATTAATGATAGATAGGTACTAAACTATGTAATTATCATAAATGTGTTTTAAATCAATAAAAAAGGTATTTCGTATTGAAATACCTTTTTTACTGTTCCTTAATTTATAAACTATTTACAGCTTCTAAAGCTTTATCATAATCTGGATAGTTAGATACTTCTTTTACGTATTCTACATATCTAACTGTTCCCTCTTCATCTACAATTACAATACCTCTGCCAAGAAGTCTTGCTTCTTCAATTACAAAACCATAAGCTTCTCCAAAAGATAATTCTTTATGATCTGATAAAGTTTTTACTTTATCAATTCCTTCTGCAGCACAATATCTAGCTAGTGCAAAGGGCAAATCTACGCTGATAGTATATATCTCTACTCCATCCATTTTTGCTGCTTCTTCATTAAATCTTCTTGTTTGAGCTGAGCAAACTGGTGTATCTACAGATGGAACAACACTTATAATTAATTTCTTTCCTTTTGCATCCTCTAAAGTCACTGGTTTAGAAGCATTATCTAAAACAGTAAAACTTGGTGCTTTATCTCCTACCTTGATTTCTTTTCCTAGCAATGTAACTGGATTTCCTCCAAGAGTCATAAAACCTGTTCTTTTTTCCATAATGTTGCCTCCTAAGTAATTGATATTTATTATCCGTTAATATTTATTCTTATCATACTCCAGATTTTCTTTCTTGTCAATAAAAAAATCAATTATTTAGAAAGTTTCAAATTGAAAATTATTTAAATCAAACTATTATCTTTAAAAAATTCATGTTTTTCTTCTCTTAATAAATTTGAATTCTTATCGAAGAAATAAACTGAAATTTCCGGAAAATTTTGATTAGTAAATTTATCAATAAATTCTTTATCTGCCTTTTGAATTATATTAATAGTTTCAAATAATTTATTTTTTTGATATTCTTCTGAAGTATTTTCATTAACCACATAATAGATATTCAAACCATAGATTTTATTTTCAAACGTCCACTTTGCTAGTATCTCCTGTTGTAAAAAACCTATTCTTTCATAGTTATAACTTAAACCAATATACAACTCCTTTGGTTTATTAACATCTCCACACAAAAATGTATAATGTCTAGGAACTACAGGTTTAGTTTTAGAACTTCCAGGTAGAAATATTACTTTAATTTTTTCATCATTAATCATTTTTATTTATTCACCTACAAAATTAGTACTTTTATTATATTATTATAAAAGCACTAATTTGTGAAGGCTTTTTTTAATCAACCTGAAGCCCCGCCATTTTCATTAAGTATGAAGCATTTCTAGTTTTACTTATGCCTTTTTTTAATTTATAATCAAAATAAATTTTATTATCTTTATAATATTCTTCAAAATGATAATTTTTAATCTTTCCTTTTGATGTTTTTTCCAGTTCCCCTAGCTCTAAATCATGGGTTGAAACTAATCCTACCGCTCCAACTTTTTCAAGCTTATTTACAAGAGAAATAGCACCTGTATGTCTATCAATAGAATTGGTTCCTTTAAAAATTTCATCCAAAAGAAAAAATACTTTTTCATTTCTATTAACGGCATCAATAATTTTTTTAATTCTAATAATTTCTCCATAAAAAGATGATATATTCTGATCTATATCGTCACTTATTCTCATACAAGAATATATATTCAAAAGAGGACATGTAAAGCTACTTGCACAAACTGCAGCTCCTGTATATGAAAGCACAAGATTAATTCCTATAGTCCTTAAATATGTACTTTTACCCGCCATATTTGATCCTGTAATCAATAATACGGGGGATTCTTCACTTATAGAAATATAATTACTAATTCTATTGCTAGTAATTAAAGGATGAGCTAATTTTTCACTTTTAATAATCTTTTTTTCTGTAAATTCAGGGGTGGTCCAGTTTGGATTGTCAAAATTTATTATAGATAAACTTGACAAAGCCTCAAATTCTCCAATCACCTGCAACCATTGCTGAAGATTTTCACCAGAATTGTTTTTCCATTTATTTAAAGATTTACACACTTTATAATCAGAAAGAAAAATTAAATTTTTTATCAGATAAAACATATTTCTGCGATCAGATATTTTTGTTACTATTTTATTAAATTCTTTCATTGATTTTCCACATGTTTCTTTTTTATTATTTACTAACTTAGCTTTTAACTTTTCTAAATATATACTATTAAAATCTTTTTTTTCTATATGTTCTATCATATGCCAGTAGATTTCTATATCCCTTTTATATTTAAATAATTCATTTAAATAATCTGCTCTTTCTCCAAATTTATACCCTGTTATCCCTATTTGGATTATAAACAAAATAGCCGGTACAGTGTATGGTATCAAATTAAAAATGAAATGAAGTACCCCAAATAAAATAGTGATTAAAGGCAAAATAATAACCAAGAAGTTTACACTTTTACTTTCATAAAAATCAATTTTCTCTTTACTCCAAATCACTAATTCCTCAGGTGATTTTATATTTTCTTCACTTATTGATGGCAAAGCCTGTAGCTTTTGTCTCCACCCTATTGATAAAGCTAATTCTTTTACTGCTTCTTGTTTTTGTATAATCTTTTCTTTATTTGTTGGAAATTCTGATAATATATTCTTCAATTCATGTCTTCCATAAAAGGTTTTTGTAACATTTATATACTGAAATAAAGAGTTCTTACCAAATATATCTAAATCATATGTGAAATTGCTGCTTTCATCAACAAACTCACTTCCTTGATCTTTGAATCCTTTCCACTTTCCTTTTTTTCTTTCAAGTGATTTTTTATTTATTGATATGAGAGATTCACATAATTTTAGTTTAGCTATTAAAACACTATGTTTTTTAGCAACAACCAAAAAAAATATTAAAAATATTAATACAGTAATTCCAAAAAACATATAATTATCTTGCTTTAAAAAAATCAAGCCTAGCACAATAGCTGAAATAAATATCACCAATCTTAAAACACTGTAAAAATTAATGGTTTGTTTTTGTTTTGATTTTAAATTTTCATATCTTTTCATTCTTTTATCGTATATTTTTTCTTTCATAATACCACTCCCAAATTTATACTTTTATCTATTTATAAATAATAACATATAA
Organism: Clostridium grantii DSM 8605; assembly: GCF_900129965.1. Classification (GTDB taxonomy): domain Bacteria; phylum Bacillota; class Clostridia; order Clostridiales; family Clostridiaceae; genus Clostridium_AF; species Clostridium_AF grantii. The sequence continues at coordinate 10,027 of NZ_FQXM01000042.1, read as the reverse complement.
TAAATATTTTTATAACTACAGATTTTTATTTACTTTTTAAAAAAATAAAGTCCTTACCACTGACTTGACATATGTAAATATTTTCTGCATATTTTTATCATTTTTTTAATTGACTTATGCATTAATTGATAATATAATAACTGTAACGTAATTATTGATTATTTATCAATCAAAAAATGTTTTTATTGCCATTATGTTAAAAAAACCGACAAGTTTTTAGCGTAATTATTTTTAAGGGGGACTAAAAAATGGATATGAACTTAGTAATGAATTCAATGTGGGTACTTATAGCATCAATTTTAGTGTTTTTGATGCATGCTGGTTTTGCAATGGTGGAGGTTGGATTTACACAAAGCAAGAACGCAGTAAATATTATAATGAAAAATTTTGTTACAGTTGCTATTGGTGTTATTGGCTTTTTTATTGTTGGATATGGTATTATGTATGGAGAGAGTTTTTTTAATATTTTTGGTACTAGTGGATTTATGTTATTAAATACGCCTGATACAGTATCTGGAATTTCCTTTGAAGTTTTCTTTTTCTTTCAAGCGATTTTTGCAGCTACTTGTGCTACTATAGTTTCAGGTGCTATGGCAGAAAGAACAAAGTTTTTAGCTTATATAATCTTTTGTGTTATTGCTACAACTTTAATTTATCCATTAGTAGGACATTGGATTTGGGGTGGTGGTTTTCTAAGCCAAATGGGATTTAGAGATTTTGCTGGTGGAACTGCTGTACATGCTGTTGGAGGTTTTGCAGCATTAATGGGAGCAAAATTAGTTGGAGCAAGAGATGGCAAATATAAAAACGGTAAAATTAAAGCTATTCCTGGACACAATATACCATTAGGAGCACTTGGTGTTTTAATTCTTTGGTTTGGATGGTTTGGTTTTAATCCTGGTAGTACACTTGATATTACATCTCCATTAACTGCTCATGCAGCTATAACTACATTACTTGGTGGTTCTGCTGCTACATTATCATCTATGCTTTTTAGTACAATTAGATATAAAAAGCCTGATGCTGGTCTTACTTTAAATGGCGCTTTAGCTGGCTTAGTTGGTGTTACGGCTGGTGCTTCTATGATTTCATATTTTGGTGCAATTTTTATAGGAATAGTAGCTGGTATAGTAATGATTTTTGCGGTAGAATATATTGATACAAAATTAAAGATTGATGATCCTGTAGGTGCTATCTCTGTTCATGGAGTTTGTGGAACATTAGGAACTATATGCATAGGTTTATTCGCAACAGATGGTGGATTATTCTATGGTGGTGGATTCGGCTTACTTGGAATTCAAATTTTAGGAGTATGTATAGTTGCACTAACAGTTTTAACTTTATCCTATATAACTTTTAAACTTATCGACAAATTCTATGGACTAAGAGTTGAAAGTCATGAGGAAGCTCGTGGTTTAGATGCCATGGAACATGGTATTTCTGCTTATATTGATCTATAAAAGGAAAAAGGGGGATTTTTTAATGGCGGATAAAATGACTAAAATAGAGATTATAACAAGAAGTAATAAATTTGAAGAACTTAAAGAAGCATTAAATCAAATTGGTATTCAAGGAATGACTATGACTCAAGTATTAGGATGTGGAACACAAAAGGGTGTAACTGAATTTTATAGAGGAGTTCCTTATGAAATGAATTTACTTCCTAAAGTTAAAGTAGAAATAGTTGTGTCCACTGTTCCTGTAGAATTAGTTATAGAAACTGCTGAAAAAATACTGAATACTGGAACTATAGGTGATGGTAAGATTTTTGTATATGATGTTAGTACTGTTGTTAGAATAAGAACTGGCGAACGTGATAAAGCAGCTTTAAAATAGTTAAAAGAATTCCCTCAAAATGTGGGGAATTCTTTTTTATTTATATATTTATCATACTATCCATTCATAACGGCATTTTTGAGTCTCATCTGCTGAGTAAGCATCCGAAGTTTCTGGTATGTCTACAATTTCTATAAATTTTGCTCCAATAGTTTCACAAATTTTTCTTGATGCATAATTGTGTGGATTGCATGTGATAATCACTTTATTCATTAAATGGTCTTTAATTACTTCCTTAATAATATTACAAGCATTTGCAGCAAATTTATTTCCTCGATACTGTTCTTCAATTCCATATCCAACGTGACCTATATAGTTTAATACTTTTTCTGAATTTCCTAATCTTAAATTAATATGTCCAATTACAGTATCAGTATTGTGTAGTACTATTTTGAACTTATACTCTGGTACCCTTCCCTTTGAAATATCTCCGCTATTTTTTTTATATATAATAATATCAATCTCTCCATCTCCTAGAATCTCATAATCTTTCAATTCCATGTTATATCCTCCTTTGATATTGTAAAAATATACATATATTCGAAAATCATAACAAATATTTATGTAACTTTCAAGTGTTAAACACTATTCTTAAATCTAGCCTATAATTAAATAAAACCCTTTGCTTTAGCAAAAAGTTTTATTTAATTTCAACTTTTATTATTCTATTTAAGTCCATCTTTCAACTCTTCAATAAACTCTATCAACTTCTCAGCATCTCCATTTGTTTCACTTACTAATTTTACAATAGCTGTCCCTACTATTACTGCATCTACATGAGGTGCAAACTTCTTAACATCTTCTTTTGAAGCTACTCCAAAACCAACTGCTATAGGAATATCCGCTAGCTCTTTTACTGTTTTTAAGTAAGCTTCAACATCCCCATAAAATCCATCCTTCATTCCCGTAACCCCTAAAGAAGAAACGCAGTATACAAAGCCTTTTTTATTTTCAACAATCTTACTTATTCTGTCTTCTGAAGTTGGTGCGACTAAAGGTATAAGTGCTAATTCTTTATCTTCAAGGAATTGTGTTACCTCATATTGTTCTTCATAAGGTAGATCTGGAATTATTAATCCATCTATGCCAGATTCACAACAATTATCAACAAATTTTTCTACTCCATAAGCTAATAAAGTATTGTAATATACCAGAAATACTAAAGGTATTTCTGTATTTTTTCTTGCTTTCTTAATAACCTCAAAGATTCCATTTACTGTAGTTCCTTTTCTTAAAGCATCTTCTGCAGCCTTTTGTATTATAGGCCCATCTGCCAAAGCATCAGAAAAAGGAATTCCTATTTCAACTATGGCTGCTCCTGCTTTTTCTTGAGCATAAATGAGATTTTCTGTACATTCAAGTGATGGACTTCCTGCTGTGATATAAGTAATCAAAGCTTTTTCATTATTCTTCTTTAATTCATCAAATTTTGCATATATTCTATTCATTAAACTTCCCCCACTTCATCTTTATTTATAACTTTAGATATAGCTTCTACGTCTTTATCTCCCCTACCAGATAAATTAACTACAATAATTTTATCTTTGTCATACAAGGGTGCTGCTTTCATAGCATAAGCTAAAGCATGAGCACTTTCTAATGCTGGAATTATTCCTTCAACCTTACTCAAGTATTGAAATGCTTCTACAGCTTCATCATCTGTAACATTTAAATATTCTACTCTTTTTATAGAATTTAAATATGAATGCTCGGGTCCTATTCCTGGGTAATCAAGTCCTGCTGAAATAGAATACGCTGGTGTGATCTGTCCATCCGCGTCTTGTAGTAGCATAGTTTTCATACCATGTAAAACCCCAACTTTACCTCCAACAATCGCTGCTCCATGTTGCCCTGTTTCGATACCTAACCCTGCCGCTTCAATACCTTGTAATTTAACTTCTTTATCTTCTACAAAAGGATGGAAAATCCCCATTGCATTACTTCCTCCACCAACACAAGCAATTATTGTATCTGGAAGTCTTCCTTCTACTTCAAGAATTTGTTCCTTTGTTTCATCACCTATTATTCTTTGAAAATCTCTAACCATTGTTGGGTATGGATGAGGCCCAACCACAGAACCTATAACATAAAATGTATCTTCAATAGCTTTTACCCAATATCTAATAGCTTCATTTGTTGCATCTTTTAAAGTTCCGGTTCCAGAAGTTACTGGTTCAACTTTTGCACCAAGAAGTCTCATTCTAAAAACATTTAATCTTTGTCTTTCTATATCTTCTTCACCCATAAATACAGTACATTCCATACCGAATAATGCTGCCCCTGTAGCTGTAGCTACCCCATGTTGTCCTGCGCCAGTTTCAGCAATAATTTTCTTTTTACCCATTCTTTTAGCTAAAAGAATTTGGCCTAAAACATTATTAATTTTATGTGCTCCTGTATGATTTAAATCTTCTCTTTTTAAATATATTTTAGCTCCACCTAATTCTTTTGTTAGCTTTTCAGCAAAATATAAAGGAGTAGGTCTTCCCACATATTGTTTTAAATAATATTTATATTCTTTTATAAAATCCTCATCATCCATGTACTTTACATAATTATCCTCTAATTCTATAAGTGCATTCATTAATGTTTCCGGTACATACTGTCCACCAAATTCTCCAAATTTTCTATCTAGTTTCATATTCTCTCACCTTTCTTATAAATTCTTTTATTTTTTCTGAATTTTTATAACCATCTAATTCTACCCCTGAACTAATATCTACAATATCTGGTTTAATAATATCCATTGCTTGTATTACGTTACCGCTATTAATTCCTCCAGCTAAAATAAGATTATTTTTTATATTTAGCTTTTCAGCCCAATGCCAATTGAAACTTCCACCTGAACCTGGGTCCTTAGCATCTAATAAAATCCCATAAAATTCTTCATACTCGCTAATAAGATTTAAATCACTTTCCTCTTTTATTTTAAAAGCTTTCCAAACAGACGCATTAATCCTCAAACAATCTTCAACAGACTCACTTCCATGCATTTGAACTACATCCAGTTTACAATAATCAACAATATTATTTATTTCTTTTGGTTTGGAATTAACAAAAACACCTACAGTTTTTATTTTTGGATTTAATCTATCTATTAGTTCTTTTGCTAATTCTTTATCTACTTTCCTTTTACTTTCAGCAAAAACTAATCCAATATAATCAACATCTTTATAATTCTCATTAATAATTTCTATATCTTTTATTCTTTTTAAACCACAAATTTTAATTTTCATAAAGCCTCCATTTTATAGTTGCTTTTGAATTCTTTTGCTTTAACTTTAATATCCTCACATCTCATAAAACTTTCTCCCACTAAAATTGCATTTATATTACATTGCGAAAGAAATTTAATATGCTCTATTTCATGAATTCCACTTTCGCTTACAACTAAAATATTTTCTGGAATAAGCTTTCTAAGTTTTTTTGTTGTTTCTAAACTTACTGAAAAATCTTTTAAATTCCTATTATTTATACCTATAATATCTGCCCCTGCTTTTATTGCTATTTCAACTTCTTCTTCATCATGAACTTCAACTAAAGCATCTATGTTAAGAGATTGAGTAAGCTGAATAAATTCCTTTAATGTTTCCTCTTCTAATATGGCAACTATAAGCAAAACTGCACTTGCTCCTGAGATTTTTGCCTCATATATTTCTCTTTCATCAATAATAAAATCTTTTCTTAATAAAGGTAGTTTATTTGATCTTGAAACTTCTTTTAATATTGATAAATTTCCTAGGAAATAGTTTTCCTCTGTTAAAACGGATATGGCATCTACAGCAGCTTCATACTCAGAGGCAATTTCTAAAGGAAAAAAGTCTTGCTTTATAATTCCTTTAGAAGGAGAGGCTTTTTTTATTTCTCCAATGATTGATAGTTCTTTTTTACTTAATGCTTGGTAAAAACTATTTTTAGCCGGTACTTCTTTTGCAGCTTTTTTATATTCTTCAATAGATAGAAATTTTTTATTTTGTAAATCCTTTTTCTTTCTTTCTACAATTTCATCTAGAATCATCTTATACCTCCATTGTAAACTTTGAAAACTCATTTAATTTATTTAAAGCTAAACCACTTTCAATTATCTCTCTTGCTTTTTCTACACCTTGTTTTAAGCTATTTGTTATACCAGCCACATATAAACCAGCTGCTGCATTTAAAACTAGAATATCTTTTTTAGCTCCCTCTTTTCCTTTAAAAATATCTTTTATAATCAAAGAATTATCTTCTGCATTACCACCTTTAATTGAATCTAAATTCTTTCTTTCTATACCAAAGTCTTCCGGACTAATATAATAAGTTTTTATCTCATTATTTTTTAATTCAGTTACCTTTGTTTCACAAGTTAAAGTAATTTCATCTAATCCATCCATCCCATGAACTACCAAAGCTGATTCCACTCCTAAATTCTTTAAAACATTAGCCATAACCTCTGTTAACTCTTCACTAAATACCCCTAGTACTTGATTTTTAGCTCTAGCTGGATTAGTTAAAGGCCCTAAAATATTAAATACTGTTCTGTACCCTAATTGTTTTCTTACTGGAGCCGCATATCTCATAGCACTATGAAAAGTAGGTGCAAACAAGAATCCTAAATTAGTTTCTTCAATACAATTAGCTACTTTATCTGGAGTCAAGCTTATATTAACTCCTAGTTTCTCTAAAACATCCGCACTACCACTCAAACTAGAAACAGATCTATTACCATGCTTAACAACTTTCACCCCTGCTGCTGCACATATAAAAGCTGATGCAGTAGAAATATTATAGGTGCCACTTTTATCTCCTCCAGTACCACAAGTATCTAAAGTATTAAAGTTCCCCACATTAATACCTTCAGCCATTTTAATCATAGCTTTAGCTCCACCTGTTATTTCATCAACAGTTTCACCTTTTAACTTTAAAGCTGTTAGAAAACTTGCAATTAAAGCTTCACTAACCTGTCCCTGCATTATTTCTTCCACAGCCTCCATCATTTCTTGCTGTGACAAATCTTTTTTATCAACTAGTTTTAATAAACTATCCTTTAACATTAAAAAGCCCCCCTTTTAATTTTTAAATATCATATACTCAATATTTACTATCCACTTACTCTCATAGCCATAAAATTTTCAAGTAATTTCATTCCCTCTGGTGTATAAACTGATTCAGGATGAAATTGTAATCCAACTAAAGGATATTCCTTATGTTGAACTGCCATAATCTCTCCATCTTTCACAGTAGCTAAAATTTCTAATTCTTCTGGCAATGTATCTTCCTTAATGGATAAAGAATGATATCTCGCTCCTTGCATAGGACTTGGTAAATCCTTAAAAATACCTTTGTTTGAATGACTTATATTATCCGCTTTCCCATGACAAAGTTTTTTTGCATAAACAATTTCTGCTCCAAAAGCCTGCCCTATACTTTGATGCCCTAAACAAATGCCTAAAATAGGAAGTGACTTATAAAACTCTTTTATTAAATCTATACAAATTCCAGCTTCATCAGGAGTTTTAGGCCCTGGTGAAATTACTATTCTATCTGGCTTCATTTCTTTTATTTCCTTCAAAGTGATACAATCATTTCTAACAACTTTAACTTTATCGAAAGTACTTAAGTATTGATAAAGGTTATAAGTAAAAGAATCATAATTATCAATTAATAAAATCATTTTTCTAACCTCCCCACCACTTTAACTAATGCATTTATTTTATTCCTTGTTTCCTCGTATTCAGCTTCTGGATCTGAATCAGCAACTATTCCTGCCCCTGCTTGCAAATAAGCAAATCCATCTTTTGTCATCATAGTTCTAATAGTAATACACATATTCATATTTCCATCAAATCCAAAATATCCAGTAGACCCTCCATAAAAGCCTCTTTTTTCTTTTTCTAACTCATCAATTATTTCCATTGCTCTTATTTTAGGAGCTCCTGATAAAGTTCCTGCCGGTAAAAAACTAGATAAAGCATCAAATTCATCGTATTCTTTTCCAAGCTTACCTTCAACTAAAGATACAATATGCATAACATGAGAAAAATTCTTAACTTTCATAAAACTACTAACATTTACTGAACCTATTTCAGCAATTCTTCCCATATCATTTCTAGCCAAATCTACTAACATTACATGTTCTGCTTTTTCTTTTTCATCTGAAAGTAAGTCTTCTGCTAAAAATAAATCTTCTTCTTGATTTTCTCCTCTTTTTCTAGTACCTGCTATAGGACAAGTTTCCACATTATTCTCCTTTAACTCCACTAGCATTTCAGGTGAACTTCCTACGATTTGATACTCACCAAAATTAAAATAATATAAGTAAGGTGATGGATTTAATCTTCTTAATCTTCTATATATATTAAATGGATTTTCCTCAGTTTTAATTTTCCATCTTTGCGATAACACTACTTGGAATATATCCCCTTCATAAATATATTGTTTTGCTTTTTCAACCATATTGATGAATTCTTCTTTAGTGGTATTACTTTCTGCAAGATTAAGGTTTTCACATTCTCTTGAGTAATTACCCTGAATGTTACTGTCCATATATATTTCTTCTTCATAAACTGCAAATACTTTTTCTGCTTCTTCTTTTCCTTTTTCATTATTTTCTTTTAATGCAACTATAATTATTTCATTATGAAAATGATCAAAAACTAACAATTCATCAACCAACATCAATTCTGTATCTGGTGTTTGTACTTTATCTTCATTGATATCCTCAAGTTTTTCATACTGTCTTATTATGTCATAAGCTATATTTCCTACAGCTCCACCTATCAATGGAATATTTGTATCGTTATCTACTTGATAAGCATCAAAATATTCTCTAACCACATCCATTACTTTTCCAATAACTTTTTTTTCATTATCTCTATCTAAAACTGTAACTTCATTTCCTCTACAAATAATTTTCCCATAAGGGTTTCTACTTATAAAAGAATACCTTCCATTTTCTAAATCGCTTGTTTCAAGTAAAAATCCTACTTTATTCCCTACAATTTTTTGAAATAAAGTTATTGGTGTTTCTGTGTCCCCAGAAATTTTCTTAGTATAAGGAATTAAAATTGTTCTTTCTTTCAATATAATTACCCCCTGATTTTTAATCTTTTAATGACAAAAGCCTTCTTATATTTCTATAAGAAGGCTTTTGTTGGTTAGCTGCACTGTCAAACGAGATTTATAACCTTCTCATTTGGGGCGAATTTTTATTCACGGTGCCACCCAACTTAAATATGCTAAATACTATAAAAAAATAAAAAAATGTTCCATCCATCAAGGACGAAACATAGTAATTTCGTTATACCACCAAAACATAAATATCTTTATCGAATACAAAGAGTGACACTCTTGATATTCTACCTTTATAACGTAAGGTCACGGTAACGGCTACTCTAGTTCACCTAACATCTCCTGGGCCCATTTCTTTATGTTCAATGTTATCGGACCTTCCACCAAACGCCGACTCGCTAAAACAAATTCCATACTTACTTTCCCAATCAAAGATTTTTATTTATTTACTTTACATTATTATACACTTCAAAATAAATATTGTCAATAAAAATACATATTTTATTATTAAAATACATATTTTCTTATTAAAAACACCTAAATTTAGGTGTTAAAAACATATAAATTCAGGTGTTAAAATTTTTATTAGGCTTTGTCTAGTTCTTCATCAATAGCAGCTTTATCAAATCCAATTATGATTCTACCATCCATATTTAAAACTGGCACACCTTGTTGCCCAGATAATTTAATCATTTCTTCAGCACCCGCTTGGTCAGAAGATACGTCTACACTTTCATAAGCTACCTTTTTTGAGTCTAAATATTTTTTTGCTTTTACGCACCATTGGCATGTTGGTGTTGAATAAACTTTAATCATTATTTTTCCTCCTCATAATTAGATAGACTCTCGGAATTAACCGAGTGTTATGTTTTAAGGGTTTCCTCAAAACACTTTAGTTGTAATCCTCCTACTTTTAGTAGGAAGTTTTTTATTTTCTTAAAGTGAAATTGGAAATTTCACTTCTAAAAAATATTATTAAAACTCAAAAAAACACTTGACTTTTGAAAATCAACCCAATAATCGCATTGAAGGGATTATTTCCTTTACTAACTGTGATTGGGGTGTTACAAATGAAACCTAAATATGTTTCTCATGAATCTTATCAAAACTTTGTATTATCAAATCTTCAAAAACATTACGC
>NZ_FQXM01000069.1 GCF_900129965.1 Clostridium grantii DSM 8605 | reverse complement strand
ATAGTTTTGAATAATTTACAATATAAGGAGGTGAATATTATGGAAATGACTTTGAATTATAGTGGTGCTTTTTGTGAGTTGGGTTGTGATGAGTTAGAAGGTGTTAATGGTGGTGTGGATTGGAATGGTGTTGGTCTTGGTGTTTCAATGACTGCTGGTGGTATAATTGGGGCTAAAATTGGGGCTTTGGGTGGCGTTCCTGGTGTAGCTGCTGGTACTATAATAGGTGCTGCTGTAGGTGGCATATTGTATTCTTTATGGGATTAAAATTTAAAATAATCTATAAATTGTGATAAAAATATAATCTAGGAGGAATTAATTATGATTAATACTAACTATTTTACTACTTGCTCTGATGAACAAATGCAAAACATTAATGGTGGATTATTAGCTGGAGCCATAGCTGGAGCTATTTTAGGTGGAGCTTATACTATGACTGCTGTAGCAATTGGTGGCGCTATGTCCGGTTCTATATCTGGTAAAGCTTTGTGGAAAGGTTATGTAGCAGGAGCTCTTTCTGGTGCTGCCATTGGTGCAGTAGCTCCAGTTTAAAAAAATAAATTTATAATAAAAGAGCAAATAAATACTTCACAGTATTATTTGCTTCTTTATTTATTAACTCATAGTCATTATATTTTTAGTTACTATCAAAATTGGGTTTAAATACTGGAGGTATATTAAGTGTCTAAAATATTTATAAAATACTTTTTGCATTTTTTTCTAATTACATTTTGCCTATTAGCAGTATTATTAATAGTTTCAATTATTAGCAAACTTACATTTAGTAAAAGTATTAAGTTTTTTAGTATTATAGGTTGTATTACTTACTCTTTGTTAATGGCTGCCTTTTTTACTGAAGTATATGCAAAACCTGACTCATCAATAATTAGTTATTCAACTGACTGGCAAAAAGAAAGTATTCTAGACATAATTTATTTAACATCAACAAAAGATGCACATAGACGTACCATTGAAGAATCAGATAGTATTATAGTATATTATGGTAACTTCTATAGTAGGTGGCTAACATTACCGATAAAGGTTTATATATCAGAACAAGATATTACGGTAGAAGGCCCTACTTATTGGATTCAAAAAGTAAATAAAATAATATAATATACAAAAATACTGAACTAAACCTATAAATTGTTAATCTTATAAGGAGGAATTTATATGTTGATATTTGACAAATTATTAACTGGTATGTTTCAAAAAAAAAACACTGGTGAAATTGTATTTCATTTATGGGGTGAATTGGGTAAAAGTTATATAATATCAAGAAAAACTGAATCTACAATAAAAAAAATCTCAATAGCATATTATACTTTTTTATTTTCAATGACGCTTATTCTAGGGAGTATTAGATTAATTTATGTATTTTTTTTATTATTTAGCATACCAATATATGTTTCAATATTAAAATACTTTTTACTCAATTCAAAGAGATAGCAAGCAAGTTCGTCGGCATACCTCCCCACTATGACCCCATAACAAGTGAGTCCAATAAAGCATGTCCTCACTAGGGTAACTGTGACTTGGGCAAAAATGTCAAGGGTATGGTTTTCCAAGTACAACTTCTACAAGATAAAATAGCCTGCAATAAGACAAGAACCTCTTGCTTTATCATGCTTGCTTATTTTCTTTAAAAAACAGTATCCTTTCAATCATCTCCAAATACTTCTTGAGTAAAATCTTAAATCCAAAAAAGACTGTAAATATTTTTTTAAATCTATTTACAGTCTCAACTTTATATTTTATTTTTTATTTCTATAACCTTTTCAGCTGATAGCTCCGAAGCTTCTGCAACTTGTTCTACAGTTAATCCCATTTTCAAAAGATTCTTAGCTACCTTAACAGCTCCTTCTTCTCTACCTTCTTCTCTACCTTCCTCTCTTCCTTCTTGTTTAGCCTTATTAAGTGCACTTACTTTGTCTTTAAGTATTTTAGCTCTCATGTCATAAATCTCTCTTTGTTCACTGTCATTACTCATTTTTATTAGTTCATCTTTTGCTTCTCTTATTTCTTTCACACTTAATTCAAGATTTCTAACCTTTTCACTTTCTGGGTCCTTTAAAAACTCAGTCCATGCTACCAATATATCTTTTTCATCACTATCATCCTTTAATTTAGGTATTTCTATAAAATGCATTTCTATTATATCGGTTAACTCTTCATCACTTTCAATTTCTTTTAATCTGTAACCAGTATGAAATTTTTCTGTTTTTAAATACTTAAAATTTAATATATTTATACAGACTGTTCTGGTAAGTTTTGA
>NZ_FQXM01000036.1 GCF_900129965.1 Clostridium grantii DSM 8605 | reverse complement strand
TTTAATAAAAGCTTATCAGTACTTTCACTTATTTTTATTAAATCTACACTGGCACTAAGCAAGTTTTCTAATTCTAATTCTAAATTTAGTTCTTCATTTAAAGTCAAGTTTCCAATTACAAAAAAATCATAATCTGAATCTTCTCTAAAATCGCCTCTAGAGCGACTTCCAAATAAGCCAATAGCCTGTAAATTATACTTTTCCGAAATAGTCCTTATAAGATTTCTTGACTCCATATAATAAAACCACCCTCTTTTCTTCAACTACTTTAATTATACCCAAAGTTATCTTTCTTAACAATCCTATCCAATATTTCTGTGAACTGCACCTATTTTCTACGTTAACTTTAATTCTAAAAATTTGATATTACTGTTGGTTATGTTTTAAAGAAAAAATTTAAGTTATTATATTATTTTTTATTGGATATGATATAAAATAAGTGGTTTATCTGATAAAATAATAGTATGTTAATAATTTATGGTGGTGAAATAAATGAATATAGACTTACAAACACTAGATAAAATAAAGAATTTTCTTATACAAGAATTAAACCCTTACTTGATTTATTTATTTGGCTCAGCTAATAATGGTATTTTTCGTGAGCATAGCGATATAGATTTAGCTTTTTTAAGTAACAATAAATTTTCTCAATATGAATTATTTATAATTGAGCAAAAATTAGCAGATATTTTAAAAAAAGAAGTAGATTTAATAAATCTTAATGATTCTTCCACCGTTTTTAAAGCTCAAGTTGTTGGAAAAGGAGAAAAAATATATTGCTTAGATGAAAATAAAAGAATGAATTTTGAGATGTATACATTTAAGGAATATGCTTTACTTAATGAAGAGAGAGAAATTATAATGAAAAATATTACCAAGAGAGGTTCAGTTTATGGGGAATGATGTTATATATAATAAAGTAGAAACAATTGAAAGATGTATTTTTAGGATTAATGAAGTTTATAATAATACTCCTGATACCCTAAATGACTATACTAAACAAGATTCAATAATTTTTAATATTCAAAGAGCCTGTGAAGCAGCTATAGATTTAGCTATGCATATAATTTCAGAAAAAAAATTAGGTATACCTCAAAATAGTAGAGATGCTTTTGAAGTCCTTAATGGAAATAACTATATTTCAAAAGATTTAATGAATAAGTTAAAATCAATGGTAGGATTTAGAAATATAGCAGTTCACAATTATAAAGCTATAAACACTAATATTCTTGAGGAAATAATAGAAAAACATTTAGATGATTTAAAAGAATTTACTTTTATAATTCTTAAAAAAATCTAAATTTAACAAGTTCGTAGGCAAAGCCTCCTCACTAGGTTAACTGTGACTTAGGTAAAAATGTGAGTATGTATTTTTTCCAGGTACAACTGCTACAAGATAAAATAGCATGCAATAAGACAAAAACTTCTTGCTTTATTACATGCTTATTTTCTTAAAAAAACAATATCTTTTGACTCATCTCCCAATACTTCTTCAGTGAAATTTTAAATCCAAAAAGACTGTAAATATTTTTAAAATCTATTTCCAGTCTCAACTTTATATGAATACATCAAGCTATTTCTATTTTAAAATTGACTCAGTCCATTTAGGAATAATATCTCTCTTCCATGTAATTTTTCCACTGCTTATATATGCTAAATGTTTAAATCTTCTTGTGTTATCATAAATATTTATCTCATCACATATATCTAATATTTTTTTTAAATTATCCAATGACCTGTAATACCTTCTTTCTATTGTATCTTCTGGTATTCCATGTCCACCTTTTATCACTCTATTTTCTACCCTTTTTTTTGCGATATCAGGATTTTCTACTCCAATATAATTTACAACTATATAAAATCCATTTTCTTTTGCTCTTTTTATGTTTTTAATAATACTTGTACCCGATAAAGTAGTTTCTTGGTTAAATGATATATTGTTTGTAATATATTCATTTATAAGTTTTATTGCTTCTCTACCACATTTAAGTTGAATATTATTATCTTTCCAAGAACCTATTTTTATTACCATCTCATCTGTGTTTATTCTTTTTTCATCTTTATTTACTTCATAATAAATAGTCTTATATATAGAAGTTTTTCCAGCACCATTAACTCCTGCAAATAAAGTGTATGTAGCCATTATTTTTCTCCTATAACCCTTTCTTGTTTCTTTTGTATTACTATATCAGATAAAGCAATATAAAAATCTTTTTCCTCTTTTGTCTTCGCTTTTTTAAACATTTCTTTTAAATCATAGTATGAATACTTTAAAAATTGTTCATACAAATCGTTCCGTTCATCTGTTTTTCCCATAACATTTCCTCCGATAAACAATACTTTTATTATATTATAAACAAACCAATTCTAAATAGCAAGAATACAATGTCCAATCTTCTCCTAATACTCCATGAGTAAAATCTTAAATTCTAAAAAAAGACTGCAAATATTTTTTAAAATCAATGGTAAGATTTAGAAATATAGCAGTTCACAATTATAAAGCTATAAACACTAATATTCTTGAAGAAATAATAGAAAAACATTTAGATAATTTAAAAGAATTTACTTTTATAATTCTTAAGAAAATCTAATTATATACCCCTGAATCTAGCTTATAGACTAGCAAAATACCTTTACGTTTAAAAAAGCATAGGATTTTCTCCTATGCTAAATTTATTTCTACTTTATGTAGTTTTACTAAAAGTTTTATATCTTTTATAGTAACAGTTTCTGTAGTTACTCTACCACCATTACTTATTAAAAGTATTTTTTGACTATCCAGTTTTTTTACTTGTCTTATAACTCTTTCATCATTGCGTTCAATAAGGTAAATACCATTATTCACAAATTCATGAGTTATATGACATAAAGCTATATCTCCCTTTGCAATCCTAGATCCTATTAAATCGTCATCTTGAATCTTTAAAAATAAAACTTTATCCTTTGTAAAACCCTCAATTTTATTTCCTATAACTGGTAGTTGTCTTTTCTCTATAACTTTATTTAAGTCATAACCATATACAGGAATAGTTTTAAGCAATGAACCAAAAGCGTCATCCCAAACTTCATTAACTTGCTTTAACTCAACTCTGCTTGCTCTTTTTTCTTCTTGTTGAATTTCTTCCTGTTCTTCAAAATTCATTGTTATATCATTTAAATCTGTATTTAGAACTTTAGACAATTGCTCCATGATTCTATCATTAATAATCTTTCTACCAGATTCAACGTCTTTTATAAAACTTTCATTTACACCAATTTTTTTTCCTAATTGTTTCTCGTTCATCTTAGCATTAAGCCTTGCTGCTTTAATTTTATCACCTATTCTGCTCATAATTCCCCTCCGAATAGCTAAAATTAAACTGTTTCTGGTTGCGGATAAGTTTCTCCAAAAGTATCTACTGTTACTTCTTCCATAACTTGATCTTCTTTTGGTTTATCTCTGAAATCAGTTTTAACACTTACTATTTTATCTGCTACTTCTATTCCTTCAATTATTTTTCCAAAAGAAGCGTATTGTTTATCTAAATGTGGTGAATTCTCTACCATAATAAAAAACTGACTTCCAGCCGAGTCTGGCACATTAGTTCTTGCCATTGAAAGAACTCCTTTTGTATGTTTTAAATCATTTTTAAATCCGTTTGAAGTAAATTCTCCTTTGATTGAGTATCCTGGTCCACCAGTTCCTGTACCATTAGGATCTCCCCCTTGAATCATAAAACCTGGAATTACTCTATGGAATATTACTCCATTATAATATCCTTTTTGTATAAGACTAATAAAATTATTAACTGTATTCGGAGCCACTTCTGGATATAATTCAGCTTTCATAACTCCGCCATCTTTCATTTTAAACGTAACTATTGGATTCATTAAAAATACCTCCCTTTATTCATTTAGCAATTATAATTATAGCTATTGACCACATTACAACCGCTAAAAGGTAATTGCTTTATATTGCAATTACCTTTATATACTTTACCATTTTTTATAGTAGTATACTAATGATTATATCATATTATTTTCCATTGTCTACTTCTTTATCTTCATTCTAAAATGCTCAAATATAGATTTTAATTCAAGAATCTTGTAAACTTTCTTGTATATAATTGCACCACATACTAAGTTCAATATAAGGGGTATTCAATCTAATAATTATTTGCCCCCCTGGCAATAAAATTATTTGCTCCTCCAATAATGAATATATTCCTTGGTTTTTGGTATTAAAATTTTTAATTTTTAATGCTTTTATTTCTTCATAATTTAAGTAGGACTCTAGTGTTATTTTTTCATAAAACAAATCCTTGTCCTCATCTTCTAAATATATATCTATTGAAATATTGGTATTAGTTTCAATTATCAAACTATCTATTACAAGAATATCATTATTCAAAATAGGATTAATAATTTTTATAGTATTTATGTTTTCCCAACTTTTTTTTATAACCATTTTATTTTCTTTTGTTTCTTCTGAATATTCATCCTTTTTAAATAAAAAACCTTTCATTTTATCACCTTATTTCAGAAGTTTAAGTGAACTGTTCTATGTTCAATATGAATTTGAAATAGAACCACTCACTATTAATTTATTCTTATAAGACAACTTTAGTGAAAAGTTTAATATTTATTTTTATATACTCAAAAGTTTTTTACTTATATCTATTAATTCCTTATTCTCAGATGAATTATAAATTTTTACACTTCCAATTTGATTTTTACAATTTAATAAATCATTTTTAATTAATTGCCTTTTCAATTGTTTAACTGTACCTTCACTTCCATCTATTATAGGAATTTCTTTTCCTATAATTTGTTTTATTTCTTCATTTATAAAAGGATAATGAGTACAGCCTAAAACAATAGCACCTATTCCTTTTTCCATTAAATTTTCAAGTTTTTCAAAAAGATAAGATCTAATTTGTTCGCCACTAACTATTCCATTTTCAATAAATTCAACTAACCCTGGACATGGCAATGCTACAATAGTTGAATTTTCTTCGTATTTTTTTACTAATTTGCTAAACTTTTTTTCTGCCAAAGTCATAGGTGTTGCCATGATAATTATACTTCCTTTTTTATTCAACTCTACTGCTGGTTTAAGTGCAGGTTCTATTCCTATTATAGGAATATCCTTATAAATTTCACGTAACTCATCTATAGCCGCGCTAGTAGCAGTATTACAAGCAACCACTATAGCCTTAACTTTTTCCTTTATCAAAAATTCTACTGCCTCTATAGAAAGTTCTCTTACTTTGTCTTTACTTTTTGTTCCATATGGTGCATTTTTAGAATCTCCAAAATATATATATTCTTCATTTGGTAGCATTTTAATTGCTTCTTTCAATACACTTATTCCACCAACTCCAGAATCAAAAAATCCAATAGGCCTACTTTTCATATTTAACTACTTTGTTACTCCCAAAGTAGATTTCACCTCCTAAAAAAAACAATAAATTAATCTCATAATAAATTATACTTCAATTAATCCTGCAATACTACAGATTTTAATGTTAAATGACCTTCTTGTTGCATAAGTATTTATTTATTAAAATTTCATATACTATAGGTATCCTAGTTCAACTATTAATTTATACTTGTCCAAAATTCCTAAAAACATGGAGATTTTGTACAAGTATAAATCAAGTTTCACAGTGAGATCCCTATATAACAAAAATTAAATTGCATAAATTTCTTATTTCAAATTATAAAATATTTTATAATTTGATTAATTATTACTTCTTATATCAAAACTTTATAAATATACTTATTCTATTTTGATAATTTAATATTTTTGTGTTTTTTAGTTATTTTAAGCCATTTAAAACCTTTACATTTGCTTTCTTTATGCTTTTTGATATTTTTTATTGACAATACCTTACTTATGTTATAGAATTTTTATATAATTATTAATTAAAACATTAGTTTTATACCAATTAAGTAATTTTTTTATTAAAATAAATTGTTACACCAAATAGGGGGAGGAATATAATATTATGTTTAAAAATTTAGTGTTCACTATCAAGAAAGATCAACATTCTATTGAAGCTATCAGAGAAATTCTTACTGCACATCCAGAAATAAAATTTGTATCTATCATAGGTATAGATTACGCTGGTAATGATACAGATGAAAAAATTCCTGTTAGTATATTGTTAAATGATATCGAAGGATTCTTAAAAGGAGCTACTCAAACCGATGGTTCTTCAGTTGTACTTCCTGGAATTGCAACATTAAATAATGCAAAAGTTGATATGGTTTGTGACTTAGACGTTAACTGGTTTATAGATTATGACTATACTTCCGTTGATGAAGAAACAGGCAAACCTATTGGTACATTAAGAATTCCTTGTTTCCTTATTCATGAGGGAAAAGCTGTTGATTCTAGAGCGGCCCTTAAAAGATCTATTGATTTTGTTGAAAAGAATTTATTTGAAATGTTCAAAGAAAAACCTGATTTACTAGCTCCATATGGAATAACTGTAGATGATATTGAGCAAGTTGCTGCTACTGCTGCTACAGAATTAGAGTTTTGGGTAAAAACTCCAGAAGAGAATGCTCAAGTAGATGAACTTTCTACATCACAAGTACTTCAAGAACAATATTGGGCTAGAACAAAAGGTGCTGTTAGATCAGCTTTAGAAGAAATTTTATTACTTTTAGATAAATATGGTTTAGAAGCAGAGATGGGACACAAAGAAGTTGGTGGTGTTAAAGGTAAATTGGGTGAAGGTGGGGAATTCTCTCACATCATGGAACAATTAGAAATAGACTGGAAATATGCTGATGCTGTTCAAGCTGCTGATAATGAATTATGGGTAAGAATCCTTACTAGACAAACTTTTAGAAGATATGGTTTAGATGTAAGTTTCTTAGCAAAACCAATCACTGGTGTGGCTGGTAATGGTGAACATACACATTTAAGTTTTGCTTTAAAACTAAAAAATGGAAAAAGAATAAACTTATTTACTGCAACTGATACTACTCAATTCTTAAGTGTATTTGGTTATGCTTCAGTAATGGGTATATTGAATAACTATGAAGTAATTAATCCGTTTGTATCTGCTACAAATGATTCTTTAAGAAGATTAAAACCTGGATTCGAAGCTCCAGTTTGTATCGTTACTTCATTAGGGCATGATGCTGCAATTCCTTCAAGAAATAGAACAATTTTAATTGGTGTTGTTAGAGATCTTAATGCTCCTTTAGCTACTAGATTTGAATTAAGAGCTCCAAACCCTCATACAAATACATGGTTAACATTAGCTGTATTATTTATGGCTTGTAATGATGGTATAAACTATGCTATTTCAAACAATAAATCAGAAGCTGATTTATTAGCAGAATTATCAAAGAATGCTGGTGAAGAAGTTGGAACATACCTAGCTAAAGATAGAGCATATAGAAGTGAAGAAGATGTATTTGAAGATTATTCTGATGAAGAAAGAGAAAGATTATTCGGTAGAGCACCTGCTACAGTTTATGAAAATTTACTTGGATTCGAAAAATATCCTGAAAAATACTCTATTTTAACTGCTGGTGAAGTATTCACTGATAAAACTATTGCTTCTTTTAAAGATGGTGTTCAAACTAGATGGTTAGTTGAATTAACTGGTAGAATTATCCCTGAATATATGAGTGAAGTTAGAAGTTGCAAAAAAGTTGCTTGCAGTGATAGTTGTGAAATTGATGCTGCTAACTGGGAAGCTGTTCAATCATTAAGAGTAGAATTAATGAAAGATACAGTAGGAAGTAAATCTATTTTCAGCAAAATATGTGTTGCTGCTGATAAAGGGGATTACGCTACAGTTTCAGATTTACAAGTTTTAATGGATGCAAAAATAGAAACTTTAAAAATTGCATATGCTAACTACAAGAAAAACATTTTAGATTTATAGAGTATACGAACTTGGGATTTATCTTTTGATAAATCCCTTTTTTATATTGATATGTGTTGTAAATATACCCAATTTATATTAAACTTATATTAATACCATTTTTAGGAGGTGCTTTATGGATTTTAAAAATGCTGTGAATAAATTCAAAAAAACAGCTACCGAAACTGCTACAGTTGTTTCTAAGTCTGCAAAAGAAGGCTCTAAAAAATTAGTTGATAAATCTTCTGATTTAGTAGAATCCTCTAAATTATCTTTAAAGGTTTCTTCACTCGAAAGCGAAATCGATGCTTTATATACTTCTATTGGTAAAATCACTTATGAAAATTACAAATATGGTGCAGCTATTGATAGTTCTGTTGCTGATAATTGTTCTAAAATTGACGAAATAAAAACAAGTATAGAAGAAATTAGAATCAAAATCGATTTAATAAAAAATCCTACTGAATAATAATCTTTACAAAGCAAAATCACTGTAAATATTAAGTGTTTTTGCTTTTTTTATACTTTTAAGTTTTTTTTATGAAAAACGAATATTCTTTTAGCTTTCTTACAATACTATTATGTATAAAGAGATAAAGGAGAATATAAATGATATTTAATACATATAAATTATCCATTAAACAAAGTTTAACAATATTGTTAATTGCTATTACAGTTTTTTTAATTGGATTTTCAACTTATAGCATATTACCTATAAATAATATTAATTTTACTAGAGAGAAAGATATGCTAACAGTACCAGTTTCATTGAATCACAAGATTCCTTTAGAAAATAAAAATGAAAATTTAAACCTTATTTCAAATCTTGTATATGCTAATTCTACTAGCTCTCAGCTCATCAAAATAGCTATACTTAGCCAAAGATATCAAATGCTAAATCAAATGAACTCAAATAACTATAAAATTGAAGTATCCATTATTGAACAAAAAGTTTTAATTTATGAGGATAATAAATTAATTAAATCTATGATTTGTTCCACTGGAATAAAAAATAAAGATACTCCAGAAGGATTTTTTTATACAAATGGGAAAGGCGAATATTTCTTTAATTCAAAATATAGTCAAGGCGCTTTTTACTGGGTTAATTTTTTAAATAATATTTATCTTTTCCATAGTGTGCCTGTTGATATAGAAAATAACATTATTACAAGCGAATCTTTAAAACTAGGAGAAAAAGCAAGTCATGGGTGTATAAGACTATCACTTGAAGATTCCAAATGGCTTTATGACACCGTTCCTTCTTATAATACCTTAGTTTATATACACTAATTAATGTCCCCATCATTAATTACTGTTTTTAATTTTAGTACTTCATTTGATTTTTTTCGTTTTGTGATATAATTATTATATAATAATTATTATTTAGTGAGTTAAACTCCTTCATAAATGTTGATCATAATTACCCACAAAAGAAAAAGAGAGGATAGCCTCTCTTTTTCTTTATACTATTTTATAGTTCCATCTGTATTTATAACTACTTCTTTATAATTAACAATTTTTTCTGAACGTAACATTGCATTTTTAACTGATGTAACAATTCCACCACAACAAGGAACTGACATTCTAACAACAGTAATACTATTAATCTTATTTAGCTTAAGCAATTCAGTTAATTTATTTTCATAAAAATTATTATCATCTAATTTAGGACATCCTATCATAGTCACATGGTCTTTGATAAATTCTCTATGGAAATCAGCATAAGCATAAGCTGCACAATCAGCTGCTACTAATATATCTGCATTTTCAAGAAATGGAGCTCTTGTATTTATAAGATTTAATTGTACTGGCCACTGTCTTAACTCAGATTGTAATTCTATTTTCTTATTTTCTAATTTCATTTCTTTATCCTCCAATTTTTCTTCTCTATTAAATACTTTAACTGCACTACCTGGGCATCCGCCCCACTGCATCCTATACTATCACTTTTACTTTGTTTTGCTTTTTTTCTTTCTTCCATTCTTATTTTTACAGTTTCTTCATCATAATCCGCTGCTTCTCTTTCAATTATCTTTATAGCATCTGTAGGGCACGCTGGTAAACAATCTCCCAATCCATCACAATATTCATCTTTTACCAATATAGCTTTCCCATTTATCATTTCTATAGCACCTTCATGACAAGCATCTGTACATAAACTACATCCATTACATTTATTTTCATCAATCATTATAATTTTTCTTTTCATATTATTTACCTCCAAATTTAAAATTATATATTAATCAGCTTAATTATCTTTTAGTTGCACTTATCTTACCTTCTTATTATAATAAAAATAAGTAAGAAAATATGTAACATTTGATACAAATGATTTTTAATAATAAAAAAGGAGCTGAAAATATGCATGATTTTATAAATATTTTATCGAAATGCTCTTTATTTAGCGAATGGGAAAGTGAAAAACTAGATAAAGCAATAACAGAACTTAATTATAAAATAAAAGATTATACTAAAAATGAATATATTGCTTTTGAGGGCGATCCTATTAGTGGGTTAGGAATAGTTCTTGAAGGTTCAGTAGAAGTTCAAAAATGCTATCCTTCCGGAAAAACCGTTGCTATTAATAGGCTACATGAGGGTGGTGTTTTTGGAGAAGTAATTATATTTTCCAGTAAAAATGCTTATCCTTCCGCAGTTATATCTACCTCTAACTCCAAAGTCATGTTTATCTCAAAACAAGATATTGCAAAACTTTGTAAAGAAAATGATATGTTTTTAAATAAATTCATGTCTATTCTATCCAATAAAATTCTTATGTTAAGTAATAAACTTAAAAACCTATCTTATGAAACTATAAGGGGTAAAATAGTAAGTTTTTTATTAGAAGAGTATGAAGAACAAAAAAGTTTAATTATACAACTGAGGATCTCTAAAAAAGAAATTGCGGAACATTTCGGAATAACTAGACCGTCTCTATCAAGAGAGTTAATTAATATGCGGGATGAAGGCTATATAGAATTCGATAAAAATACTATAACAATTAATTCTATTGAAGATTTAGAATCCTTATCTATTGGAAATTAAAAAGCAGCTCTAATGAGCTGCTTTTCATATTATTATCCTAAGAATATTTTCATATCATCTTCTACAGTTGTAATTCCAGCTATACCAAAGTTTTCTACTAATACATTGGCAACATTTGGAGATAAGAATGCTGGTAATGTTGGTCCCAAGTGAATATTCTTCACTCCAAGGTGTAATAAAGCAAGTAATACGATAACTGCTTTTTGCTCATACCAAGCTATATTATAAGATATTGGTAATTCATTGATATCATCTAATCCAAATACTTCTTGTAATTTCATTGCAATTACAGCTAATGAATAAGAGTCATTACATTGTCCTGCATCAAGAACTCTTGGAATTCCACCAATATCACCTAAGTCTAATTTGTTATATTTATATTTTGCACAACCAGCAGTTAAAATAACTGTATCTTGTGGAATTGCTTTAGCAAAATCTGTATAGTAGTTTCTGCTCTTAGCTCTACCATCACATCCAGCCATTACGAAGAATTGTTTAATTGCTCCTGTTTTAACTGCGTCAACTATTTTATCAGCTAATGCTAATACTTGGTTATGAGCAAATCCACCAAGGATTTCTCCTTTTTCTATTTCAATAGGAGCTTCACAAGTTTTAGCTAACTCAATAATTTCTGAGAAATCTTTCTTGCTACCTTCTTCTCTATCACCAATATGTTTAACACCTTCAAATCCTGCTACTCCTGTTGTAAAGATTCTATCATTATAACTAGCTCTTGGTTTTACTATACAGTTTGTTGTCATTAATATTGGTCCATTAAAGCTTTCAAACTCTTCATTTTGTTTCCACCAAGCGTTTCCGTAGTTTCCTATAAAGTTATCATATTTTTTAAATGCTGGGTAATAGTGAGCTGGTAACATTTCTGAGTGAGTATAAACATCTACTCCAGTTCCTTGTGTTTGTTCAAGTAATTCTTCTAAATCTTTTAAATCATGTCCACTTATTAAAATTCCTGGCTTAGTTCCTACTCCAATATTAACTTTAGTGATTTCTGGATTTCCATAAGCTCCTGTGTTAGCTCCATCAAGTAAAGCCATTCCATCCACGCCATATTTTCCACATTCTAAAACTAATCCAACCATTTCATCCACAGATAATTCTTGTGTTGTTGATAATAATGCTTTTTCAGCAAAAACGAAAATTCCTTCATCTTTGTTTCCTAATACATAAGCATGCTTAGCATAAGCAGCTAGTCCTTTTAATCCATATGTTAATAATTCTCTTAATGATCTTACATCTTCATTTTCAGTAGTTAAAACACCAACTGTAGAAGCTTTAGCATCATATTCTGAAGCATCTGCAGTCCATACAGCTGAATCATGAGTTATTCCATCAACTGAAACTCCTGCTGCTACAACTTTTGCTTTTATATCTTCTCTTAATTCTAAAGCTGCTTGTACTCTAACTATAAAATCTGATCTCTTAAAGTTAGCATTTGTAATAGTTGCAAATAAACTTTCAGTTATAAATCTGTCTGTATACTCATCATTTAATCCTAATTTTCTTGCTTCAGTATTATAAGCTGCAATACCTTTTAAGCTATACATTAATAAATCTTGTAAATTAGCTACATCATCTGATTTACCACAAACCCCTTTAATTGTACAACCTGTGCATCCTGCTGCTTCTTGACATTGATAACAAAACATACTCATTTACATTACCTCCATTTTTTATTATTCATAATAACCTGCTGGCTATTTATTTTTTAATTTTGCTTACAAGATTATTATAGCTTTAATTCTATTACTCATCAGTAACATTTGTTACCATTAAAAAAAAATCACAGTATTAAACTGTGATTTTTTTACTATGATAATACAGTTAGCCATAAAGGTATTGTAATAACAGAAAATAACGTTGTGATAAATACTACCTTAGAAGCATACTCTGGTGCATTGTTTGTATTCTCAGCAAATATTGCGCAAAGGGTGCCTGTAGGCATAGCTTCAAGTATAATAATAGTATTTGCTATTATGGGGTCAATAGATAAAATCCTCATAATAATCATTGTTATAAAAGGCACTACGCCTAATTTAATTATAATTGCATAATACAAACTCAAATCCTTAACTATGTCTTTAACCTTAACTTCTGTAAGCATTGCCCCTATGATTATCATAGATATAGGGGTTGTCATATTACCTACCATCTCAAGAGTTCCCTGAATTACCGAAGGAACCGGTATGGAAAAAGCAACCCTTACAACCCCTATAATAACTGCTAATATACCTGGGTTTATTATTAAACCCTTTATGTTCTTTAAGCCCTTTTCTCCTGTATACAATGATAATCCATATGTCCATATAAATAAATTGAAATTTATATTGAATATAGCTCCATATAATACTCCTATTTTACCATAAACACTTAAAAGAATAGGAAAACCTATAAATCCTGCATTAGAGAATACTGTCATAAATTTCAATACAGCTTTTTTATCATTTTCAAACTTTAAAAATAAAACTTTGTTTATTATTATTAAAACTATAAAGATAAAAAATGAGGCTAAAAACACCACAGCCATATCCCCCATAAGCTCAGGCGAATATGTAAAATTAAAGGATGAGACTATTAACATTGGCAACGTTATTCTTAACAATATCTGAGTTAATCCTTTATTTATCTCATCATAAATAATGTTTCTTTTCCTAGCATAATACCCTACTATCATTATTGAAAACAATACCAATACTTGATTAATAATTTCTATATTCATAACATTTCTCCATTCTATTCCCAAAAAAATCAAAATCTATATTTTTGATTTTTTATAACAATTTTATTAGCCTTTTTATCATTTATATTTACTTTTAAAAGAATATATTGTGCTAAAAATCTTTCAAAAGGTAACCAACTTACATGGGTTGTAGGTATTATATATTTTTTTGCACCTTTAACTTCACTATATAAAGCAGTCCTTGAAATCAAAGGTAATGTTTCATCAAAAATTGCATCTATAAAAGTAATCTTATTTTTGTCCAATAAATGTGCATAAGCTATGGGATCAATTTTAAAAAGAGGATGAATCATATTACTACTTGTTAATTGTAATAAAGACATATTTCTCACTATATCTATCTGCTTATTATATATATCATATAATCTTTTTTTATCATTTAAGTAATATTTAGTTTCATATCCCTCTTCAAATAGTTTTCTAATAAACTTAGTAGAACTTGACTTATGAATGATTTTTGGCATATGTCCACCTGTAGTCATAAAAATCGTTTCGTTTATTCTTTTATCTAAGGATGTTACCATACTAGCTAACATTCCACCAAGACAATATCCAACCAAGCAATTATTTTCTTTCCAAACTTTTCTTTGTTGTAAGAAATCTATAGTTGAGCATACATCTACAACTGCATTCTCCCAAAATTGAAACATAGTAGTTATATCCGGCCATAAAAAACTTCTACCACTAACAGAATTATTTTCAACTCTTGTATAATTACCTGGTAAGATTACCACTGTAGAATTAACTCCTACAGTGGCAAGATGTGTACCCATCCATAATAAGAATCTAATATTCCTACTTCCTAAACCCGGTAAAATTATAACACTTGCTTTAACTTCTTCTTTAGGTCTAAAATCATATAATTGTACTTCTTCACACCCTTTTGCTGGATTACCGTAAGCAGTAGGAAATCTTGTATATCCACATCTATACAACTTTCCTTTAAATATATATCCATCTACAAAATCTATTTTCGCTTTTTTATATTCAAAATTTATTTTCATTATATCAGTACCTTTACAATTTCTTATAACATATATTTTATACTATGTTAGGTACTATATTGTAGTGATTTATATCCTTATTTTTCTAGCCACTTCTTCATAAATCTCTTTTATAGGAATATTATATTTGCTAGCCAGTGCCTTACAATCTTCATACTCAGCTTTATATTTAATTTCTTTTCCCTTGTAATAAGCAAATTTAACACTCACATCACCATATTCTGTAGATACAATTTTTATTTTTCTATTTAAACAAACTCTATCTATTACTTTTTTTCTAATTCCTAAGGTGGTAGTTTCTGTGAATATAATTTCTTCTATAAGTTCTTCATTTTGTTTTTTATATAAAACTGAAAACAAAACAGCAGGCCTATCTTTCTTCATCATTATTGGAACTTTAAAAACGTCTAAAGCTCCTACATCAAATAATTTTTCTGAAACATAATTATAAATCTCAGGATTCATATCGTCTATATTACATTCAGCCATATAAAGACAATCTTTTTTTTCTTCAGTTATTACTTCAGTTTTTTTTTAGCTAAGAATACTCTTAAAACATTAGGAATCTCTTCATCTTTATTCCCAATTCCATAAGCTGTTTTTTCAATTATAAAATCTTTGCTATCTGTAAACTCATCAACTAAAGATGCTAATATCGCTGCTCCTGTAGGCGTTGTTGCTTCATATTTAATTTTTCCTGATATAATAGGTATTCCAGTCAATATTTCTGAAGTAGCTGGTGCTGGTACCGGCATCAATCCATGAGCACATTTAACAAATCCTGACCCAACCTCTACTGAAGATGAAATAACTCTATCAATCTTTAAATAATCAATGCAAATTGCAGCACCAACAATATCTACTATGGAATCTGTTGCACCAACTTCATGAAAATGTACTTCATATAAATCCTTATCATGAACTTTTGCTTCCGCTTTAGCTACCTGCAAAAATATATTTTTACTTATTAGTTTAATATTTTCATTTAATTGACTATCATCAATTATTTTTTCAATACTTGTCAAATTTCTGTGTTCATGATTATGAACTTTTTTTTGCAGTTGACTATGCTCATGACTGTGTCCATGGCTGTGCTCAGCACCAGAACTATGCTTATGTGCATATTCCTTCATGTGCTCATTATTACATAAAATTACATCTACTTTTGTACCGCTTATACCCTTCCTATTATCTTTCTTAACTTGAATTTCAAATTCATCATCTATATTTAACTTTGATAATTCATGTTTCAAATACTCTGATTCTACACCTAAATCAATCATAGCTCCTAGATTCATATCTCCACTTATGCCCGCAAAACAATCATAGTATAATATTTTCATTTATTTTCCTCCTTTTACTAAACTATATAAACACCTAATAAATATTATAATATAATGGTTTTAATAATTCTATTTATATTCTGAACTTTTCTTATAATATATTAAAATTTATTGTATAAGTAAGAAATTCATGATATAATTCCTTTAGTGTATATACAGATGTATTGACTCAGTATGCATAAATATTTTAATTGAAGGTGATTAAATGAATAATATTAAATCTTTACTGAAAAAAGCATTTAAAAGGTACTTACTTGATGCACTAAGTGCTATGGCTTTAGGTCTATTTGCATCTTTAATTATCGGTCTTATTTTATCTCAAATTTCTAAAGTACCTGGCTTTTTATTTATCAAAGAATTTGCAGATATCGTATCTGCAAAATCTCCTGTAGTTGGTTCAGCAATTGGCGTAGCTATAGCTTATGGTCTTAAAGTTTCACCTTTGACCATGTTTTCTTCCGCTGCAACTGGTGCCTTTGGATATTCCCTTGGAGGTCCTGTTGGTGCTTATGTTGCTGCTGTATTCGGTGCTGAAATCGGCAAGCTTGTATCTGGCAAAACAAAAGTAGATATAATTCTTGTTCCATCATTAACTATAATAGCTGGTGGTCTTGCTGGTAAATTTGTTGGTCCAGGAATTGCTACTTTTATGACTAATTTTGGTGGATTAATTAATACTGCTACAACTTTAAAACCCATTTCTATGGGAATAGCTGTTTCTACCTTAATGGGGCTTGCTTTAACCGCACCTATTAGTTCAGCTGCCATAGCAATATCTTTAAATCTAAGTGGTCCCGCTGCTGGTGCTGCCACAGTAGGTTGTTGCGCTCAAATGGTTGGTTTTGCAGTAGCAAGTTACAGAGAAAACAAAACTTCTGGATTGATATCTCAAGGTATAGGAACTTCTATGCTTCAAGTAGCAAATATTTTTAAAAATCCAATAATCCTTATTCCTCCTACTTTAGCTGGAGCAATTCTTGGTCCAATAGCCACTTCAGTATTTGACTTGCAAAATATTGCCATAGGTGCCGGAATGGGTACAAGCGGTCTAGTAGGCCCTATTGGAACTTATACCGCAATGGCAGGTACAGTTTCTTCTGGATTATTAATATTTCAAATAGTATTATTAGAATTTATAGCACCCGCTTTAATAACAATCATAATCTCAGAATTTATGAGAAAAAAAGGTTGGATAAAATTCGGTGATATGCAATTAGATTTATAAAAAAAGATACCCATTATTTGGGTATCTTTTTTTATTATTTAAAGAAATCTTTAAGTTTATCTCCGAATATATCCCCTAAAGTTGTTCCTTCACTTTCTTGGTCATCAAGAAATTCTTGATATTCAGCTGGAACATTATCAGCTGCTTCTTTTATACTTAAGCTTATTCTATTACTTTCTCTGTCTATTCCAAGCACTTTAACTTTTACTTTATCACCAATATTAACTTTTTCAGAAGGATCTGCAATTCTTTCCTCTGAAATTTCTGATATATGAACTAATCCTTCAACACCAGGCTTAATTTGAACAAAAGCACCAAATTTAGCTAATTTCATGATTTTTCCTTCAAGAATTTCTCCTTCTTTTAAATCCTGGGATGCTTTCTTCCAAGGATTTTCTTTAACATCTTTTAAGCTAAGAGAAATTTTACCTTTTTCTTGATCTAAATCAAGAATGTAAACTTCTACTGAATCTCCTACAGAAACAACATCTTCTACATTTTTAACTCTTTCCCAAGATAATTGAGTTACATGAATTAATCCATCAACTCCGCCAAGGTCTACAAATGCTCCAAACTTTGCAATTCTTGTAACTGTTCCTGTTACCTTTTCACCTTTAACAAGAGAATTCCAAGTTTCTTTTTTCTTCTTTTCTAAGTCTACTTGCTCAATAACTTTTCTAGATAAAATAACTCTATTTTTTTCTTTGTCTACTTCAATAACTTTTACTTCTAAAGTTTTTCCTACAAATTCATTTAAATCTTTAACAAAATTAACTGAAAGTTGAGATGCTGGTATAAATGCTCTAATACCTTTAATCCATGCAACAACTCCGCCTTTAACCGCTTCTTTAATTTCTACTTCAAAAATCTCTTCGCTTTCCACTGCTGACTCAATAACGTCCCAAGATTTTATAGCTTCTGCTCTTCTTTGAGATAAAACAACAGTGCCTTCTCCACTATTAACTTTTACAACATAAACACTGATTTCATCTCCAACATTAACCTTTTCTTTGGCGCTAACTTCAGAGTCTCCTGATAATTCAAGATTGCTTATTACTCCATCTGAAATGAATCCTATGTTAACTAAAACCTCACTATCAGATACTGAAATAACTTTACCAGTTACTATATCTCCTGAATTTATTGGTTCCATAGATTTTTCGATTTCATCCATCATTTCATCCATTGAATTTATATTCTCTTCTGACACTTAAATCTCCCCTTTTAAATTATTTCGTACATTTTCATTCTTAATTATTATACCACAACTCAAGCTATTTTAATAAAGGTTTCCCTATTTATAGGGAAACCTTTATTATTTATTATTCTCAATTTCTTTTATAATTATTTTCTTTTATAATTATTTTCAAAATTTCTCATAAATACACATTTAATCAATATAAGTAACTTCTATTTCCTTACCAAGTTCTCTCAATACTTGCTCTAAATCATTAATTATCTTTAACTTTATATTTAATCCTAATGGGAAATCTGGATTTTGGTGTGCAGGATTAACTGCTTTACCTACCCAAAAATGTATATGAGTACATTCATTAATTAACATATTTGCTAATCTAGTAGCACCATCTTTTTCTTTGAATTTATATTTTATAGGATCTTCACTATAATGCTTTTTGTATCCTTTTATTAATTCCACTGCTTTATTTAAGGTAAGTACTCCTTCTGTAACTAAATTAAATCCTTCAATATAGCCAACCGGTGGAATATCCATGCCTAATGTTTCCAAATCAACCTTAACTTCTTTTTTTAATTCTCTAGCTACAATATTTGCTGTTGTACCGCCGCAAACCACTTTTTTACCATCACATTTCATCATTTTCTTTACTATCCTTGAATCATCATCTTTATCTACCGGCGGTCCTGTAAATAACTCCAAATACTCCGGATGCCTCATCTTAATAGTAAGTACTGTTGTATCATCTCCTGGTTCTCCAGCATAAAGATCATTACAAGTTTCTAATAATTCTTTTGTTAAATTAAATGAAGTCAATTCTCCACTTCTTATTTTTTCCATAAATTCGATTATATTTTCTCTTTGCCATCCTAAATTTAATAATCTACCTACACCTGCATGAACAGCCCCATCACTAATTATGGTTAGATAATCCTCTGGTTCCATAACAAAAGAACTTTGGTAAATGATTTTGCCATCTAGTTCTAGTGATGTTTTATTTACCTCTTTGTATTTATCATTATGTAGTAGCATAAATGGTGGATTATCATACTCTATAATATTTACTTCTCCCATTTTATTCACTCTAATAATAGTAAATGTAGAATATGCTACTTTTCTAACACTACATATAGGTAAAGTATTAGCAATAGTATCTACGGTTTCTTCTATAGATGCTCCTTGTTTTAGCATAGTAGCGGCAATCTTAGAAGTTAATGTAGCTAAAATATTTGCTTTTACTCCACTACCCATACCATCCGCTAAAACTATTATCATTTCATCATTAGCTTTTTCTACTTCAACGTGGTCACCGCAAAGCTCTTCTCCATGTTTGTTTAAACTTTCATAAGAAAAATCTATGAAATAACTCATTTAATATCACCATCTTCTTCTGATATTAATTTTTTCAACTTAGTAAGTGTAACTTTTGTTTCCGCCGTAGTTTCTCCTAGTAAGCTTGCAATTTCTTGTGCCACTCTCATTTGTTTCTCAATAACTTTTTGAGCCGCTTCCATAGTTTCTTCTTTCATATTTCCAAATTGAATTTTTCTTTTTTCCTCTATAGATATATCATTCATTATAATCATAAATAATTTTTCTTCTTCTAAGTAAATAATATTTTCTCTTATTGTCAAACCATATTGTGGGTATTTTACTACTTTACCAAATATAGTCTCTTTCTTATCATGCGCTTCCATTATATAATCATCATTTAACAATGTAAGTACATTTTTCTCTTTAAATGCATTATTCTTTAACATAAACATTCTTGCTGCAGTAGGATTGTATTCTTTTATAATTAAATTTTCATCAATCAAAAATATTCCATTAGGCGTATATTCAAAAATAATATTAGTCATACTTTCAGCTTTACTTCTCATATAAGGAACACACATTGTCATTTCTGACATTCCCGCCAAAACAGCTGTAGCTTTTTCCTTACAAGTATCATATCCACAAGCTCCACAATTTAACTCATCTGTTTTTTCCACTTTTCCCATTTGACTCATAACATTCCTTATTTGTTCATATGAAAAATCTGGTTTTGCTACTTCATTACTACTAAATTTTTTTCTTAAATCAAAACCTTCTATTTCATAAGTTTGAGTCTTAATGTTCTTAACATCTTTAGAAGAATATTTCTTAACTTTATTTTTTCTCACAAAAAGACCTTCCTGATTCTTAGGATTTCCTGGTCCGCCAATGCAACCTCCAACACAAGCATTTATTTCAACACAAACATTATTTAAATTCCCACTATCTAGTTCTTTTAATAATTCTCTACATTTATCTAGTCCATCCACTTTAATAAAATTGTAGTTACTATTTTCTTCATTAATATTTAATTGTGATATTATAGATCCTACTATTGGATAAGATCTTCCTTCCCCGTCACTTTGTTCATCAAAATTGGATGCTTCTAAATCTTCAATGCTTATTTCACTATGTTCAAACCATTGATTTACCTCTTCAAATGTTAAAACAGCATCAATTGCTTCTGAATTATCTATAGCTTCATATTTTTTAGAAATACAAGGTCCAATAAATACCACTTTTACATCTTCACCATATTTCTTTTTAATCATTTTACCATGTGCCACCATTGGCGATACTATTGGCATCATATATTTAATAAGCGAAGGATAATATTTTTCGATTAAATAATTGGTTGATGGACAGCAAGTAGTTATTATATTTTCTAAATTATTTTCATCAATAAATTTATTGTATTCCTTAGTTATCAAATTAGCACCTATGGCCGTTTCTTCTACAGCGTCAAACCCAAGTTTTTTTAAAGCTGTTACAAACTTATAAGGGTTATCCATTTTAAAGCTTCCTGCAAAAGAAGGTGCTATTGTAGCCACAACTTTATCCTTTGAATTTAATAAGTTTTTAACAATATCCATGTCACTTTTTATATATCTAGCTTCTTGAGGGCAAACTACTAAACAATGACCACACGCTATACATTTGTCCTCAATTATTTCAGCCTTATCATCTAAGATTTTTATAGCTTTTACATTACAATGCCTAAGGCACTTGTAGCAATTTTTACAATCATTGCTATGGAAATTTATAAGATTCATTTTAAATCCTCCCTAATACCTGTGAACTAAAGAATTCATATACATTAGCTTTATTCACTGAAAAATACTCATCTTCTCCAATTCTTACAGAAACAGCTTCAGTACATCTCCCTAAACAAAAGGCTGCTTTTATAATAACTTTGTCTTTCATATTATTTACCTCTACTAAATCGGTTATCTCTTTAATAACATCATAGGATCCTTTTAGGTGGCATGCGCTTCCAATACAAACGTAAATTATCATAACTTCACTCCTTCATTCCCATATTATGCGAATTCAACAAAAAATAAAATTTAGTTTATACGTTTATATTACTACTTTGTTAATATTTTATCAATATATTATTAAATATTTCTATTTAATCAAATTTTTATAGTTTACTGTTACTAAAATATTTATATTTTTTTACTCAATACTTTGATATAATAGGTATAATTTGATTAGTTTGGAGAGGATTAAATGTTTGTTACTCATTTAGGTGAAATTATTGCATTAGCTACTGCGTTATGTTGGACTATTACATCTCTTTCTTTTGAATCTGCTGGAAAAAAAATCGGAACCATGTCTTTAAATTTTATAAGACTTATAATAGGCTTTATTTTAATAAGCTTATATTGTTATTTTACTAGAGGGTTGATATTACCTATCGATGCTTCACTTCATAATTGGACATGGCTAGGCTTGTCTGGACTAGTAGGTTTCGTTATAGGAGATTTGTTCTTATTTCAAGCTTTTATCGAGCTTGGAGCTAGGATATCTATGCTTGTGATGGCATCTGTACCACCAATCACAGCATTAATGGGTTATATTTTTCTTGATGAAAAATTAACTTCATTAAATTTTATAGGTATGTTTATTACTATTGTAGGAATAAGTATAGTTGTTTTTCAAAAAAGCTCTAAGAAAATAGAATTAGTACATCCTCTAAGAGGTTTATGTTTTGCTTTTATAGGAGCTTTAGGTCAATCTTTTGGTATGATATTAAGTAAAATAGGCATGGACAATATGAATGCTTTTGCTGCATCACAAATAAGAATAATCTTTGCTTTACTAGGTTTTTCAATGTTATTCTTTTTTCTTAAGAAATGGAAGGCTGTTTTTAAAGGCGTGAAAAATATTTCTGCTATGAAAGCCTTAACCGTAGGCGCTATCTTTGGCCCCTTTATAGGAGTTTCTTTATCTTTAATGGCTCTTAATTATACTTCTGCTGGAAATGTATCCACAATAACTTCTATAGTCCCCGTTTTGATTATACCTTTCTCTGTAATTATATTTAAAGAAAGAGTTTCCCTAAAAGAGATTGCCGGCTCTATTATAACAATCTTTGGAGTTTGTACTTTGTTCTTATAATTTTGTTTTCACTTGACATAGGTTTTAAGTAAATATATAATCTATATGCATACGTAAAGGTTAATGTTAATTTTGAATAATCAAAACTTTCTTTATTTTTATTGTATTTAACGAACTTATTAAAATTAATACTTTTAATAAGTTCGTTCTTTATTTTTTATATGAATTTATAATTTGTAGCCTTATATACCGTTATCCTATCTACTTAACAAATGGGTCTAATAACATTCCCGGAAAATACAAGTATTTTTCTTCTGGCATTTTATTTATTCCAATTTTCATATAATCATGTCCATCTCTAGGTTTATCGCAATATGAATTAAAAATATAATCCCAAAAGGGCACACTAAATCCAAAATTAGAATTTGTTTCATTCCAATATACAGAATGATGTACTCTATGCATATCTGGCGTTATAATAATTTTTCTTAAGCCTTTATCCAACTTATTATATAATTTTATATTTGAATGATTAAACATAGCACAAGTATTAAGAATAATTTCGAAAATGATAACAGCTATTACTGGTACCCCTATAATATATATAGCTATAATTTTTATAAAAAGAGATATAATAATTTCTATGGGATGAAACCTAAAACCCGAAGAAGTATCAAGCTCAGGATCTATATGGTGCATTTTGTGAAACTTCCACAAAAAATTAAACTTATGAAAAACTCTATGCTGAAAATATATTACTAAATCAAGAATAATTAAAGAAATTATAATTTCAAAAACATTTGGTAATTCAAGTGAATTTAATACTCCATACTTATTTTCTAAAGATATTTCCGCCATTTTAATAGGAACTATAGGTATAAAAAAATAAACTATCATATTATTTAAAGTTACAATCAAAATATTGCCCAAATCTCTTTTAAATTTATTAACTTCAACTTTTCTTCTAGGAACAATTATTTCCAGAATAAAAAATAAAGCTAAAAAACTTATAAAAATTATTATTCTTATTTTTTCTATTTTCATAAAAACACCCCTCTCAGAAACAATTTAATATATTTAAAAAGGAGCCTATATAGACTCCCTTAACATTAATTTAAATTTATTAACTACAGCTTCCACCACAACTACCACAAGCATCTTCACTTTGGTTAGTTGGTGCAACTTTGAACCCTGTACCCATAAATTCTATCTTTATGTCGCCATGGTTTTCAAAAACTTCTTTTTCCATAACGAATTTGATTCCTTTAGAATCGTCTAATACATCATCGTCTTTTTGCTCATCCAGAGCAAGGCCAAAACTTGGGCCTCCTCAGCCAATACCTGCCACAAAAATTCTTATGTTTTCAGGTGCCTCAGCTTGACGATTTTCAACAGCAGATTTTATAGCTTCCATTGATTTTTCATCAATAACTACGTTCATATTCATTGTCTCACCACCTTTTAAAAAATTATATCATATTTACCCCCAAATGGTATAGTAAACTATGACCTTCTCAATTTAAATATAAAAATTTAATGACATCCACATCCACTTGCGTTTGTAGTTCCACAACCTCCACACCCGCCACCACATTTTGTAGTATCTTTAACTTGACTTAAGGGTGTAACCTTATATCCCTTACCTATAAGTTTTATTTCAAAATCACCATAGCTATCATATATATCTTTTTCTATTAAAAACTTTATATTCCTAGAGGTATCTTCAATATCATTTTCAGTAGTATTTTCTATAGATAATCCAAATATAGGACCATCAGAATCAATACCAGCCATAAAAATTCTAACCTTATTTTTATCAGCTTTCTGTTTTAGTTTATTCTCTATATCATTGTAAGTTTTATCATCTATTTTTACTTTCATTTAATCACCACCTTAGGTAAATGGTAATACTTATAAGATACTCAGTCAATAGCTACAAATAATTATTTTAATTCATTCATTTTTTCTTCTCGATTTTCTTGCTTTCTTTTCAAGCTTTTCAAACTATTTTTATCTAAATTATCCGAATTTTTTTCAATATACTCTTCTGTTGCTGCATAATTCTCTAATAAGTTTTCATATTCACTTTCCCCAAATGTTTCTCCAAAAACAATTTTATTCTTTAAATTTTCAACATCTCTTTTTCTTTTCTCTTGAATTTCTTTAGTATGCCTAATATTATCCGGTTCATTTATATCTGAATGTTGTTCTAGATGTCTTTCTGTTCTAGTATAAGCTTCTGTAGTACTTATAATTTCATCTATTCTATTTGCATTTTCTATTTTCTCATTCATTCTATCTATTCTTCTTTGTATTTCATCATTTTCACAACTCATAAAACACCTCCTTAAATTTATTTAGGATTTATATCTTATTTTTTGCTATTTTAATATTTTCATACTAATATATACTTTCCATATTTAAAAATCTCAAAAAAATAAATAACCATTCCCCTTATTCTTCCGGAAATGGTTATTTACCAAATTCTAATTCATTTTTAAATTCATTTTCTTCTATTAAAAACATTCCTTTCTTACTAGCTTTACCACAAATTTACTACAAATCCTAAAGCATTAATTCCTCTTTAAATCTTATAAAAATATCTAAATCCTTAACTCTTTAAAACCGACTTGCTTAAAAGCTTAATTCTTAATTCTTAATTCTTAATTCTTAATTCTTAATTCTTAATTCTTAATTCTTAATTCTTAAAACATTTACAATGGAAAATTTGAGTATACTTTTTACTTTTTACTTTTTACTTTTTACTTTTTACTTTTTACTTTTTACTTTTTACTTTTTACTTTTTACTTTTTACTTTTACTTTTTACTTTTTGTAAAACATTTTTTGAATTAGAATTTGTGGAAAAGTTATTTCTTTTCTTGTTTTTATTATAACATAAATATATTATAAAATCTATATGTTTTTTGAATTTTCTAAATATTTAGTTAAT
>NZ_FQXM01000078.1 GCF_900129965.1 Clostridium grantii DSM 8605 | reverse complement strand
AAGTGCACTTAATAAAGCTAAAGAAAGTGCACTTAATAAAGCTAAAGAAGAAGGAAGAGAAGAAGGAGCTATTAAGGTAGCTAATAATCTTTTGAAAATGGGATTAACCGTAGAACAAGTTGCAGAAGCTTCTGAGTTATCAGTGGAAAAGGTTATAGAAATAAAAAATAAAATATAAAGTTTAGACTGTAAATAGATTTGAAAAAATATTTGCAGTCTTTTTTTAGAATTTAAAATTTTACTGAAGAAGTATTGGGAGATGAGTGAAAGGATATTGTTTTTTAAAGAAAAAAAGCATGTAATAAAGCAAGATGTTTTTGTCTTATTACCTGCTTTTTTATTTTGTAGAAGTTGTACCTGGTGAAAACATGTTCGTACATTTTTATCCAAGTTACAGTTACCCTGCTGAGGGGGCTTGGCCTAAGAATTTGCTTTCATAAAGAAAAAATAATATTACTGAAAATAAAAATTTCCAGCAATATTATAAGAATAAAAAGATAAATTGCACAAATTTATCTAGAGTTTTAAGGTAGCATTAATTTTTGAGTATTAATATGATTATAATAATCGTACTTATAAGAAACATTAAGAATGCAATATATATTATTGGTGTTAGCATGGTATTTGATTTATTTCTTAAATAAATCAAAGATATTAATGATGAAATAATAAAAAAAGCATACATTAATAGAACTTGAATTTTATTAGACTTCATTTTGATCATCTGAAATAGTTTTTAACATATTTGTACGCATCATAAAGCATTCCGCTAGTACCAGCACAAATTAAAACCATACCACCATATACAGCAATCCAAGTACCAAATTCTGCAGCCAATGTATTTTTAAGATCTCTAGGGACAGCTAAGCCACCTAAAATACCTGCAGATATCATACCGCATCCTGTTCCAATTAAAATGAGATTACCTAAGAAATCACCACCGTTAATATCTTGAAGTTCATCTAAAGTTAATTTATCGAAAGTATTTGATAAAAACAATTCCAATATAGCACCTCCTTCTTTTATAATAAAAACATTTTTAACAATTAAAGAGAAATTCACATATGGGATTTTATATAATTATACGCATCATTTAATAATCCACGAGTACCTGCGGTGATTAAGATAATACCTCCTATAACTCCAATGGTGACACCGAATTTAGCTTCTGTACCTGACCTTAAGTTAGATGGAAGTGATAAGCCGCCTAAAATGGCACCAGATACAAAACCTATTCCTGTAGCAACTACTAAAAGATTAGATATCCAATCTCCACCGTTAACGTTAGTTAGTTCATTTGCAGATAATTCAGGAAAAGCTACGTTTAAAGAATTCAAAGTCATTTCCATAATATTCACCTCCTTATATTGTAAATTATTCAAAACTATATGTAAACCCTTGGCCAAAAGATTTTACCTAAATTAAAGATTTTCTGTAAGAAAATAAACAATTACTGTCAACTGTACACTGTCAATTGTCAACTATATTTTATTGGGATTAACCCCAATATAAATATCAATAACAGCTTCATCCAACTTACTAGGATCATTAACTTCTGTAACAGCAACATTATAAG
>NZ_FQXM01000032.1 GCF_900129965.1 Clostridium grantii DSM 8605 | reverse complement strand
CACATAAATGATTATTTGAAAACACACATAAACTTATAAATTTTTCTGGAGTGAATTTGCTATCTTTTATTAGAAATTTAGCTTTTATAGCTAACTCATTTAAGAGTTTTGAGTTCAAGATATACATTAAATTATCAATTAATTTCCTTATTCGTTTGTTCAAATTTTAACAACCTTTCTTCTTTTATTAATAATAATTTTATCATAAACATGAAAAACTATCTTATTAATAATTGTGGTTAAATTTCTTTAATTAACCAAAGAGATTGTTGCCAAAATATTTAGAATTGTGTGAACTTTACGGACATGGGTCAGGCACTTTACAAAAATTGTAAATGGAATGAACAATTTTTGTTGCTTCCTAACTAATTAAAATAGAATCCATATATATTGAATCTTTACATATATCAATCCTATTGTTCCATACTATATTAGAATCTAAATTTTTATCTCTATCCCAAGCTATATTTCCTGATTCATCAATAAATACTTCTTTAAATTTTTCTTTATCTTTCAACACTTCAAATACTCCAAACATATTGTTAGATAAATCATATAACCGTATTTCATTATTTTCAAATATAACTGTCAATGTATAATTATCATTAGCAGTTATCACTCAAGGGTCTGGCCCCATTGCGAGGGGAAATGCTTTATTTTCGGAGCTTGCTCCTGCTGTTTTATTTTTATGCTGAAGTTACTTTTGCATTTCTAACAAATTTTTTAGCTAATTCTGTAAGTTCATCAAATTTACCTTCATTAATTAGTTCCTTATCAACTAAATTAGAAGCTAGCCCTACCCCTATAGCTCCGGCCTTAATGTAGTCCCCAATATTACTAAGATCTACTCCTCCAACTGCAATCAATGGTATGTGGCTGATAGGTGCCTTAATATCCTCAATATAATCAACTCCACCCATTTTACCTATTGGAAATATTTTCACTGCAGGCGCGCCAGCCTTATAAGCTTCAACAATTTCTGTTGGTGTTAATACACCTGGTAAAGGTACTACACCAAGTTCAATGCTTTTAGCTACAACTTCACAATCAAAATTAGGGGAAATAATGTATTTTGCCCCTGCCTTCACTGCTAATTCAACCTGTTCGATTGTCATAACCGTTCCAGCTCCAACACAAATATCATTTCCCAATGTATCAGAAATTGACTTAACTGCATTATAGGTATCCTCATTACCAGTTAAGCTTGACTGATTAAATGTCACCTCTATCATTGAAATACCTCCGGCATACAATGCCTTGCATGTATCAACAATCTGCTCCTGCTGAACACCTCTTATAATTGCAATAATTTTATCCTTTTTTATTCTCTCAATTATAGTCACTTTCCTATCTCCTTTTAAATATTCAATTGGCAGTATATCACAATTGCCCTTTGGTGAATTCATTTTATATGTATTATCGTATACGTTCTTTATGTTATTATAACTCATAATTTATAGGTCTGCCACATCATTTCTGTATTGAGTTGCCGAAATACCAAAGATTTTTTTTTAAATCTTTAAAATGTAGTTTATCTATATGAATTAATGTTCCATATTCATCAAAAATCACCGCATTATACATTTTCACAATCTCCATTAGAACCTATAATTTATGTCTTTTATTTGAGAAATCCATCCTAATCACCTATCCTATTTTCTGTAATTGAGCGACAAAAACTGTTCCAGTTTTTGTAAGGGGTCAGGTACTTTACAAAAATTGTAAATGGAATGAACAATTTTTGTTGCTACATGTAATCAACCTACTTTCTCTGAGATTTTTAAAGGTAGCTTACAAGAAAAATAATAAGCAGGTAAAAATGAAATTATCAGTATAAGCAGTCCTTGCCCTCCGCCAAAATATTTACAAGCTTCAAAGTATGGTGCCATTTCAGTACCAAAAGCTAAAAACATATTATCTTCAGTTACTTTGGTGGAAGAAAGCATAATTGGTAAATGATTATTATAAGTAGCTGCTATAAAATATATTACAACTAGTAAAAAGGGTAATATATTAGCAAATTTAAATTTATTGTTATTTAAAGAACTAATTCCTATGAATAAAGCTATTATAATAAAACTAAAACTAAATACTATTATAGAAAAACCAGAATAAGCAGCTATCATTTCAGTGGGTGAAACAAAAATATTCATTATTGAAATTAAAATAAGAAAAAGTGAAAAAAGCAGATAAAAAGCATTATAACCACTGGCATTTAGTTCCCAATAACCCTTTAACAGTTTAATAGTTTTCTTCATTATTTATCACCCCATATATTATAGGTAAGAAAGTCTTCAATACTTGGTTTGATACCTTTAATATGTGAAAAATATTTAATAGCTTTATCTCTTAGTATTAATCCTGTAAATGAAAAATCACCTTTTTTAATGCCAACAAATTCATTTTCCAAAGTTTTTAATTCTTCTAATGCACCACTTATCATTATATATTTTTCTTCGAGTTTATCTAGTGAAAGACTATCTACTATCCTGCCTTTATGAATTAATGTTATATAATCAGCTATTTTATCTAAATCAGATGTTATGTGTGTAGAAAAGAAAACAGATTTTTCTCCATCAGCTACA
Organism: Clostridium grantii DSM 8605; assembly: GCF_900129965.1. Taxonomy (GTDB): domain Bacteria; phylum Bacillota; class Clostridia; order Clostridiales; family Clostridiaceae; genus Clostridium_AF; species Clostridium_AF grantii. The sequence goes on along the minus strand of NZ_FQXM01000032.1, from coordinate 38,566 downwards.
AACTCTCTCAAAATATCTAGCACTTCAATTCTAGCCATTGGATCAAGTCCCGCAGTAGGTTCATCTAGTATTAATAGTTTTACCTGCTCCATTTTCACCTATAAAACCCATTATACTTCCTTTTTCAAGATTGATATTTACATTATCTAGTTTGAAACTTTGGAATTCTTTTTTTAAATTAATAATCTCAAAATATTTTCCATTTATTTTTCCTCCCCATATATTTTCTCAATAATCCTTATTACATCTACTTTATTTAATCCTATTTCTTTTAATTTTTCTGTTTCTATTATATAGTTTTGCATTAATTTTAGTTTTTTTTCTGCTAGTAAATCTTTGATATTAATTTTATTTACAAAAGTACCTTTTCCGGAAATTGAGTAAGTAAGGTTTTCATACTCCAATTCCTGATATGCTCTTTTAGTAGTGATGGTACTTACATTTAATTCTTTAGCAAGTTGTCTCACAGAAGGAAGGGCATCATTATAATTTAATTTTCCAGTAAGTATACTTTCTTTTATGCTAAGTTTAATTTGTTCATACATTGGCAAATCACTACTGTAATCTATGCTAATATTCATTTATTCACCTCTCTTACTCTTATATGTGTGTATACTATATATACACACTATCATTAATTGATTTTCTTGTCAATATTAACTTTAAAAAAAGTTCATTTAATGGTTGCTATATATATTTTTTGATTTCACCTGTTATTTTAGGTTCACTTTTAGCCTTCTATTTTATTTGAAACAAAAAAAATAGAGTATAAACCCTTCATCATCCATACGATAAGGAGTTTATACTCTGATTTGAATTTCTTATTAATCTAAGCTACATTCTAATTTTTTATTGGTAAATTCTAATCTATTATCTGTAAAAGGTCAAAACTATATTTAAGTATATATTTCTGCAAGCCTTTGACTTTCCTCTTTGGATAAGGGTACAGATGAAATTGAATGTTTCATAGTCTCCATTATATCTCCCATACTAATATTTAATGCTTCTTTAAAATCATTTAATTCCTTACCTGCTTCCTTCGCCAACTCTTCAGCGTATTTAAGATTTATCTTGCCCCATAACTTTGCAAGCTCTGCCTTATTAGGAACCGGAGCATTTTCTCTTCTATTTAATGCTGCAAATTGATGAAAAAGTGTTGAGAGCCATAGTGCTGCTGATCTAGTAATTAAATACTCATCTTGCTCCGCCCCTATAACTGAAGGAATTAATAGTTTAGGATATAAAAGTTGTAGATGCTCAAGGTTTCCAGTAATGAAAGCTAAGTTCCATGTTTCATAAAGACTCACCCATTTTCTTGATAAATGGAACAACATTACTTTATTTTCATCCTCTGAAAGGGAAACTGTATCAGGAGCTATCTGAGAAAGTACTGCTCCCACAAGAGCATTATCTGAAAATCCTTTTTTGTCATCAGTTACTGATGCTTCTAGAATATTCAGCTTAAGTCCATCTTGTTGTGCTTTAATTTCTTTTTCATTAATCACACCTTTTTCACGAACTGCAGCACGACTTCTATAAACCATATCCATACCTACAATCTTTGTAGGCTCAAACATACTACCACGATAAAGTTTTTTAAGGTCTTCTAAAGCATCAATAAAATTAGTTCTTATGCCAAATTTTGATCTTTGCTTTAATAAATACTCTTGAATATCCACTACAAAATCTATGTTTTTAACAATTTCCAATGATAGAATATCTAAAATATATGAGTGATGTATTGATTTTAATATCACGTTTTTACTTTTTTCTTCTTTCACTTCTGAAATAAGTCCAGCTTCTATAGCTTCCTTTAAAAATTCACAGATTGCTGGTTGCTTAGTAACTATAGCCTCTCTTGTTTTCTCAAACATAGGCTTTAAAGAAACAGGTTTTTCTAAACTTTCTGCTAGCAAATTTCTTGCTGGTTGAAAATCAAATAAAAGCATATCTTCTTTAAGAACCTTGGCTATTAGTTCTGGACTAGTTTCCATATCTATATTAATATCAATTAACTCTAAGAATTTATCAATGTTATAATATTGGCTATTTTCCATTTTACTATACCTCCTATTAATCCTAAAATTCTAAGTTCCCTCTATAAAATTATTTCTAAATCGCTTGTTGGATAAGCTTTGCAAGAGTGGATATATCCATACTTTTCATCTACATAGCGTAGTAGCACTCCTCTTGGCATAAAAACTTTTCCTGATACCAATTTTACACGACACAAACTACATTCTCCTGAGCGACAGCATACATTTACTCTTACTCCAGCTCTTTCTAAGGAAGTTAGTAATGATTCGCTAGAAAGACCTTTTATGGTTCTTCCATCCATTAATTTTATTGTGAATTCTTCTTTTCCTGAAAGTTCTTCTGGCCATGCTGGTTCATTTTGAATATCTTGTCTAGCTCCAAACATTTCTTGATGAACTCTTTTATTTTCAATTCCTAGAGCTACAAGTTCTTTTTCACAGAAATCATACATAACTTGAGGACCACAGATATAGAAAGTAGCTGATTCTATGTCTTTTACTTTTCTTTTAATACATTCTCCAGTTATAAAACCACTTTCTCCATCATAACATTCTGTAGGCTCTGAAACTACAAGGGTGAATTCAAAGTTAGGATGACGCGCACTTAAATCTCTTAATTCCTCTAAGAAAATTGCTGCATCCTCTGTTTTACTACCATATATCAAATGAATATTTCTATCTAATCCAGTATCTAAAACTTCTTTAGTCATACTCATAAAAGGAGTTATTCCACTTCCACCTGCTAAGAAAACTAAATTTTTACCATGGAATACTGGATTATAGTGAAATTCTCCAGCTGGTGCAGAAGATTCGAACTCATCTCCCACTTTAGCATTATCAAGAAAATAATTAGATACAAAACCTGTTTTGATTCTTGCAACTGTAATATCATAATAAGCTCTTTGCTTTGGTGAAGAAGAAATACTATATGGTCTACTTGTTCTAACTCCATCTATTTCTACAAAAACATTTATATATTGACCTGCTTCAAAAGGTGGAAGATAACCATCTTTTGAAACAAAACGGAAAGTTTTTGCATCCTCAGTTCTTTCAATTATTTCTGACAAAGCTAGGTTTAATTTTTTAGGATGTAGCCTGTCTATAATTTTACCTGTTCTTCCTTTTTCAATACTATAATCTCTACCATTTTTCTTAAGTATTTTTATTTCCGTTGATATTGCTTGAATATTTTCAATTTCAGAAACAAATTTTTGCATAACTATTTGTCCTCCTTTGAGTATTTCATGAGAATTTCATGAGCTTTTTTATAACCTTGAATATAGTTAGGACTAAATCCACAAAGTCCCGCAAATCCTCCAACAAACTCTAAGTTAGGCATTAAAGATTGATTTGGGTAGAACATACCTGTAGCTTTTAAATCTTGCTCATAACCATAAACACAACCCTCTGGAGTATTTAAGTATCTCATATGAGTAAGTGGTGTTGCCACTGAAATCTCTTCAATATGTGAGCGAATTCCCGGATAATTTTCTTCAAGTCTTTCAATTATAGCGTCAGCACCTTTATATTTAGTTTCATAGTATTTTTCAGGGGCTAACTCTATCCATGGTTTACCATATTTAATACATCCCGCAGTAATAATACTTGTGCCCTCTGGAGAAACCGTTGGATCATCAATGGTATAACAAGTAAACACAACTGGGTCATCTGAAACTTCTAACACACTAGCATTTTTAAAGCCTTGGTTAACATCAGCTGATTTATAGAAAATATTCATAGATTCTTTTATTCCTACAGTTTCAGGTGGACAATCCAACCCTATAAAGCAAGTTAATGCTGAAATACTTGGTTTATAATGACTTAAATATTCAACGGCAGCTTGTGGCACGTCTTCTTTATCCATTAAATCAAAGTATGTTGCTGAAGGGCTTACATTGGAAATAATAATATCTGCTGTTAATTCCTCATCCTCTTCAGTAACTACACCTACTGCTTTTCCATCCTTTACAACAATCTTTTTAGCTCCACAATTAAATCTAACTTCACCATTTTCTTGTCTAATAACTTCTGCTAAAGCTTGAGATATAACTTGTGAACCCCCTTTTAAATACTTTGGTTTAAAATGCATGTAAACAGAAATATTTCCTGCTAATATTGTGAATGGGAAAATAGATGGAGGTGTTCCCATAAATGACCAATAAGCATTTAAGCACAATTGTAATTCTTTGTCCTCGAAAAATTCATCCATTACCTCTTGAGCAGTTTTTAAAGCATATTTAAAGTATAAAGGAAATTTTTCCTTTGAAATATCTTGTGGAGGTGTACTTTGTAATACATTAATTTCACTGAATAAAGAGAAAACTAATTGGTAGAATCTTTTTATTTCCTCTGTATACTGAGGAAATCTTTTTGCTAATTCAGCTATAGCTTCCTTTGGGTCCGTTGGCATTGTTACATCTACTTTATTTGGAAGAACAACTCTATATAAGCTGTCTAAAGTAAATAAATCAAGTTGTTGCATTATTCCTAGTTCTTCAAATATTTTTCTTGTTGGTCCTGGATTTTCTTCTGTTCCCACAGAACTTAATTGGTGAAGAGCCACTTCGAATTCAAATCTTCCTCTTCTAAAGCTTGTGCCACATCCTCCAGGTATATTATGTCTCTCTAGTAAACAAACCTTTTTGCCTTTTTTAGCTAAGGTTGCTCCTATAGATAAACCACCGTTTCCACCGCCGATTATAATCGCATCATAATGCATTTTGTTTCCTCCTTTTATTATGGCTATATAGCCTTTACTTTCTTTAAATATTAGCTTTCTTAATCTCTTGGTAAGATTTAAGTTCTTTGTATAAATCATCTTTTAATGGATTTCTTTTAGTTTTTGTAATGACATAAATCTCATATATTGCAACTGCTAAATTTGCAAGTATAGCTATGACACTTACCGTCATATATGCCGCTGGATTATGAGTTGACGGAACTGCAAATTTCCCTCCTGTAAAGAATTGAGGAACAGACATAATAATCATCATCCATATTCCTAAGGTTTGAGCACGATGTTGTAGCCAAGCTCCTTTTTTGAAAAAGAAAGCTGGAATTGTAGCTGCTAATAATAACCCTAAACCCGCATAAAAAGCTCTATCTGTAACAACATTATAAAGATATGCAAAGTTCCAGAAATCATAAGCTATAATCCAAAACCACATCATATCTGGCCAAATCATATCCATTTTATTGTCCTTACTAACAACAATTCCATACCAACCAGTAATAGTTAGTATACTTAAAATTCCTGCAATACCATTTAAAATATTCCAGGATCCCCCTATATAAGTCATCCCATCAATCACTTCATTCATACCATACACTTCAAATTCCCTCATAACGGCTTCAAAAATATTTAAACTCAATATTGCAGCTGGTAATATATAATACCATCTCTTAGTTTGTACTTTTTTTGAATAACGTAATATCATAAAAATAATGCACCCAGTCAAAGCTGAATAAGTTTTAGCCCATTGAAACCAGTTAGCTGTTGATTGTCCTGAATCTGCACCAGACGTTGTTGGCCAAACAAAAATAGTCAAAATAATAGGTAAAATAATAAACATAAACATACTAGTATACTTGTTAAGACGAGCAACTTCGTTTAAAAGCATAAGTCCACCTAATACTGCAAAAAAAAGTAGCCAAGAATACCATGGAATTGATTGGAATAAAAACATTTAAATCGCCTCTTTCTAAAATTATTGTTTAATTTTTCTTGATTATAAATCTGTATGTTAAAAGTTTATCATGGTGTTTGGTACCAGTAAAACAACAATTAATTTACATATACAACAAATCGTTGTAAACTAATTTTATAGCAAAAATATTATGGGGGATTTACTATGCAAATGAGATTTATAGAATCGTTTCTAACACTGTATGATGAACTGAATATTTCAAAAGCTAGCTTAAAGCTTTTTATAACACAGCAAGGTTTAAGCCGTCAGATTAATACTCTTGAAAAAGAGCTAGATGTGGTGCTTTTTAAACGCACAAAAACCGGAGTTGAACCAACAGTACTTTGTAATAAACTCTACCCGCACTTAAAAGAAATGCATACAAATTATACTCAAGTACTACAAGTACTTGAATACAATAAACAAAAAGAAAGAAAACTTATATCCATTGCTTTTGCCTATGGTATTTCTCATGGTATTCATACAGACTTTATTTTCCACTACCAAAAAGATAATCCTGATACAAAAATAGAAATTCAAGAATGGTCTAAAAAAGTATGTATTGAAAAATTGATGAAAAATGAAATAGATATTGCTTTCTTAGTAAATCCATTTGACATTAAAGCCTTAAATAGCCATGTTCTTGTAGAAGGATATATGTATTGTGCTCTTCATAAAGACCATCCTTTAGCAACAGCCGATCCTCCTATAAACTTCTCTCTTCTAGATGGAGAAACTATTATAACCGGTCCCGAAGAAAACGTTTTAAGAGAATTGTTTGATTATTATTGCACTTTGACTAATATACATCCTAACATATTATTTTCATCTAGCTACAGCTTGGATATTATCAACTCAATGACAAAAAATAAGGGTATTGCAACAGTAACTTCAGCAATGGCAGCTTATATAAGTAATCCTGATATAAAAATCCTTAGGTTGCTCACTCCACAACCAGGGTATATATACTGTTGCACATCTAAAGATGAAAAAAATAGTAAGTCCCTTTGCAAGATTGTTAAATATATTAAAAACTATTTCAAGTCGACACCGGTCCTTAAAATTGACTAAATTTTCGTCAACGAAAACAGAGCCAACCAGGAATTTTTCATGGTTGACTCTATTTTTGTTGAGTTAAAAGATTTAGACCTCTTGATCAATACAATATCTTCACAATTACTTTATATGAGCGACAAAAACTGTTCCAGTTTTTGTAAGGGGTCAGGTACTTTACAAAATTTGTAAATGAAATGAGCAATTTTTTTTGATATTATACATATACTATAAATATTTCTTTTCCATTTGCATTTATGATTTCTTCTTTGTATTCCTTATTTTTGTTGAAATTATATACCACTAAATAACCTTTATCTAGCCCTTGAATATCCAAATAATCTTCAAGTTGAAGTAACCCTTTTTTATGATATTCCAATCCACGCCAAATTTTTAATTCAATTTATCATATTCTACTTCTAATTTTGAAACAAAATACTCATATATAAATTGCTCGTAAATTCTATTGTTTAGCTTTACTCTAAATTCTTTTTCTTTGAAAATTCCATATATATATCCAATATTAACTATTGGATTAGATATATTAAAACTTAATCCATAGGAGGCTTTGGATTTTCTCTTAATTACCCAAACAAGCTCCCCCAAGTAATTCCCCCAACAACACCATCAACCTCAATTCCAACATCCCCTTGAAACTCTTTAACCGCTTTCTCAGTATCCTCACCAAAATATCCATCTGCTCCACAAGCTCCAACATCATATCCAAGCTCCACCAAATGCCTTTGAATCTTAACCACATTCCAATCAAACTTATGACTATCTCGCTTAATTAAATACTCAGGATAAGCTCCTCCCAATTTAATATTTTCCTTAACTTTTTCTTTAATCTCATCAATGGGATAATATTTCCCAGGACATTCTGTAACTCCTAATTCATTATGCCCATAAATATTCTTTATATCATATTTCCCCATCAAGTACTCACATACTTCCACAAGCGCTTCTTTTTGAATACTTGGCATTTCTTCCTTACTATAATCCCCTTCAGCACAAATCCCAATAGAATTAGTATTATGATTCTTACAATGAGCCCCTACTACATTTTCTTCCCTACCTTTATAAACTGATCCATCTTTTCTAATAAAAAAATGATACCCGCAACCGGACCAACCTTTTTGTAGGTGCCAGTAATGTATTTCTTCAATGCTACAGCTAGAACTTGCTGCATGATGTAGTACTATAGTATTTGGTTTATTACCATGTTGCAAATCACTCATAAATTTTAAATCTTTATTGATAATATTCATATTTTTATTCTTCCTCCCAAATTTATTTTTATAGTTAATTTTTATAGTTAATTTTTATAGTTAATTTATGTAGTTAATTTTTATAGTTAATTTTTATAGTTAATTTTTATAGTTAATTTTTATAGTTAATTTTTATAGTTAATTTTTATAGTTAATTTTTATAGTTAATTTTTATTGCAATATAGCGGGTCGGCGTGGAAACCGACCCCTACGATTGAATGATTTTGTCGCAATATTGAAAAAAAGCTCTGCCAACGGCAAGAGCTTTTCTAACTACGCTTCAGTATCAAATAATTCAGTTTCAGTTGTTTCAACAATTGAAGCAGCTTCTTTTAATGTTAAATTATCTGGCCCAAGAGCAAAAACATTCTTTGTGATTATTACATCCATCAATGCTTCTGCACTTGCTTGAGTTAAGCCATCCTTAACATCTGAGATTGTCATAGATTTTGTAGCTCCTGCAGCATCTTTAAATTTCATAACTAACTTTTTCATTTTAATAACCTCCTATTTTTTTAACAATTTATTTTTATGTTCTGGATTATTGTAGGGGGCGGTTTCCACGCCGTCCCCTTATTGCTACAACATTACTGGTACAGCGGGAGTGTATATTTATTTTTATACCATTCCACACTACAGTTATTGCTACAACATTACTGGTACAGCGGGCGGGCATGGAAACCCGCCCCTACATAATTACATACCTTCTTCAAGCAATTCAGCATTAACTCTTTTAATGTCAAAAACTGGACTTAAAAGTACTGCTGCAATAGCATTTGCAACGTCAAAAACATCTTGATCCGCTGCATCTACCTTCACTTTTGAAAAACTCTTTGTTTGAAGCACATCTTTCCCATCGTCATCTAAACCTGAGATAACTCTGATAGTCAAATCACTCTTAATCGGTGTCACCATAACCGCCATATAAACCCTCCTCCCTAAGAGTCGGCTTAATAATTAGTTCTACTTTTATTTCAAAAATATGCAATGTTCACGCATTTTTTGAAATAAATTAGTAGACCTTATTGTTAAACGATCTCTTTCATATATTGCCTTTCACTATATACATACAAGTTGAAAAAGGATTTTTACAAAACTTTTTAAAAAAAGATGAGATTTTTTTATCTCATCTTTTCTGATTACCCATAACTACTGTGATAACTGCTGTTAAATCTTGAATAGATTTATTGAGAAGCTCAATTTTCTTTTCAAATCTAACAAGCAAGTACACACAAATACCAATTGGAAATCCAACAGATGATATCAAGTTTGTAAACTCATCATACATTATCCTCTGCCTCCTTTTGGGTAATATGATTAAACTCATATTACAGTTACTTTTAATTTATAGAGGAACCCCCTACAGACAAACCACTTCAACTATGAATTTATTCAAGTCCAAAACTCACAAATACCTGAGATTTTTGACATGAATAAATTAAGTTTACGTAAGGTATGTCTATATATATAAATACAAGTTAAATCATCTTCTTTACATTATTTATTGCATTTTTTTTCAAAGTATGAATTTGTCTATAACTTACTCCTTGTTCTGCGGCAATGCTTTTTAAATCTTTTCTTTTAAAGTAGAAATCTATTATTATCTTTCTATCTACATCATTTAATTTATTAATAGCTTTATTTAAACTTTTAATCATATCCCACGCTATAACCTCATCTTCTAAGGTAAATAAATAATTATCTGCACTGCCATCTAATATCTCCTGCCTTTGTACTTCTCTATTATGTTTCATTTTACTTAAAAGTAAATTTACATTATTATTTTTAACTATTTTCGATACAAAGGATATAAAAGATGTATCCCCAATTTCATAAATTTGTATTGCCTTAATTATACTGAGAATAGAATGTTGTACCACATCCTCATAATCATAGCTAGGAATTTTATATTTATAGGCTTGATTAATTACAAGTGGCATAAATTCATTTATAATAGCCTCTGTAGCACTGCTATCTCCTTGCTTGGCTTTAATTATTAACTTTTCCATATAAAAAATGACCTCCCCTTTATTCAGTGCACCGTTAATGATATTATCATCCCCATCCCAATAATCCCTTTTCAATACTGTGCAAATCGTATTTTCTTTGCTGCCTATTAGAAAAACTACCGTCAGTATTTTTATTACTAGAATTAGATGTAATGGCTTTGTTACTAGATTTTTGGTTAAGATAAGCCTCAAACTTGGGGCCAAATAAAGTTTGTGGTCTTAGAAATTTTTCATAATCTGTCCCCTGCCATTCTTGGGTTTTTATGTTTATGACCTTGAAAAAATCCTCAACTTTAAAACCTTCCTTAAGTCTTTCTTTTATGATCTTATTGGTGTTTTCCGTAGAACTCATATAGTTTGTCCCAACTTTTAAATTTAGAAAATCCACTATTTCCGTTATAGTTGCACTATATATATTTTTGCAAGTTGCTGTTCTAGTATTTGTTGTACTCTTTTTTATATTCTTTGTATTAATCTTTGCATTAATCTCTGTAGTATTCTCTCTATTAATCTCTGTAGTATTCTCTGTATACGTCTGTGGTTTAAACTTCATATGCGTATTATTATAACTACATACATCTATTGTTTTATCTGTAGTTCCTACCACATTAGAATCATATACATCTATGTCTTTATCATCAGAAGGTGCACTAATAGATTTTGATATATCCTTAGAATTACCCCTAGCTAGTATCTTATATTGAGACTCCCCTTCTTCTATTTCTTCTATTTCTTCTACTTCTACTTTCTCACCAACATTCCTTACACTTGAAACCTTCCTGATTTCTTCAATTATTGGCTCTATAAACATAATATTAGATAAACTTTGTCCTGATGATGTGATTATATTACGGAATTCTATAGTTATTAATCCTTTATCCTTTAGAAATTTACAAGCTGCTTTAGCTTGTCCTTTTGTAAGGCCAAAATTATCTGCCAAAGATTGATAGCTTTTTTGAAGCTTATCAGCTTTAAATTTTTTCTTATACCTAATAATCTCCCCCGACATTTCATCTCTAACTTCCGTAGGCCTGTACCAATAAATTATTTCAGATAATATAACAATGGCATTCATATTAGCTTTACCATTATCATGAGTTAAATTTTTAAACCAAGCCCAATTAATAATATTTCCTGTAAAATTTAATTTTCCAACTTCTGAAACTATTTTATTCAAAATAATTGCCTCCTTTTATATCTTTTTTAAAATCCTGGTCCAATTGAGTTTGATTTTTCATTGCTTGTATTATCTGCTATAATTTTGTTAAATTCACAACTTTCAATAGCTTCACCCTTTATTTCCTCATAATTCTTATTAATATCTTTTTCATAGTCATCTGCTTTGTCCACCACAAGCACTGAATCTTTGCTAACTCTTAAATTTATAATTTGACTTTCGCTTTCAATTAAATCATTTATACTTTCCCTATTATCAATAAAAACAGGAGCATTAATTCTATAATGATTGGTCAAAGTGTTAATTATGTCCATGCCAGCATTAAATTTGGCTGCGTTGTTTGCATCTTCATAAGGTATTCCTTCAACTAAAGTAAAGCAACATTCCTCAATAGATCCATTTATAAGAGAATTAAATAATTTAAATTTAACCTTTGAAAATTTAGTATTAATTCTTTCTTCTAATAAATCCACTTTGCTACGAATAAATTCTTCACATAATAATTCTTTTCCCTCTAAATCTGCTATGATATTTCCTAGTTCCTTTTCTCTAGCTTTTAATTCTTCTATTCTTATATGAGCTTTCTCATATTGATTTTTTTCTCTCATTAAATCTTTCAGTTTTTCAAGCTCTGCTATTTTCTCACTTCGCTTAGTTTTTAACTTATTAATAAGATTTTCATTTGGCTTTTCTTGAATTTCATTTAAAGCATTTATTTCCTCTTTTAATGTTTTATACTCACTTGTTTCTACAAATTCCTCAAAAATAAAATTGTCATATAGGTTTTTAGTTACTTTGACTTTCTCTTCTAAAGATAATGAACTTTCCTTTAAACTATTAATTTGAAGATTTTCCTTTTCAATTTTCACTTCAAGAACCTTTATATCCTCCGCTAAATTCTTTCCTTCATTAGATATACTATCCATTTTATTTTTCTTATCTTTTATAAAATTCTCTTCTATTTCTGCTTTTTTATCTTCTAGATTTTTTTCCGGCAATTCTCTTCCACAGGTTGGACAAATAAAGTCATTTTCATTAAATTCTATATTCTTATTATCTAAATCAAACCATAAACTTCTTAAATCAATTAATTTATCTTTTAATTTCTTTAAAGTTAAATCCATATTATTAATACTTTCATTCCCTAGCTTTATATGAAATTCATTTCCAGACAGTTCTTGTTCTAGTTGAAAAAGCTGCTGTTGTAATTTTCCCTTAGCCTGCCTAGCTTTTTCTAGATGTTCTGCTTCAATATCTCTCATTCTTTCTTTTTTTGAGAATATGTATTTTATATTTTCATTTAAACTAGAAAACTCTTTATTAAGCTGGCCTAATTCATTATCCACTTCTTCTATTTCTTTATTTAATACTAAATTTCTACTTTCTAATTCTTGAAAATTCATTATACTTATATGCTTTAAGGAATTATTAATCTCGTCCAATCGATAAGGAAGGGACAAAAGTTCCTCATTTAATTTCTTCTTAGTTATCCAAAGTTTTTTCTTATAATCCTCTACACTGGTATTTCCTAATAGCTTGGTTAAAATTGATAATTTATCATTTGAATCAATGACCTGTTTATCTGATAAATCTCCCACAACAGTAAGTAAGATATCCCGTCTTTCTTTCCAACCAAGAATACTATTAAAATAAAGAGGATTAGTCAAAAGCTTAAACACATTTTCTTCCACAATACTATTTATATAATCAGAATAATCCTTTTTTTGAACTGGAAGATCATTAATATAGTAAAGAGTATTATGCCCTGTTAATGTTTTATGGGCTTCCCCGCGTTTCTTTGTCCATTTTTCTTTATAAATTTTCTTTAACTTTATATCCTCACCATTCACTGAAATCACTAGCTCCACTATATGGTCCACACCAGGAATTACAATTCCTTTACTATCAAATGTTTTAATAGAAAATTCTTTCCTGTCCCTACTATCTTTTTCAAATAAATTGTAGGTAAAAGAATCAAATATTGTGGATTTTCCCGAAGCATTTTCCCCATATATATCTGTGGTTTTGCCAAAATAAATACTTAAATCTTTTATTCCTTTGAAATATTTTAAATGTAATTCTTTTAATAAAATCACTTTATTCATTTAAAGAACCCCCTTCTATTCTTTTCATTTCATATTGAAGATGAATAGGCAAAACATAACTTTCAACAACCGCTACTGCTTCATCAAACTTATTTCTTGGAATTGCATCATATTCGTTAATGTTATATATTTGCCTTAAATTTCGTGCAATATCTTGATACACTTTTCCCCTAAAACTTTTATCTTTGTAATAAATACTGTATGTCCCTCCACAAATGGTTAAAACTTTTTTACTTCTAGCTTTTATTAATGCTTTTTTTTGAAAAGGTAGAATATAAGCTGTTTCTTCAACTTCAGTAATCCTTTTTTCAATTACACTGGTTTTTTTGTCTAATAAAAATATTGCTTCTATTTCTTTTGAAACTCCTTTATAGGAGCTTCTTAAGGCTTGTTCCATTTTATTAAAAGCTTCAATATATTTTAATTTCCACTGAATAGCCTCATAGCCTGTAAACCCCATTACCAAAATTGAAAAACCCTCTTTTGTTAATAAAAATTCCCTGTAGCTTTGTTTATTTTGATCATTTTCTATTTTGATTTCACTAAATAGCCCCGCACAATTTTGAGCACCCCCCAAATTACTTATTAAATTATCAATATCTCTTACCACATTCCTACGACGCTTATTGAAATTTTCTGCAACCTGACTACTACTTACAAGCAAAACTCCTTCTTTAGTAATAACATCAATTCTTTTTTCCATTTTTATCATCTCCATGTCTATATAATTATTCCTTCATAATAGAGCACTCCAAAACGGCAAATTCGAACCCCTTGTTTTTAATTTTTGTAATTTTTGTAATTTATTCCAATTGTTTTTGTAATTTATTGTATATTTTCCTGAGTTTATTTCTAATAGCTGCCTCACTTCGCCCTTCTTCTTTTGCAATTTCAGTATTAGTTTTTTTTTCACAAAATTTTTTATAAAGTACTTTCTTTTGCTGAGGCAATAATAAATCTATTGCTTTTTTTAATTTCTGACTTTGCATAATCTTAAAAACTTCATCAACAATATCATCATTGCCATGATTTTTTTCAAGAAATTTATCTAGCATTTCATAATCATTAAGGGAATAATTTAAGCAGCTTCTATGCTTGTGAAATTCAACCTCATTGTTATTACTTTCTTTTTTTAATTCCTTATACATTACGTCATCTACTTCTACACTTAATTCACATCTTGGAATAACTGTCTTAGAACCATCATTTTCAATATACACATACTCAATAATCTCTTCTTTTTTGGGTATTCTTATAATAAAATCACCCCTCCTACTTATTTTTTTCTTTGATGTTACATCCAACATAAAATTCTCCTCCTGATTAATTTATTTTTTTGTGATAATTTGTAATTTGAAAAAAAGGCAAAAAAAAAAAATGACCACAGAAATAAAAAGTGCATAAGGAATACTCCTTAATACACTTTTCATTTCAAATTGGTCATCTATAGGAATCCCACTGTGAAACTTAATAGTTGAACTGGGATACCTGTACATCTATATGGACTGCAATATTACATTTTTAATATTAATAAAGTGGAAATCCTTTAATCTTATGTGTCTTCTTAGATTAAAAAACTTGTTTTATTGATATATTATGTATATTTGTATTTTTTTAACAATAATAATTTATCATATTTTATAACCCATTTCAATCTTTTTTTACATATATTAACTCAAAATTACACTTGCCCTTTCCACTTTTCTTTGGTTACTAAAAATATTCTAATAAAGTTAATTTGATTGATAAAGTTAATTTAATTAACAAAAAAATTTAAAAAGAATGTTGAGGAACTGGGATTTTTAGATATGGCAATCGTATTACCAGATGGAACTGCTAATTATGTCATTGAGGAAAAGACAGCACAATTAGCAGACAGAGATGGAGCATCCTTAAATGCTGCGATTGAAGCAGCAAGAGCTGGACAAAATGGAAAAGGATTTGCAGTGGTAGCAGAAGAAGTTAGAAATCTTGCAGCACGTTCAGCAAATGCAGCAAAAGATACAACAGATATGATATCAAACTCACCCTTGTACTGTGCTGGAGTATTATATATACTCCATACTTACTTATTCGTCAAGAAGTTATTATTTTTGGTATCGAACCAAAAATAATACGGGCTATCCATCTCCCACTTATAGAAGATAGGAGAATTCCTCCCTTTTAGTTAAAAGCCCCTGGAGGATTTTGTGAAAATATTATTTTGGAGAAGGTGTATGATTGAAAAAGCTTATCTGTAAGTTTTTATTTTTCATGGTTTTATCATAATATCTTCTCCTGTATTTTCCTCAACAACATTGATGTTGCTTACTCATCAACATTTGTCATTCAGTTGTTTTTCTTTTGATAAATGATTTTTGATTCATTATAGGTAAAATATAGTCCTTTATTCCTTTAGGATTTTGAATTTTAACTATTGCATAAGCCATTTGTGGAGTAATTAATTTTGGATTGTACACCAAATATCTAGGAACCCAATGTGTTGGGGCATATTTTTCTTTTGCTTTATATAATGGTTTAAATCCATAAAAATTATTAAGGTTTTCATATATAAATTCAAATAACAGGGTAACTGTTTTAACTTTTTCATTTTCTTCTCTAAGGTTAGCTAAAGGGACTAATCCCATATTGCCCCAAACAACACCTTCTTCTTTCATGATCATAAAAGCATCGTAAATTATTTTTTCTAATACACCTTGGGGTGCATCATTTCTTCTTCTTGTTATATCAGCCAAGTAACCTTTATTAGCATCATAAGGTACGAATACAACAAATCCTAAGATTTTGTCATTTGCATCTTTAGCAAAAAAGTATCTTCTTCCTAAGGGTTCTTCTAGTCCTACTCCCCCCAACATAAAAGATAATTCTCCACTTTTTTTTGATTTTAACCATTCATTTGAAACTTCATTAATTTCATTTTCTATTTTCATATCTTTGTGTTCTAATGGTTTATATTCTGAAACTAAAATACCAGCTTTATTTGCATGATTTATAGCTGCTCTCACTTTAGCTATTTTACCACCTGCTAAATTGTACTCTGAAAGCTTAAAAGTGGCATCTTCACCATATTTTACACTTTGAAACCCTAGGTCATTATACAAACTAAGGAACTTATCTGTTACATTTATAAAGATCACACTATATTTATTTCTTTTACAAAAACTCATGAATTCTTTAATGAAAAGTGGTGCCTCTTCTTCTGCGCAAATCATATCTCCACAACAGACCATCACATCCTTAACCAATCCATAAGCAATAACGCCCTCTGAAAGATTGCCAAAAAAATACTTCTTATCCTTTTCAATAGCAAGATAGGACATGGGATTTTGTCCGTAATTATTAACTAATTCCAAAACTTTTTTCCTATCTTTACTGCTTATAATAGGGTTATAAACTATAGGCTTTAATACCAATAATAATGCACTTATTATAAATACCCAATTTAAACCTATTGATGCATCTACATATATTTTCCCTAAATTAGTTGTAGCTTTGATTACAGAAGTATCCATGAGAAATAAAAGTTTGATAGAATTAACTATACTATCCCAAAAGTAAACTACTCCATTATAGTTAGCTCTTAATTGAAATAACCTAATGGCCGTATTTATTACCACAAATACTATTGATAATAATGCAAGCATAATAGCATTTTTTGTAGATAATGGATCTGAGCTTCTAGTAAAGTCTTTATATGAAAAACCAAGAACTAAGATAATAAATATTTCAAACATTGTGAAAAAATTAAAAATTGTATAGGAATTCACAATGTGTAATGTAGCTGAAATACCTATTGTCACTAAAGTAATAATCCATGCTGACTTCATTCTTTTGTATAATCTATAGGAAAGAGTCAATAAAATAAAACCTATTATTGATTTAAGTGCTCCGTGAATGGCCATTGTTTCGGTATTGATTTTAGAATAATAGTTACCAAAAAAACTAAGTTCATCAAATCTATATGGCATTGAAAGCACTATATTAGCTATACCTGAAAATACAATCATTAATATTGCTAAATTTTGAACTAAAATTTTTATGATTCCAAACTTTTCTTTTTTCATTTATCTTTCCTCATTTTTTATATTTTAATTACCCTTTTAGTTTACACCTCTTTAAAAAATCAATCCCAAAATTCATCATATAAAATCAAATGGTTATTGTAGATTTCACAAGCTCCCTCATATTTGATTTTATTATTTTCTTTAATATCTGCAATATAAACAAACTCATAATAATTATCCTCTTCATCTTCAAACCATTTTGTAGTAATTAAATATCTATGATTTATAAATTTTTGAAACCATAAATTCTTATCATTTTCAAAATTCAAATTGTACTGACAATTATATAAGCCTTTGATCTCTATACAATGCTCTCTTTCTATTTTATCATATATTTTGTCACCATAAAATAAAGTCCCTTTAATATCATTATGATTTATTTCTTTTACAACTGTGGATTCTAGACTTGTTTTATTTAGGGCATGTATTTTCTCAATTTGAGTTATGAAATCCTTTTCTCTAAAATTGGAATGGATGTTACTTCTTCTTTTGTTTCAAAGCAATGCCTAGATTTAAGTTTTCCTGATATTTTATGTACAATATCAACTTCCACCTTATATGTAAAATGCATTTTTATTATTACTATATCTTCTCCCTGTGTACTGATATATTGGCAAGTGTATTCATAGGGCGGAGTTTCGTACTTATATATTTCTTCTAGGAAATCTGTTTTGACGTTATATTTATTAATACTATAATAATATTTATTATGAATCTGATTTTCTTTAGTAAATATGATTTCATTATTTTCATAACTAACTATTTTAGATTTTGAACCAGTATACCTTCTTATATCAATAACTTTTAGGTCTTCCGTTTTCATTTTGTAATTTCACTCCCCCTTTTACATTAATAAACATTAACTTCCGATATACTTTCCCCCATTAATTAAATAAGATTTTTCCTTACTATGTATATAGGGGTGCCATAGGGAAACTTAATTTTTACTTATACTCTACTTGACAATACTTTTATATAAAAGTATAATTCAATTATGAAAGCAGATAATACAATTTCAAAAATATCAAGAATTAAAGAATATACTAATAAATTAATTGTTGAAGAATTAATAAACCGTGGATACAATGGTTTGGCCCCATCACATGGAGATATTATTGCAGCTTTATTGAAGAAAGGTGAAATGACTAAAACAGAAATATCTAATTCCATATGTAGAGATCGCTCAACAGTTACTGTATTAGTAAGAAAATTAAATGAATTAGGTTATTTAAGCACACGTACTAATGAAGAAGATAGCCGTTATTCAATGGTTTTTTTAACCGAAAAAGGAAAGGAGCTTAAAGAAGATTTCATAGAAATATCCGAGAAACTTTATAGTATCCAGTATATTGGTATGACTGAGGAACAAATTAAGAGCTTTAAAGATGGTTTAGAGATGGTTTATGACAATTTTAAAAAGAATAATTTATAATCATATATTTTTTAACAACATACTTTTATATAAAAGTAACTTCTATTTTTTTAACAACATACTTTTATATAAAAGTAATTTTGAATTTATTATGGCAATGTTAATAAAAATTAGTCTATATAAATATACTTTGATATAGACTATATTTAGAGGTGATTTCAAAAGTGATAAAAGGCATATTACAACTTTATGTAGAGCGATGGGATTTTTTCTTAGAGCTCATATTGCAACACATGATGCTAACCCTAATAGCTGTACTAATAATTACAATTACAGGTATTGCATTAGGTATAGTAATGACTCGTAATGAGGTATTAGCTAAAATTCTGCTTACAATTACCAACTTTTTGTACACCATTCCTTCCATTGCTTTATTTGGATTTTTGGTGTCCATAACAGGAATAGGTAATAGTAGTGCAATTATCGCTCTGTCTATTTACGGGATTTTACCTATAATCAGAAATACTTATACAGGCATAATGGAGGTAGATGATCAAGTAATTGAGTCAGCCGTTGGAATGGGGGTTACTAATAGTCAGTTGTTATTAAAAATACAATTACCATTAGCAAGTCCTGTAATAATGACTGGCTTTCGTACTATGGTAATTATGACAATTGCTTTAGGTGGAATAGCTTCATTTATCGGAGCCGGTGGATTAGGTAAAGCAATATGGAGAGGTATTACAACAAATTATCCTGAAATGACTATAGGAGGTAGCTTACTAGTTGCTTTACTTGCAATAGTCACTGATTTTCTTTTAGAAATAGTTGAAAAAAAATTAAGAAAAAGAATTTTAGGAAATGGATCAATGGGGGGAAGTTTAAATGTTTAAAAAATCAATAATTATTTGTATGTTAGCTTCTATTTTTATGTTGGTTGGCTGTACTAGCGATAATAAAAAGATAGTTATAGCAGGTAAACCTATGACAGAGCAATATATAATAGTAGAGATGCTCTCCCAACTTATTGAAGAAAAAACTGATATAACAGTAGAACAAAAACCTGGAATAGGCGGAGGTACTTCTAATATTCAGCCTGCTATGGAAAAAGGAGAAATTGATATATATCCTGAATATACGGGGACAGGTCTTCTATTTGTATTAAAAGAAGAATTAATAAATGATCCTAATGAATTATATGAGGCTGTGAAAAAGGGTTATGAAGATAATTATAATATAAAATGGACTGGCCTTTACGGCTTTAATAATACCTTTGGCCTAGCAGTAAAAAAAGAGGTGGCAGAAAAGTATAATATCAAAACATATTCTGATTTAGCTAAATATAATGAAGAATTAACTTTTGGTGCTGAATATGACTTCTATGAAAGAGAAGATGGTTACTTAGGGTTAGAAAATACTTATGGCTTTGATTTTAAGGAGAAAAAAGAATTAGATATTGGATTAAAGTATGAAGCTATAGCTTCAGATGAAGTTGATGTTATAAATGTTTTTTCTACTGATGGAAGATTAAAAGAAGAAGGATTAATTGTACTTGAAGATGATAAGAATTTTTTCCCTTCTTATTTTGCAGCAACTTTAGTTACAAACGAAACATTAAATAAATATCCTGAATTAGAAGAAGTACTTGAACTTTTAACAGATAATATTAGCAATGATGAAATTATTGAGATGAATTATCTTGTAGAAATTGAAAAACAGGACCCTAAAGATGTGGCTAATGAATTTTTGAAGAAGAAAGGTTTGCTATAATGACCATTATAAAATTCAGCAATATTGTAAAAAGTTATTCTAAAGATACCCAGGTTATTGAAAATCTTGATTTATCCATAGAGGAAGGTGAATTTATAACAATCCTTGGCCCTTCTGGGTGTGGTAAAACTACTTTGCTTAAAATGGTAAATAAACTTATCACCCCTGATAAAGGTGAGATTTTTATTAAAGGTAAAGAAATAAATCAATGGGATACTATAGAATTAAGAAGAAATATAGGCTATGTTATTCAACAAATAGGATTATTCCCACATATGACCATAAATGATAACATTAATTTTGTTCTTAAATTAGAAAAGAATGATATGGATTATATGAATAAAAGAGCTAAGGAGCTTGTACAATTAGTTGGACTTCATGAAGAAGTTTTAATTCGTTATCCACGAGAGCTTAGTGGAGGTCAAAAGCAAAGAATAGGTGTGGCTAGAGCACTAGCTGCAAATCCAGATATTATTTTAATGGATGAGCCCTTTGGCGCTGTAGACGAAATTGCCAGAACTCGTTTGCAAAATGAATTAAAAGATTTACACAAGAAGCTGAAAAAAACCATACTTTTTGTTACTCATGATATTGAAGAAGCTCTTAAACTTGGTACTAAAACAATTCTATTAAACAATGGAAAAATTGAACAAATGGGGACTAAAGAAGATTTGATTTTTAAACCTGCCACAAAATTTGTAAAAGAATTTCTTGGGGTAAAAGGATTTAAATCAATTATTGATGAGAAAATTTTTGAAGAAATGTATGAACAAGAACTAATAAAAAAAGAAAAGGAGCTATTATTATGAAAAAAGCTTTTGAAATGTTAAAAGAAATTAAATCTGTGGTGATTTCAACTTCTGAAAATGGAACACCTCATTCAAGAATCATTGATATTATGAGTAATGACCATGGTTTATATTTTATTACTTTAAAGGTAAAACCTTTTTATAATCAATTAAAAAATAATAATAAAATTGCTATCACTGCAATGAACAAAGATTATGCTCAAGTTAGAATTCAAGGGGAAATAACTGAATTAAGTGCCTCTGAAATTGAGAAAGTTTTTGAAAACAAGAAAAGCTTACAGGAATTGTTCCCAGACAAAAATTCTTATAATATCACTAGCCTCTTCCATGTTTCCAAAGGAAAAGGAGAAATATTTGATTTAAGCGGAAAAGAAGTCAAAATGAAAAGAGAAAGATTTGCTTTTGGTGGAGAAACAGTAAATGAAGCTGGTCTTATAATTACAGATAAGTGTATTGCCTGCGGGAAATGTAAACCACTATGCCCATTCAATGCCATAGAAGCAGGAGATAAATACTCTATCATTCCTAAATTTTGTGATGAATGTGGAACTTGCTATAATGTTTGTCCAGTAAATGCTATTGAATTATCTAAAGGAATGTAAATTTTACAAATATTTTAAAGGGTGCTCAATTGAGCATCCCTTTATTTCGTTATATATTCTTAATTATCCTTTTTCCTTAGGTTTATTTTCAGCTACATAACTTCTAGCAGTTAAAATACTTCCCATAAATATTACAGCAATAACTTTACCACCAAGATCTAAAGTACTCCAGTTAGTAGTAGCGAAAATTAATCCTGCTAAGAATAAAAATACTACGCCAAGGTTTAAAAGTGCAGAAGCCTTTCTTTCCTGTCTATTCTTACTTCGTTCAATAATTTTTTCAGCCTACATTCGCTGTTGTTCTTCTTTTATAGCTTCTTCCTTTTCCTTTATTTGTTCAAACCTGGTTTGGTAAAATAATTTGCTTGTATCGGAAACCTTTTCATAGGTTTCTACATCAATAAAACCTTCTTTCTTCATAACAGAGAGTTGATTTTCAAAAACAAATTTCGCTTCTTTAAGAGTCATATATACCTCACTTTCATTTATAGTTTCATTTATAGTTTTATTTTAAAGTCGTATAAACTAACTTTCCCTTTCTAAATTATACTAAATATTTAAAAATATGTTAAAGATACATTTATTAAGTAAATAGTTCGGTATATAAATAATTTTATTTTCCTGTGATGCAATTCTCATTGGATTCAACTATAAAATCACCATGTTCAAAACTCAAACCGTCTGTTTAAGTTATAATTTGATCTGAAACATCAATCCACTCTCCATTTCAACTCACTTCTATTACGTCAGTGTCCTTTCACATTCTAAATTGCTCAATTATATCTATATTGCTTACAGCATCCTTAACATAATCTTTAGCATCTTCTACAAAATCGTTAAAACCACCAAAACGTTTAGCGGTTATTAATATTAATGACACACCCATAGCAGGTTTTGATTTCTAGGGTTATTTTCTTTATTATTATTGATTATCATTGACTATCCAATTTCATATGTTACTTTAATCAATTAAAAGCTGGTGCTAATAATTTAACCTTTGTAGAACATAATAAAAAATTCTTGACACTCTTAAAAGTCCAATGATTATAAAGAAAATAATTGGGACCAAATGGTTTATTTAATAAATTCAAGCAACGGATTAATTTTGTTTTCTTTTTTATTTCTTGAATTGATTTATTTTCATTAAACATACAACCACACTCCTTTTTATTAATTTTATCATAAGTAAATCCTTATCCAACTTTTTTTAAAATAAGTGTCGATAATTTTTAATAAGAACTGCATATATTTTTTAATTACAATTACAGTTGACATATACCCCCTAAGGGTATATAATCAATTTAATTGATTTTTAAAAGGGCCCTATAATTATTTTATGCTTCATGGTAGCTTTGCTGCTGACTAGATTTGTAGTAAATATGATAGGAGGATTTGTTATGGACATATCAACAATAATTTTATATTTTCTTGCTATAGGTTTAACTATTTTTTCCTTTATAAAAAATCCTAATAAAACAAAATTAGGTCTAAAAAAAGGATGGATGGCATTTAAAAAGATTTTACCCGTTCTAATTCCTTTATTCATAATTGTGGGTGTTTTATTGTCATTGATCACTCCACATATTATCAAAAGTGTTTTAGGAGATGATTCTGGGTTTATTGGAATTATTTTAGGGGTATTGCTTGGTTCAATTACATTTATGCCACCCTTTGTAGCTTATCCTTTGGGAGCTGAATTAATTTCTCAAGGTGCCGGATATGCACAAATTGCTGGATTCATTTCTTCCGTAATGGCCGTAGGTTTTGTGTATATACCAACTGAAATTAAATATTTTGGGAAAAAATCAACAATTTTACGTAACATATTAGGTTTAATAGCTTCGCTTATTGTAGCAAATATAATTTGGGTGGTGATGTAAAATGAAAAAACATAAATCATTAATAATAGCACTTTTATTAGTTGTAGGTTTATTTATTTATAATAAAAGTTTAGGTTTTAATGCGATTCAATCTTCAACATCTCAGTTTGTAAGTATGCTTAAAATTGTACCTCCTATTTTTGTATTAATAGGATTAATGGATGTTTGGATACCAAGAGAAACTATGATTAAATTAATGGGTGAAAAATCAGGGTTACTTGGAATAGCAATAGCATTTTTCTTTGGAACATTTGCGGCGGGACCATTAATAGCTGCTTTTCCAGTGGCAGTTATTATGATAAAGAAAGGTGCACGATACTCAAATGTGCTTCTATTTCTTATGACTTGGGCAAGTGCTAAAATGCCTATCATATTTTTTCAAATTACAACTTTAGGTTTGAAATTCACATTAGTGATGAATATCACACTTTTAACAATATATGTATTTGGAACTATTTTAATTGAAAAATTATTATCAAATACTGAAAAAGCTGAAATTGTCAAAACTGCTAAGGGGATGGCCTGAACTTTTATTTTAATAAATAACTAAAAAACTGCCATTGCTGGCAGTTCCCCATCTTTTACTACAGATGCGTAGTTTAATATGAATTTTTCACCTGCTTTGCCCTGTATACTCTTTCCTTTTGTTCCATCCCAATAAGCATAGCTACTTTTCATTGTTGCTTTGGATTCTTTTCCTAGAACCTGATTCACTTCTGTTGGAACTTCTTCAGATATTTCCATTACTGAAACATTTGAAACAGAGTCAAAACTTACAAAACTAACAACTATCATAAGAATAAATGCTACTATCAAGGCTATAAATATTCCAATTATGATTTTTAGCCCTTTGTTATTCTTATTTTTTTTATAATCAGAACTACTGTAATTTATATCATTAGCATAGGATATG
The DNA here is from genome assembly GCF_900129965.1 of Clostridium grantii DSM 8605. Taxonomy (GTDB): domain Bacteria; phylum Bacillota; class Clostridia; order Clostridiales; family Clostridiaceae; genus Clostridium_AF; species Clostridium_AF grantii. Next base: position 13,822 of record NZ_FQXM01000032.1, on the reverse strand, counting down.
TTATCTTCAAATCCTTCTGAATATTGAAAACCGCTTTTATCAATATTAGTAGAACAGTAGGGACAACTTTCCCAGTCTGGATTAACGGCTTTACCACATTTAGAGCAAGTTCCTTTTAACATTTTTCCACAATAAGGACATTTTACATATTCATTATCTACAGATTTTCCACAACCTGGGCATTTAAGTTCTTCTTTTTTACCTGAACGAACCACTAAATAAATAATAAATCCTATTAGATTTGGAACTAACACTGCAATCAAAGTCCAAATTACAGGGTCCATTCCATGTTTTTCAGCATCCTTATATACAAATACTCCTATGGAAATAATTAACGAAACAATTAATCTTAGCTTCTAGTATTAATTCTTGATTTTCAATGTGCCTCTCCCCCTTTCATATAAAGTATACCTTATTACTTTGGATTTTGTTCGCAAAAAAAACTTTCTTTTCTTTCAGTTTTATTATGTTGTTTTTTGAATTGTTTTAAAGTTCATTAAATATAAAATAAACTGCCTTGGCTGGCAGTTTATTTCTTGTAATTTTACCTCTACTTAGCTTAATAACAAATAAAACTTTTAATATCTTTTAAATCCATTCCAAAATAAACCCATCGGTTTTTATAATATTTCCATCCAGAAACTGATTTCTTTCCAACATATACTAGATATGCCCAAAAAGGTTTTCCTCTTTTGGGCCAGATATAAGAAAATCTATATACACATGGCTTTATAGCTCCTGGGTCTACTGCTTTAAGATCTACATCTGGTTGATCTGACAATTGTGGTGTTATATCTGGTGGTGGTGTTTTGGGTGGTCCATCCTTTTGTCTAGAGGACATAACCATAGCTCTAGCACTCCTCATTTCCTTTACCATATTAATATAGTATACTAATTCTTCTGGATAAGCTAGGGTTATATTATCCAATTTGTTTTTACTTGGTTGTGTAAAATTGTTCACTGGTGCCTCCTAATAATATCACTCATATATCATATTATTCTTTATCTAGGAGCTGTGTACCTTTATTTTAAAGATATAGTTTGGTTCCTATCCTTCTATCAAATTCTGACCAAGTTCCTGGAAGAACTCCTTCTTTTATTTGGGTTATTTTATTCATAGTTGCATCTATATAATCTCCATAATGCACTATATAAGCTTCTTCCATGTTTAATGGCCTTGGTGACCCATATTCTAATTTCCCATGATGTTGAATGATACACCCTTTCATTCTTTCTTTAAAATCTTCATTATATAATTCCGGATTAGCTTTAAAAGCTTCCTCAAGCATAGAAACCCCTATTACAATATGACCCTCTATTTCTCCTTTTAATGTATAAGAAAAGGGACCATCCACAAAAAGTTCTTCTATTTTCCCAATATCATGAAGCTTCGCCCCTAGTATTGCAATTTCTCTGTTTTTACATTGATATCTTTCAGCTAATACTCTAGACAAATACATCACATTCAAGGTATGTTCAGCAAGCCCTCCTCTATAGTTATGATGCTGACTTACACCGCCTATGCCCTTTTTAAATTTTTCAATAAACTCTGGATTACTGAAAAAATAATCATTAAGAGCTTTGCCCTCTTTACTAATAACCTCTTCTTGGGTAATAGAATTGATTTCCTGCATAATTTCTTCTATAGGAGTTTTAATACATGGTAAATAATCTTCCATCTCATAGTTCAAGATTTTTTTGTAACTCTTAACTGAAAAAACTCTATCTAAATCACCTACTAATTCTAGTACATCACCAACTATTAACTCATCTTTTTCATCTATAATCTCAGCTTTTACATCACCCGTTTTATCCCCTATATAAGCTATAGTTTTTTCATTTTCTCTGAAAACTTTTTTCATTATCATTAATGAAATTTTTCTTTTGTTTCCTTTTTTTATTTCTTCTAAATATATACTTTTCATTAGTTAGCTCCTTTAATTCATTTTGATTTTATTTTTCGTAAGAAGCCACTTAAGTATTCATCATTTTGTTTTTACATTTGTTTTAAATCTCTTTATAGAAAATAAACTGCCACTTTAGGCAGTTTCTAATTACTTCTATATAATTTTCCTACTAAATGAAATCATGTTTATTTCTTTAAGTTAAAACCAGCTACTTGTTGCTTTAGCATTGCTGCTTGACTTGATAATTCTTCACTTGCAGCAGCGGTTTCTTCTGATGTAGCTGAAGTACTTTGAACAACATTTGCAATTTGAAGGATTCCTTGATTTATTTGATTAATTCCAATAGACTGTTCATTTGAGGATACTGCTAGCAACAAAAATCGTTCACTTTATTTACAATTTTTGTAAATCGCCTGACCCCTTACAAAAACTGGAACAGTTTTTGTTGCCATAATAAGAAACTTAAAAAATAAAAACAATCAGTTTTTATTTGCAAGTTTAGAAGAATTAACAAAAAATATGGATGATGATTATAGAAAATTAATATATTTAAAAGAAGCCATAAAAGAAGATAAATTAGTACCATTTTTTCAACCATTAATAGATAATAGAACAAAAGAAATAATAAAATATGAAGTATTGATGAGAATAAAAGAAGGTGATGATTATCTTTCACCATATCCATTTATATTAATAGCAGAAAAAAATAATATAATTGATGAACTTGATTTAATAATATTAGAAAAAGCACTTTTGTATAAAAATAAAATAGATAAAACTGATAAATTAATCTTTTCCTTTAACTTATCAGCAAAAGTCACAAATAATGCTGATTATTTGTATAAGGCTAACTCTATTATTGATAAATATGGAATTAAACATGAAAATATAATATTTGAGATAACTGAAACAGAAAATATAGAAAATTTGAATGAGTTCATTTCCATAATAGAGGAGTTCAAAAGTAAAAATTATAAATTTTCTATTGATGATTTTGGGGTAGGATTTTCTAGCATAGAGTATCTTAAAAAGGTACCAGCAGATTATTTGAAAATTGATGGTTCATTCATAAAAGATATCAATGAAAAAGAAGAAAATTTATATTTAGTTAACTCAATAGTCAACATGGCAAAAGCTTTTAATATAGAAACTGTTGCAGAATTTGTGGAGAACAAAGAAATACTAAGGATTGTAGAAAGTTTAGGGGTAGATTATGCCCAGGGTTATTATATAAGCAAGCCTTGTGATAAAATACTTCACAAATCAAACATTTTGTAACAACTTTACACAAATCGCCTATTTTGATAATTTACTCTCTTTTATAAAAAGCATATTATCTTTATATGGACAAACTGCTTCAACTATTAATTTATATGGGTCCAAAACTTCTAGAAAAATGGAGATTTTGTAGAAGTATAAATTAAGTTGATGCAAGATATATATATAATAAATTTTTTAAATTGAAAAGGAGATATTTACAATTATGGTGAATTACGAAAGAATCAACACATTAAAACCAGAAGGAATTGAAAGTAAAAAAGCATATTTAATTGGTGGGGGTATAGCTTCATTAGCTGCTGCTGAATATTTGATACGTGATGGTCATATGAAGGGTGAAAATATTACAATTTTAGAACAAGCTAATATTTTAGGCGGTTCTATGGATGGATCTAGGAATGCAGAAGATGGATACCTTGCTCGTGGTGGAAGAGAAATGGAAGAGCATTATGAATGTATGTGGGACTTATTTTCAGAAGTATCTTCATTAGAAGAATCAGGAAGAACTGTTTTAGATGAATTTAAAGAATTAAATGATAATGATCCTAACTATTCTAATTGTCGTGCCATTGCTAATCGTGGCGAAAAACTTGATTTTTCAACTCTTGGACTAGAAAAACATCATGTTGATCAACTAACTAAGTTATTTCTTGTAAAAGAAGCTGATTTAGGTGCAATTACTGTTGAACAATTTTTCGATGCATCATTCTTAGAAACTGATTTTTGGCTATATTGGAGAAGTATGTTTGCATTTGAAAATTGGCATAGCTTAGTAGAAATGAAACGTTATATGCACCGTTTTATGCATTTAATGCCAGGAATGAGCAAAATGGAAGGGTTAGTATTCACTAAATTTAATCAATATGATTCAATGATTCTTCCACTTATTAAAAAATTAGAAGCACAAAAGGTTAGATTTGATTTAAATACACAAGTAACTGATTTAGACATAGATATTACTGGAGATAAAAAAACAGTTAAAGGAATTCATTTGATTCGTAACGGAGAAAAAGAAGAATTTATAAAAACTACAGAAAGTGATTTGGTATTCTTTACTAATGGATCTATGACTGAAAATTCTACACTAGGAGATATGAACACAGCTCCAGAGTTAAATAGAAGCGAAGGTGGATGCTGGAGTTTATGGAAAAAAATAGCTGAAAAAGATTCTGCTTTTGGAAAACCAGAAGTTTTCTGTAGTGATATAGACAAAACTAAATGGGAATCATATACAATCACTGCTAAAGGTCCTAAAATGAGAGCCCTTGTTGAAAAATTTGCTGAAAGAGAAATCGCTCCCCACAAAACTGTAACAGGTGGAATAATAACAGTTAAAGATTCAAACTGGTTATTAAGTGTTACTGTTAATAGACAACCTCAATTTACTAATCAACCTGATGATGTTATAGTTATGTGGGCATATGCGTTATTCCCAGATAATGAAGGGGATTTCATCAAAAAGAAAATGAGTGACTGTACTGGTAAAGAATTATTACAAGAACTTTTATATCATTTGGGAATTGATGAGAAAGACATGCATGAATATATTGATACTTCAATTGTACTTCCTTGTATGATGCCTTATATTACAAGTCAGTTTATGCCTCGTGTTAAAGGAGATAGACCTGAAGTTGTACCTGCTGGTAGTACAAACCTTGCATTTTTAGGTCAATTTGCAGAAATTAAAGATGATTGCGTATTTACTGTTGAATACTCAGTTCGTTCTGCAATTATGGCTGTATATACTTTGCTTAAACTTGAAAAAAATCCACCTGAAATATATGCTAGTCAATATGATGTACGTGTTGTAGCTAATGCAACTAAAGCAATGTATAGTGGACGACCATTACCAGCTGAATCAATTATTAAAAAATTATTAAGCAATACAACTTTAGAAGGTTTAATTTAAAAAATAGTAAGGAAGTCATTTCAATTTTAAATGACTTCCTTTTTTTCATATTTTAATAATGCTCTATAAATATCTCCGTTTATTATTTTATCAAAATTATTAACTAATTCTTCAGTATCTTCATCCATATTATTTTTTATCCAATCAATTATTATCCCTGTAAAAAGAATTTTATAAAATTTTGCTACATAATTTTTATCTTCCTCTGAAACAATTAAACCTTTTGAAAGTTCATTTACCACCTCTAAAATAATATTAAATATTTCACTATATAAATGATTTTCTAAAATATCTCTATCAAGGGAATTATAAGTGTTTAAAACCATTTTTTTGTTTTGCAGTAAATAATTTAGTACTTCTAAGAAACCTTTTTTCCATGTTTGGCAAGTCCTATTTTTACCAAGAACTTCTTTTAACTCAGTGATATAAATCCATTCTAAAAGATCATAGACATCATGAAAATAATAATATAATGTCCTTCGAGTTAGCCCGCATTCATTAACAATATCGTTAATGGTGATTTTAGCCAGTGGTGTTATCTGCATTTGTTTTTTTAATGAATCAGCCAATGCATTTTTAGTAATTTGTGTCATATATTTCACCTCTATATATCAATGATTTAAATGTAAAAAAATATTAACATCTTAACGCTTTTCCAATGATAAAATCATTATACAGCTTATATTTTTGAAATTCAACTATGGAAAGTAATCTGAATTCTTTTCTACAATCAAAATCCAGACTAAAGTCCACAGGCTTGCCAATAAAACATTTGCTATGCATGGGTATATATTTGTAGCAACAAAAACTGTTCCAGTTTTTGTAAGGGGTCAGACCCCTTACAAAAATTGTAAATTAAATGAGCAATTTTTGTTAATCTAAAACATCAGGTAATTATATTTATTTTTTCACTTATTTGATTTCCTTCACTCTCTAAAATATTTAAACTAACAATATCTTTTTTAAGTAACGCTGTTAACAATCCTTCTAACACGTTAAAGTTACTTTTATCTCTTAACATTTTCTTTATAAACCAATCAAATCTTATTAATTTATTTGAATTTTCCATTGAATTTTCCATTGAATTCACTTCATATCTGTAAGTAATTATTCATCTTCCTATATTAATTATACAATAGTTAACTTTCTTGCTAGTCTTGATATGGATGCCGAACTTGATTTCAGTATTTTTCTATATTTATCTTAAATTAGATTTTGTTGGTTTTTTGAAGTTCTTTTATTAATTGTTTAACTTCTGCTATTGGGACTTCTGTTAATTCAATAATCTCCTCAATGCTCTTACCACGTAATATCATTTTTTTTGCTATTTTAATAGCTTTTTCTTCAATTCCTTCTTTAATTCCTTCTTTAATTCCTTCTTTAATTCCTTCTTTAATTCCTTCTTTAATTCCTTCTTTTTTAGCTTCTTCCTTCATCTGTTTAAGCAGAAAAGCATTATTTGCAACCATTTTCTCTACCTCCTCTTTATTTGCATCTAATATCTTTTTCGCAGCCTCTGCTAACTGTGGTTCCGCAGTATTTCCTATCCAATGCTTTAAAACCATTCTATCTTTATCCGTTAGGTTAGCAAAGAATAATGCTATAGCCTTTATTCTTTCAATAAATTCTTCCGCATCTATTTTCTGATCTAACAAAAATATGGCAGAGCTTATATTTTTGTTCCTAATTAAATCTTCTTTAGTGTATTTGTTATTTACATCAAAAATACTATATTCAAAATCTATTATGCTATTTCCAAATAATTCGCTACCACTTACAATATCCCTAAATCTTTGTGGTACATCCCATACTTTCTTTCCGTTATAAAGAACTATGGGAATTACTGCAGGTATGGTTATGTTTTTATCATATGATTTTTGATTATCATTTTTTGCATATTCCCTCAATATTTCACTTATATAAAAGAATAATCTTAATGGCATTCTATAATCAATTGTTGATTGAAATTCTAATAGTACATAAAATATAACTTCTTTATCGCCTATTGTGGCCTTGTAAACTATATCTGACTCTGTTTCTTCATAATCTGATGAAATATAAGATTTATTTATAAGTACCAAATTATCTACAGTAAGCTCACTTGCCCATGAAGCTTTGAGCATTTCTTTAACTAAATCTATAAACACTTCTTTATTAGAATATAAATCTTTATAGCTTTTGTCATGAATATTATTTATATCTTTTTTCATTAAATATTGCTCCTTATGTTTAATAAGTATTTCAGTTCAACTATATACTGTGGTGTTATTTATAATGTCTTCTTATATTTAATTATAGCCTATTTTCTTATTATAAACCATCTTTGTAGACACAATTTATATCTGTTAGTAGCAAGAAAAATCGTTCATTTTATTTACAATTTTTGTAAAGTACCTGACCCCTCACAAAAACTGGAACAGTTTTTGTTGCCATTAGTTGAGAGGAAAGTATAAATCACAGAAAATCATTTTAATTTTCGGCAAGATATGATATATTACGAATAAGTATATTTACAATTATACATATTTATTATTTATTTTTTGATATAATTTGATTTATTTGTAGAATAATATTATTTATAAAATTTTATCACAGAAAGAGGAGGACTAAATATATGAGATTTTTTAAAAAGCTTTCAATGCGTAATAAAATAATGAGTTTTTTAGTACCCGCTTTTATTATTACCATTTCATTAATTGTTGGGGTAATAATTGTACAATTCGAAAATTATACTATAAATGTAAATAAAGAACAAGCTATAAAAGGTATGGAAGGGCTCAATGAAATTATTGAAAAATATAAAAATGAGTCTTCAAATTTATCAAAGTTAATTTCCCAAAATCCTGATATTGTAAAATATATGGATGAAGGTAATGCAGATGGATTAAGAGATATATTAACAATTATATCTAAAGATTTAAATGTAGATTTTATTACTGTAACAGATAAGAATGGTCTGGTTTTATACAGAACTAATACGCCAAATGAATCAGGAGATAGCATTATAAATCAAATTAATATTCAAAAGGCGTTAGAAGGTAACGTTTATACTACTTTAGAAAATATTGATTCTCAAGAATTATTGGCTGTAACAGGATCCCCCATTATTAATATGAATAAAGAAATAATTGGGGTTATTTCTACCGGTTTTGAATTATCTAATGTGGATATATTAGATAATTCAAAGAAAATATACAAAACTGATTTAACAATATTTCTAAATGATGTACGATTGAATACTACAATCATAAAAAACGGTGAAAGAGTGGTAGGTACTCAACTAAATCCAGCCATAGCAAAAAAGATTTTGGAAGATAAAGAACAGTATATAGCAGAAGCAGAGATATTGGACATGCCTTACATTTGTTCATATATGCCTTTAATGAATACTAATAATGATGTAATAGGCGTTGTTTTTTCAGGTCAATTAAAGTCAGATGCTGTAAAAAAAATGAATGAAATAATATTTTTAATATTTGTAATTTCTGTAGTAGTTTTAATAGTAATCTCTGTTTTCATTTTCTTTTTTAGTTTAAATGTAATATCAAAACCCTTAGAAAAAATAATGGAAGCTTCCAATAAAATTTCTAATGGAGATTTATATATAGATGATTTTGATATCAATGAAACTGATAATACAAAAGATGAAATAATAATTCTAAGCAAATCTTTCTATGAAATGGTGAATACTATGAATATGTTAATTAATAATATTAATGCGTCTTCTGAACAAGTTTCAGCAGGTGCAATTCAAGTATCTGATTCTAGTACATCACTAGCACAAGGAGCAACAGAACAAGCAAGTTCGGTAGAGCAATTATCTGCTTCTATTGAAGAGATTTCTTCACAGACCATTGAAAATGCTAAAAATGCTACTACTGCTAAAAAAGTTGTAGAAAATGCTAATTACTATACAACTATATGTGATAAACAAATGCAAGGCTTATTAAATTCAATGACTGACATTAATAATTCTTCAAATAACATTTCTAAAATAATTAAAGTTATTGATGATATTGCATTTAAAACTAATATATTAGCTTTAAATGCAGCTGTAGAAGCAGCAAGAGCTGGTCAACATGGTAAAGGGTTTGCAGTGGTTGCTGAAGAAGTGAGAAATTTGGCTACTCGTTCAGCTAATGCTACTAAAGAAATCTCTATAATGATTGAAAATTCATTAAAAACAGTAAACCAAGGAGCAAATATTTCTACAGATACGGCAGACGCTTTAAAAAATATTGTTATTGAAATTTCCAAAGCATCTGATTTGATAGAAAGCATTGCAGTATCCTCAAATGAACAGTCTATTGGAATTAATCAAATAAATCAAGGAATCCTTCAAATTGCAAATGTTGTTCAAAGTACTTCAGCTACATCAGAAGAAACCGCTGCTGCAAGTGAAGAATTATCAAGTCAAGCAGCAATGCTAAAGCAACAAGTAGCTGGTTTTAACTTAAAGAAATAAACATGATTTCATTTAGTAGGAAAATTATATAGAAGTAATTAGAAACTGCCTAAAGTGGCAGTTTTTTTTATTAGCAACAAAAATCGTTCATTTTATTCACAGTTTTTGTTGCCATTCATTGTTTAATTAATGTTAATAAAAAATTATTTACCCTTAGTGATCTTTGAATTAATTTGTAAATGAAGTGGACAAATTAATACTTGCTTTATGATATATAGATTACTTACTCCATTCAAACTTACCCACCATAACTCCAAGTATTCTTGCCTCATCTGATGTTATTTGTATAGGCTCATAAGCTGGATTTTCTGGCATCAACAAAACGGTACTTCCCATTTTTATATATCGTTTTAAGGTAGCACAACCATCTTGAGAAACTGCTACTATTTGTCTGTTTTCTGCGGTGATTTGTGATTGTAGTAAAACATAGTCTCCAGAATTTATATTTGCATCTATCATGCTATCCCCTTTGACTTTTAAAATAAAATACTCTTTACTTTCACTAATCCATTGTTTTGGAATAAAAAAAGAATTTTCTATTGTTTCATTCATATGAATAGGTATTCCTGCTGCAATGCTACCGTAACAATTAATATTAATTAATTGATTTTCATTGTAATTGATACTTTCCCCATGTGAGATAACTGTAATTTCTTTAGATATAGAATTATCCCTAAGTATTTCATAATTAGCTTCATTATTACTATAAGAAAATTTAATACTTTCCAAAGTGGATCTCATCATTGACGAATTAAAAGTTGGGATATCCTTAATTGATTTTCCCTCTTTATCTATGATAATCAAATCATTTCCATCAGTAGCTATACCATATTTAACGCTTAAGTTATTACTCATATAGCTAATCAATTGAGCTTTGGCCGTATTTATACCTAGATTAGCAGCTTTTGTTTCTATAAATATAAATGGAATTTTATCTTTTCCATCATATATATGAACAGCAATATCAACTAAACCTGTTTTTGAAAAACAATTCACATTATATTCTATTTCTATCAGTTCTTCGGGATAATTGTAATTATCCATCAGCTCTTTTATAACCCATTGTCTTACTTTTTCCTCTTTACTAAATAAGTCATAAATCTCTTTTTTAAAAAGATAATTTTTAACATTAACGGAATAAAATACACTAAACTTGGATTCTTCTTTGCTTTTAAGATATTTAGGATTAATATCACTTACAAATTCAGAAGGTACTGCATTTGAAGTTAAGTAAAGTAATTCATTTGCTCTGGTCATGCCCACATATAAAATTTTTCTTTCAATAGATTTCTGATATTCAATATCCGACACTTCATTATTTGATAAAAATGGTATAACTCCTTTATTTAATCCTACAATAAAAACAACTTTAAACTCTAATCCTTTTATAGAGTGCATTGTTATCAATTTTATAGAATTCTCCTCAAAAGCATTTTTATCTCCATTTATCATTGTAGCTTCTAAATTATTCTCTTTAAAAATTTTCTCGTAGTTATTAAACATATTTTTAAATTTTGCAATAATAGCTATATCTTTCATTTGATATTTTTTCAACAAATTACCTTTGATAATTTCTATAATATATTTAACTTCTTCCTCTGGCGAATTAAAAGCCTTATATAGTGGATAAGCTCCTTGTCTATCTATTAATGATGGCTCAACATAATTTTCATCTTCAATTATATTAACATCTTCTTTTACTAAACTATAAGCACACTCTGCAATTTGTGTTGTGGTTCTATAGTTTTTAGATAGAATATTACTTTTTCCCTTCATATCAAATCCAATGGTAGAAAAACTTCTTCCTTTAACTAACCAACTATGAGGGTAAATATTTTGAGCTATATCTGCAACGAAGGTAATACTTGAATATTCTTCATCCTTATACAAACATCTGAGAAAATCTAATTGAACCTTTGTTAAATCCTGACTTTCATCAACGATGATATGAGTGTATTTCTTTTTAGGAGATTTTTTTGCTTGTTGAAGGGCATATAAATTCATATCTTTCATATCAACATATCCCTGATTCAACAAATTCTCTTTATGAACAATCATAACTTCATATAAAGCTTCTCTTATTGGAGAATTTTTTCTGAGCTTTGAGGGGTGATTCATATTATTAGTGGTAGCTCTACCTACTCTATCAACATTCATATATTCGGAAAGCTCGCAATAATTACAAGATTTTATCCATTCAATTTCCCCTTGTATAAATTGTAAGTGATCTTCATTTAAAATTTTTTCTCCTGGATAATTTTTCTTAACAGTATTTATAGCTTTTCTCAAACTAGAGTGAATAATCCTATTATCTGAAACTATCTTAAGATTCAAGTGATTTCCCTTCATATTATCAATAAAATATCTATATAAAATTCTATCTATATTAATAATTTCAACTTTATTTTCATTTTTAGCTTTTTCATTTAATAAATTATGAAAAGATATTTGTTCGTTACTTTCCACTTTTTTGTACAAGTATTCAATATAATTTACCAAGGTTTTATTAAAAGTTACCATTAAGATAGAGTCTTCTTTTCCTTCACAATAATGATTTAAAAGAAAAGGTATTCTTTGAATAGCTACAGTCGTTTTCCCTGATCCTGCTACACCTTTTATTAAATTATGACCATTAGGTTTTAAATTGATTAACTTCTTTTGTTCTACATTTAATAGCATGTTTTATCCCTCTCTTTTATAATAAAGTTTAACTTCAAACAGCTTTTACCTTTGTTCTCTATCTATCCTATTCCTATAATACTCCCCAACCCTAAACTCCAATACATCCACAAAATGTTTTCCAAAAGCTAAGTTATCCACATATTTTCCCAATTCTTCCACCAAACAAAACGCTTTCCCATCTCTATAAAAGAATTTCCCTTCGCTTTTTTCTAAATACTTAACAGGATTTTCTCTAGCATATTAATAAAGTCTATGGCTATAGTTTCTATAAGCGTTTTTTCTTCTTCTACTAATTCATTCATATCATTAAGAAATTTAAAATAGTTTTTGAATATATTTAACTTGCTGGGTATTCTTCTTCTTTTGGAAGTAGCCTTGTATTACTTCTATTTCTTATAAGTGTGGTGTCCCCTGTTAATAAGAAAGGAACTAATACTGCTTTTTTATAGTTTCCTATAAAGTCCAATACGTTTAAATATTTTTTACCAGTAGCTTTTCTTAATCCTCTGCCTAATTGCTGAAAAAATATGGTTGGTGATTGAGTTGGTCTTAGAAACATTACCAAATCAATTAAGGGAATATCTAAGCCTTCATTAAACATGTCCACTGAGAACATTACATTAATTTCTTTATTCCTAAATTTCGATAAAGCTTCTGCTCTATCTAAAGCGTTTTCTCCATTAATACCGCTATAAACAGCACAAGAAGGGACCCCATTTTCATTAAAGAATTTTGCCATGTACTCACCATGAGCTTTACTAGTGCAAAAACCCATGGCTCTTTTAGAATTAAACTTTTTATAATTATTCATAAGCAGTTCTGCTCTTTTATTAATCATAAGAGCTTCTTCTAATTCCTTGTCATTGTATTTTCCATTTTTAAATTGAACTTGATCATAATCTGTGGTGTAATAAATTCCGTAGTATATAAAGGGAACTAAATAATCTTTATTAATAGCTTTTTTTAATCCTATTTCATAAACTGTATTATAATCGCATATGGCAAATACATCTTTGTTATCAAGTCTATCTGGTGTTGCTGTAAGCCCTAATAGGAATTTATTTTGTAGCTAATTCCCTAAGATTCTCCTCAAGAAGTCTTACCCCTGACTCCATTATGAAAGTTCCTTGATGAAAAATTATTTTCCAATGCTTATTCAATAGTTTCCATATTGAACTACGAAGTGAATATTTTTTTTGTTTCATCTTATTCTATGTTATCATAATTTGTATTTTTTTCTTGTCGAACCATGTAGTGTAAACTTAATTTTTTTCAGTGATTTTTCTTTGTTTTTCTAGTAAAATTAAAAAACTGCCATTGTGGGCAGTTTTTTAATTACTTCTATTTTTTATAATTTTCATCTCACAGATTTTCATGTACCTTCATCTCAAATTATTTTTCACCTTTTCTACTTCATCAGCAGATACACCTAATATTTCTGTGATAATATCTAAACTATATCCCTTTTCTAACGCATTCTCGACAATTCTTTAATATTTCATTGTTTTTTTGCTATAGGGTTTTCAGTTCAAATGTTAATTTATACATGTCCAAAACTCCTAGAAGCATGGAGATTTTGTA
>NZ_FQXM01000039.1 GCF_900129965.1 Clostridium grantii DSM 8605 | reverse complement strand
ATTTTCACATAAATGATTATTTGAAAACACACATAAACTTATAAATTTTTCTGGAGTGAATTTGCTATCTTTTATTAGAAATTTAGCTTTTATAGCTAACTCATTTAACAGTTTTGAGTTCAAGATATACATTAAATTATCAATTAATTTCCTTATTCGTTTGTTCAAATTTTAACAACTTTTCTTCTTTTATTAATAATAATTTTATCATAAACATGAAAAACTATCTTATTAATAATTGTGGTTAAATTTCTTTAATTAACCAAAGAGATTGTTGCCAAAATATTTAGAATTGTGAGAATGCGAGCATAGCAAATGGGACTAGAATGCATTTATGATTTTATGGTACAATATGAGTTAAGGATTTAGAGCAAGAACATTTAAAAAAATTAGCGAGGGAAAATATATGGATTCAGTTTACAGTACCATAGAATTTTATGATAATCTAAAGTCAAAATATAGGGACTACATAAAACCAGAAATTGTATCTGTCGTAATATTACAATCGGATGAAGAAGTTATATTAGAGATAGTAGAAATTGAAACGATTGAGGGCGGTTTCGAAAAACAAACTATAAAGAGAACAGATTTATCTAATATAACAAGGGGTGAAAATGAAGAATTGTTGTTTTTTAATCCAAAGGATTTAATAGAACAAAATGTTAGGAAATTTATTAATGAATTTTCACAATATGATATTATCAACGCTACAGATTTATTTCATCAAGAAGCTTGTGAGAAGATTAATAGGAGATTTAATACGTTTGGAATAGATAAATAGCAAAGAGTATATAAGTAGAAATAACTATAAACACTTGACTCTTTACAATAACTAGAATAGTTTTTGCTGCTTTTATTGTTCCTTTTATTTTTATTAAAAGTGATAGCTTATGTGGGAGCAGCTAAGGAAAGTAGTGAGCCTTTGGGCTTCATTTGCTAAGAATAAAGAATGTAAAGGAGATTAGGGTGTGATTAAGAAGTATTTAGAATTAAATGAATTAGAGGTTAGAAAATTAAATAAATTTATAAATAGAAATAAAGAAAATAAAGTAACTATTGAAGAAATGGATAAGCAATTAAGGAGTGAGGAATACGCTTTTGGGGAAGGTATTATTTTAGCCATCAACCATGAAGATGTTATAGCAAGGATACAAATAATTTTAATAGAATGTATGGAAAAAAAAGTTGCTTATGCTATTAATTTAGACATAAAAGAAGAAGTTAAAAATAAGAAAAAAATTGCAAGTGAATTAATTGAGGCAGCTAAAAATATTGCTAAAAAACATAAAGCACAGAAACTGTTTTTAGGAACAACTGATGATATTTTAATTAAAACCTTAAATTCTCTGAGTTTACATAAAGAATATTCATCAATTAGAATGATATTAAAAGATAGAAAGATTCGAGATTTACCTTTAAATCTAACCATTTTAACTGAGGAAAATAAGAATGAATACTTGAGGATTCATAATGATGCTTTTAAGGAAGTCCCAAATGGGGGTACATTAACAGAAAGTAAGGTTGATGAATATATAAAAAATGCAGATGATAATAATTGCTACTATATAGTAACAATAAATAATGAAATGATAGGTATGTTACAGTTTAATATTGAAGAGCGAGTGGGTGAATTTGAGTTGGGGTTGATAAAAGAGGCCAGAGGAAAAGGATATGGAAAACGTCTTTTAGAAACGGCTATCAATTTTCTTAATTCAAGGGAAGTAACAGAAATTAATTTGATTGTTATTACCAAAAACACACCAGCTTATAATATGTATATAAATAGAGGATTTAAAGAAAGTGAATTAATTAATGAATGGTTTGAAATTAATGTGCAATAAACTGAAAGCAAGTTCATCTGACGAACTTGCTTTGCTTCTTCCAAGGGCTAGATACAATTCTGGGCGCTTATTTTTATATTTATGTAAAAATAAGATACTTATGGTTGATGGCGATTACAATATTGATTGTAAAATTGATGGATTTGGAGCTATGAAGCTAAAATCTGAATTTGTGAAAAAAGTATAAATTAATATTAAAATTAAATAAGCAAAACAAAATTGAGGACACACTTCTTTTAAAGATACCGTCTTTTTATATCTTTTAAGCTCAACTAATTTAATGTTAGCTTACCAAATTCGCTTAAATACATATTTTTTATTTCTTGTGAATAATCTGCTAATGATTTAAAAGCATAAATATAGGTGTGGGTATCTGTCATGAAGAAAAAAGCTTCCACGTGTCTAGCGTCTTCATTTGATCCTATAGACCATGAAAGAAGATATACCGGGTAGGATATTCTATTGCTATGGGTTTTATTTTGCTCAATGGATAAGTCATTCACTTCATAGCCGCTTACTTCATTTACACAGCGTGCGATATAGTCATTAAGATTCTCTTTGTCAGTTTTGTTTGTGGTAAATGCTGTGTTTATGATAATGGTCAAATCATCTTCGGTCAAATCTGAGTAGTAATAACCGCCATTATAATCGTTATTCATTTCCATAGGAGTAATACCTATAAGTGTACCTTGAGTTACAATAACAGGAATATTTTGAGGTGATGTATTAACGTCTTTTATATAAATAAGTTCTTCATCATACCCTATTCACTGCAAAGCTCGTACATTTCCCTGTCACCACGGAAAATGGTATCCGCACCTGTTCCATGTCCTTTTACCATTGAAGAGTAAAGGGGCATACATCGATCCATATCTTTTATATGAGTATCAAGTTTTCCAATTTCGCTCCAATAAAGCGAAACAACACTTGGATTGCCGAATGTCCATGGATCACGGGGAGTAATCAAGCTGCTTTTTCCATTGAGGAGTGTAAATGCTTTTTGTTGACATTCCCCCATCTGCCCAATGTTATTAAACACACTAAAGGATTCGATGAGTGCAAGCTCTCCCTTGATTTTTTCTGCTTTATGACCATTAATAGCCTCACACTTTAAAGCACCATGAAGGGTTTCACAGATAGTCCCATATTCCTCATAGCAATTTTGAGTAAAGAATTCAAAAGCTATTAAAATGTATGCAGAGGGCAAGAGGATGATAGCTTCATTTATATCAGTAAAGGGGGGCAATCCATCCCTCTGAGTACTGATATAAAAAGTGAAGCTGGCTGTTGGTTAACGCCAATCCTGCTTTTTTAAAGTATTGGGTTATATCATTTTTGCTAAATTTCAAATCCTCGCTGGTTAGGTAAAGGCATTTTGCAAAGCGAGTTAAAAATTCTGATTCCTTGTTTATAATTTGTGTCAGGGCTACAATGTGAAGTAGCTCTGAGTTGTTGAATAAAAATGCTTCCCACATAGCTTTTGTAAAATATTTTTGAAGAAATTGAAAGTTGTCAAAAACCAAATAGGTTTCCTCATCACAGAAAAGTTCATATAAAAGCTGGCATATTTCATCTGTATTATGCAAAGTTGGTAACCCCAGGGACAGAAGGCGATTGCCAACATCTGAATCTATTTTTTTTATGACCTGGCAACATCTATCCCATGCTTGTTCCGGCATTTCGTTTTCACTAAAGCTAATCCAACGAATATCTGCATCTGTAATGGAACTAAAAAAATACCGAATACAGGTTGTTTTACCATAACCGGAGGCGGCCTCTACAATGGTAAGGGGATATGTTGGGATTTTGGACATGGTGGCTTTCAAGTGATTTGGAAAGAAGTGAATATTTGTTTTTATTTTATTTAGTTTTGCTGCAGATAATACTTTATCATCTATGGGACGGGGCACTTGGCATCCCTCCTTTTACTTTGATACTAAAATTATAGCAAATTATATCAAATTATTCCATTAATTCCATGGAATATTATTTAACAAAGAAGAATTTTATTCTTTTAAGGAAGTAAGATATATGTATATTATTACAAATATACTATTGTGATTTTAATAACAAGTGGTGCTGCAAGATTCTATCTTTACAGTATGCCAAATTTATGGTATGTTTTGCATATATCAAATGTTACTTTTAGTGACAATTTTATAAATGATTAAAGAGAATTTAGAACTAAATAATACGGATAATAATCAAGTAAAAAGGAGAATACTATGGAGAAAAATATGGAAAAAATCAGAAAAATTCATTTTCAAATACGTATAGTAGGAATTATGTTGGCATTATTATTGGTAAGTATATCTGATTATAAAAAACATATTCTTCTATTAATTGGTATATGCTTTTTATATTTTGTAGTATCTTTTATTGCTTTTCTTCAAAAGGGGAATCAAAAACTAAAGTTTGATTATTATATGCTATATATAGATGTATTTTTACTTTCTATAGCTATAGTTGTACGTGGAGGAATTCGTAGTGACTTTTATCTTGGGTACATAATAATACTTAGTTATGTGCTTCTAAGCATTAATCGGAAAAACCTATTGATACTAACTTGCTGGATAGTTATTTGTTATTCTTTAGTTATTTATTATACAAGTAATAATTTAAGTAGTGATGGCAGTCGTTTAATCATTCGATTAGGGATGATAATAAGCATATCTTTATTATTACAAAATTATGCAAGGATACTTTTTAGAACAGAAGTAATGAGAAAATCTGCTATGGAAGCTTCAATATTTGATGAGCTTACAGGGCTTTATAATCGTAGAGTATTTCACATGGCTGAAAAATTTCTTCATGAGGAAAATGATAAAGCTTATGTTGTTTTGATTGATTTAGATGATTTTAAGAAAGTGAATGATGAATATGGACATGTTAATGGCGATGAGGTACTTAAAGTTATAGCGAATATTATAAAAAGAAGAATAAATTCTAATGAATATGGAATCAGATATGGTGGAGAAGAGCTTATGATTATATCTTTTATTTCTTCTCAAAAAATCCTTAAACATAAATTGCAATTAATTCAAACAGATTTTAAAGAACACCATTTTTCTTGGCTAGACAAGAAAAAAAATGTAACATTTACTGCTGGAGTTGCTTTATGGAACAAAAATGAATTGGTAGAGAAAGCAATTGAAAATGCTGATAAAGCCCTTTACATTGGTAAAAAAAATGGTAAGAATAAAATAGTTTTTGATAAGGCTCTTTAGATATAGGGATCACACTGTGAAACTTAATTTATACTGAATAGTAAAAATTTTTCTCCAAATACTAAATATACATATAAAGAAAAAGGTATTTGCGGAGTGTGTGTTAAAATCACCATGCTTATTTATGTCAAGTTAAAAGTATCAGGCTTTTTTTTATGTTTTAGAAGTATAATAGGTGGATAAACTTTAATAAAATAGTCGTATATCCACCTAAAACCTTTTAATTTATTATATTATTCTTAATTGATACAGTAAATTCTGTTTTTTAGATTTATTTACTAGCTTCTTCTAGAGCGTTTCCAACTGCTTCCTTAATACCATTGCTTGTGTTAGTTGCACCTGATATTGAGTCGACGTGGATATTTTGAGTTTCAATAATCGCCCTAGGGATTTCCTCAAAAGCTTGTTCATAGTATTGCTTACCAACCTCGTTATGAGACACAATCACAATATCGTTAATTTCTCCATCTTTAATATTAACGGAAACATTTAAACCACGACCGTAACCATTTCCTTTTCCCTCATAGGTACCATCTACATAAAAGGTTTGTGACTGACTTTTTAAAGTACTGCAAGAACTCAGAAAGATACTTAATAATAACGTTGCGACTATTAAAACTTTTTTATTCATAATAGCTCCTTATTCATAGGCAAGTTTGAATGCTGTTTCCATTCCGTTAATACCTAATATACCCCTAACCATGAATTGATGATGATCAACTTTTTCTATACTTGAATTTTTTACAGCATTTACGTTCTTATACTCTTCTTTAGCAAATTCAGCCATAAGTGCATTGTATACATCTTCACTAACTCCTTTTGCTATTATGGCAATACTATCAGGATTAGCATTCATTAAATCACTTATTTCGATTTTTGCAGTTCCTCCATTTTCTGTGGTATCTGGTATATTCATCACTTCTGCAGTATTCTTAATCTTTACCGTTTCTAATAATTCATTAGCATAGGTGCCGCCAGTATAAATCATTAGTCCATCATCAGTTAGTTGGGCAATTGCTAAGGATTTCTCAGGTATATCCTTTATTTCTCCTAGCATATCTTCAATACGTTCTATGTAATTTTCAATAGTTATTTTTGCTGTATCATTTGACCCAAACGCAGAGCCAAGGACACCAATTTCAGTAAATGTAGATTCATATGTAGTGATTGATATAGTATAAAGTGGAATATTCAATTCAGCTAATTCAGCAGCTAATTTAGTTTGAGAAATTTCATCAACGATAATAACAGAAGGCGCTAGCTCTTTTATTAAGTTCCAGTCCACATCACCTTTATCATTCGTAATAAGGCTTACTGTTTCTAAGTATTCCTCTGGTAAATGGTGATTATTTGGTATGCCTATTATGTTTATACCACTTTCTAACGCAATGAGACTTGATGATAAACCAATGCTTACTGCAGACACAGGAGCAGATTCAAGTCCCATTATTTTAACTGCTTCGTTTTGGTTTATTATGTATTTATCTGTATCAAAGTCACTAGTATTTGAAGTATTGCTTTCAGATACAGACTTTTCCTCTTCAACATTTTGACTTGTTTGCGCATTTGAGCAAGCGGTTAACATTCCAACGAATACAACTCCCGTTAACAATAATGTAATAAATTTGTTTTTCATTTATATTCTCCTTTTAATATGATTATTTTTTTGAATTTTACAACTTATTTTTGAATTTTATTTTATCCCTCCTAGCATTTTCATGTATTTTATGCACTTTTAGAAGTGGGTGATCATTCATGGCAAAGTAGTTAGCGTAGGCTAACTCTAATACAAATTAAAAAGCCCAGTGTGAGCCGTGCTATGCGAATTTTGAAAGAGAATGGTTATATAACAGTAGATTCTCATAATCATATCGAACTTACTTCTAAAGGGTTAAAAATTGCAACGGAAATGCGTGAACGCCATAACATATTGGCACATTTTTTTGTTTTACTTGGTGTAGATGAAGAAACGGCACAACATGATGCTTGTCGTATAGAGCATGTAATCAGTAAAAATACCTTTGAAAAAATCAAAGAACACATCTCAAAAATGTAAAATTAAATTCATTCAATATGACTATCTTATACTTTAAGGTAGTTATATTGAAAATACTTCCAAAGTAATCCATTAATACCATGGAAGATTATTTAAGAAAGTAGAGGTTTAATATTTTAAGGAAGTAAGATATAATTATTAGTACCAATATACTGGATAAAGTTAAAAATATGATTAGTGATTGTGAGCTTAGTGTACGTAATATGGTATAATTAACCTTAAATTTATTATTTTTGAGAGGATAAGGGTATATGAATCAAAAACAAAAAAAACGGTCAATAACAATACTTATAATTATTGCTTTTATTGTTGGGGGAGTAGCCTATACTATTAACTGGGCATTCTTTGATATTCAAAGAATTAATGGACAGGAGTATCTTCAGGATCAAACTTCACCAAATGGAATATATACTGTAACTGCTTATTTGAATAATTCTGGAGCAACAACTGATTTTACAGTTTTATGTACATTAAAGAATAATAAAAATGGCAAAATCAAAAATATTTATTGGCAATATCACTGTAAAGAAGCCCATATTCAATGGTTAAATGATGAGATTGTAAAAATAAATGATATAAAGTTAAATGTGAAAAGTGAAGTTTATGATTACAGAAGAGAATGATTACAGCATAAGTTTTAATGTGGGAATTGGAATAAATTGATAGTAAAAAAGGGGATTTTAAATGAGTAAGAACCGTTTTTTTTTAATTTTGAAAGTAATTATAATAGTGTTACTTTGTTTTATAGGTTTATTTGTTTTCAGTTTATTTAAAGGACCTCCTTTTGGTGGAATTTTAGCAAAAAATAAAATATTAAACTATGCAAGTGCAATGTATGGAGATGTACAACTAGTAACAAAGGTAGATTATAACATTAAAGATCAATATTATTTTGCGGAGCTTTCAGGTGGAAATAATCAAAATATCAAAGAGATAAGATATAGTTTGTTTGAAAATAAGCTAGGTGATGAAGTGTTGATGGAGAAAATTTCTACAGAATTTAATTCAGATTTTTTTGTAGCCAAGGAGTTTTTGCAGGAGAACATTCAGATTACCGATGGATATATTTACACAGTAATTGATGCTAATAATAAATATACTAATAAAATTGAAGACCTTAGTTTAGAACAAAAATTGTATATATTAGGAATTAAAAATTCGGATATTAGTATTATAGAGAAAGAGAGTATAAAAAAACCTGCAGAAATCACACGTAAAATCATTGATCAACTTGGTGATAAGTACAATATAACAGCTGTGCAGATTATTTATATGGACGTTAATGGCGTATTTCAAATAGTTGCGGATAACTCCAACCTATCATATAGCGATTTAGAAAAGAAAACTTCGAAAATACAGGAAATTGGTGAAGAAGATAAGCTGTTTATAGAAAGCTTGAAATTAAAGTAAAAGATATAATAAGGATTTAAATATAAAAAAAGATATATTTTATAAATGGAACTTTTATAAAAAAGCAGATAGTTTTGTGAAAATAAAACTACCTGCTTTTTGAAGTGGGTTAATTTGTTATTTAAAACACTAACGGGTTATTTATATAAAATCAAGTTATATTAATTGATAAATATAAAAATAAATGTTAAAAATTACATATAAGCTTAGTAATTCGATATTTTGGTTTACTAACCAAGTGGTGCTGGAAGATTCTATCTTTACAGTATGCCGAATGAAGGCTTAGTTAGGTGTTATGAAGAAGGTTCGAATCCTTAACTAAAAAATTTACACCAAATAAGAAAAATAAAAAAGATATAAATGTAATGCTCAGTGAATACATTTAAGCAACAATGTGTATTTACAACATAATTCTTAGCTTGCAGCTTTGAGGATACCGTTTATTATTTTTCACTTTCCTTCTTATATGAAACAGCATATAAGAAACTGTTTGATTAATATATACTTAATCTAGGCTCCCTATTGAATTTTGTGAGCATTACAAGTTATATCAATCTATGAGGTAGAAAACAATTTATTTTATGTAAAATAAATTGCTAAATTTGTGCTGAGATTTATTAGGGAGGGGTTATTATGAAAACTATTATTAAAGAAAATGAAAGAGGATATTTATTTAAAAATGGTAAATTTGTAAAAATTCTAACACCAGGTAAACATTCTTATTTATCATTCTTTGGATATCATATAGAAATAGAAATGTGCCAAGGAAAGGTGGCTTTAGCTGGAATTCCTATTAATGTGCTTATGAGGGATGGTTGCTTCTACTAGAAGTTTGTTGAATACTGCAAAACTAATGGATGAAAATCAAACTCTTTATAAATTAAAGGAATTAGAATATATAGAAAGAATTTGCGAAAAGGTTGGAAACATATCTGTTTCTGGAGGAAATAATCTATTAACTCAATTAAATTTTGTAATATTTTTGTCATTTTATGCATGCCAAATCATGGTAAAATAGGTGAAAGAGTAATTAAATATAAATTTCTTAAATATAGAGGAGAAAATACATGCAACTTATTTTACAAGATATTGAGAAAAACTTTGGGGATAAAAAGGTATTAAAAAAATCAACCTTTACTTTTGAGAAAGGTAAAATTTATGGACTTTTAGGTCGTAATGGAGCAGGTAAAACTACACTTTTTAATTGCATAAGTGAAGAAATTAAATATGATGGAGGAAGTATTACTTTTCACCAATATGAGAAAGAAAATGTAAAAGCAGATTATTCTCAAGTAGGATATGTATTTTCAGAACCCATACTTCCAGATTTTCTAACGGGATATGAATTTTTGAAATTTTTTATAGATATAAACAAAGATAAGATAGAAAACTTACTTTCAATAGATGAATATTTAGATAGGATGAAGATTAATAAAGAAGATAGATATAGATTAATAAAGGGTTATTCTCATGGTATGAAAAATAAAATTCAAATGTTGACCACTCTAATTACAAAACCTGAAGTGATTTTATTGGACGAGCCTTTAACTTCTTTTGATGTGGTGGTAGCACTAGAAATGAAGAACCTACTTAAAAAGATTAAAGAGGATCACATCATTATTTTTTCAACACATATTTTGCAGTTAGCTACTGATTTATGTGATGAAATTGTTGTTCTTAACGATGGAGTTTTGGAATTATTGGATAATAAGCTTATTAAAAGCCCTGAATTTGAAGCGGAGATTATGGAGATTTTAAAGGAGAATGAAAATGATTAATACATTTCTGGCTACCTTTAAAGTTAATTTTGCAATTGGTGGCAATACGCTTATACACTTTTTAAAAAGATTGCCTTTAATAGGGAAAAAGATACCTGATAAGCTTTATAATGAAACTGAAATAAAAATTGTTTTAGGGGTAATAGAAGAGATGCTTAAAATATTTTTAGCATTTTTGGGTAAAGCTTTTTACCTAGGAATAATGATTTTATTTCCTTCTTTTCTTATGAATAATTTCACATTTAACAGCAATGGAATATTGCCTAAATTTTTACATATATTTTTCTTCTTGAGTTTTTTTATAGGGCCTTTGACTATGACTGTGATTTTTGATAAAAGTAATAGAGATGCTTATAATATGATAGTATTAATGAGAGCTGATGCTAAAAAGTTTTATCTTAGCCAGTTAATATACAAAAGGATAACGGATTTTATATATTTTTTACTACCTCTAATTATCATTGGTAATTTTATTAAGCTATCAATACTTGAAGCTTTAATGCTAATGGTGGAGTTGACAATAGTAAAGTTTATTGGAGAATGTATTCTTTTATTTATTTATGATAAAACAGGAAAGCGTTTGAATGATAATGAAAAAATACAAGGAATTATAATTATAGTTGGCCTAGTATTGGCATATGCGCTACCAGTATTTAATTTAACTATTAATTTTGCAAGTATATTATTAAATATTGTGACAATGGTGATTTTAATTCTTCTAGGAGCAATATCATTAATATATTTATTTAGATATAGAAAATATAAAGCTATGTCAAGAGAATTTCTTGCTAGGGAAAAAGCCTTTGAAGTTGAAAAAATCTTGAAGGATGCAAAATTTGCGGATGTAAAAGTTGATGAAGCTAAAATGATTAAGGGGAATATTACCAAGGATATTTATAAAGATAAAAAGGGATATGAATATTTAAATGCTATATTTTTCTTAAGATATAAAAAGATAATTAGCAAACCTATAAAAATTAGAGTTGCATTGATAGCTATTACCTTTATAGCATTTGTAGCAGTAATTATTCTTGAACCTTCTACTGGAACAGATATTTCTAATGCTATAAAAGTAAGTGTAAATATATGGGTATTTGTTATGTATCTTATGTCTACAACCCAAAGAGTTTGTAAGGCTATATTTCATAATTGTGATGTGAGTTTATTGAGGAATACATACTATCGACAAGGAAATGCCATTCTATCTAATTTCACAATTAGGCTGAAGAAGATAGTGATTCTAAATTTAATACCTGCGCTAGCTATATGTATATCATTAATTTTGATAATGATAATTAGCAGGGAGAGTGGGCTTATAATTGGGTCTATTCCGGTGTTTATTTGTATCCTTTGTTTATCTTGTTTTTTTTCAATACATCACTTGTTTTTGTATTATGTAGTGCAACCTTATACAAAGGAATTAGAAGTGAAAAGTCCATTGTTTAGTATTGTTAATGGGGTAATGTATTTGATTTGTTATGGAAGTCTTCAAATAAAAACATCTTCTTTGTATTTTAGTTACGGTATAATTGTGGCAACAATTTTGTATATGATGTTTGCATTGATATTGACTTATAAATTGGCACCGAAGACCTTTAGGTTGAAGTAAAAAATTTCTTCTGTTTTAAAACAAAGATTAGATAAAGCCATAGAAATTGTTGATAATAATAAAAAGAGTTTCATTATAGTTTCTGGTGGTCAAGGACAAGGTGAGGATATTAGTGAAGCACAGGCTATGAAAAAATATCTGATTGGCCAAGGAGTGCCGGAAGAAATGATTTTGCTTGAAGATAAGTCTACATCAACAGTAGAAAATTTTCAATACTCAAAACAGTTGATTATGAAATCAGATGTAAAGGTTCCAAAGATTTTGATAATAACAAATGATTACCATTTATATAGAGCAATGCTTGTGGCAGAAAATAGTGGCTTGATAGTAGATGGTGTTTCAAGCAAGACGCCAATTACAGTAAGAATTAATTATCTGGTGAGGGAGTACTATGCGGTTATGAAAGGTATAGCAAAGGAGTTTTAATGAGGTAGATAAAGAGTACATTCGATATAATATATCAGCAATAACAGTTAAATAAAAGGCTATTCCATAAGAAAATATGCCGATATAGTAGAGATTAGTGTGACTACATCTTTTTATTGGAGGCATAAGTTTTTAGATGCTATCAGAGTTTATATGGGTATTGGGAATGTTGGTGGAGTTATATAAGCTGATGAGGCATTTTTCAGAGAATCCATTAAAGAAAACTCATTCTGATACAAAGTTAAAAGACTTTAAAATTAGGAAAGTGATTTATATGTAATTGTGTCAAATATTTAAATAACTACATTGCTATGATGTATAATTAAATACGGACACAATAGTAAGAAAATGTGAACTAAAGATAATTTAAATTCTTGGGAGGTGGTTGCATGAATGAAGGTGACATTTGTGACATTATAGATATTTTATTATTAAATTTTAAAAGGAGATGTTTTCATGAGTTACAACCCCGAAATAACCAAAAATCGTTATGATAATTATGGAGATAGAGAGTGGACTAGACTTGAAAAGGACGCACAGGGAGAACTTTTATATCATGTTCATTTAGATATTTTAAAGAGGTATATAAAACCATCGGATTGCGTATTTGAGATTGGAGCTGGGTCTGGCAGATATACGAAAAATATTGTAAATATATGCAAAGAACTTACTGTTGCCGATATATCATCTCATCAAATTGAATTTAATAAAGAAAAGATGAAAGAATTGTCATTGTACAATCGTATTAAAGATTTTCTCATATTGGATGTAGTTAATATGCCAACTATGAAAAATGAATCATTTGATTGCGTAGTTTGCATAGGCGGTGTTATTAACTATTTGCTTGAAAAGGAACTAACAGGAATAGAAGAAATGCTTAGAGTGTTAAGACCGGGAGGTAAACTGATTATCGGAGCCATGAGTTTCATAGGGGCATCATTATTTTATTTAGATGGTATCCGAGAGGAAAAAAACTTATTTGGAATTGAAGCAACTAAATGGTTATTTGATACAGGGGTTCAAGATGAAGACCATTATCCTGTCCCAAGTAAGCACTATGTGCATATGATGAGAAGTTCTGAAATGGATACTCTCTTTTCAAATTTTCCAGTAAAAGTTGTAGAAAAAAGTTCAGCAGGTTTGTTTTCTCAATCAAGAAATGATGCATTAGAAAATGCAAGACAAGATAAAGAGTTTTGGGAACTTATTGTAAAGCAAGAGATTGAAATTTCAAAACTACAAGGAACTCTTGATTGTGGAATGAATATCATTTATGTAGTAGAAAAATGCCAATAAATCACTTTTTAACAGCCACTAATAAGCATAATTATCACTATTTATAATTTTGAAAGTAAAATGCCTAATTATAATTACCTTTTTCTAGTATTTTGTCCATGCGTTATAACGCTATTAACTTCATACTTTAGAAGGAAGAGACTAAAAAAGGCTAAAATTGATGTGAACAAATATTTTGATTTTAAAGGTGAGATCAAAACAGAAATTATTATATTAGCAGTAATAATTTTAAAAAGTTTGTTTTTAAAATTTTTTGGCTTATTAATGATTATATTTTCTCTTTGGATATTAGGTTCTAATACTATTGATTATCTAAAGAAGAAACCTTTGATGGTGATAAATGATAGTGGTATAAAAATCAATATTAACGCTGTATATGCTAAAATAGATATGTTAATGTGGAGTGAGGTAGAAGAAGTTTTTACTTATAATGACAATGGATATAAATCAATTGGAATATATTCATCAAATATGAAAGAAATCTTAAGTAAAATCAGCTTATTTAGAAGATTTATGTTAGGAAGTACTAAAATAATAACTATTCCTAAGAATGCAATTTCCATGGATATTGATGACTTATATATTGAAATTAAGAGTCGAATGACTAACTAATAACGGATATTATATGAGTATTATTAATTTGATTTCTTGGTGATGATAGATTTTTGTTTCGAAAGGTTTAAGAATTAGAGAAAAATTTCATTTAAATTAAGCTAAACACTTATGAATTGAGATAAATAATATCAATTGTGTTATCTTATTGTATGCTTTGTTAGAAAAATTTGGTGATGAAAAAAGTAAAAAAAGATTTAAGGAGGTTTTCGAAATGACTGAAGTTGGGAAAATGATACGAGATGATGGTGTTAGAGAAGGAATGGAAAAAGGGATAGAAAAAGGGATAGAGAAGGGGATAGAGAAGGGGATAGAAAAAGGTAAAGCAGAATTGCTAGTAAAGCAACTTACTAAAAAATTTGGGAATTTATCAGAAGAATATGAAAATAAGATAATGAAATTATCAGATAGAGTATTAGATATTATTTCAATAGATATTTTTGAGCTAGAAAGTTTGGATGAGTTAGATAAGTATTTTTAGTGTTTTTGCGAGGAAACTAGTTGATATTGTAGAATAGTAAAGATAGCCTTATAGGATTAAAAATAAAAATTTTATAAACAAAAAAAGACGAAGGTTCAATAGGATAGGTTACTATATATTCTATTGAGCCTTTTAATAGTTGAACTGGGATACCTATATAGCATAGATTTTTGTGTTCAAAATTGAATAATTAGAACAAATGTTCTTGTAAATAATAGTAATAAGTGTTAAAATATTTATAAGAAATTACCAGGCAATAATAATTGAACTGAGATACCTATAAGAAATATATAAAGAATCAAGATATAGTTTCAGGGGGAATGAAGAATGGAAAAGCACAAAAATGAAGAGAAAACAATAAGTAGAGAAGAAGTAAAAAAGATAGTCCAAGCTTATCTTTATAATAATTGTAAGAGCGTTGATAGTTTTGATGTAAATAAAGCATTAAAAATATATATAAATAAAAAGGATGTTGATTTTGATTAATCACTATCCTTCTTATTATTGGTTTCTGTTAAATGATTTTCAATAACATTGGCTAAATCTTTAACTAAAGATTCATTATAATTAATATCTCCATATTCATTTTCAATAAATTTTAGTATTTGTTCCGAAATAGAACCGG
This sequence comes from Clostridium grantii DSM 8605, assembly GCF_900129965.1. Taxonomy (GTDB): domain Bacteria; phylum Bacillota; class Clostridia; order Clostridiales; family Clostridiaceae; genus Clostridium_AF; species Clostridium_AF grantii. Next base: position 6,380 of record NZ_FQXM01000039.1, on the reverse strand, counting down.
CTTTTTCATACTTTGAGATCTTACCTGTTTGAGTTAAAACAAATTCTAAGGAAACATTCATAGCTTTTGATATTTTTTCTATTGTATCAATAGTTGGTTCAACTTTTTTGCCTGTTCTGTTGTCAAAACCTTTTTCTAATTTATCTATATATGAATGACTAACATTACTTTTTTTTGCGAATTCTCTTAAAGACAAATCATTGGTAGCTCTATAATCTTTTATTAACTGGCCCAATGCTTTCATAATTATCACCTCATGTTTCTATTATAACAGTAATGTAATCAATTGTTTACAACTTTATTTTCATTGATTGTACTTTATAGTTGACAGACTGAGAAAATAAGTTTAAAATAAAAAATGTAACCATATAAATACAAAAAAGAAAGGAGTTGTATACTATAGAAAACAATATAGCGTTGTATAGGACAAGCAAAAGTTATTCTCAACAAATACTAGCGAATAAAGCTAGAATCACAAGACCGTATTTATCTAATATTGAAAATGGTAAAAAAAAACCTTCTTGTGACGTTGCGCTTAGAATAGCAAAAGCACTGGAAGTTTCAGTAGAAGAACTTTTTTTTAACAAGGCTGTACATTATAGTGAACAAAGCGCTGAATGATTTAAGTTTAGAAAGGGCAGTGTTTTGACTTTTAATTTAAAGAAGGAGAAAAGATAGAGTATGAGTATGATTAAAAGTTTGAGTATTGAAAAATTCTTAGGGTTAAAAGAAATAGATTTGGATTGTAGCAAAATCAATATTTTTAAAGGGCCTAAAGGAAGCGGGAAAAGTAGCATACTTGAAGGTATTGAAAAAACTTTTACTAACAAAAATAGACGTACTGAGGTTATAAGACATGGAGAAGAGGAAGCAACTTTGTATGTTAAGTTGGATGATGGATTGGAAGTAGATAGAAGAGTTAGGTTAGAAAAAGCTGATTATTTAAAAATTAGAAAAGATGATGAAGGAGTGCCTTCTACTGAAAAATTTCTGAGAAACCTTATAAATGGTGATATATTTAGGCCTTTGGATTGGGTGAATATGAATATAAAGCAGCAAACTAAAAGTATTCTTGGTATGTTGAAAATAGATTGGACAAATGAAAATATCATTGAATGGTTCGGGGAACTTCCAAGTAATATAGATTATAATAATCATATTTTAGTGATACTTAAAGCTATAGAGGACAAGTATTATAGAGATAGAGAAGAAGTAAATAGACAAATAAAAGAGCTTAAAACTCAAATAAAGGTTATCTTGGATGAACTGCCAACGGAGTACCATGGAGAGCTATGGAGAGATAAAAAAGTTCAAGAATATTATAATAAAGTTTCGCAAGCGCAGAAAATTAATCACTGGATTGAAGATGCTAAAGCTCTTCAAGAAAATTTTCATAATAAAATTGCAGCTATAAAAGCTAATGCTGAAAGTGAAAAAAATAGAATTAAGCTAAACTTCAACCAGCATAAAGCAGATATAAAGGACATTATAGGACTTTCAAAAGCCAGAATAGAAAAAAGTAAAAATGCGTTAGAAAATGCTGATAAGAATTTAGATTTTGAATTAAAGGAAGCAACAAATAATTTTCTTCAAGAAGAACACAAGTTAAAGGAAGATTTATCACAAACCCTTAAGAAGCTTGAAGAAGAGTATCTTTTAAAAGTTGAAAAAGCTAAAGTTTCTCATGAAGAAAAATTGAAAGGCATAAATGTAACATTATTAGAGAATAAAGAAAGGTTGAAAAAATCAAGTGAATTTGTTAAGGAAAGTGAAAAAGACAATATAGTATTACAAGAAAAGAAAATTGCAGCTAAAGAGCAAGAGTTAGTTTCTTTAGGAGTTACTGAAGAACAGGAGATTAAAGCAGTAAATGAAAAAATACTAACTGAAAAAGAAAAAGAGGAAATTAAAGTTGGTAAAGCTATTGAATATATGAAAAATAACAAGGCTATTGATATAAAGCCACTTCAAGATGAAGCTGATAAAGTGGCAGAAATGCAAAGCTATTTAAGACAATGGGATATGTTGATTGATATTCGTGATAACAAATTAGCAAGTAAAGAAAGATATGCAGCAATACAAACCAAGAGAGTTGATAAAGCTAGAAGTTTACCAAGGGAATTGCTACAAACTGCTAAGATGCCAATTGAGGGTATTAGTGTTGATAGCAATGGCTTTATAAGGATAAATAATATATTGATAGATGGACTTTCTGATGGGGAAAAGTTAGAACTTGCTATGAAAATTGCAAAAGCCCAGGCTGGAGAATTGAAGGTGATTTGCATAGATAAATTTGAAGGTTTGAATCCAGCTACTCAAGAAAGATTATTAAAGGAAATGATTAATGATGAATATCAATACTTTGTAACAAGTACAGGGGCAGATAAATTTGAAATTGAAAAAATAGGGTAGGAGGAAAATAATGGCTGATGTTAAATGGATCAAACTTTCTATTGAATTGTTTGATGATGAAAAAATTGATTTTATACAAAGTTTACCAGAAGGAGATTCAATACTTGTTATTTGGGTTAGATTGCTTGTGTTGGCAGGTAAGTGCAATGATGATGGGTATATTTATTTAACAGAAAAAATTCCTTATACGGAAGATACTTTAGCTTATAAATTCAGAAAACAAACTAACATTGTTAGGTTGGCACTAGAAACTTTTGAAAGATTAAACATGATAATAGTTAATAAAAAAGGAATACAGTTATGCAATTGGCGTAAATATCAGAACCTTGAAAGTATGCAAAAAATCAAGGAGCAAACAAGGAAAAGAGTTTCCAAACATAGAGAAAGGAAAAAGGAAATTGAAGCAATAACCAAAGAAGAAATATGTTGTAACGTTACAAGTAACGTTACTGAAACGTTAAATAACGCTCCTAGAGAGAAGAGAGAAGAAATAAGAGAGAAGAAAGAAGATAAAGATAAAGATAAAGATAAAGATAAAGATAAAGATAAAGATAAAGATAAAGATAGAAGAGAAGATAAAGAGAAAAGAAAAAAAGAAAACAATTCAATGTGGTCTTCTAATTTTTTTCTTGAAGGATGTAATTATTATGAAACAGCAGGTTTTGGAACAGTATCACAAATTATTTTAGATAAAATTACTGAGTTGATTAAGGAGTTTACTTACGAATGGTTTAAAGATGCAATAGATATCGCAGTTATGAGAAATAAAAAAAATCTTAGTTATGTTCAAGGGGTGCTAAATAATTGGAGAGCAGAAGGAAGGGGAGAAAAAAATGGACATACAAGCAACCATAAAAAGGATGCAATCAGCTTGTACGATTTCTCAATGTTCGGAGGATAAATATAAGTGCGCAGAGTGTATGGATACTACTTGGATTATAGATGAAAACAATGTTTGTACCAGGTGTCATTGTTATGAAAAAAGAATTGTTGAAAATGCTTGGAGTAGATTTGGAGTTAAACCAGAAGAGGTTCTAAAAGTTAATGATTATAAGGCCTATGATGATGTAACCTATGAAGTTAAGAATAAAGCCATTAATTATATACAAAACTTTGATGAAATAAAGAAAAGTAAAGAAAATAGTTTTGCTTTATTTGGTCAGCCGGGGGCAGGAAAAAGTCACTTAGTAATAGCTATAGGAGCAGCGTTACTAAATAGGCAAGAAAGATTTATTAAAGTTGTTTATATGCCTTATGAAGAAGTCATTAGAGATTTAAAAGCTAATGCCATGGATGATGAAAATTATATAAGAATTCAATCAAAGTATTGTAGAGCAGAGCTGCTCATATTAGATGATTTGTTTAAAAGTAAAATAAAAAACAATAAATTAATTGCAGAATTAAATAGCTCAGACATTAAACATATATATCCAATTATCAATTATAGGTATTTAAACAAATTACCTATCTTAGTATCAAGTGAGTGTACCCCACAAATGTTAATTGATTTAGATCAAGCAATTGCTAGAAGAATTTTAGAAATGTGCGGGGATAATATAACGGTTTTTAAAGGAGTTAAATATAATTACAGTTTGAAAAAATTTGTGAAGTAAAGGATATGTTTTAAATAGAAAATGGAGGATAGGAAAATGAAAGCAACAGGAATTGTAAGAAGATTAGATGATTTAGGAAGGATAGTTATACCAAAGGAGTTAAGAAAGAAACTTAATTTTGTTGAAAGACAAACACAGGTTGATATATCGAAGGAGGGGGAGTATATCATACTTAGCTCAAAAGAAAAGGGGGATTGTCAAGGGTTTTAGACGAACTTGGCAGAGTAGTTATTCCAATAGAGCTAAGAAGGACTTTGAATCTTGAAGATAGGGATTCCTTAGAAATATTTACAGAGGAGGAAGAGATTTATCTAAAAAAATATAGTGTTGGATGTATGCAATGTGGTGAGGTTAATAGAGTAATTACTATTGGTAAAGTTTCGCTTTGTAGAAAGTGTTTAAGGGAAATGGTTGATTATGTTAGAGGCAATACAGATATTTTGGATTAAGAAGTGGAGAATTTGGAATCTTGTTATCAGAACAGTGGACAAGCACTCAATAGGATGCACAAAATGAAGAGCAGAAATGCACTCATAGCACATTCCAATTAAAAGTAGGAATAATGATCTTTGAAAATTGAATAATACGGTATTATAGGGATCCCATTGTGAAACTTAATTTATACTTGTTTCAAAAGCTCCGGCCTTTGGGAGTTTTGAGGCATGTATAAATTAATAGTTGAACTGGGATACCTACGGATAAACCATACGTAAACTTATTTTATACATGTACTAAAAACTAGACGTATCAACTAGTTTTCTAAAATCATTGATTCCTGGGAGTTATAGGACATGTAAAAATTCATAGTTGAACTTGAATCCCTCTAAAAATAAAAATCTTTACTATTGTAGAAATATAATGATGTAGTAATATGGGAAATGCGTTATAATTTACATATGAATTAATTTAAAATTATAATATATTATGGAGAAGAGGGTTAAATATAACATGGAAAAAACAAACAATAAATCAATATCCTCATTAGTATTAGGGATTTTATCAATATTCTTACCTTTTATTGGGTTAATACTTGGCATCATGGGAATAGTCATGTCCTATAAATCTATTAAAGAAATAAACAATTCCAAGGAAACGGGAATTGGTTTGGCTGTATCAGGAAGGGTTGTCAGTATTATAGGTGTATGTTGTCAATTAGTTATAATCCTTGGATTTGTATTGTTTTCTCAAGTAAATTCTACATCAGTAACTTCTTTTTAAATCAGTTCACATTTTTCTTATATAACTAAATTATGGAGTTGATATTTTGATAAAGATTAGAAGAAAAAATGGATATGCAGATAGTATGCGAAAATACAAAATAATATTAGATAATAATTATTTAGGTGATATTAATCAGGGGGAAATAAATAGTTTTGAAGTTGCACCAGGTGAGCATACAATTTATTTAAAGATTGATTGGTGTAGAAGTAATAAGTTGGATTTTTATATTTCAGAAAATGATGTTATTGAATTTGAGTGTGGAAGTTCTTTGAGAGGATGGAGATTCTTTTTTGCTTTTATTTATATAACCTTTCTGAAAAATAAATATTTATGGATAAAAACAGTAGATAAATTTAATAAGCAATATTCTTATTTGGCGAAGGGAGAGAACAATATGAGAGTTTGTAAGAATTGTGGTTCAACCATGGTTGATGGATACAAAGTGAAAATAAATAATTCTACGATATTAGCAAATATGACTATTGCAAAAAAAGGTTTTAGTGAAAAGCCTACAGTGGCAGTGTGTCCTATTTGTGGAGAAATAAGTTTATATATTGAAAAGATTGATAAGGTTAAATAATGAGCATAACAGTTGTTTGTGATTCTAATCCAATTTAATAATTTTTAAAATACCGTATTATTCATAACTGAATTTTACGGTATTTTTGCGTTGCAATACAAAGATAAGGTGTATTAGAAAAGAGAAAATTATAGATAAAATTTAGCGGTGTAGCAGGCCTACACTAGATATAAATTGGGGGTGTCAACTTGAAAGATTTAATTATAAAAGCAAAACAAGGAGATAGCATGGCTACTGAAACTATTATAAATAAATATATGCCTTTGGTAATAAGTGAGGCATCAAAATATCATATACCAGGGTATGAGTTTGAGGATATTGTACAACATAGTATTTTAAGTATTATAAAAGCTATTAATTTATATAATATAAATTCAAATTCTTTTAGCTCGTTTTTAGCTATCACAGTTAAACGTAGTAATATAAATCTACTTAAAGGAACAATTAAGCATTATAGAGAAGTTCAAGATGAAACTATATTGAATAATAGCATAGATTTATATGGTTTTACTGTGGAAGATGAAGTTATAGCTTATGATATGGTGGATAAATTA
>NZ_FQXM01000030.1 GCF_900129965.1 Clostridium grantii DSM 8605 | reverse complement strand
GAAGCTTTTAGTAAAGAATTAAAAAGTGTAGAACAACCAGTTAAAGCAATAGAAAATCAAAAGTTCGAAGCTATAAGAGCTATAAGAAATACCAATTTTCAAGATATAAATATAGAAACAACAAATATAAAAAATGGTATCAAAAGCTTAGAATCAGTCAATTATGCGATAGAAGAAGTTTTCACAGAAAACAAGGAATTAAAACCAGAAAATATAGAACAATTAAAACCAGAAAATATAGAACAATTAAAAGAGAAAATCCAAGAAGTAATAAAAGAAGTAGAAGCTTTTAGTAAAGAATTAAAAAGTGTAGAACAACCAGTTAAAGGAATAGAAAATGTAAGGTTTGAACCTATAAAAGATATAAGAAATACCAATTTTCAAGATACAAGTATGCAAATCACTAATACCGAGAATGGTATCAAGGAATTAGAAGCAACCAATTATACGATAGAAGAATTAAAAGAGAATTTACAAGAGGCAATAAAAGGAGTAGATTTAAAAGGGGAAGAATTAAAAACAGATGATAAATCAAAAGAGTCACTAGATAATAAACAAATAAATTATTTGACTGGCATAAGTGAAACTAGTAGTACAAAGATTTCTCCTCATAAAGCTAATATAAACAATTCGCAAGAAATTAAAAATTTGGATGAAGTTGTTGAAAATATAGTTAATAAAACAAGTATAATGAAAAATGATGAAAACTCCATTATAAAAGTAAAATTAAAACCTCAAGAACTAGGGGAACTATTTATTCAATTAGAGAAAAAAGATGGTATTATAGTAGCTAAGTTGCAAGTACAGTCAAATGAAATTAAGCAATTAGTTGAAAAAAATATGAATTTAATACAGGAAACACTTGATAATAAAAACATAAAGATTTCTCAAATTAATGTAGAATCCAAGCAAAATATTTCATCAAATCTTTCTTTTAATCAAGAAGGCAATAAAGGAAATAGTAATGAAGGAAATCCGAATGCAGACAGTAATAAGAATTTCAACCAGAATCAGAGTAAGAATCAAAATCAGTATGAGGTGAGTGGAAATACAAGAAAAAAACTTTATACTGAAACAATAAATAATCAAAGCTATGGAAATAAAAACAGAAAAAATAATGTTAATGGAAATATTAACATTCTAATGTAGGAGGAAAACAATGGCAATAGATTCGTTAAGTATAAATAGTTCATCTTATACTACTACAGGAAGTCAATCTCAACAGAATGCAACTAACAATCTAGGTAAAGATGCATTTTTAAAGATATTATCAGCACAGTTACAGTATCAAGACCCAATGGAATCTGTGGATGATTCGGCATATATAGCTCAATTAGCTCAGTTTTCAACTTTGGAACAAATGGATAATTTAAATACGAATATGCTTACTTTAATTAATCTACAAAATGTTCAATTAGGGACATCTTTGATTGGAAAAGAAGTTAAAGTTACATATGAGGGACAATCACAAACAGGAATTATAGAAAAAGTGAAAAATCTTAACGGAGAATTAACTTTTACGTGCAATGGACAAGAATATAGTATTGATAATATAAATGAAATTATAAATGAATAAGGGGGATTTTTAAAATGTTAAGATCGTTATACTCAGGCGTAAGTGGTATGAAAAGTAATCAAGTTAAAATGGACGTTATAGGTAATAATATTGCCAATGTTAATACAACAGCTTTTAAATCTAGTAGAGTTAAATTTCAAGAAACGCTTAGTAATACAATGTCTACTGCCTTAGGACCTGATACCAGTGGAAAAGGAGCAAAAAATCCAAAGCAAGTAGGACTTGGAACAACTGTAAGCTCTATCGATACAATGACCTCAGATGGAGTTCAACAACCAACTGGTAGAGAATTTGATTTTGCAATTGAGAGAGAGGGTTTCTTTGTAGTTTCATCAAATATTAATGCAGCAACAGGGGCTCCGAATACTGTAAGTTATACAAGAGATGGGTCTTTTTATAAAGATTCTGATGGAAATCTTGTGAATTCTTCGGGAAATAAAGTTTTAGGGTATGAAGTTGATATTAATGGAATTAGCAAAGACTTGGATGCCGATGGTACTACATCTGAAGGCGATTTAAGAGAATTGAAAATACCTACAGAGCTTGTCCCTGCGGTAGCTGCGTCAGCTGGCCCTCCTCCCACTACAGCTATTCCGGCAGTTACTCTAGAAACGTTCAATGTAGATAGCTCAGGATTGATAACAGCCATAGGAAGTGATCAAAACAGTTATAAACTGGGTCGGATAGCGATAGCAAAATTTACTAATCAAGAAGGTTTAACTAAAGAAGGGGCAAATACTTACGGAAAAACTGCTAACTCGGCGGAACCTATGTATGGAAAAGCTGGTGAAAACTCTTTTGGTATAATTAATCAAGGGGTACTAGAAGTTTCCAACGTAGATTTAGCTAATGAGTTCACAGAAATGATAATAACAAGTAGAGCTTATCAAGCAAACTCAAGATCAATAACAACATCAGATGAAATGTTACAAGAATTATTGAGCTTAAAAAGATAAAATAGCAAGTTAAGAAAAATAAAAAATCATTGATAGAAGACAAAGGATTTTTAGTCTTCTATCAATGATTAAAACATATTTTAGCCAATAAACTTAGCATCTAGGTGAATTGCATAGAACCAAAGGGGTGGAATATTTGAAACGTAGTTTGACCACATTGATAGGATTGGTTATGGGTTTTGTTTTGATTGTGGGATCCATAATGATGGCGGGAAGCATAAATGGATATATTGATTTACCTTCATTTCTTATAACCATAGGTGGATCAATGATGGCTTTATTTATAGGGGAACCTTTTGATAATGTGAAAAAGATACCAGCTCTTTTAAAAATAGCTTTTTCAGAAATAAATACTGATAAATCACAGTTGATTGATACATTTATAGATTTATCTAAAAAAGCAAAAAAAGATGGATTTAATTCTATAGAAGAGCAAGTTGAAGAGATTCAAGATAAATTCTTAAAAAGAGGATTGTTAATGGTTATAGATGCCATGGAAGTTGAACTTATAAAGGAAATCTTAGAATTAGAAATTGATGCAGCAGAGGAAAGACATACAGAGGGACAAAGACTCTTTAAAAAATGGGGAGAATATGCACCGGCTTTTGGTATGTTAGGAACAATTATTGGTCTTATAGGAATGCTTGCCAATCTTTCCGATGCAGCAGCCATAGGAACAGGTATGGCCACAGCTTTAATAACTACTTTTTATGGAGCTTTATTTGCTAATTTGGTTGTGCTACCAATAGCCAGTAATCTAGAGGTTAAGTCTTCAGATGAAGTTTATTTAAGAACCATGATGATAGATGGTGTTTTATCTGTTCAAAGTAAAATGAGTACTATGAATATAGAAGAAAAATTAGGAACATACTTATCGCCGCAAGAAAGACTTAAAAGAAAAGATGATTCCATAACAAAGGTGGAGTACGAAAATGCGTAAGAAAAAATCAACAGAAGGTGGAGGCTCTCCTTTATGGATGACCACCTTTTCAGACCTTATGACATTGTTGTTAACATTTTTTATACTTCTTTATTCTATTTCTAGTGTGGATGAAAACAAATTTACAGATGTTGCTAATGGACTAAGAAGTATTTTAACGGATAGTGGAGCTTCCGTAATTCAAGAAGATACCAATCCAGAAAATAGAGAAGATGATATTCTAACAGAAGAGTCACCTCCTGATGGAATTGAAGAAGAAGTATTAAATGATCAGGTTGTAACGGATAAAGAAGCTATAGAACAGCTTAGTAAAGAAATTAAAGCTTATGTAGCAGAAAAAGAATTAGAAGGAAGTGTAGAGGTTAATATAACCAGTATGGGGATTTTAATAGATATAAAGGATTATCTATTTTTCGAGACTGGTAAAGCAGATTTAAGAGAAGAGTCTCTGGGTATATTAAATACATTAGGGCAGAAATTAAAAAATATGCCTAATGAAATTATGGTAGAAGGACATACAGATAATATACCAATAAGTACTTATGAATTTAAAAGTAATTGGGAATTATCAGCATCTAGAGCTATAACAGTGGTAAGGTATTTCTCGGAAACACAAGGCATAGATCCTAGTCGATTAAGTGCGGTAGGACATGGAGAATATAAACCTAAGGTTAGTAATGATTCTAGTGAAAATCGACAATTAAATAGAAGAGTTAATATTGTTGTTAAATATTTAAATGAAGAAAATATTGAGGAATAGTGTGGGGATTAAATAATGGCGGAAAAAAAAGAGAAGAAAGAAAAAAAAGAAAAGAAAAAAGGGAAATTGATTATAGTTATTTTAGGAATAGTTCTAGTCATAGCTGCAGCAGCTTTATTTTTCTTTTTGAGAAATCCAGAGTTTGCAAACAATATAATGAATAAAGAAGAAGTTGTAGTAGAACAACAGATTGCATTAAAACAATTTATTGTAAACTTAAAAGCTGATGATAAAAATAGCTATTTAAGAACAGTTATAGTGTTAGGTTGTTTAAGTGGGGATGATGCTGCAATAATTAATAATAATGAAGATAAAATAAGAGATTCTCTTATTCAAACTTTAAGAAGTAAAACAAAAGAAGAACTTTTGCTAGAAGAAGGAACAGAAAATTTGAAAGTTGAGATAAAAGATACATTAAATGAGCTTCTAGGAGGAACAATAGTATCTAATGTATATTTTACGGATTTTATGATGCAATAGAAAGAAGGATAAATATTGGGAAGTGATTTTAGTTTTTTAGCGGCCTTTATGCAAATGTTACTAGCTCTTGTTGTAGTGCTTTTATTAATATTTATTAGTGCTAAAGTTAGTAAAAAATATATAAATCCTTTAGGAAATAAAAATTTAAAAATGCTTGAAAGACTTTCGCTATCCAATAAAAGCAGTATTTGTATAGTTAAAGTTGGGGAAGAACTATTTTTGATGGGAGTAAGCGATAATAGTGTAAATAAAATTGAAAAACTTCCTAAAGAATTAGAAGAAAAATATTTAAATAAAGAATTGGATATGAGTAATTTAAATTTAGCAAATATTATAAATAAAAGTTCCAACTTTTTTAGGAAGGATAAAGAATAATAATGAGAAAAAAGGTATGGATTTTTAGTATTATTTTTATTGCTTTTATGACTCTTATGAAGATATCGGCTTTTGCAGAACCGATACCTATTCCACAGATTGGAATTGATATAGGAGAAGCGGCCAACCCAGTAGAAACCATGGATAGTATTAAATTATTGGTTCTATTAACTGTTTTGACGCTGGCACCATCTATACTTATCTTGATGACTTCTTTTACAAGAATAATTGTGGTATTTTCATTTTTGAGAAATGCATTAGGAACTCAACAAAGTCCTCCTAATCAAATTTTAGTTGGATTGGCATTGTTTTTAACATTTTTTATAATGGCACCAGTTTACAATGATGTTATGGATAATGCGGTTAATCCTTATTTAGAAGAAACAATTACTCAAGAAGAAGCCATAGAAATAGGTTCAAAACCCATAAAGGAATTTATGTTAAAACAAACAAGAGAAAAGGATTTGGCTTTGTTTATAGATTTATCTGATACAGAAGTTCCAGACCAAGCTATTGATACTGGATTTACTGTTTTAGTTCCTGCTTTTGTTATAAGTGAGTTAAAAACAGCTTTTCAAATAGGATTTTTGCTTTTTATTCCTTTTGTTATTGTGGATATGGTGGTTGCTAGTATTTTGATGTCCATGGGTATGTTTATGTTATCTCCTGTAATGATTTCTCTTCCTTTTAAAATTTTATTATTTGTAATGGTAGATGGATGGAATCTGGTAGTTAAATCACTAGTGGAAAGTTTTATTTAGGAGGAAGTATATGAGTCAAGCCATGGTATTAGATATAATGAGAGATGCTTTTTTTACTATAATGATTGTATCAGCGCCTGTATTAATTGTTTCAATGTTGATAGGATTGATAATAAGCATTATTCAAGCAACTACTCAAATTCAAGATCAAACATTAACTTTTGTTCCAAAATTAATTGCAGTATTTTTGTCTTTGATTTTTTTTGGGAATTTTATGTTAAATACACTTATAGCATTTTTTAATAGAACTATGGTTAATTTAACAAATGTATTGAGGTAGGTGGCTATGATTACTTTAAATTTCACTGTTTTTTTTCTTATTTTAGTTAGAATTACAAGTATGTTTATTACCACTCCTTTATTGAATATAAAAGGACTTCCCAACACTTTCAAAATAGGTTTTTGTATTATAATAGCTTATTTAGTTTTTATTAATGTGGCTGAAATAGATAAAACTTTATCAGTGGGAATGGATCTATTTGTAGTATTATTGATAAAAGAGGTGGCGGTAGGATTAACAATGGGATTTGCAGTGAATATTGTTTTTATGAGTACTCAAATGGCTGGTCAATTTATTGATATTCAAGGAGGTTTTTCAGCTTCTACAATATTTGATCCTACATCAGGAGATAAATTATCTATATATGGACAGATATATTTTTGGCTTACTGTAATTTTATATTTTATTTTAAATGGACATTATTATCTTATTATTGGAGTAGTAAATAGTTTTAAAATTATTGATATAGGAAATTATAGTATTAGTGCGCTTAGTGGTGTTGCTATACTTCAATTAATAGTGAAGTGTTTTACCATAGCAGTTCAAATAGCGGCACCTATGATTTTAGTTTTTGTTATTTCGGATTTGGTTTTAGGAATAATGTCTAGAACAGTACCTCAATTAAATGTATTGATGCTGGGACTTCCTTTAAAGGTTTTAGTAGGATTATTCACTTTTTTCTCTATATTGCCTATTGTAATTAATCTTATAGGTGGAGTGGTGGAGATGATTCCGTCTGAGTTAAATAATATAATAGAAATCTTATCAAAAGGAAATTAAGGGGAAATACATGATTAATAATCTTTCTTTTTATATTTTAATAGTTCATATCATACTGATTATTATTTTTTATTATAGGAAACCACCAGCATTCAGCTTTGCAGGTTCCTTTGAAAATAAAATATCAATAAATACTAGAAAAATTTCTAATCTATTTTTGGTAGAAGATGAAAAAACAGAAGACCCTACTCCTAAAAAATATCAAGATGCAAAGAAAAAAGGACAAATTGCTAAAAGCCAAGATTTAAATTCTTCACTTCAATTATTTATATTTGCTTTAGTGGCTAGTGGACTAGGAAACTCTATTTTTAAAACCATAGCTAATTATTTAAGGCAAGGACTCTCTACGAATTATATGATGAATTTTACATCTAGTAGTGTGAGAAGTTTTTTTACAGCACAAATTTTAGTTTTAATACAAATAATAATTCCGGTTTTTGGCGTGCTATTTATTTCAGCTATAGTTATAAATTTAGCACAAACTAGATTTAATTATTCTTTTCACCCTTTAAAACCAGATTTTAAAAAATTAAATCCTATTGAAGGTTTTAAAAGATTATTTTCAAAAAAAGTATTTTTTGGGCTTTTGAAAAACTTAGCTAAGTTAGGTCTAGTTACTTATATTTGTTATAATTTTATTAAAGATAATATTGTGGATATACAACAAATTTCTCTTACCTCGGTGAATAATTATTATACATATTTAAGCCAACTATTAGGTGGATTTATTATGAAATTTGCTATAATTTTAGTTATGGTAGGAATAGTGGATTATGTATACCAAAGATATGATTTTAAGAAAAGTTTAAAAATGACAAAGCATGAGGTTAAAGAAGAATATAAACAAATTGAGGGTGACCCTTTAATAAAATCAAAAAGAAAACAAAAACAAAGACAATTAGCAATGAACAGAATGATGGCTGATGTGGAAAAAGCTTCAGTGATTGTTACAAATCCTACTCATCTTGCTTTAGCAATAAGATATGATGAGTCCATAGATGATGCGCCAAAATTATTAGCTAAGGGAGCTGATAATTTAGCGGCTAAAATAAGAGAAATAGCCAAAGCTAAAGATATACCAATAATCGAAAATAAACCTTTAGCAAGAGTAATATATAAAAGAGTAAAGATTGGGCAAGAAATACCTGCAGAATTTTATGGAGCTTTAGCAGAAATTTTAGCATTTATATATAAATTAGAACAAAAGAAAAGAAACTTTACGAAATCAAGAAGAAGAGTGTAGGTGAGTTTTTTGGAGAATAAAAATTCTTCTGGAGTCAAAAGAATAGTAAATAATATGGATACCCTAGCAGCTCTTGGTGTAATGGGAATTATAGCTATTATAATTATACCCCTTCCACCGGCAATACTAGATATACTTTTGGTATTTAATATAACATTTTCATTAATAATATTTATTCTAACAATGTTTACAACTAGTATATTAGAACTTTCTGTATTCCCAACATTGTTACTAGTAACCACTTTGTTTAGACTGGGGTTAAATGTATCATCTACTAGACTTATTTTAAGTCAAGGAGAAGCGGGAACTGTAATAACGGCTTTTGGAAGTTTTGTTACTGGGGATAATTATATAGTAGGAGCAATTATATTTCTTATTATCGTACTTATACAATTTATAGTTATAACTAATGGTGCGGGAAGAGTAGCTGAAGTTGCAGCAAGATTTACTCTTGATGCTATGCCAGGTAAGCAAATGAGTATTGATGCAGACTTAAATGCAGGAACTATTACAGATGCTCAAGCTAAAAAAAGAAGAGAAGATCTTCAAAGAGAAGCAGATTTTTATGGAACCATGGATGGTGCTAGTAAATTTGTTAAGGGAGATGCTATTGCTGGTATTGTTATAGTTATTATTAACTTTCTAGGTGGAATTGCTATATTTTCACTACAAAAGGGAATGAGTGTATCAGAGGCAGTAGCTCAATTTGGTTTATTAACCATTGGTGACGGGTTAGTAGGTCAAGTTCCAGCTTTATTAATATCTATTGCTACAGGTATTTTAATTACACGTTCAAATTCTAAGTCTAGTTTTGGATCGGAATTAACTAAACAATTATTTGCAATGTGGAAGGTAATCGCCATTGTTTCAGGACTACTTTTAGCTATAGGAACTGTACCAGGGTTCCCAGCGTTCCCTTTCTACGTGATGGCAATAATAACAGCTGGAATAGCTTATTTATTATATCAAGATCAAAAGAATGGGCCAAAAGAGATTGAAGAGCGAATACAAGAAAATGAAACAGAAGAAGCCCCTCCATCAGAAGTAAAAGTGGATGGATTAGAATCATTAGAGATAGAAATTTCCTACGATTTGATACCTTTAGTTGATAAAGAAGCTGGAGGAGATTTAGTACAAAGGATTTCTGCTATGAGAAGACAAATTGCAAATGAGATGGGTATTGTAATAAGACCTATTAGAATAAGAGATAATTTAATGCTTTCTCATAATGAATATCTTATTAAAATTAGAGGAAATGATGTAGCAAGAGGAACTATAGTCCATAATAGGCTTTTAGTTATGGATCCAGGCAGTGATTCCATTGATATACAAGGAATACCTACAGTGGAACCAGCTTTTGGACTACCTGCGGTATGGGTGGAAAAATCTGAACAAGATTTAGCGGAAATGAAGGGATATACAGTAGTAGATCCAACCACTGTACTAATAACACATTTAAAAGAAATTATAAAGCAAAATAGTCATGAGCTAATAACAAGACAAGATGTTAAGGAATTAGTGGATAGTGTTAAAGAAGAAAATAGTGCAGTAGTGGAAGAATTGATTCCAGAGCTATTAAGCTTAGGGGAAGTTCAAAAGATATTACAAAATTTATTAAGAGAAAAAGTATCAGTAAGGGATATGGTAACTATATTAGAAACTTTGGCTGATTATGCTATTAATACAAAAGATGTGGAATTACTTACTGAGTATGTAAGATATAAATTAGGTAGAAGTATTGTTCTGGATTATTTAGATGGAGATAAAAAATTAAATGTAATTACATTACACCCACAATTAGAAAAATTATTATCTGATAATGTGCAGAAATCTATACAAGGATCTTTTCCAGCTATTGATCCTAATATAAATACAAAAATACTTCAAAAAATTCATTCAAATATAGAAAACTTAGCTATGCAAGGAAAAGAGGGGGTAATTTTAGCGGCACCAAAAATTAGACCGGCTTTTAAGAGAATGATAGAAATTGCTTTTCCAAAAGTAGCGGTAATATCTTTAAATGAAATACCTAATTATATCGATATAGAAGCAGTTGGGATGGTGAAACTAGATGATAGTTAAAAAATATGTGGTAAGCAATATGCAAGAAGCTATGATTAGAATAAGAATGGACCTAGGAGATAAAGCAGTAATTATAAGTGACCACTATATAAAAAATAAAGGGCCATTAGGTTTTATGAAAAAAAAGAAAAGAGAAGTAATTGCTGCAGTCGATGAAGAAGAAATATCAAAATCTAAAGAATCAAAAAATAAGTATGAGAAAAAAGAATCAGGGAATGAAATAGAAGATTTACTTGAATTAAGTGATCTTAGTAAAGAAATTCAAAAAGAGTTTATTGAATATTGTAATGAGCATAAATTAGAAAAAGCAAATATTAATAAATTTGTTTTAAATGAATTTTTATGGGAAGAAGTAAAAAACAATGTAGTTATAAATGAAAATATAGATAATAAAATTATATCTTTTATAGGACCAACAGGGGTAGGAAAAACAACTACTATAGCTAAAATAGCGGCGAAAGAATCATTGGTTAATAATAAAAAAGTGGCGTTAATTACATTAGACACTTATAGAATAGGTGCAGTTGAGCAGTTAAAAACTTATGCTGATATATTAAATATTCCTTTAGAAGTTGTAGTGAAAAAAGAAGATATGAAAAAAGCAATTCAAAAGTTTAATAAATACGATTTGATTTTAATTGATTCTACAGGACGTAGTTTTAAAAATGATGATCAAATAAATGAAATAAAAGAATATATGGACGAAATAAAAGAAAAAAGTGTATATTTGGTACTTAGTTTAACTACAAAATTTAAAGATATAAAGGGCATCGCAGACAGTTATGAGCAAATAGGGTATGATAAATATATATTAACAAAATTAGATGAGAGTTCAGGCTATGGAAATATAATAAATATTGCAAAATATATTGATAAACCGATATCATATTTATGCACAGGTCAAAATGTTCCTGATGATATTGAAACAGCTAGTATAGATAAACTTTTCTACTATATTTGGGGAGAGATAAGATCATGATGGATCAGGCACAAAATTTAAGAAAAATGATTTCTACTAAAAATAATGAAGTAAAACATAAAGAGGAAAGTGTTAATAATAACAATGTTTTAGTTTACACCATAACATCTGGGAAAGGTGGAGTGGGAAAAAGTAATTTTACAGTTAATCTAGCTGTTGAAATGCAAAGAAGAGGGCGTAAGGTTCTTATTATTGATGGCGACTATGGCATGGCTAATGTAAATGTATTATTTGGAATAGTACCTAAAAAGACTTTGCATGATGTTATTTATAAAGGAGTTCCTTTAAGAGAAGTTGTAATTGAAAGTGAAAGTGGAGTTAAAATAATTTCTGGTGGAAGTGGATTTTTTGAAATGACAGAAGTTAGTGAGGAAAGGCAAAATGCATTAATTGAGGGCATGCTGCAACTTAAGGATATTGATATTATTTTAATAGATACTAGTGCTGGTGTTTCAAGAAATCTTTTATCTTTTATTTCTTTTTCCCAGGAAATGATATTAGTAACTACTCCAGAGCCTACATCACTTACAGATGCTTATAGTTTAATTAAGATGGTTGCAAAAATGAGTATAAAAGATTCTATAAAAGTGGTTATAAATAAAACAAGAGATCAAAGAAATGCTGATGCTATTTTTAATAGATTAGAAAAAGCAGCTTTAAGCTTTTTAGGAATACATTTAAACAAACTAGGGTATGTAGTTGAAGATTCTAAAGTAAAAGATTCTGTTATGGAGCAAACCCCTTTTATTGAATTGCATCCTAATTGTACTGCTAGTAAAAATATAAGTAGTATAGTTGATAAATTGTTAGGACAAAAATATTCAAATGCAGAAAAAACAACTATGCAACAAGTTGTTAGTAGAATGATGAGGGTTTTTAGATAAAAGTACTTTTATAAACATGAATATAAAAATTATACTTTGAAATATTATTTTAAAGGAAAATTGGTGATTCTATTGAAAAATAATTATGAACTTAAGAATAATAAAAGGGAAGAAATGATAATAGAACATCTTCCTTTGGTACATAAGATTTCAAAAGGTATAAAATTAAATAGTAATATGAGCCTTACAAAAGAGGATCTATATAGCGTAGGAGTTATTGGATTAATGGAAGCTGTGGATAAATATGACGAAGATAAAAACGTGGTATTTGCCGCTTTTGCATCTTTGAGAATTAAAGGGGCAATGATAGACGAAATACGTAAACAGTCTAATTTATCTAGAGGAAAAGTTAAGAAACTCAATGAGTATAATAATGCTGTGGATGATTTAAGAAATAAAATATTAAGAGAACCTGAAGACAAAGAAGTTGCTAAATTTTTAGGTATTGATTTAGAAGAATTATTTAAAATAAAGGATTCTGCTCAGAATATTGCAAACTATTATTTGGAGCAAAATTCTGCAATAGATGAAGACAATGAAAGTTGTTTAAAAGATTTATTAATTGATAAAAATATTAAATCTCCAGAGGATGAACTGTTAAAAAATGAAAATAGCAAACTTCTTATAAAAGCTTTGGATAAATTAAATGAAAGAGAAAGAATTATTCTTAATTTGATTTATACAGAAGAATTATCTTTAAAAGAAATAGCTTATATAATGGAGGTATCTATTTCTAGGATATCTCAAATTCACGGTAAGGCATTGAAAAAGTTAGAACAATATTTAAGATAAAATTAAATGAAACAGAGGAATAAAAAATGGTGTATATATTATTAGCTATAGGAATTTTGATTTTTGTAGGAGGTGTAATTTTATACATAAAAAGCAATAAAAAAGATATCTTAGAAAATAATATTTTAGAAAAAGATAAAAATTTATTTATGATTCAAGAGGAAGAACTTTTGGAAGATAAAGAATTATTATCTGAGAAGGAATATAATGAAATAGTTGAGGAATTATTAGAAGATAAAAAAGAGTTTAATGAAATTTTCCGTCAGCAGATGAAAGAAGATAATAGAGAATCTGAAAAATTTTTATTAAATACCCAAGTAAAAACAGTTGAAGAAGATAATTTACATGTTTATAATGAAATTATTAATGAAAAATTAGATAATATAGAAACAATGTTAAATTCTTTATCCACTTTAGATGAAAAAGAAAAACGTTTAATTGATATGGAAAAAACCCTTTTGCGAAAGGAAAAATCTATAGTTAGAAAAGAAAAAGCGATAGAAAGTAAAGAAAAGGAAATTGAGAAAAAAGAAAGTTTAATGGAAATTAAAGAAAATAGCCAAGATAAAGCTTTGGATGATATTACAGTAAATAAAATAGAAGAGGCTAAAGATGAAAAACAGTTAAAAAGTAGCCATGAAAAATTAAATGCTATTAAAAGTACAGGAAGTACAAAAAAACCAAGAACCACAAAAACTACAAGAACAACTAAAACAAAAGATGCAAGTGAAACCACAAAAAAGAATTTTGATAATAGTTCTATAAATGAAAAGGTTAAAATATTAGATGATTTAGGAAAAAGTGTGGAAGATATAGCGTCTGAATTATCTATAGGTAAAGGGGAGGTGTTATTATTAAAAAGTATACAAAAGGATTTACAAAAATAATTACTCCCACTTTTATTATAGGACTAGGACTAGGTATAATAATAACTTGTTTGATACTTATCCCCTTTAGCCCAAACACCAGTGAAAGCTATATTGAGAAAAAAGCAAGGGATATGGGCATGGTATATCCAGATGAAGTTAGAATATTTGATAATAGTGAGGTGGAAAGTAAATGATAAGAGGAATGGAAACATCGGCATCCGCAATGAAACATTTACAATTAAAACAAGATATTGTTGCCAATAATATTGCTAATAGTGATACTGTTGCTTTTAAAGAGCAATTAGTTACAGCTAAATCAGTAGAAGCAATGAACGTGAGAAATAGATTAACACATGAAGATGTAGGCTCTATAAATCCTGGAATAGAAACAAATACTGTTTATGAAAATTCAGATAAAGGAACAATATTGGAAACTGGAATAGACACAGATTTTGCTATTCTAGAAGAAGCATTTTTTAAAGTTGAAATTTCAGATGGGAATTATGCTTATACTAGAAGTGGAAATTTTCATACTGATATGAATGGAAAACTTGTGACAGATAATGGTTATGCTGTTATGGGCAAAAATACTGTTACAGGTAATGATTCCTACATATATGTAGGTGATGAAAGTATGGTGGTTTCTTCTGATGGAACAATACAAAATATTGAAAATGGAACTATAAAGTTTAATATAGTTGAGTTTGAAGATACACAAAGTTTGAGTAGAATGGGTAAAAATTTATATACAGCAGATGGAATACAAGAAATAGAAAGTCAAAATCCTAGTATTAAACAAAAAGCTTTAGAAGGATCTAATTTAGATTTAACAACTCAAATGGTAAAAATGATTGAAGTTAGTAGAGAGTATTCTGCTAATCAAAGAGCTTTAAAAAATACTGACGAAACATTACAGAAAACCGTTAATGAATTAGGATCTCTTAAATAATAGCTACAAACAAAAAAATAACCCTAAACTCGGGTTATTTTTTATTTGATTAGTTAGTTAAGAAATTTTTTCTAGCAAACAAATGCTTTGGCAAGAAATTCCTTGGCCTGTGCCAGTGAAGCCAAGCCCCTCTTCAGTGGTTGCTTTTACATTTACTTGACTTTCAGATATATTCAAGGCTTTGCTCATATTTTTTACCATTTCAGGGATAAATAAAGCCATTTTCGGTTTTTGAGCAATAATTGTAGCATCTATATTTACTATTTCATAGTTAGCACTTGCTAAAATATCTCTTACTTTTTCTAATAAAATAATGCTTGAAATCCCCTTAAGTGAGTTATCAGTATCAGGAAAGTGCCTTCCTATATCCCCTAATGCGGCAGCACCTAGAAGACTATCCATTATAGCATGTATTAAAACATCAGCGTCAGAATGACCTAATAAGCCTTTCTCATAGGGGATGGTAACTCCACCTAGAATCAAATCTCTATCATAAACTAATTTATGCACATCATACCCCATACCAACTCGCATAATAAACCTCCTAGTAAATCTTTTTATCATTATAACATGAATTCAAATTACAATGAATAGTAGTGATTATAAAGTGAAAATATAGGATTATAATTAATTAGTATAGAACATTTGGATAAATTATCATATATAGTTATCAACAGGTTTGTTAAGAATGTGGATAAAAATAGGTAGAAAAGTTCGACAAAATCAGTTATATTAGGATAAAATTCATGTTAAAATTTAACTTTTTAAATAAACTACAGTTAATTAACAATAAATTAACAAGTTATGCACAGGCTAATTGTGGACAATGTGGAAAACTTGTTGTAAATTTATTAGTAGGGGGGATACCATTATGAAAAATTTAATAATATTAATATTGGTTGTAGTCATTGTTATTTTTCTTTACAAGGCAGTAACTTTTTATTTTAATAAGTTAGTTAAAATGAAAGTTAAGAATTCATTGGAACTTTATGAGTCTCAAGCATCTAAAGGACTTATAGATAAGAAGTATTATGATACCTTGGAGAAAGAAGAAGTGGTTATAACAACTAAAGACAATTTAAAATTAAACGGACTTTTTATAAAAGGAGATGAGAAAGTCAATAAAACAATAATAATAGTACATGGAATTACCGTAAGTCATAGTACGTCTATTAAATATGCTGAAATATTTACGAAAAAAGGATGGAATGTTTTAATATATGATCATAGAAGACATGGTGATAGCGACGGTGATTACACTAGCTATGGATATTATGAAAAATTTGACTTAGATTTATGGGTTAATTGGATAAAAGAAAGAGTGCCGGAATCTCAGTTAATTGGTTTACATGGTGAGTCCATGGGAGCGGCTACGGTACTTCAATACGCAAGTATAAATAAATATGTGGATTTTATCATAGCAGACTGTGGATATTCTGATTTATACCAATTACTAAAAATAAGAATGAAGGAAGACTATCATTTTTTATTGACACCTTTAATACATTTGACTTCTATTAGAGTATTAAGAAAAGCTAAGTTTAAAATTAAAAAAGTTAAACCTATAGAAGATATAAGAAATTCAGATATACCAACTTTATTTATTCATGGTACTGAAGATAAATATGTACCTACTTTTATGGGACAGGATATGTATAAAGCTAAGAAAAATAATAAGAAATTATATTTAGCTGAAAAAGCAGCTCATGCTTGTTCTATAGATGTGGATAAAGTGAGATATGAAAAAGAGGTGTTTGATTTTATAGATGAATATTTTCAGTGATTTTTTCTGCACCTTAAAATATTGTAGGGGCGGGTTTCCATGCCCGCCCGTTTATAAAGCAGAAATCAATTAGAATTAAAATGATCCAGGCTATTCTATTATGTTGTTTTCTTCCTCAACTGAAGATTCAGTTATGTTTTTTTCAATAACTTCTGTTTCCATTGAAGGATTTTTAAGAGAAGATATAGTAGTTCTTAATGAATCTACTTCTTTCTTCAAATAAGAATTTTCTTCTTCAACAGAAGTTTTTTCGTTTTGAATAGAAGTTTTTTCATCTTCAAGAGTAACTAATTGCTTGTTAGATTTTTTTAAACTCATTTTAATTTTAACACCACGGTAAAAGCCTAAAATAGCCACAATTATGGCACCAAAAACAGCAGATACAAATATTACCAAGGCTTGAGATACTTCAACATTAGCAAATAAAAAATTTATATTTACGGCCGCAGAATTTTGTAGAGCAAAAATTGTAACAATTATTGCGAATATAAGGGAAAAGATAAAACCTAATTGCATTATATAACCACCCTTCTTTTAATTGAGAATTAAAAACTGAAATATTATGTATTTTCTTCAATTTTAGAATTCATTTAAGTATATTATAGTATAATTTATACAAAAGGCAAAATATTTATTAAAGTTCATATAAAAATTACTTGCATTATTATAAACTATTCATTATAATTATACCTAAAATAAAAGCTAAAAAGGGTAGTAGTAAATAAGGTTTTTTATCAAAGAGAGCTAATGGATGGTGTGAATTAGCATAGAAATTTATTGAATCCGACCTGGAGCTGTGTAGGGGTGAAAACTTACAACGGGAAGTCCGTTATACTTTGAGACTGTTTATCAGTGAACTAAGGTGGTACCACGTGAAAATACAAGCGTCCTTGAGAAATCAAGGAGGCTTTTTTTGTATAGTAAAATAAATTGTAGATAATTTTATAATTATATTAGGGAAAGGGGACTTCTAAAATGGAAAAAATATTAATGACACCGGGTCCAACTACGGTACCGGAGAGAGTATTGAGAAAAATGGCTGAGCCAGTAATTCATCATAGAACAAAAGAGTTCAGTGAAATATTTGGTGAGTTTTCAGAAAGATTAAAGTATGTTTTTCAAACACAAAATTCAGTATTAACTTTTCCAGCTGCGGGGACAGGTGGATTAGAAAGTGCAATTGTAAATATGTTTTCAGAAGAAGATAGAATTTTAGTTGTTTGTACAGGAGTTTTTGGAGAAAGGTTTGCTGAAATTGGTAGAATTTTTAAGTTGAAAGTGGATACTATCAATATACCTTGGGGCAATTGTGTTACTGTAGAACAAATAAAAGAAAAGTTTAATGAAAATGAGTATAAGGGACTTATAGTAACTCATAATGAAACATCCACAGCAATTGTTAATCCAATAAAAGAAATTGGGGAATTTATGAAAGAGGAAGAAGCTTTATTTATAGTTGATTCTGTTAGCGGATTAGGTGGATTAGACATTCAAATGGATAATTGGAATATTGATGTTTTGATTACAGCATCACAAAAGGCTTTAATGGCACCTCCGGGACTTGCTTTTGTAGCAGTGTCAGAAAAGGGATGGGAAAGTGCTAATAAATCCAATCTACCAAAATTTTATTGGGACTATAAAAAAGCAAGAAAAGTATTAGAAAACAAAAATCCTCAAACACCATATACACCAGCAGTTTCTCTCATTTTAGGAACTAATGAAGCACTTAAGATGATTGAAGAAGAGGGATTAAGTAATGTATTTAAAAGACATGAATTATTGGCTGAAAAATTAAGAAAAGAAACAAAGACAATGGGCTTAGAAATATTTACAAATGCAAATTGTTTATCAAATAATTTAACTGCTTATACAATAGAACAAGAAGGAAGAGCGGCAGCTATAAAATCAAGAATGGAAAAAGAATTTAATATAGTGATAGCCGGTGGGCAGGCTCATTTAAAAGGTAAAATGATTAGAATAGGACATATGGGGTATGTGACTGAAGAAATGATAGAAAGAACGGTAGCTGCTTTAAAACAATGCTTATAGAAAGTATGTAAACTATGCACTATGAATTGTACACTAAATATAAGGGGGATTTTATTAATGAAAGAAAGAATAATAATTGCAGAAAAAATAGACGATACTGGGATTGAATTACTACAAAAGGACTTTGATGTAGATATTTGTATAGGCATGAAAAGAGAGGAATTGTTAAAGAAAATTGGTGATTATAGTGCTCTTGTAGTTAGAAGTGAAACCAAAGTTGATGGAGAAATAATGGATGCAGGCAAAAATCTTAAAATAATTGGTAGAGCGGGAAATGGTATTGATAATATAAATGTACCAGAGGC
This sequence comes from Clostridium grantii DSM 8605, assembly GCF_900129965.1. Taxonomy (GTDB): domain Bacteria; phylum Bacillota; class Clostridia; order Clostridiales; family Clostridiaceae; genus Clostridium_AF; species Clostridium_AF grantii. Next base: position 25,167 of record NZ_FQXM01000030.1, on the reverse strand, counting down.
AACTAAAAGAGGGATTATTGTAGCTAACACACCAGATAGTAATACTATATCTGCTTGTGAAATAGCTATTGGTCTTATGCTTGCTCAAGCAAGAGATATACCTTATGCTGATAAACATTTAAAAGAAGGTAATTGGAGTAGAAATACCTTTGAAGGAACAGAACTATATAATAAAACATTAGGAATAATTGGACTGGGGAGAATAGGCGCTTTTATGGCAAAAAGAATGAAAGCTTTTGGAATGAATATAATAGCCTACGATCCATATATTGCAGATGATAGATTTAAAAGATATGATGCTGAGAAAAAAAATACTCTTGAAGAATTATTAGTAGAATCAGACTTTATAACAATTCATACTCCTAAGACAGAAGAAACTATAAATATGATAAGTTATAGAGAATTTGAATTAATGAAACCTACAGCTAGACTTACTAATGCTGCAAGAGGTAAGCTTATAGATGAAGAAGCTTTATATTATGCTTTAAAGAACGGTAAAATAGCTAGTGCAGGACTAGATGTACATGAAAAAGAGCCTAGAGGAGAATCTCCTTTAAATGAACTAGATAATATAGTTTTAACACCTCATATTGGAGCAAATACACTGGATGCTCAAAAAAATGTAGGATTAACAATTGCATTACAAATAAGAAATGGACTTCAAGGTAAAATAGTAGCAACAGCGGTTAATCTACCAGGTATGGATAGAGATGAGTTTAAACACATTAAACCTTATTTGAGTTTAATGGAGTCTTTAGGAAAATTATATTTCCAAATAAATAAAGAATCTGTTAAATTTGTAGAAATAAATTATTGGGGAGATGTGGCAAAAGGAGATGTAGAATTAGCAAATATAGCTTTCTTGAAAGGCCTACTACAGCCTATCATGGGAGAAAAAGTTAATTATATCAATGCTCAAATCTGCGCAAAACAAGCAGGCATAGGCATGAATGTTAAAAAGTTTAGTGAATACTATAACAACTATTCAAATCTAGTTAGAATTAAAATAATTAATAAAAACATGGAAGAGTTTTCTTTATCAGGCGCAATTGCTACAAATGCTGAAGGTAAAATTGTTGAGATTAGTGAATATGAAGTTGATGCTAAACTAAGTCAAAATATGATTTTTATTCAAAATAAAGACGTTCCAGGCGTTATCGGTAAAGTGGGAACTTTAGTAGGTACTTGTGGAATAAATGTTGCTACAATGCAAGTTGGAAGAAATTCTAAAGGGGAAAAAGCTTTAATGATTTTAAATGTAGATGAAAAAATTAGTAAAGAAGATTTAGATAAATTTAATAGTGTGGATGATGTAATCTGGGCTAAAGCAATAGAAGTATAAGGAGTTAAAACTATGGTTTGTATAAAAGCATTTAAAGCTGTAAGACCAAGTGAAGAATTTCCTGATAAAGTTGCAGCATTGCCTTATGACGTTATGAGTAGTGAGGAAGCAAGAATAATGGTTGAGAACAATCCTTATTCTTTCCTTCATATAGATAAAGCAGAGATAGATTTGGGACAGGATACTAATCCTTATGATAAAATAGTGTATGAAAAAGCTAAAGAAAATCTTAATGATTTTATTGATAAAGGTATTTTTGTAAAAGAAAATAAAGAATGTTTGTATGTTTATCGCTTAATTATGCAGGGAAGAGTCCAAACGGGAATAGTGTTTTGTGCTTCTGTAGATGATTATATCAATAATAAAATTAAAAAGCACGAGCATACTAGGGAAGAAAAAGAAATAGATAGAATTAATCACGTTGATTATTGCAATGCTAATACTGGTCCTATTTTCTTGACTTATAAAAATAGTGAAGAAATAAATTTAATAGTGGAGCAGTGGATAAATTCTAATGAAACTTTGTATAATTTTAAAAGCGAAGATGAAATAACTCATATAGTTTGGAGAATAGAAAATGAAGAAGTAGTAAATAAATTGATAAAGCTTTATGAAAATATACCTGAAGTATATATTGCAGATGGACATCATAGATGTGCTTCAGCAGCTAAAGTGGCAACTATTAGAAGAAATAATAAAGTGAATTTTAAAGGACATGAAGAGTTTAATTATTTTCTATCAGTAGCTTTTCCGCATAAAGATTTATATATTATGGATTATAATAGGATAGTTGAGGATTTAAATGGGTTATCAGTAAAACAGTTTTTGAAAAAAATAGAGGAAAAATTTAGTATAAATATATACCAAGGAACTGGACCAATTGCTTTAATAAAAAGAGGAACTTTTGGTATGTATTTGGAACAACAATGGTATGAATTAAAAATAAAAGAAGATCTTATAAATAAAAATGATTTAGTTAAATCATTGGATGTATCTATTCTTCAGGATTATTTATTGAAACCAATTTTAGGAATACAAGATCCAAGAAAAGATAAAAGAATTGATTTTGTTGGTGGAATACGTGGATTAAAGGAGCTTGAAAAAAGAGTAGATGAAGGAATGAAAGTAGCTTTTCTTATGTATCCTACTAGCATTGAAGATTTAATGAGCATTGCAGATATAGATGAGGTTATGCCACCAAAATCTACTTGGTTTGAACCTAAACTAAGAAGTGGATTGTTTATTCATGAATTAGAATAATTTTATAAAAATGTATTTCAAAAGACCTGCTTAAATAGTAGGTCTTTTATTTTTGGATTTTAATACCTATTGAAGATTAGTTAATAATTTTATTAAAAAATGTAATTCATTAAATTAAAAATTTAATAAAATAAAATAATAAATTAAAATTGTAAAAATTTATTGAATTTTTGATGAAAACAAGGTAAAATCTTTATAGGGGGTGTAGATTTGAAAAGTAAATTAAATATAGTTAAAATAGTTATCATAACAATTGTGTTTATAGGTTTACTAGGAAGTGAAAAAGCTATTAGTGAAAATAGCATAGGTGATAAAAGTGATATTTCTTTAACTAAACCGTGGACAGTAACCCTTAGTGCAGAAGTGGACAAGAATAGTATAAATTCAAATACCGTAAAAGTAATAGATGAGAGTGGAAAATCAGTTGCAGCTACAATAACCTTAGCTACTGATAACAAAACTATTGTCATAGATCCACCTATAGATGGATATATTCCATCATCTAGCTATTACGTTGTTATAGATGAAACTTTAAAATCAATTGATGGGACAAGCCTTGATGGAACAGTAAAAATGAAATTTATCACAAAAAATAGCGTTGAAGATTTCACAAATTATTCAGAGTTGCCTTCAATTAATAGTTTTAAAACGGAACAAGATACTTTGATTAATAATTCAAAAATTGATTTTAAAATCACATCAAATACTAATGACAATGTACAGTATAGAGTTTTTGTTTATAAGTATACCAATGATTTTTACGATGTTACATATAAATATTCAAATGTAAATTATACAGAAATTACAAGCGGATATAGTAGTGCTATAAAAGGATCTTCTATTTATACATTGACTAAAAATAGTGGGTTATCATCAGGAAGATACAAGGTAATGGTATACGTAAGAAAAGCAAATAATCAAGGTCAACATAACAATACATATACGGATTATGATAATTTTTATTCAGGATATATAAAAGTATTAGATTCTTCAATAATTTCAAATAAAAAAGCAAACGAAACAATAAAAACAGATAATTATAGTAAGACTTTAGATGAAATGGTTACTAATCAAATAACAAATGGAGCACCAGTTACTAGTACAGGCTCTTCATGGATAAAACCTAGTGCAGCTATTTTAAAATTTTATATAAATCCTAATAACTTCATGGATGATTATGGAAAATATATTTTTATGGACTTAAGATATATGGATGGAGTTACAGTGGATGATTTAAATAAGTTGTTAGTAGGAAAAGGTATTTTAGAAGGAAAAGGACAAGCATTTTTAGATGCAGCTTTAGCAAAAAATATAAATCCAATATATTTAGTATCACATTGTTTATTAGAAACTGGAAACGGAACATCTTCTTTGGCAAAAGGAATAGAAGTTTCTGAAGTGAATGGATTGCAGGTAGAAAAGAAAATAACTTACAATTTATTTGGCATAAAGGCAACAGATAGTAACCCTAATAAATATGGTTCTGAATATGCTTATACTCAAGGATGGTTTTCTATTGAAGATGCCATATTAGGTGGAGCTGAATATATAGGCAGTGGATATATTAATAGTTCAAAGTACAATCAAAACACTTTATATGAAATGAGATATAATGTGAATGTGAGCTGGCATCAATACTCTTCAGATGTAGCATGGGCTTATAAACAAATTAAGAATATTAAATCATTAATTGAAGCTTGTAAAAATGCACAGCCAATTTTTGAAATACCTATATACAAATAAAAAGTCCACTTTAGTGGGCTTTTTATTTGTAATCATATCCATTTTGATTAATTATAAGCTTGAGTTTTTTAGAAAACATAAACTCTTTAAAATTATCTACATTGATAAGGTTGTTTTTATCACTTGAAATGAATAAATTTATAGCTTTTTGAAAAGAGTAATAATCTTCTGATATTAAAGTTTCTTTTTCACAGGATAATATTATTTCTTTTAAAGCATCCTCTAGGATAGAATTGTTTAAATCTAAGTTATCTGCAAGTTCTTTACCGTCAGCTCTAAGTGGTTCAAAAGAAACTACACGATTAAATTTATTGACTTTTAACTGAATCCTTGGAGGGATATCTAAGATTATAGTTGAGGAAGGTTTAAAATAAAAATAAATACTTCCTATAGTAGCTAAAATAATTAATAATGCAATTGCTATAGGCATTAAACCAAGATTTTTCTTTTTATTTATCTTTTCTTGTTGCATTTGTAATCTTTTTTCATGTAATAATATAACTTTACTTCTGTCATCCATTTATTAAGCCACCTTTCAATTTAAGTAAACCATTATCATTATAGTATAGTAGAGAAAATAAATCGATATTATAAATTTTTGTAATAAAAAAGAGCCTAGGCTCTTTTTTATTTATATTTAACATCATTATCTAGTATAATAATGCCTTTTTTCAATTACTACAGGATTTTCTGAATCACCCTTTAATTCTTTCCCTTTTTCTAATATAACATTCTTATCTAATATAACATTTTCTAAACGTGCATTTTCTTTGATGATACAGTTTTGCATTATTATTGAATTTTTTACTACAGCACCTTTTTCAATAATAACACGTCTAGAAACTATACTATTCTCTACATAACCGTCAATAATACACCCATTTGCCACCATAGAGTTGTTTACTGAGGAAATATCAGTATATTTAGTAGGGGGAGCATCTTTAACTTTTGTATAAATAGTTCTATCAGCAAAGAATAATTCTTTATTTGTTTTTGTTTTTAGCATATCCATATTGATTTTATAATAGTTTTCAATAGAATCAACTTTTTCTAAATAACAATCAAGTTCAAAAGCATTAACAGAAAGTTTATTAATATTTTCATTAATGTATTCTGAAACAGTAGTATAATAGCCTGTTGAAATACATTCAGATAGTATAGAAATTAGAACCTCTTTGTTTATTATAAACATATTAGCATAAACTGTAAGTTCATCTTGACTACCTATATTATTTCCTACACTTAAAACTTTTTTATTTTCATCTAAGTTTAAGGTTTGATTTCCTAGGAAACTTATTTTACCATTCTTGATGTTTTTAGAAATAAGAGTTACATCACTTTTAGATTTTTCATGAAATTCTATAGCTTTCTTATAATCAATATTACAAATCATATTAGAATATGAATAAATAACATGAGATTGGTGACTTCTATGTAAGTATTCAATATTATCTTTTATTAAAGTAATATCGCTTCTGTTTGAAATGGTATTATGAGTATTAAATATAAATAAACCATTTCTTCTTCTATCTAAATCCCAATCTTTTCCTGAACCTAAATGATCCATTAATGACCTAGAATTACTATTAGTAAAAATCCCAATGTTTCTAACACCTGAATTTACCATATTTGATAATGTGAAATCTATTATTCTATATCTTCCGGCAATAGGGATTGAAGCTAATTGTCTATTTCTTGTTAAACTTTTAATATTAGAATCATCATCAATTAAACTGATAATTCCCATGTAATCATTTATCATAATGGCACCTCCAATTTTGATTTACTTTACAACTGAATTTGATTTAACATCGGAATATTCACCTACAACTGTTATTTCATCAGCATTTCCTACAACTGAATTTTTTCTAATGGTTACATCGTTAGCTATAATACTTTTTCTTACTATAACATTATCACCGATTTTAGAATTTGCCATTATTACAGAGTCTTCTATTATACTGTTTTTCCCAATATGAACTCCAGGGAAAAGAATAGAATTTTTTACTGTACCAAAAACCGTACATCCTTCAACTAAAAGAGAATTTTTTATCTTAGCAGTTGTTCCAATATATTGAGGTGGTTTGTTGGGATTTACAGAATATATTGTCCATTTTTTATCATGAATATTTAGTTCATTATTTGGGTCTAGTAAGTCCATATTAGCTTGCCAGTAACTATCAATTGTTCCAACATCTTTCCAATAGCCAGAGAATGGGTAAGCCATCAACTTAAGGCCATTTGATAAGAATTTTGGAATTATATTTTGACCAAAATCATGATTAGAGTTTTTATCTTTTGCATCATCAATTAAATATTTTCTAAGAAGTTTCCAATCAAAAACATAAATACCCATTGAAGCGTTAGTGCTTTTTGGATGTTCAGGTTTTTCTTCAAATTCGTAAATTGTACCATCTTCATTTGTATTCATAATTCCGAATCTGCTAGCTTCATCTATGGAAACATCTATAACAGCAATTGTAGCTGCAGCTTCTTCTTCCTTATGAAATTTAACCATTTTTGCATAATCCATTTTGTAGATGTGATCACCAGAAAGTATAATTATATATTCAGGATCAAAGGTATCCACATATTGTATATTTTGGTAAATAGCATCTGCTGTTCCCATATACCAATATCCGCCATCTTGCTTCATATGAGGAGGAAGGACGCTTACGCCACCATTGTTCCTATCTAAATCCCAAGGAGTACCTATACCAATATGTGTTGTTAAAACGTGTGGTTGATATTGAGTTAAAACACCTATAGTATCTATACCTGAGTTGGAACAATTACTTAAAGCAAAATCAATTATTCTATATTTACCGCCAAATGGAACTCCTGGTTTAGCATTATTTTCTGTTAAAGCTTTTAGCCTAGTACCTTGTCCACCAGCTAGAATCATAGCAATGCCTTCTTTTTTTAGCATTTAAATCACCTTCCCTTAGAATTATTATGATATTTTTAAAAATATTTAATTGGTATACTATAATATTACAATATTTAGTATTTGTAATCAATAGTATATAGAAAAATCTATAGAAAATTTAGAAAATAAATTTTGAATAAATAAATTTTACAACAAAAAAACTGTTTTTTTATAATAAAAACCTTATTAAAAATTAATACTAATTATATAGTAATTCGAAATAAGGGAGGTTATATTTTTGAAGATGAAATTTAGATATATGATTATTATGTTGATTATTACAATTTTTATTCCAGCTTGCTCTATGAATAAAGTAGATGTTAAATTAAAGTTAAAGCAAGGAGATATGTTTCAAGTGGAAGAAAATTTTGAGAAAGATATAGTTAATGCATTAGAAGAAATAACAGAATTAAATAAAATCAAAAAAACAGTTAATTACGGAGTTTTTCTTAAAACTGTTGATGAAAGAAAAAATTTAGAGTTTATGGTTACAATGAAATCTATAAGTGCTAGTTTTACTATAAACGGACAAGAAAGTATACAATATAGTTCTGAATTTAATGAGATACAAGATAATAAAGTCAGCAAAGTGCTATCTTATTTAATAGATAAAACTTTTGTTGTTTATGTTAGGCAAGATGGGAAAGTAGATGAAGTTGTTGGTTTAGATGAAAGCATAAAGGATGGAATTGAAAATATACAATTTGACAGTTATGAGGAAAAAGAAAAGACTTCAAAATTGATTTATGAAGAATTCGGTAAAGATAATTTTATAAGTAAAATAAATAACATGAATATTTTGTATAAAGACCAAGGAGTTAAAAAGGGAGAGAAATGGACTACTGAAGGAGAGATGAAAGAAATAATTGATTTTGATGTAAAAAGTGAATTTAAAGTAGTAGAAATATCTGATGAAACTTTTAAGGTTGATAGAAAATCAGAATTTACTACAAATGAGCAATTAAGTAAAAAAATAATAAACGCTAATGCTTATGAATTTGATTTAAAAGGAAAAGAAGAGGGCGAATTATATTTAGATAAAGAAAGTGGGATTATAAAAAGTTTAACTAGTTCTTTTTCAGGGGAAGGAATAATAAAGGTAACTTCAAACGATGCTAATGAAGGAGCAATAGAATATCCAATAAATGTTAAAGTTAAAACCAATATTTCTGTTTCTAAGTAAATCTATTATAATTTTCTTATATAGTTTATAATAAAAGAATCAGAATATATAACTATCGGAGGAATATAATGGATAATTTAAAAGAAAGATTTTTAAGATATGTGAAAGTTGATACAAGAGCAGATGAAGATGCTAACAAAACTCCTAGTACGGAAAGCCAGCTTGTATTTGCTAAAGAGTTAGTTAAAGAGTTAAAAGATATAGGATTAGTAGAGGTATCTGTAGATGAGAAAGCTTATGTTATGGCTACTTTGCCATCGAATATAGAAAAAAGTATTCCTACAATTGGATTTATAGCTCATATGGATACAGCGCCTGATTATTCAGGGACAAATGTAAAACCTAATATAATAGAAAATTATGATGGGAAAGATATTTTATTAAATAAAGAAGAAAATATTATTATGAAGGTTAAAGACTTCCCAGAATTAAAACAGTATAAATCACATACATTAATTACTACAGATGGAACTACATTATTAGGAGCAGATGATAAAGCAGGAATAGCTGAAATAATCACAGCTATGGAGTATTTAATAGCCCATCCAGAAATTAAACATGGTAAAATACGTATTGGATTTACTCCAGATGAAGAAATAGGTCAAGGGGCAGATTACTTTGATGTTGAAAAATTTGGAGCTCAATTAGCTTATACTATGGATGGTGGTAAAATTGGGGAATTGCAATTTGAAAATTTTAATGCAGCAGGAGTTAAAATTAACGTAAAAGGAAGAAATGTTCACCCAGGTAGTGCAAAAGGTAAAATGATAAATTCTATTTTTATAGGGAATGAATTGATGAATAAACTACCCAAAGATGAAGTTCCTGAAAAAACTTGTGGATATGAAGGGTTTTACTTCTTGACAGATTTTAAAGGTTCAGTTGAAGATACAAGTTTAGAGCTAATTATAAGAGATTTTTGTAGAGAAAATTTTGAAAAAAGAAAAGAATTTTTATTTTCTTTAGAAAAAGAATTAAATCAAAGATATGGTGAGGGAACTATAACTATTGAAATAAAAGATCAGTATTTTAACATGAAGAAAAAATTTGAGGATAAAATGTATATAGTAGATAAAGCTAAGAAAGCAATGGAACTATGTGGGATAGAAGCGATTGTCGACCCAATTAGAGGCGGAACTGATGGAGCAAGGCTTTCCTTTATGGGATTGCCAACTCCAAATATTTTTGCTGGAGGACACAATTTTCATGGTAAATTTGAGTTTGTACCATTATCTTCTATGGAGAAAGCCGTTGAAGTTATTATAAAAATAGCTGAATTATATGGTGAATAATTAAAAAGCAAACCTAGATATCAATAAATGGTATCTAGGTTTATTTTTTTATGTTTACATAAATCTAAAATATAGCTCATAAAATATACTAATATTACTGAATAAAAGGAGTACACATGATTAATATTATTTGGTTTTTTATTATTGCAATAGGCGTTATTTTTGGACTAGCTACAGGAAAAGGAGAAATTTTATCTAAGTCAATTATAAATTCTACAGAAGATTCAGTAACTTTGATTATTGGATTAATTGGTTTAATGTGTTTATGGAGTGGTGTAATGAAGATTGCTCAAAAAAGTGGTATAACAGATAAATTATCTAAACTTTTAAATCCTATTTTAAGAGTTTTGTTTAAAACCGCTTCTCCAGAAGCTATGGGCAGTATATTAATGAATTTAACTTCCAATATGATGGGGTTGTCTAATGCTGCTACACCTTTTGGCGTGAAAGCAATGGAGGAAATGCAAAAGGGAAATAAGGATAAAGATACAGCAACTAATGATATGGCTTTATTTTTAGTTTTAAATGCGGCTTGTATACAATTAATACCCACCTCAGTAATTTCAATGAGAGCAGCCTGTGGATCTTCTAATCCGGGAGTGATAATAGTACCGGCTATACTAGCTACAGGATTTGCTTCAATTATGGGAATTTTTTATTGCAAAATTTTAGAAAGGTTTTTTTGATATAATGGCATCATTAAAAGATTGGAGGAAATCAATTGAAATATTTTATAATATCTATTATTCCTATACTTATTGTTTTTATAGTGATTTATGGCGGGATAAAGAAAGTTAAAGTTTATGAATGTTTTGTGGAGGGGGCAAAGGAAGGTCTTACATTATGTTTCAATATTTATCCATACTTATTAGCAATGTTAGTAGCAGTAGGAATTTTTAGATCCTCTGGGGCTTTAGATTATTTGATTTATCTTGCAAAGCCATTAGTTGATTTTATAGGACTTCCACCAGAAATACTTCCATTAGTCATGATAAAACCTTTATCAGGAAGTGGAGCTCAAGGAGTTTTTGTATCCATACTTAAAGAATATGGAGCTGATACATACATAGGAATACTAGCTTCAGTAATTATAGGAACTACGGAAACTATTTTTTATACTTTAACAGTTTATTTTGGGGCAGTGAATATAAAAAAAATAAGACATACGCTTTGGGCAGCATTATTAGCGGACTTAACAGCAATTATTGCAGCTATTACTATAGTGAATATTATGTTCAATAAGTAAAAAAATAATATTATACATTTATTAGAAATTGTAAAGGTAGTGCAAGTATAATATAATGGAATAAAGAACATAAAACAGTATTCTTAAACTAAAAATATAAGACATGAGGTATGCATATGATGAAAAAAATTGAGTATGATAAAAAAGGTTTTATTCAAGATGTTCTAAAAGAGAATATATACACTTTGCATATTTTTTTCTTTATAATTGCTGTTTCGGATTTGATAGTATGTTTATTTCAACTATGGATACAAGATTTTAATAGGCCCATTAATGTTGAATATATCATACAAGCATCTCCAATAGTATTTGGATTTGTGGAATATTTTAGATTGAAAAAGTGGCTAAAAGAAGGTCAGGTTAAAAACAAAAAATCTTATATATATATTGATATTGGGATTATAATGTTTTGGGGTATTTTGGCAACTATGATAGATATAAATTCATCTTTAGGATTAACCGCACATGTAATTATGTTATTTGTAGTAGTGGAAATGCTTTATCATTCACCTATTGTAAGTTTTATGATTTCTATAATCCCTTCAATAATATTATCTTTGTTAATACTATATTTTAAAGATAATATAATATATTCAACTATAAATGTAATGGTAGTAATGGGGTTATCTTTTTTCATATGGATGTCCTCTTTGAGTAAATATAAGTTAAAACTTCAACTATTTATAGAGAAAAAACAATTAGAAAAATTATCAAAAACTGATTTGCTTACAAATTTATACAACCATACCGAAATTTTAAATATTTTAAAAACTACATTAATAGGGCATATTGATGAGAATTATACTGTAGGAATAATAATGATGGATATTGATTATTTTAAAGTTGTAAATGATCAATATGGACATCAAAAAGGTGATTATATTTTAAAAGAAGTAGCTTTACTTATAAAAAATATAGTAGCGGATATGGGGTTTGTAGGTAGATATGGTGGAGAAGAATTTTTGATTGTTCTAAAGCACTTAGAAGTAGAACAAATGATTGAAATAGGACAAGCTATAAGAAGTAAAGTTGAAGGCTACGACTTTAATGGGATAAAAATCACTATAAGTGGTGGTTTTAAAGAATGTAACAGTGAAAATTTCACAAGTGCTATTAAAGATGCAGATAATAATTTATATAAGGCTAAAACTCAAGGAAGAAATAAAGTGTGTTTTTGAGAAAGAAGGATAAACTAATAGAAGTAGATTTTAAAAGGATTCTATATTTATACAAAATAATTAATTATTATTACAAAAATATTGAATATAGCAATTTGATATGATATTATAATTCAAAAGAAAACACAACTTAAAGGACGTGCAGAATATGATAAAAGTTAGAGTGCCAGCTACTACTGCCAATATGGGGCCAGGTTTCGATGTTTTTGGTATGGCGTTACAATATTATAATGAAATTGAATTTGAAGAAATAAAGCAAGGTTATGAATTTTATAGCGAAGGGAAAGAAACTGATATCCCTATAAAAGAGAATTTAATAATAAACAGTTTTTTAAAAATATTAAGGAAATATAATTACGAAATAAAAGGTTTTAGAATAAATATATCTAAAGCCAAGATACCCCTTTCAAGAGGTATGGGGAGTAGTTCCTCTTGTATTGTAGCAGCTATAGTTGCGGCAAATACTTTCCTGGGAAATATATTATCAAAAGAAGATATAATAAAAGAAGCTACTGAAATAGAGGGACATCCTGATAATGTTGTTCCAGCTTTTTTAGGTGGAATGGTTATATCTACTATGGTAGAAAAGCAAGTTATTTACTCAAAGGTGAAAGTTCCAAAGAGTTTAAGTATGGTAGTTATGATACCAAATTTTAAAACGAGTACTGAAGAAGCAAGACAAGTATTACCTAAAAATTATACCAGAGAAGATTGTGTATATAATATATCTAGAGCAGCATTACTTGTAAATGCTTTGAATAATAATGAATTGGACAAACTAAGAGTAGCAATGGGAGATAAAATTCATCAAGAATATCGTAAGACATTGATTAATAACGCAGATGATGTTTTTAGAAAGTCTGAAGAGTTTGGTGCTTTAGCAGAATTTGTTAGCGGATCAGGGCCTACATTGATGGCTATCATACATGAAGATAATTCGGAATTTGTAGATAAAATGGAAGCTTTTTTAGCTACCCTAGACAATGAGTGGGAAGTTCATTTGTTAAAACCTGATTTTAATGGAACGACTGTAATATAATATTTAAGTTTGTAGGGTCGGGTTTCAATGCCCGCCCGTTATAGCATACCCACTCGTTGTAGTGGGTACTGGTCGGCGTGGAAACCGACCCCTACAGAAGCTATTGAACAAACCTAGAAGTAAGCTTTTTCCTAAATACAAATATCATAAAAACAGCCTCAAAAATCCACTGAACTGCAGTTATCCACCAAACATAAACTACGGAGAAGTTCATTATATAAATAAAGTAATACATTAAAGGTAATCTTATAAACCAACTTGAGATGAAGGATATTTTAAAAGGGATTTTTGTATCACCAGCTCCTTTTAAGGCACCTCCTAATATCATAGAGATGGCTATAGGAATTTGTTCAAGAGCAGCTATTTTCAAGCATTGTATTCCTAGAGTAATTACATCTACTTCATCTTTAGTTATAAATAGTTTTATAAAGAACGTAGGAAATAGAAAGAAAATCAATGAACATATACCCATTAAAAAGGTACCTAAGGCAACAGAGGCATAAGCATATTCTTTAGCTTCTTTATACTTTTTCTCACCTGTTTTTTGACCTACTAAAGTGGTAGCTGCAATAGCAAAACCCCAACCAGGCATAAAGGATAAAGATTCTATGGTGGTGGTTATTTGGTTAGCAGCAAATGATACCTCTCCTATACGCATTATCATAAATACGCAAAGTAAACGACTGATATCAAAAGAGGCTTCTTGAAGGGAGGAAGGAATTGCCAATTTAATAACTTCTTTTACATCAGTTATTGAATAGCTTAGTAATAATTTAGGGCGTAGTTTTATATTTGATTTTTTCCATAGATATATAGAAGAGAATATAAAACCAATAGTATGAGCTACAGCAGTAGCTATAGCAGCACCAGCAATACCTAGCTCAGGAAAGTTAAATAAGCCGAATATCAGAATAGCATCCAAACTTAAATTAATAATATTTATAATCCCAGATGTAATTAATGGAGTTAACGTGTTTCCATATCCTCTTAATATACCATTTAGCATAGCGGTTAGCATATTAAAGAATAATCCAAAAGAAACTATCTTCATATAAATTGTTCCCAAACGTAAAACGTTAGAATTAGCACCTGCTAGAATTAAAATATCCTTGGCAAATACAAAAAGTGTGATGGTTATTATAAGTGACAATAAAGTTCCGATTACGAATCCAATAGTTGCAAATTTTTCGGTGGCAGAAATATCATTAGCTCCAAATTTTCTTGCAACAAGTGAAGTCATAGCCACAGAAATACCTATAGAAATAAATATATTTACAAAGGTATAAAGAATTTCAGAGGATAAACCCACAGCACTTACGGCAGTTTTACCACCATATCTTCCTACCATCATAGTATCTAAAACCCATATCATCATATATAAAATCATTTCACCTACTGCAGGTAAAGCTAATTTTAAAACATCTTTAGTTACTTTTCTATTTATAAACATAAAATACCCCCATGTAAGTTATCTTTATAATATTAATTTATTATGGGGGTATTTACAAGAAAATTATGATAAAGATTTTTACATACATTTGAACTATTTTGTTAATGCTTCTAAGGTTTTAAAGGTGTAACCTTCTTGTTGCAAAAATTCAATTACGGCTGGTAAAGCTTCTGCAGTGGTAGTTTTTGGAGTAGCATCATGCATCAGTACAATAAGTTTTTTTTGATTATTATAGGTTTCTTTTATTTGTTCAAGAATTTTATCTGTTTCTAGTGTATTAGCTAAATAATCTCCATTTATACAATTCCAATCTACATAGTGATAACCGGCAGCAGAAACAACTTCTCTATGGGCTGCTTTGCTTTTTTGGAAAGCTCCTTGAGGGAATCTGATTAATTTATAATCATAACCAGGTATAATTTCTTTTAGCACATCTTCAGCTTTATGAATATCTTTCATAAAATTGTCAGGGTTAGCATATAAATATTCTTCATCATGTCCATAAGTGTGATTAGCAACTATATGACCATTGTTATGTTCTTGTAGTACGAGTTCAGGAAATCTTTCAGCTTTCAAACCTAGTACAAAAAAAGTGGCTTTAACATTATATTCATCAAGGACCTTTAGTATTTCAGGTGTAACTTCTGTAGAAGGGCCATCATCAAAGGTTAAATAAGCTATTTTTTCAGGATCAGCTACGGTGTCATTATCAGTGGAATTATTTGCATCTTCTTTGATTTCAGAAGGAGTTTCATTTTTAGTGCTATTTTCAGTTGGCTGTGAAGATTTATCTTCTTCTATAAGTGTAGTTGAATTGTTATTGTTGTTCTCTGGTGTATTTCTAGCACATCCAGATAGTAAAACAGACATTACAAGAAATGATGCCATTAAAAAAAAGTTAAGTGTTTTAGTATGAGGAATTCTTTTGTTATTCATGTAATCAATCCTTTAAATTATTTTTTAATAAATTTACTGTTTCAGTCCAAGAGTCTACATAATTTCCAGTAGCCCATTGTGACATTACGGGAATTTCACCTTCTTTTAAATCTATTTCTAAAAGAGAACTACTTGATAGAACTCCATTTTCCATAGAATAAAGAAGAATTTTTTTGTCTGTAAGAATTATAACAAAATTTTCTATTGGAGAAGAATAAGCATCTACGGCCTCAGGAACTTTTTCTTTTATAGATAACCAAGATGGATATAAAGTATCAAAAGAAACTAATTCTCTAGGAGGAACCATAGGAATAGGAAAACTACATAGTGTTCCTTTAGCAGCTTTATCAATAATATCTAGAGATCCTTTTAAAATCCACTGACCATTTTCTCGAGTAACTCCATAACTTAGCTCATCTACAGAAGAATTTAAAGAGTTTTTAGTTTTGTCATCTACTGAATTTAGAAAAGCAATAGCGCCTTCTTGTAACAATGTATAACCGGATTCTCCTAATATTTTTTTGATCGGTATTGAGGTTTCATTATTACTATATAAAGTATCAATAGAAATCATTCTCATAAATTCATAATTAAAATAAGATGTTTCATTTTTTTCTAAAGTGATTCCTTTATAATTAAGCGACAAATAATCATTGCCAATAAAATTTATATCTAACAAGTGATTAAATTCTATATCTTCATATAATGGCCTACTATTTTTTTGTGTGGAGCTATTTGAATTTAAAGGTATAGCTGATAGGTAATCTTGTACATAATTATTTCCTAGCACTCTATTTACATCAATTCGCCAGAAACCTGTTTTTCTTGGGAGTAAAATAGTAGGAACTTCTTTAACTGGATTTACATAATATCCATTAAAGGAAATCCATAGAGTTCTATAAGTAGGTTCCATTACGTTGTCATTTATCAAATAAGGAGTTTCAGTATCTTTTTTTTCATAGCTTTTTAGGCCTAAAAGTATACCAGATTGAGTTAAATTATTCTCTAAGGAATCTTTTTCTTCCTCTACCATAGAATCACTTTGTATCAAGCTAGATGTTATGGTAGGGGAAATGTTTTCTATTAATTGGCTTGCTTTAGATTTAGATGTTTCCGTTGTTTCCTTATCGTCTACTCTTTTTAAATAATATAATATATCATTAAAGGATGTGACAACAGAGTCTTCATTTATAAAAGCAAAATTATTTAAAAATACATTTTCACTACTAAGGGTTACTACTTTTATATAATCACTACGAAAATTTATGCTTTTAGGATTTAATTTATAGCTATTAATGAAGTAATCCTCAGCACAAACTGATTTTATTTTATAATTCAAGTTAAAGTATTCAGAACTATTTATATCAGCTTTATCTTTTGTAAAGATAAGATAGGTACCTAAAAGTGAGGAGGTATTAGGTTTTGATTCAGTAAAATCTAAGGGAACCAAGGTGTTTTCTACTATCCATGTACCATATAGAGAAATATTATTTTTTTCTGGGGGCGAAATTTCAGCGGTGTAGGATATTTTAGAGGTATTGCATGATGTTAGTGTAGTTATAAACAAAACTATGAAAGTAATTAAAAATATATATTTTTTATGTTTCATCATGATGCCTCCCTTTATTTTTAGTATATATTTAATTATAAAGCATTAAAAAAATATTAGGTTACAAAGTTATTAATAATTTTACAAGTATTATTGTAAAGGAAGTGATAATTTAACAATAGTTCCTTTGCCCTCTGTACTTTCAATAAATAAATCTCCATTATGAAGATTCATGATTTCTTTGCAGATAGATAAACCTATTCCATTTTTAGAATTAGAGTTTTTACCTTTATAAAATTTTTGTGTAATATGAGGTAAATCTTTTGAGGAAATACCTGACCCTGTATCTTCGATAGTAATAAAAATAAAATTATTTTTTATTTTTGTTTTTATATATATATAATCTCCGGGTAATGTAAAATTAAAAGAATTGTCTAGAACATTTAATATTGTTTGAGTTAATCTATTTTGATCAATATTAATAAAAGGAAGATTACTTTCAAAATTTGTAGTCAGATTAATATCTAAATTTAGAATTCTTGGTTTTATTTTTTTTATAAATTCTTCTAGAAAATAATTTAAATCAGTTTTAGTTTTAGATAAAGTTATTTTTCCAGAGGACAATTTTGAGAAGTCTAATAAATCTTCCACTAAGGTGCTTAATCTATCCGTTTCATTTTCTATAATTTTTAATCCTTCTTTAAAATCATCGGAATCTTTTGGGGCTATATACTCTAAGGTTATAGCCCACCCTTTAATAGAAGTCAATGGAGTTCTAAGTTCATGAGAAACTGAGGCTATAAATTCATCCTTCAATTTAGCATTCTTTAAAATTTCTTTCGACATAATATTAAGAGTATCAGTTAATTTACCTAATTCATCCTCACTTATTTTTTCTATTTCTTCGTTATAATTTCCTTTAGCTAGATTTTCAGCACCCTTAGTTATTATTGAGAGTGGTTTAGTTATAGTAGAAGCGATAAATATACTAACAATTGCGGATACAAATATAATTAATAAACCCAAACCAAATAAATAATAAGATATCCTAGAAATAGTAGCATCGATTTTTCTTAAGGAGGTTACAAATCTTAGTACCCCCACTATTTCTGTGTTGGATTTTAATGGATAAGCTACACTCATTAATTTTTCATTAGTTTGTTCAGAGATTTCAATATTATATCCTAATTCATTCATCAAAGCAGAAGAAAAGTCTTTTGTTTTTATAGCTGAAGCAGGAAAAAAACCTATGGAATCCATTAAAATATTTCCATTAATATCGAGAATTTGAACTTCCGCATTTGTGTTTTTCCAAAATATATCAACATCATTAGCAATGTTTTTTTCCAATGATTCATTTGAGAGATATGTATTATAAAAATTTGAGGATAATTCTATTTCATTTACTAAAATCTCTTTAGCATTAGAGTAATAATACTTTTGCAATAGTGAAATTAAACCTACTTCCGCAAGTAAAACAGTTATTATAATTATAACTAAATAACTTAAAGTTAATTTTCTTTTTATGGATTTCAAATCAATTCTCCTTCCATATATATCCCATACCCCATATGGTTTCTACATAATCAGGCTCGGAAGGATTTTTTTCAAGTTTACTTCTTAAACGACGGACGTTAACATCTACAATTTTAGGGTCACCAATGTAATTATAACCCCATACTAAATCTAATAGCTCGGACCTGTTTAACACCTTATTTTTGTTTTCTATTAGGATTTTAAGCAAAAGAAATTCTTTGGGTGTAAGGTTTAGCTGAAGATTGTCCTTGGATACTAGTTTAGCGTCTAAATCAATTTTAAAAGGGCCAGATATAAGATTATTACTTTTAGATTTAGAGTCCATTCTTCTCAATAATGATTGAATGCGTGCAGAAAGTTCTAAAGGATTAAAAGGTTTTACCAAATAATCATCAGCTCCATGATTTAACCCTTCGATTTTGTCTTTATCTTGGCTTCTGGCGGTTAACATAATAATGCCTATATTAGGATTAGTTTCTCTTATTTTTTTGCAAACTTCGAACCCATTAATACCTGGGAGCATTACATCTAAAAGAACAACTAAAGGACTTTCCTGATTTACAATATCAAGTCCTGCTTCACCAGAATCAGCTTCCAATACATTAAAACCATGCTTTTTTAAAACTATTTTTGTAAATCTTCTTATAGATGCCTCGTCTTCAACTAAAAGAACTTTTTCATTCATGGAATATCAACCTTTCTATATAAGATTTATCTTTGATTAATTTAAAAATACAAGTTATTTATTTCGCACCAAATAAATTATATCATAATATTTGTAAGAGTTCAGTGGAATAATTATTTAATTTTGGGATATCATATTGACATAAGAGCGTATTTATCATAATATTTTAGTATAAGAATATATTTTGCATTGCGTTGAAGAGAAGAGTAGTAAATGAAAGTGTTTAAAGAGAGCTAGGAAAGGTGAGAACTAGCAACATAGAAATTTATGAACATGGCCTTGGAGCAAATTGCCTGAAATTAAGTAAGGTTTTTCGGTAGCAACCGTTATATTGTAGGGTGATAAAATCCATTTTAGGAGGAGTCACTTATTAAGGTCTTTATAGTGATATAAAGATAAAATAGGGTGGTACCGCGTATATACGTCTCTAAGTAAAATATTGCTTAGGGCTTTTTTGTGTTCAAAAATCAATCAAACTAGGAGGAAGAAAATGAGTAAAGGGAATTATTATATTACAACACCAATTTATTATCCATCAGCAAATCTTCATATAGGAAACACATACACTACGGTTGCAGCTGATGCTATTGCAAGATTTAAGAAAACTACAGGGTATGATACATTTTTCTTAACAGGCACAGACGAGCATGGCCAAAAACTTCAAAGAATTGCTGAAGAAAAAGGGGTTACACCAAAAGAGTATATTGATGTAGTTGTGGACGGAATAAAAGATCTTTGGAAGTTGATGAATATTGATTATGATAAATTTATTAGAACTACAGATGATTATCATAAGAAAACTGTTCAAAGAATATTTAAACAACTTTATGATCAAGGAGATATTTATAAAGACCATTATGAAGGAAGATATTGTACTCCTTGTGAATCTTTCTGGACTGAAACTCAATTAGTAAATGGAAATTGTCCTGATTGCGGAAGACCAGTTGAAACAGCAAGAGAAGAAGCTTATTTCTTTAAAATGTCTAAGTATGCAGATAGATTAATAGAGTATATTGAAGCAAATCCAGATTTTATTCAACCAGAATCAAGAAAAAATGAAATGCTTAATAATTTCTTAAGACCAGGTCTTCAAGATTTATGTGTTTCAAGAACTACTTTTGATTGGGGAATTCCTGTTTCTTTTGATGAAAAACACGTTATCTATGTTTGGGTAGATGCTTTATCAAACTATATAACTGCTTTAGGATATGATCAAGATAATGATGAATTATACCAAAAATACTGGCCAGCAAATGTTCACCTAGTAGGAAAAGATATTTTAAGATTCCATACAATTTATTGGCCAATTATGTTAATGGCTTTAGGGTTAGAATTACCTAAACAAGTATTTGGTCATGGATGGTTATTAGTAGATGGCGGAAAAATGTCAAAATCTAAAGGTAATGTGGTAGACCCAGTTGTACTTGTAGAAAATTTTGGAGTAGATGCTGTTAGATATTATCTTCTTCATGAAATTCCATTTGGCCAAGATGGTATATTCAATAGTGAATTATTTATTAAGAAAACAAATGCAGATTTAGCCAATGATTTAGGAAACTTATTAAATAGAACTATTGCTATGCTTAATAAGTATTTTGATGGAGAAATTCAACCGCCTACAGCAAAAGAAGATATTGATGATGAATTAATAAAACTTGCTTTAGAAGCACCAGGAAAAGTAGAAGCTAGAATGGATGCACTAAAATTACCAGAAGCTTTAGATGAAATTTGGACTTTAGTTAGAAGAAGTAATAAATATATAGATGAAACTATGCCTTGGATACTTGCAAAAGATGAAGCTAAAAAAGAAAGACTAGGAACAGTATTATATAACTTAATAGAAAGTTTAAGATTTGTAGCTGTTATGGTTTCATCATTCTTGCCGGATACTAGTGCAAAAATGAGTGAACAATTGAAAATTGAACTTACTAGCTGGGATAGCGTAGCCTCTTTTGATGGAACAAAAGCTGGAACAAAATTAGGAGTTGGAGAGCCAATTTTCCCAAGAATAGATGTAGAGAAAAAATTAGAAGAGCTTGAAAAAATAAGAGAAGCTCAAATAAAAGCAAATGAAGTTCCACAAATGGAGCCAATCAAACCAGAAATCACAATAGAAGATTTTGAAAAGATTGATTTAAGAGTAGCAAAAGTACTTGAGTGCGAGCCGGTTAAAAAAGCTAAAAAACTTTTAAAACTAAAACTAGAATTTGGAACAGAAACACGCCAAGTAATTTCAGGTATAGCGCAGTACTATAAACCAGAAGATTTAGTAGGTAAGTATGTAGTTATAGTTGCAAACTTAAAGCCTGTTAAATTAAGAGGGGAATTATCAGAAGGAATGATAATAGCTGCTTCTGATGATAAGGATAAATTATTTGTAGTAAATCCAGGGGAACTTCCAACTGGATCTGTAGTAAGATAAGTTAAATACAATTTAATTAAAAAATATTATCAAACTAAAATGGAACCTATAGAATAGACACTTAAAAAAGTCTATTCATATAGGCTGTTTTTTTATACAATAAAATCAGAAACTTTAACAATCGGGCTTTCTGTAGAAGAATCTTTGATGAGTAGTATAAATATTAATGCTATGACAAAGAACAGTGTTCCATAAACAAACATGAATTGATATCCTATTTTATCCATGATAAAGCCCAGTGCTGGTGGAGAAACTATGGCTGCTATAGATGAAAAGAAATAGTAAAAGCCTGTATAAGTACCAACTTGTCCTTCGGGAGCCATATCTGTAACAAAAGGGTAGGAATTTATATTTATCATAGCCCAAAATAAGCCGCATATTGAAAAAAGAATTCTTATAAGTATTATACTTTTTACAAAGGCTAGAATTATGAAACACATTAGCATACCAATAATACCAAGTGTTATGGTTTTTTTCTTGCCTAATTTTGTACCTAAAATACCAGAGGGCACAGCAAATAATAAAAAAGAAAGAGAAATAAAGGTTAAAGTACTGGCAGCTGTTCCACCTGATACTCCAATATACCTTTGTCCATAAAGAGTAAATAAGGCTTCGATGCCTTGAAAAGATATAAACCAGCTACAAATTGCGAAAAGAAGATATAAAGTATTTTTATTTTTAAAAAGAGATTTTGTATTTTTCAAAAAACTAAGATTATTTATGGTTTCTTTTTCATAGTTGATAGAGTCTCTTTTTTCTTTTATAAATGTGAAAAGAATGAGTAAGGAAAAAAGCATAAGAATTGCTGCCATATAGAAAGGAAACTTTTCACTTTTACCCCATAGAATAGAGCCCACAAAATAACCAAGAACAGAGCCTAGTCCACCCATGACATTTATTATACTGTTAGCCATACTTCTATTTTGGGGAGGAGTAATATCTGGCATCAAAGAAACTACAGGAGATCTAAAAATGCTCATGCATAAGTTCATAATAACAAGAAATAGGATAAGAGTTTTTACACTACTATAATTAGGTAAAATAAATATAAATAAAGCAGCTAAGGGCATGCCTATCATGATAAAAGGCATCCTTTTACCAAATTTAGTATTAATAGAATCACTCATACTTCCTACGGCAGGTTGTATAAAAAGAGCAAAATAGTTATCAAAAGTCATTATAAAACCAATAAGAGCTGTGCTTTCAATAAATTTACCTAACAATAAGGGTATGAAAGCGTTATATACAGACCAGGTAATGCTAATAGCAAAAAAGCCAAAGCCAAGCAAAAATACTTTTGAATATTTATTTAGTTTCATAATTATTCCCCCAGTATGATTTTTAGTTTTTCAGGATAATTTGTTATAATACCATCTACTTTTGCGGATGCAAAGAATTTCATATATTTTTCATCGTTTACTGTAAAAGTATTTATCATTATACCGGATTTTTGTATACCAGTTATGATATCTTGATTTAAAGCGTAAAAGTATGGGTGGAGGGCATCAGCGACTACATATTTTATGTAAGTTTCTGGTTTATAAAGACCAGACATGTAAAGAAGACCAGTTTTTATATTTGATGAAATTTCTTTACATTTAACCATGGAATAGTGATTAAAACCTGATAAAATAACTTTGTTATCCATATTATATTTATAAATCATATCTATCACTTTTTCTTCAATATTGGGGTATTGTATTATATTACTTTTTAATTCTAAGTTAATTTTTAACTTTGTTTTACTTGTGAGTTCTAGAAACTCTTTTAATGTAGGGATTGTACAGCTTGAATAATCTTGAGAAAACCATGAGCCAGCATCTAATTTTTTTATTTCTTTTAAAGAATAATCTTTAAGTAAACCATTACCGTTAGTAGTTCTATTTAATTGTTCATCATGAAGAATAACAAGTTCTCCATCTTTGGTCATTTGAACATCTGTTTCAATACCAGTAGCTCCCATTTCAATAGCTTTTTCAAAGGCTAGCATAGTATTTTCAGGGTAATTTCCACTAGCGCCTCTATGGGCATAATTAATAGTCAAAATAATCATCTCCTTAAAAATAATTACAAATTATAGTTATTACTATTGTATACCTTTTGAGTTAAATTGTAATTAAAAAGATATTAATCTTGTGTTAAGATTAATATCTTTTGTGAAAAGTATTATTTTATAAAATTAAGCATTTTTAAAGTCCTCATAATTAGATATAACTTTATATACATAATTAACAGTTTCTTTTGGCATCTTTGAAATTTCACTAACAGTATTTACTCCTAGTCTATTCATTCTACCTATTCCACCATTATAAGCGGAAAGAGCTAGTTTAACATCTCCATCAAAATTATCAATTAATGACTTTAAATATTTTGTACCACCATCAATATTTTGGGATATGTCAAAAGAGTCAGTTACACCCAAACCTTTTGCAGTAGAAGGCATAAGCTGCATAAGACCTTCAGCACCTGCAGAAGATTTAGCATTAGGATTAAAAGACGATTCTTGTTTAATTACAGCAGAAATTAAATTGCTATCTACTCCATATTTTTGTGAAGCTAAATTTATTGCAGAGGATATTTCATTATTATTTATTGAAAGATTTAAATTAGTAGATTTTTCTGAACTAGAATTATTCCCATAGAAGTTGGAAGTAAGAAGTTCCGGGTTATTTCTTAAAGTTGATATCATAGTGGCTAAGCTATCAAGGCCGCTAAAATTATCTTCAGTATTTGAACTATTAAAATTAGAACTATCAAGGGAGAGTGAACTTATACTAGTTTGATTTTGTAGCATTAAACTAAGAAGCATTGAAAATGTTTTAGCGGAGTCTTTTTCATCGGAAATCAAATTAGAATTTAAGTTGTTAACAGATAGAATTTGAGTCAATTGATTTATATTCATAAGTAAAAATCACCTCGTAAATTACAGTTTTTTATATTAAAATATACTAAGTTTTATTCAAGTATATTATAACATGGTTTTCTTGTTATAGTGAAATATTAAATATTTTTCGTTTGTTAAAATAACTAATTATATGTTATAATCAACCTGCAATGCATGGAATAGAGTAATAGATAGACTCTCGGAATAAATTGAAAATAACATTAAAAAAAGTAATAAATTAACTGGGAATTCTATTTGTGTTCTAAAAGTAGCTTAATTTAGTATTCAATTTGTAAAAAAGGGCATGGCAAATAAACCTACGAGGTTGAATTTTTTTTAAATTCTTTAAAACCATAGATTAGTTAAAAATAATTTTTTTAAGATCTAAAGAATCATTATTATGGCTCTGCCAAGCATCAATGTGCTGGCACATCATGATTGCATAAGTACGGATATACCACATTTTAGTAGAACGATGGCGACCATCTTCTAA
>NZ_FQXM01000012.1 GCF_900129965.1 Clostridium grantii DSM 8605 | reverse complement strand
AAAAGAAACTGGGATTAGTCAGGTTTGAAAATTTTCCATAAGGGCATAGAGACCCGGTCGAGGAGCATATGCTGACATCCGCCTCTTGGATAGACTGAACGAAGGAATTTAGGACACAGATCCTGTGAGACATGGAAGGGTAAGTTACCAGAGTTATTGCGGACACCTATAGTAACCATATTTTAACAAAACGTGGATAGCTTTATTTAGGTGGTCAATATATGTCCATATATTTGAATTGCTTCAATGTATATCCAAGGAGTTCTTTTTAGTCATGATGATATTGTAAGAATGGGAGAGATATCAAGAGAAAATTAAAGTATAGAGAGGAAGGATAATTAAGGTGATAGTTGGTATAATTATTGTTTTTATATGTTTAGCTTTTTTTGAAATTCCAGGACTTATAAGAAAAAAATACTGGCGAGAATTAATTGCTTTTTCTTGTTTATCTTTAATTACGTTTACAATGACTATAATTCAAAGTGTGAGTATAAATATACCAAGCCCTATGAAAGGGATTGAATATATTATTAGAGATATAGTTGGTTTATAATATTAGAAATTATAAATATAAAATAATAATTTTTATTTAGTGTAATAGTTGTTGTATATTAGAATATAAGTTTTTTGCTATACTGCCTTATTATATCAATAGATTTTTTTAACTCTTTGATTTCCATATCTGTTAAATGATATTCAACTAGTTCTTGAATGCCTTGATTATTTAAAACAGCAGGGACTCCAACATAAATATTTTTTTCTCCATACTCACCATTAAGCATGGCTGAAATTGGAATAACCTTGTTTTCATCTTTTAAAACTGCTTTAATGATTTGAACAGTAGTGGCTGCAATTCCAAAAGTAGTAGCGCCTTTTGCATTAACAATACGGTATGCAATCATTTTTATATCCTCTGAAAGAACATTTATATCAAATTCTTTTAGTCTTGTTTTATTATCCTTAAGAATATCTAAAAATTTCTTACCACCCACAGTGACTTGGCTCCAAGGAATTATTTGGGAATCTCCATGTTCTCCCATACATAAAGCATGAACACTTTGTGGGTCAACCTTCATAACATCTGCTAAATGATATTTCAAACGGGCAGAATCTAGAGCAGTACCGGTACCTATAATTTTACTAGCAGGTAAACCAGATAGTTTATGAACGTAAAGTGACATAACATCAACTGGATTTGTTATTATAACAAAAATTCCAGAAAAACCACTTTCCATTATTGGAGGCACAATACTTTTCATTATACCTGAAGCTTTTTCTATCATATCAAGTCTTGTTTGCCCTTTAATATAAGGTAATGCCGCTGCTATTACAATTAAATCAGCATCCTCACAATCAGAATAATCTCCAGCTTTAACATGCATCCTATTTCCGCTGTAACCAAGAGAATGTTGTAAGTCTGTTGCCTCAGCCCAGGCTTTCTCTTTGTTAATATCAATTAATATTAAATCATCACAAATATGATTCATAACAATATGGAATGATACAGCTGCTCCTACAGAACCTGTACCAACAACAACTACTTTACTTCTTCCAATAGCCATATTTTATTTCATCCTTTCGGTTTATATTTATTTAATTAAGTTGGGAAATGCAAATAAATAAGTATTTTACAGATTTTATAATTGTATAATTAAACAAAAACAATGTCAAATAAAATATTTTGATATAAGTTATATTAAGCAATTTATTATGAAGTAAATATAAAAAATTTCAAGAATAAGGGTAGATATGGAGATTAATATGCAAATCGTATGAATAAAGATACATAATAAAAAATAATGAAAAAATGTATTGAAAATACAAATACGTACGTATTAAATATTATGTTAATCAGTCAAAATGTAAATAAATATTATACCCAAGATTTATTCAGTAATAATATTCATTAGAAGAAAATAAAAAAATATATTACATTTATGATATAATAAAAAAGTGAATTTATTTAAGTTGATGATTAATTTTAGAATAATATTTATAAAATACTATTTATATATTTAAAACAGAAAGGTGTGGGGATAAATTGAAAAATAAGATTAGATTTCTTGGAGTACTTATGGGTATACTTGTTTTGGTAGGATGTAGTGCAAAAAATCAAGAAAAGACTGTAGAAACAAGTGATAGTACAATTACAACTACAAGTAATTCTATAGAGGTGGAAAAAGATAATTCAATAGAAACAACTTCTACAAAATATTACGCTCTTTATACTGGAGAAGAAGTAAGCAAGGAAATTACTGAAAAACCAGCATACATGGTATCAATTGAAAACTCTTCAGCAGCAAGACCACAGGCAGGATTCACTTCTGCAGATATAGTATATGAATTAATGGCTGAGGGTGGAGTTACAAGATGTGTTGCTTTATTTCAATCAGAAAGTGCTGACAAAATAGGACCTATCAGAAGTATGAGAACCTATTTTATTGATTTAGCATACGAATACAATGTTCCTTTTGCACACTGTGGAGGAAGTCACGATGCATTAGACAGAATTAAAAATGAAAAGCCAATGTCTTTAAATGAAATGTACAATTCATCATATTTCTTCAGAGACACCTCAATAAAAGTCCAAGAACATAGTCTTTTTGCTACATCAGAGAAATTAGTAGCTTTAACTGAGAGTAAGAATTATATTAAACCTTCAAATGTAAAAATAGAATTTGATAAATTATTTTGGGATAATAGTATTTTTGAAAATGCAAACTCAGTTTCAATATTATTCAATAAATACTATAATACAAACTATACTTATAAAGATGGTTTATATTATAAATCAATGAACAATGAACCGTGTTTAAATAGAACTGACAATGTGCCAGTAGCAGTAAATAATTTAGTTATTCAGAATGTAACCTATAGGTCAAGAACAGGAGAGCTATATTTAGATGCTGATCTTGTTGGCCAAGGTGATGGAATCATTTTTAGCAATGGCAAAAAAATAAATGTAAAATGGTCAAAGGCAGATCTAAATTCTCAGACAATATTTAAAGATGAGGATGGAAATGTAGTCCCTCTTAATATAGGTAAAACTTGGTGGCATATACTTGATCAGAATGCAAAATTGACAGTAAATTAATATTAAAACTTGATATAATGGAAAACTAACCAATATTGGTTGGTTTTTTTTATCCAAAAATTAGTTTTTAGTTATAAAATTATTTTCTACGTAATAAATATTATGTAAACTTATTAAAATGTAAACTAAAATAATTTTCGAATTAAATTTATAATTATGTTATAATATTTGAAACTATAAGGAGATGAAAAAAACAATTGGGGGGAGATTTCATAATATGGAATTAAGAAAATCAAGAGAAGTAGATATTGATAACATAATCAAAATAATTAAACAAGCTCAACTTGCTTTAAAAGAACAAGGAATAGATCAATGGCAAAATAATTACCCTAATAAGGAAACCATAATTAAAGATATTCAGGATGATTTCGCTTATGTATTATTAAAAGATTCAAATATTGTTGGAACAGTTGCTTTATCTTTTGACGGGGAAAAAACCTATGAATCCATATTTGAAGGACAATGGATTACTGATGATAAATATGCAGTAATTCATAGATTGGCAGTAGATAATGCTTATAAAGGAATAGGAATATCATCTCAAATTTTAAAAGAGATAGAACAAGTTTGTGTAAGTAAAAAGATAAATAGTATAAAAGTAGATACCCATGAAAAAAATATAGCTATGCAAAAAATGCTTAAGAAAAATAATTTTGAGTATTGTGGAATTATTTATTTAGAGGATAATAGCAAGCGAATTGCTTTTGAAAAAATAATAGGGGGGAAGGTTAACATTGGATACCGATAAGTTAAAAGAGTGACATTATTAATTGATATTTATTATCAATATATGATACACTATGAAAATAACGTAATTATTTATAATAATCTAAAAGAGGTGCTTAAAAATGAAATTAACAGTAATACAAGGAAAAACAAATGCTGTAGTGAAAGTAATCCCAATATATGAAGGCAGTTTGGATAAAAAAACTTCATGTGGTGGTTTGAGTACGGCAATAAAATTAAAAAATAGTGGTAAGTTTAAAGAAAGTTATGGAGATATATATACTTTAGCTAAAGAAGCAGAAGAAGGATTTGTATACAGAATATTTTTAGGATTAGGTAAGAAAGAAGAATTAACTCCAGAAAAAATACGTAGAGCAACCTCTAAAGCTGTAAAAGAAGCTATGAAATTGAATGAGACAAGTGTTCATATGAAGGTTATAGATAGTCCCAATGTATGTTTTTATGATGTAATTAAAGCTATGTTTGAAGGGGCTGTATTGACTAACTATAAGTTTGATAAATATAAAACTTCTAATAATGAAACTAAGAAATTTATTGAATATTTTGAAATATTTAAAATTAATGAGGACAATTTTAAAATAGCTGAAAATGCTTTAAAAGAAGCACAAGATATAATAGAAGGAAATATCATTGCAAGGGATCTTGTTAATGAACCAGCTAATGTTATTTATCCTGAAACTTTAGCAGAAAAAGCAAAAGAAATAGGAGTTAAAGCTGGCTTTGATGTTAAAGTATTTAATAAAGAAGAAATAGAAAAACTTAATATGAAAGCGTATCTTGAAGTAGCAAAAGGCTCTGATAAAGAACCTAAGTTGATTGTAATGAAATATGAGGGAAATAAAGAAGATGTACAAAACATCTTAGGTTTAGTTGGTAAAGGACTTACTTATGATTCAGGTGGTTATTCTATTAAACCTACAGATGGCATGAAAACCATGAAAAGCGATATGGGAGGAGCCGCGGCAGTAATAGGAGCTATGTATACTATAGCAAAACAAAAATTAAAAATTAATGTTACTGCTGTTGTGGCTTCTTGTGAAAATATGATATCTGGGGGAGCCTACAAACCAGGTGATATTATTGGAAGTATGGCTGGCAAAACAATTGAAGTTTTGAATACAGATGCAGAGGGTAGAC
Source organism: Clostridium grantii DSM 8605 (assembly GCF_900129965.1). Classification (GTDB taxonomy): domain Bacteria; phylum Bacillota; class Clostridia; order Clostridiales; family Clostridiaceae; genus Clostridium_AF; species Clostridium_AF grantii. The sequence goes on along the minus strand of NZ_FQXM01000012.1, from coordinate 130,799 downwards.
TTACATTAGTGGATGCAGTTAACTATATTATTGAGAAAGAAAAAGTAAGTAAAGTAGTTGATATGGCAACATTAACAGGTGCAGTGCTTGTAGCATTAGGAACTACAGCTTCAGGAGTGGTGACAAACAACAAAGATTTTTATACTAAACTTGAAATTGCATCAAACAACTCAGGGGAGAAAGTATGGCAGTTACCTGCTTTTGATGAATATAAAGAACTTATTAAATCAGATATAGCAGATCTTAAAAATATTGGTGGTAAATGTGCTGGAACAATTACTGCGGGATTATTTATTGGTGAATTTGTACAAGAAAAACCTTGGCTTCATATAGATATAGCTGGCACATCCTGGGTTGATAGTGATAAGCACTATCGTACTAAAGGGGGAACAGGTGAAGGCGCAAGACTTCTTTATCATTTAGCTAAAGAAGAACAATAGTATGAAGAAAAAGGGGGAAGAAGTATGTTTAATGGAGTTTTTTATAATGTTTTAAGTTTTATATGGATTATAATTGGTGTTATTTATTTTCTTATTGAAATAACAGACTACCAAAAGAAAAAGAAATTGGGAGCTTTAATTTCAGCTAACAAAAGAGAGTATAATATATATATCTTTAACACTATTATTTTTGCCATTCTTTTTGTTCTTTATATAATATCATATATAAAGGACAGTGAGAGTTATTCACTTATTGCAGCTTTAGGGGTATTGCTGTTTGTAGTTGCTACGTTTAGAAAAGGAATGAAACAGCAACAAATATTCGAACAAGGGATAGCAACCATAGATATAGTGCTTTTTTGGACAAATATAACTGGCTACAAGTGGATAGATGTAGAAAATAAAAATAATACAGAGTTATATTTAACCACAAATTACAAAGTATTTATCTTTAAGCAACAAAATAAAAATTTCACTTTCTGTATAAAAAGTGATGATGTTAAATTTATCCAATCTATATTTAGGCAAAATAATGTAAGTGAAATAAAGTAATACTAGTTATAATTTTAATGTTTTGTTTGAGAAAAATATCCATAGTTCATATGACATATTTCAATTTATTATGATATAATTTATTCTATAGACAAATCATAAACAAACTTTATAGTTTAAATGGTTTGTCTATAGAACATTTTGCTGTTGAAAAATAAAAAATATAATTGAAATATGGTTTGAGAGTGCTAAGCTCGTTTAAGCTTTATTGTCAATGATTCACAGGAGGGCCTATGCTAAAAGACGATTTAGTAGATGAACTAGTTAAAAAATGTAATAAATGCGGCGACGAAAATAGTAAGGAGAGTCGTTTTTGTAAAAGCTGTGGGGATAATTTAGAAAAGTATAATTCTAAAGACTATAACGATGATAGTTATATTAGTGAAAAATCCATAGAAGATACTCAACCAATTTCTTTAATAGAAATTGAAAAGGAATTGGGTAAGAAGAAAAATTTTAAAAAAATAAAATTTCCGGTAATAACCTTTCCAACATTTAAGATACCAAAAGTAAATTTAAAGTTGCCTAAAGTAAGTTTTAAACTAGCAAATAACAAAAAAAAGATAGTTGTTTTAACCCTTATTTTATTAATTTGTTTTTCTTTAGTAGCTTATGCTTATAGCACGCCAGGCACAAAAATGATATTAAATTATTATGGACAAAATCAAAAATCGGATAAATTAATTTCATACATTGAGAACAATAAAAAGAATGTGAATAAGAAAGAGCTTGTTTCCTATGGCATAAACGAACTTTTAACTAATAATTTAAGTAATGGTATAAATTTTTTAAATGAAGAAATTTATAATGAGGAAAACAGCGTTAATTTCGTTAGTGAAATTATTTCACAGATGAAAAATTCTAAGGTACTTCCAGATGACTCAATAAAATTTTCATCTTATTATATTAATAATTACATATTAGTTGAAAATGGAGATTTAAATGTGGAATTTTGGAATGAATACATTGAATTGATGAAAGAATACCCTATTGATGATATAAAAAGTGGTTTTTATTCTAATATAGCAAACTATTATTTGGATAATAAATTAGAAGAAACTATAAAAATTTTGACTGCTATGAATTCAATAAAAATAGGAGTTGAAAATGAAAATACTAGCCTTATTGAATTGATTGAGAAAATTATTGATAATAATAGTGCAGTATTGGATAGCACTTCAAGAACTGAAAAAATTGGTGAAGATATAAAATCAAATTTGAATGAAATTGAGTCTCAAAATACTTTATTAAGTCAGGTATCTTCAGAAATTGAAAAAACTAATAGTGAAAACATATTATTAAATGAAAGGCTTTCAGTTATTCAGAATTATTCTGATTTGAGATACTATTGTGTGGCTAAACAATCAAGTGGAGTTTATGAAATAATTTTACCAAAGAACAGTATATTCTTTGGAGAGATATTGTCAAATACTCACGCAATTATTTATACCAATGATTCAAGTCTTACTGTCAATAGTTGGGGTAATTTAGACGTTTATGATAATGGATATGAAACCGTTACTTTGGGGACTTATGGAAAAGTTAAACAAGATTTGATGACATATAAAGAAGTTTCTAAAAAAGATTTCGCTGAAATAAAAAACGTGTTAGAGAGTGTAGATAAAAACAATGCTACTGTAGCAACTCTAAAAGAAAATTCAGCTACGTATAAAAAAACAATAAAAGAGTTTGAAGATGCTAATATAGCCCTTGAAGAAGAAAAAAACAATCTTTTAGCTACCATTGAATCGTTGAAAAGTAATGATATTTCCAATGATTTAGAAATAAAAAATATTATGAAAATAAAATAATTTTCTTTTAATGAAAATACAGCCCTATTGAAATTAATAGGTGCTGTTTTATTTTAGAATAAGAAAAGAGGAGAGATTTACTTGAGTAAAAGTATTAGTATGATTGGATATAACAAAGCTTCTATTGAGATATACCTTTCGCAACTTAAAGAAAATTTTAATGATAGATTAATTATTGATGCTAGAATAGTTGATGAGATAAAAGAAGATTCTATAATTTATTCTGATATTATAATTTTAACTTCATATTGCTTATATTCAAAAGTCAAGAAAAACCTATGTGAATCAAGTAAAATCATAGTTATTGAAAGAACTATTACTAAAAAGTCATATGATAAAATTCAATCATTACCAGGAAAACATCAGCTATACTTAATCGATCAAACAGAGAGCATGGCAAGTGAAATTTCTTTTATTATTAATAGATTATCTAATGGTCAAATAAATTTAATACCCTTGAGTTTAGATAGTATAGAAAAAAATAATTTAAATTTTTGTGTATCTATGGGAATGGAAATACCTGGTAAAGTTAAGGGGATACTTGATATTGGATATTCATTTATGAGTGTTGGAACAATTATTGAAATAGGGTTTGAAGCAGGATTGGAAGAAAGTTTGACTGATAAAGATGTAGTAAGTGCTAACAATCACATAATTTCATATAATTATAATAGTTTTAATAAATTTATAAATAAGATTAATAGACTAAAGGGGAGATTTAAATCTTTCTTTGATTACTTTGAGGAAGGGTATATTATTTTAGATATAAATAATACTATTGAAGAATGTAACAAAAAAGCAATTGAACTACTAAGATTAAAGCCTAAAGATTTTGAGTGTTTAGATTTATCTAAACTTCTATCAGAAGAATTATTTCAAAAGGTTTTTCAAGAAAAACAAACAGTTAAAGATGAAATTTTACATATAGAAGATTTAACTTTGATTCTTTCCATTTATCCTACTGTTAACTCAGGAAAGTACTATGGCACAACAATAATAATTAAAGAATTTAATGTGAGTGAAAAAAGGCAAAATGAGATTAGGAAAAAATTAATGGGTAAAGGACATAAAGCGAAATACATTTTTAATGATATTGTAGGTGAAAGTAATATTATAAAAGAATGTATTGAAAGAGCTAAAAGAATGGCCCTTTCAAATTCTTCTATTTTGATAGAAGGAGAAACTGGTACTGGAAAAGAGTTATTCGCTCAAGCAATACATAATCATTCTTCTAGAAAAAAACATCAATTTGTAGCTATAAATCTAGGTGCTTTACCAACAAACATTCTAGAAAGTGAACTGTTTGGTTATGAGGAAGGTGCTTTTACCGGAGCAAAAAAAGGTGGGAAACCTGGTTTATTTGAATTAGCTCATGGAGGAACTATTTTTTTAGATGAAATAGGTGAAATGCCTATTGAATTACAGTCTAAATTGTTGAGAGTACTACAAGAAAAAGAAGTTATGAGATTAGGTAGTGATAAAATTATTTCTATTGATATTAGAGTAATCGCTGCAACAAATAAAGACTTAATCCAACAAGTTAATAATAATACCTTTAGAAAAGATTTGTTTTATAGAATAAAAGTACTTTCTTTAAAGATCCCTCCTTTAAGATATAGAAAAGAAGATATATTTGTTTTATTAGATTATTTTAAGATATACTTTCAAGGAGAATTTAATATAGATAATAAGGTTAGAGAAATGCTTTTAAATATGCAGTGGCAAGGCAATGTAAGAGAATTAAGAAACTACGTAGAGTTTTTAATTAATATAGGTAAAAAAGATATATCTTCAAATGATTTGCCTATAGAAAATTTTGAATCATCATTTAATAAAGAAGAAATATTGGAGAATGAAAGGTTAAATATATTAATTGAAAAAGCAGGAGTTGAGAAAGATAAGTATATAACAATACTTAAAATCCTTTATGTAGCTTATGATCAAGGAATTACAATGGGAAGAAAAAGTATTATAGAAAAAGCACTGGATATCAATTATAAATTATCTGAACAAGAAACAAGAAGAATATTAACTAAACTTAATGATTTAAAAATGATAAGAATACATGCAGGAAGAAGAGGTAGCGAAATTACTACTTTAGGTAGGAAGTTAGTTGAGGATATTGGGTGTGATTTGTATAGTAGAGTGTGATTAAAGGGATAGTTGGAAGAAATTAAATAGGGAAGTATAGGGCTGAATAGGTTGAATTAGGATGATTGTTACAACCTATTCACTTGTTTACTAAGTAAACATTTACATTAAATGTGTTTATAAATGTCATTTTTAAGCTTATAAAAATTGGCATCAAAATTGCTATATTAATTTTTGTGATAATAATTTTATAATATTAAATCAAACTAAATTTGGGGAGGATGAAAGTTATGACAATGCAGTACAATCCTTTTGATAATATGTTGGAAGTTTTAGACAAAGCAGCAGCTATGTTAGGTTTAGATGAGCAAGATTATATTACTCTTAAATCACCAGAAAGAGAATTGAAAGTTCAAGTACCAGTGGTTATGGACGATGGGAAAACAAAAGTTTTTGAAGGATATAGGGTGCAGCATTCTAGCTCAAGAGGTCCTTGTAAAGGTGGTATAAGATATCATCAAGATGTAAATATTGATGAAGTGAAAGCTTTAGCCGCTTGGATGAGTTTAAAGTGTGCTGTTGTTAATATTCCTTATGGTGGAGGTAAAGGTGGAGTTAAAGTAGATCCATCTAATTTGTCTAAAGATGAATTAAAAAGATTAACTAGAAGATACACTGCTATGATATTGCCTATTATAGGTCCTGAGAGAGATATTCCTGCTCCAGACGTAAATACTAATGCAGAAGTAATGGGATGGATTATGGATACGTATAGTATGTTTAAAGGGTATACTGTGCCTGGGGTTGTTACTGGGAAACCAATCGAATTGGGAGGATCATTAGGGAGAAGTGAAGCTACTGGAAGAGGCGTAATGTTTATGACAAAAGAAATCCTTCATAGACTTGGAATTCCTGTACTTAATACAAGAATATCAATCCAAGGTATGGGGAATGTAGGTGGAACAGCTGCTAAATTATTATATAAAGAAGGATGCAGAATAATAGCAATTAGCGATATGTCAGGTGGACTTCATTGTGAAGAAGGTTTGAATATAGAAGCAATATATGAATTTTTAAATAATGGGGAAAGATTTTTACTAAAAGATTATCCTTTATCAGAAGGAGTAACAAGAATAACCAACGAAGAACTTTTAACTGTTGATACAGATGTGTTAATACCTGCAGCACTTGAAAATCAAATAAATATTAAAAATGCAGCTGATATTAAAGCGAAAATAATAATTGAAGGAGCAAATGGGCCAACAACTACAGAAGCTGATGAAATATTAAATAGAAAAGGAATTCAAATTGTTCCAGATATTTTAGCTAATGCTGGAGGTGTAATTGTTTCATATTTTGAATGGGTTCAAAATATTCAATCATATACTTGGGATGAAGTTAAAATCAATCGTACCTTGGAAATGAATATGATTAAAGCGTTTAATGAAGTTTGGGATAAAACCAAAGAAAAGAATGCTACATTAAGGATGGGAGCTTATATGGTTGCCATTGATAGAATTGTTAAAGCACATAAAATGAGGAGTATCTTTCCATAATAAAAATAACCACCAATTTTTGGTGGTTATTTTTATTTCGTTGGAATTATATAGATAAATTTGGTATAATAAACTTTATAATAGAAACAAATACTTTTTTAGTCGAAAGAGGTAGTTTTATGAATGGGTTATCTTTTTTATCAGCTTTAGTAGCAATTATATATATTTCATTGGGGATATATTTTTATAATTTAAATAAAGGGGAGAGTGTTAATAAGCTTTTATTAATTTTATGTATCTGTTTTTTTGATTGGTCATTTGCTTATATATTCTGGTATTCTAAAGAAATGATTCAAACTCAATATTATCCCTTTATTAACATTCTAGGGGCAACAGGGTGGAGCTTTTATTACGGAGTGATATTTCATGTTTCTTTTGAAATTGTAGGATTATCTAGTAAAATAAAAAGTTTTTATAGAAAAACATTAATTTATGTACCTTGTACTATTATGTTTATAATTTATAGCATGCTAAGGATTTTAAAAATTGATTATTATTCTTTAGGTTTTTCCATTTTTAACGTTACAAATTTTTTGATAACTGCTACCTATATATCAATAGGACTAGTATTGATATTAAGATGGGGACTAGCATCTAAAATATATAGAGAAAAGAAGCAAGCATTTTTGGTGGTATTTTTTGGTGCAATAGCTTTTATTTTGGGTATTTTTTGTCAAAACATATTGCCGCTATTGAAATTACCTACTTTGTATATTGCACAAATAGTTTCTGTATTTTGGGTTTTTGGTATATTTTTTGCAATTTCTAAATATGATTTTTTAGATATTAAATCTGTTTATAATATTGATAAAATAATGAAAAATGTTAATGATACAGTAATTATAGTAGATAATAAAAATAAAATAACTTACTTTAACGAAAACTTACAGAAGTTTTACAAAAAAAGTTCTAATGAAATCCTAGGTAGTGAAATATACGATATTATCAAATTTAGATTTAAATCTAAAAAAAATGACTTTACAAATTGTACTATTGAGAAAAATGGTGAGGAAATTTCTGTGTCTGTGAGTACGGAAGAAATCTTTGATAATTATGGAGATAGGATAGGTAGATTGTTTGTTATTAAGGATAATTCTCAATATATTCAAATAGAAAAAGAAAAAAATAAGCTTAGAGATATACTTTTGAAAAATGATATTAGTTACAATTTGTTAATTAATCAATCACATAATGCTATTTTAGTACATAGAGATGGTGAAATTTTATTCGGAAATGAAAGTGCTACTAAACTATGTGGTTACATATCAGCAAATAATTTTATTGGAACAAATATTTGGAATTTTATTCCGGATGTTGATATGAAAGATTTAAAGCTTAAATATTTTAATATAATCAATGATAAGTGTAGTTTGACAACATTTAATGGAAGAATATTAAAAAGCAATGGAGATATGATAGAAGTTGAAAATACATCCTCATACTTTGAATATGGAGGGCAGCCTACAATTCTTAGTATTATGAGAGATGTTTCCCCAGAAAAAAAAGTAAAGATGTTAGAAATAGATGTTCTTGAAAAAACTAAATTATTGGATGAATCTTTAGAAATGAACAAAATAATCACAGAATTTTTTTCCAATGTTTCTCATGAATTGAAAACTCCTTTAAATGTTATATTTTCAGCTATTCAAACTTTAGGTATATATAATGATAATAGTTATGAAAGTATTATTAAAAGACAAAGATATCATAATATAATGAAACAGAACTGTTATAGGTTAACAAGATTGATAAATAATTTACTAGATATTACAAAAATAGATTCAGGATTTTTGAGTTTGAATTTTAAGAATTATAATATTGTAAGCATAATTGAGGATATAACTCTTTCAGTTGTCCCATATGTTGAAAATCATGAGATAAACTTAATTTTCGATACAGATATTGAGGAAAAAATAATCGCTTGCGATCCTGATAGAATCGAGCTTATAATGCTAAATCTTATTTCTAACTCATTGAAGTTTACAAATGCCCAGGGAGAAATTTTTGTCAGCATAATGGATGGTACAGATTTTATTACTATTTTAGTAAAGGATACAGGGTTAGGAATGTCTAAGGAGAGCTTGGCAAGTATATTCGATAGATTTAGTCAAGTAGATAAAACATTAACAAGAAATAGAGAAGGAAGTGGAATTGGTTTATATCTTGTAAAAAGTTTTGTGGAAATGCATAATGGTAAAATAACCGTTTCAAGTGAACTGGGTAAGGGAAGTGAATTTGTTATTAAATTACCTGTGAGAATGGTTGATACTTATTTAGTTGAAGATTCTCAATACGATATTAATGTGGAGAAAATTCATGTAGAGTTTTCGGATATCTACTCTTAATTTAAGAGTAGATATCCTTTAATTTTATAAGTTATTATATTCTTCTAAGAGTTCAGTGATTTTTATACTACATCGTCTACCGCTGCAACCACCAGATCCGGAACCAGTAATTTTGTTCACTTCTTCTACAGTAGATGCACCATCATTTATAGCTTTTTTTATTACTGACTTTGGAATAGCTTTGCAAATACATACCTTTGTTAATTTATCCATTATATCTATTTCAAATTGTTTCATAATAATCTCCTTTTATAAAAAATTTATTAAATTGATTTTATATAATCATAGCATATAATCTACAAAGTGTAAATAATAATCAATGTTAATTAATTATTATTACTTATATAGAATAGACATTTTCTTTGAAGTTTATTATAATATGTTTATATTATAATCCGAAAAATTTAGGAGGAAAAAATCATATTTTATAATGAACACTTTCAAAGAATAAGAAAAAAAATAACAATTGAATTCAGTGTTTTATTTACTGAAAAAGATAAGGTGGCTTTGATTTCTTTATCAGATGGATGGAGTAAAGATAAAGAAAGCCAAATAATTGAACTAATTTCAACTTTGAATAATATGGGATTTTATGTTGAGTTAAGCAAAACTTTATATAGAAGAGATGGGTTTTTTAGTGGTACACCTTTGGAAAGAGCATCTGAATTAAATAAGCTTTTTAAAGATAAAGAAATAAAAGCAATATTTGATATTTCAGGGGGAGATTCTGCAAATCAAATATTGAGTTTAATAGATTATGAAAGTATAAGAAAAAATCCAAAGCCTTTTTTGGGGTTAAGTGATTTAACTACAATTTTGAATGCCTTATATCATAAATCTGAAATTAAAACTTTTCATTATAAGATAAGAAACTTAATAGGAAATGACAAAGAAAGCCAACAAAATAAATTTATAAATAGCTTTTTTAAAGGAAAAGTAGATATTTTTGATTTTCCTTATACATGGCTCAGAGGAAATAGAATTGAAGGAGAAGTAATTGGAGGCAATTTAAGATGTTTTCTTAAGTTATCAGGAACAGAATATTTACCAGATCCAGTGGATAAAGTGCTTTTACTAGAAGGATTAGGAGGCGATTTTAGTAGAATAACTTCTTTGATATGTCAGCTAAATCAAATTGGCTATTTAGATAAAATAAGTGGTCTTGTGTTAGGAACTTTTACTGAATTAATTAATAATAATGATATGAAAAAATTGTGTGATTTTATATTAGACTTAACTAAAGATAAGGAATTACCAATAATAAAAACGGAAAGAATAGGCCATGGAGATGATGCTGTTTGTATTATTATAGGAGAAACTTTAATTCTTGAAAAGAAATAATATTAAAGTATGTAAAGTAAAAATTTAAAGGAGATAATCTATGTTGAATTTACTTGAATTAAAGTATTCCATTAATGAAATTAATGATAAGCGGGATTTAATAAGTGGATTAATAAAAGAAAAATCTGTTAATATTAAAGATAAGAGTATAAAGATTATTTCTAGTGAAGAGTTAACTATATTATTTAACCTTTATGATGAAATATTTTTAAAAAATTGGTTTAAGAATAACTATAAGGGTAAAATTAAATTTTCATTGTCTAAAAGAATGACTAAAAGTGCTGGAATCACAATTTGCCCTAAAAATATAGCATCTACAAGTGAAAAAAATCTAGTGCTAGAAATAAAAATTGGAATAGACTTTTTTTTCCACTATAATATGATAACTGAACCAAAATTGGTGTGTGGTATTGAAACTAAAAATAGTTTTCATGCTCTTCAAATTGTGTTTGAACATGAAATATGTCACTTGATTGAGTTTATATTATTTTATGAATCAAGCTGTAAAAAAGATAGATTTAAATCAATGGCTTATAATTTATTTAAGCATACATCATCCTATCATCAACTACCTACCCATAAGAAAATTGCCATGGAACAATTAGGGGTGAGTATTGGAGATATAGTTTCATTTAGTTACCGGGAAAAAATTCAAGAAGGTATACTTTATAAGATCAATAAAAAAGCTATTGTTATGGTAAAAGATAAAAAGGGGTCATTTATGGATAAAAGCGGAAATAAATATATGAAATACTACGTTCCTTTAAATAAATTAAAGCTTATAAAAAAATAATGACCTTCTTTAAGAATAGCCATTATTTTTTGTATTTCTTAAGACATGTTTCTTCCGTAGAAAATTTCAAACATTTCTCTTTTTAATTTTTGTTTAATAATTTTCTTTTCAGCCTTCTGTAATTCTTTTTTATTTATGCCGAAAAGGTAGTTATCAAGGTCAAAGTCTTTCAAAAGCATTTTGGTATGAAAAATATTTTCTTGATATACATTTACATCTATCATTTGATATAAATCCTTTGTGTCAGAAGTTAAGTAGTTTTGAATAGAATTAATTTTATGGTCTTTGTATACTTTTTTACCTTCTACACTTCTAGTAAATCCTCTAACTCTATAATCTAAAGTTACTATGTCAGGATTAAAACAGTGAATCAAATAATTAAGAGCTTTTAGAGGCGATATTTGGCCACAAGTAGATACATCAATATCTGCTCTAAAAGTACTAATTCCATCATCAGGGTGCACTTCAGGATATGTGTGCACTGTAATATGACTTTTATCTAAATGAGCAAGAATTGTTTCAGGGATTGGACCCGGTGCTTCAGTATATGATTTCTCATTTGAAGCATTATCCACTTCATTTTCTGCGATAAGAATAGTAACACTTGCACCTTGAGGGTCATAGTCTTGCTTTGCAATGTTTAAAATATGAGCCCCGATAATATTTGAAACATCAGTTAAAATTTTAGTTAATCTTTCAGCGTTATACATTTCATCAATATATTCGATATATCTTTGCCTGTCCTCTAGTGTTTTAGCATAGCATATGTCATACATATTAAAGCTCAATGATTTTGTTAAATTGTTAAATCCGTATAATTTTAATTTTTTTATTGGTTTTATATCCAAGTTGTACTCCTCCTAAAACTTTATTTTTTTCAGTCTTTGAAGAAATTTAAAGTCATAAATGAACTTTTTTATCTTTTACTTACTGCATTAAAATTATATATGTTATTGTATCATATGTAAATATTTTTTTAATAAAAAATATTTTATTTTAACTGTAAGCTTATTATTATAAAACAGAAGGTTTAATATTGTATGAGAAAGTAAATATTTAAAAATTATTATTTTATTTGAATTATTGGATTTTTTTTGGCATAGACTATATTAAATATGTTATAATATTTCTATGTAAAATTTCAAACTAAAATAAAAAAATCTAAATACTTCAAATGAGGTGACTTTATGTTTGTAAAGATTATAACAGATAGCGCATCAGACCTTCCAAAAAATTTATGTACTGAATTAAATATTGATGTACTTCCACTTAATGTATATGTGAATGGAAAAGAATTTGAGGATAATGTGAATATTCACGCCAATGAACTTTTTGAAGATATGAGACAGGGAAGAAATGTAAAAACGTCAGGGGTTCCACTAACAGTTTTTGAAGATAAATTCAGAAAGTTGGCAAAAGATAATGGTAGTTATATTTACTTATCTTTTTCATCTCAACTATCAGGAACATATCAAACTTCTAAATTAGCTTATAATGATATAAAAGATGAATATCCTGACTTTGATCTAGAAATAGTGGACACGCTATGCGCTTCTTTAGGGTTCGGATTTGTAGTTGTAAAAGCAGCTCAAATGGCTAAAGAGGGATGTACAAAAGAACAAATATTAAATTCAATTAATTTTTATATTAATCATATTGAGCATATTTTCACAGTAGATGATATTGAATATCTGTATAGAGGGGGTAGAGTTACTAAAACCGCTGCTTTTATAGGGACAGTTCTTAATATAAAACCAGTCCTAGATGTTCAAAATGGAAAGTTGATTCCTATTGATAAGATTAGAGGAAGAAGAAAAACTATTCATAAAATGATAGAGTTAGTTGGAAAAAGAGGAAAACGTTTAGAAAATCAGACCGTTGGAATAAATCATGGCGATGATTTAGCTACGGCAGAATATATAAGAGATTCAATAAAAGAAAAGTATAACGTTGAAAGTTTTTTGATAAATGATATTGGTAGCGCAGTAGGTTCTCACACCGGACCTGGGGTTATCGGAATCTATTTTTTAAACGAGTGGCCATGCCCTTAAAGTTTAGGATAGTATTTAATAACCACCCATATGTAATATATGGGTGGTTTTCTATGACCGTTTTCTAATATTTGAATAGTAAATTTATTATATTACAACCTTATTACGAATAATAAGACCACAATCTTTTGCTATCTCATTATAATAATCTAATTTTTCCCCATTTTCAAAGAATAAAGGAAAATTCAAATTATAGTTGCCCCAAATTGTAATAGGTACACTTGTAAAGTACATAGTACAAAAATGTAATTCTCTTGTAGACAATCTAGTTAAAAAAGGTAAAAGATTTTTATTTTCTATAGAAAAATACACTGTTTCTTTATCTAAATATCTTAAATGATTAATAAAAATTATTTTATCTTCGTAATCAAGAGAATCTAAAATTCTCAATACACCATTATTATCTATATCTTTTAAATAAAAATCTATCATTAAAGGTTTGTCTTTATTAATAATATAAACCTTTTGCATAAACTCTATATATTTGTTTTCATTTTTTATAATTAAATCTAGTTTTTCTTTTTCTTTCATTGAACTTAAATCTTCTTTGGGTAAAGATAAAATTCCACTAGTGTATCTATCGAATCCTTTATCTATTCTATCGAAATATATTTTATTGTTTGATTCAAATATTTCTTTGGTAATTGGGGTTAATAACATAATTATATTTATCTCCTTTGAATAAGTCGCTTTGAGCTTTAATTAATTTTATCATAGAAACATAGGAAGAGCATTTTTTATTTTAAAAAAATATTATTTAGTATTGACAAGTGAATATTCATTCATTTATAATGAGAACAAGTAAATAAATGAATGAATATTCGTTTTTAATGTAATTAATCATTAATTTGAAAAATAGTGAAGGGAAATGATATTATGATGAACTTAGAAAATAATAATTTAAAAATAATACCTATATCAGATATAGTTCTTTTAGAAGGAATGGATTTTAATCTTCCATTGAAGGGTTTTTCACAAAAGCAAATAGATTTTTTCAATAACCAAGATAATTCTAAAGTATTAGTTTTAACATTAAAGAAAAATTTCAAAAAAGTAAATTTAAAAGAAGATGATTTTTATAGAGTAGGATCTTTGATTAAAATAATTGAAATCGAAAAGAAAAACGATATTTATATGCTAAATATAAAAGTTGAAAATAGAGTTGAAGTTAAAAATATTAAAAATATTGACGGTGAATTTTTTGGAGAATACACTTTAGCTCCAGATGTTATAGATTTAGATAGTAGAGGACAAAAGGAAATTATTGATTATATTAAAAATACCATTCATGAAATTTCATCTAAATTTCAAGGGTCAGAACCGTTTGTTAAGATTTTAGATGATATAAATGATTTGAATAAACTTATGGGATATGCTTCTCAATATATGCCAAAATCAAATGCAGATAAATATATTTTATTAGAAATAAATTCTTTGAAAGAAAGGAGTTTAAGATTTATAGACTATTTATTAGAGCAAAGGGAAGCTATAAAACTTCAAGTAGAATTATCTGAAAAGTTTAATGAGAAAGCTAATAAAAATTACCGTGAAAATATGCTCAGAGAGCAATTAAAAGCAATTCAAAGTGAATTAAATGAAAAATATGATGAATCAGATGGCAATGAAGATTATAATGAACGAATTAAAAATTCCGGAATGCCAGAAGAAGTTGAAAAAGTAGCTTTTGAAGAATTAACTAAATTATCTAGTCAAAATCCTAATAGTTCTGATTATAATGTTATAAGAAATTATTTAGACACATTACTAGCTCTTCCTTGGAAAGAAAGTGCTTATAAAGATATCAACTTAGGAGATGCAAGAAGAACATTAGATGAAGAGCATTTTGGATTAGAGAAAGTTAAAGAACGAATTATTCAGCATTTAGCTGTTATGAAACTTAAAAAGAATAAAAGAGGATCAATACTTTTATTAGTAGGACCGCCGGGAACTGGCAAAACAAGCTTAGGGAAAAGTATAGCTAAAGCTTTAGATAGAAAATATATTAGAATGAGTCTTGGCGGCATTAGAGATGAAGCTGAAATAAGAGGTCATAGAAGAACTTACGTGGGAGCTATGCCGGGTAGAATAATTAAAGGTTTAAAACAAGCTGGCGAGAATAATGCTGTTTTTGTTTTAGATGAAGTGGACAAGCTTGTTAGTGGATATAATGGTGATCCTGCATCAGCATTGCTAGAAGTTTTAGACCCTGAACAAAACAATACTTTTACAGATAATTACCTTGATGTACCTTTTGATTTATCAAATATATTTTTTATTGCTACAGCTAATTCCTTAGAAGGAATTCCAAGGCCTTTGCTAGATAGAATGGAAATAATACCTATTTCTAGTTATACTAGTAATGAAAAATTCCATATTGGTAAAAATCATTTAATACAAGAAGTATTAGATGAGCATGGGTTGACTTTAAATGATCTTACAATGGAAGATGATACATTACAAACTATTATTGATGATTATACACGTGAGGCTGGTGTAAGAGGTCTTAGAAGACAATTGGCAACTATTGCTAGAGTTTCTACTGAGAAAATAGTTTCAAATAAAGTTGAAGTTCCATACAATATTTCTTCAGATATGTTAGAGGATATGTTGGGAAGAAAAATTTCTAGACATGATATGACACAAGAAAGTAATCCACCAGGGGTAGTTACTGGTTTAGCTTGGACACCTGTAGGAGGAGAAATATTATTTGTAGAAGGAACTTTTATGACTGGAAGTGGTCAGTTATTGCTAACTGGTAAATTGGGTGAAGTTATGAAAGAATCCGCTAGAATTTCTTTGAGTTTGATTAAATCAAGATTAGCTTTAAATGCAGCTATGTTTAATTTTAAAGAAAAAGACCTACACATTCATGTACCTTCTGGGGCAGTACCGAAAGATGGACCTTCAGCGGGAATAACTTTACTAACTGCTATAGCTTCATTAGTTACTGGTATAAAAGTAGATCCTAAACTTGCAATGACAGGTGAGGTAACCTTAAGAGGTGCAGTATTACCTATTGGAGGATTGAAAGAGAAACTTTTAGCTGCTCATAGAGCCGGAGTTAAGAAAGTTCTTATACCAAAAGATAATGTAGAAGATTTAAAAGATTTACCTGATGAAGTAAAAAATGACTTAACTATTATTCCAGTGGAATTTATTGAAGAGGTATTTAACGAAGCTTTAGGAGTTAAATTACCAAAATCTGAGTTGGTTCTGGGAGACAATAAATTTTTCCTCAATGAAGGAAATCCTCAACTTTAATAATGTAATAGACTTTAAATAAAGAATAAAACAAAAAAACTAGAAAAATTTTTCTGGTTTTTTTGTTTTTAAAGAAGTGAATGGTATAATAATTAGTATAAAGCATAAATTAAGAATATCGATTTTAATACATTACACAAGGAGATTATTTCATGAGAAATGCACCAAACAAGGAGTGTCAATTGAGTGATGATTTAAAAGAATACAATGAATGTGTTGCACATATTATTAATAGTGTTCAAGTACAAAAGATGCGTGATTTTAAACATCATAGCGTTATTAGTTGTTATGAGCATAGTATAAATGTATCTATGAAAAGCTATAAAATATGCAAATTACTAGGATTTAATTATAAATCAGCGGCTATAGGTGGATTATTGCATGATTTGTTTTTATACGATTGGCATACCACAAAACTTGATGATGGAATGCATGGATTTTTACACCCTAAAATAGCTTTAGGAAATGCAGCTAAATTGCTGGAATTAAATAAAATTGAAAAAGATATAATAGTTAAACATATGTTTCCATTAACAATGGTTCCACCCTTTTACAGAGAATCAATAGTAGTTTGCTTAGTAGATAAATATTGCGCAATTACAGAAACATTAAGTATTTATTTTAAACTCAAAAATAGAATTTTATCTTGAATTTAGTATGTTAAATAAAATTTACTATTAAAAAGCTATTAAATAATATATAATTATACAGCCTTGTTGTTTTAATAAGAGAAAATTCAGTTATTTTTTAATGGAGGTATGATGGAGTATATTATTGAGGATATGAAATATAATCACTGGGAAAGTGTTTCAAAAATATATTTGGATGGTATAAAAACAGGAATTTCAACTTTTCAAAGTGAATTGCCTAATTGGGAAGAATGGGATTCTGCCAATTTAAAGAGTTGTAGGCTAGTTGCTGTTTACAATGATCAGGTTATAGGCTGGGTAGCATTGAGATCAACTTCTAATAGAATAGTATATAGTGGTGTAGCGGAAATAAGTATATATGTATGTAGTAAATATAGAGGTTTGGGAGTTGGAAAGAAATTATTGGAAAGTGTTATTAAAGCTTCTGAGCAAGTAGGAATTTGGACTCTTCAATCAACTATTATTAAAGAAAATATAGGAAGCTTATCTTTGCATAGAAGTGTGGGTTTTAGAGAAGTTGGTTATAGAGAAAAATTAGGTAGAATGAAAGATGGAAGATGGCATGATGTATATTTGATGGAAAAAAGAAGTGAAAAAATAATTTAAAACCCAGCTTAGCTGGGTTTTAAATTTTATGAATTAACTTTATTAATAAATGTTTTATGCAGTTCATCTTCTAGCGGTATGTTATTTTTTATAAAGATTGTATTTAAAGCTTTAAATACAAGATAAAGCTTATCTTCCCTACAATTTTCACCCATGTGACCAATTCTAAAAACTTTATCTTTTAAAAAATCCAATCCCCCTGCTATCATTATGCTATGATCGGTAATCATTTCATTAAAAAGTGTATCATAAGTGAT
This sequence comes from Clostridium grantii DSM 8605, assembly GCF_900129965.1. Classification (GTDB taxonomy): domain Bacteria; phylum Bacillota; class Clostridia; order Clostridiales; family Clostridiaceae; genus Clostridium_AF; species Clostridium_AF grantii. The sequence goes on along the minus strand of NZ_FQXM01000012.1, from coordinate 113,045 downwards.
ACCTTCTGGAATATTAACTGTGGTAACAGTATTTGAAAACCCATTTAATGCATAAAGTTCAAGGCCGCAATGATGAAAGCTTTCTCTAACCGCTTTACCCAGTGATTCATGTCTTGTTAGTAAAATATCATCTTTTAAAGCTAATTCCACCGCTTTATTTAAGGCGTAAATATCACTTATTGGTTGGGTATAGGGGAACCATTTTTCTTTGTACCAATTTTTCCAAATAGATAAATTAGCATAAAAAGAAAGAATAGGACTGTTTCTATTAAGAATTTTATGCCAAGCAAGTTGACTAATACTTAAAAAAGTAAGACCGGGAGGGGCAGAAAGACATTTTTGAGTACCACCAATTACAATGTCCATTTCCCAGTTATCCACTTCAATATTTTCTCCAGCAATTGCGGAAACTGAATCTACTATACTTATAATGCCATATTTTTTTAGAAGAGGACAAATAAGATTTACTGGATTAGTGATTCCGGATGGAGTTTCACAATGAACTATAGTTGCTATTTTAAAGTCATGGTTGGTTTTAAGAAATTCCTCTAATTTTTCAACGTCAATAGATTTTCGGTAATCTCCTTTGTAATAAGTAACATCACCATTATATATTTTTGCAAAATCACCAAAGCCTTTGCCAAAAATACCATTATCTATGCATAATACTTTGTCCCTTGGTTCGATTAAAGAAGCACAGGCAGCTTCTAGTCCAAGAATAGCTTCTCCTGATAGAATAAGAACGTCTTCCTTTGTTTTCATCAATTCTTTTAATTTTCCACAGGTATCTTTGTAGAATTCGTAAAAATTCATGTCTAAATCAGGATTTGTTATTGGTTGTGCCATAGCTAATCTAACTTCCTCATTTACGTAGGTAGGTCCCGGTGTCATTATTAATGTTTTGTTCAATATATTCAACTCCTATTTATATAAAATTTTTAATTTTAATTTTTATTAAAGCGGAAGATAAAGGCAATCCAAATATAATACCGAAAACACTTTGAATTATATTACCTGGTACAGAAGTTAATGGAGCTACCCAGTTTCCGTATAAAAGACCTTCTGTAATATAGTATCCTGGAATCATAAATAACCCTGCTAAAAGCATACTTACTATATTCCAAAATAAACTGTTTCCATTTCTATTTTTATCATTAGCTAAGTGGCCAATAATATAGCCCATAGTACCTCTAATTATAAAAGTAAAGGGTGCCCAAGGTCCCCACCCAGAAAACACATCAAACATTGCCATACCAAAAGCTCCTGAAATAGCTCCTCTTTTCTTACCAAATACAATTGCAATGGTAAATAACATAGTATTTCCTAAATGAATTAAACCTCCGTTAACTGAAATAGGTAGCCTTATATTAATAAAAGTAGTAGCTACAAAAACTAAAGCAATGGATAAAGCTGATATTGTTAACTCTTTTACTTTGCTGTTATGTTTTATATTTATTGAATTTTGTTCCAAGATTAACGCCCCCTTGTTTGTATTAATGATTATAATAATACCTTTCTATTCTAAATGCAAATGTATCGATACAAAATAGAATTTATTAGTATCCATAAAAAATAAAAAATATAACCAATATACATTTTGTATACTGGTTATATATTAAAAGTTAAGTTTAGTACTTGATATAGCTATCCCTATAATAATAAATCAAAAGCTAAAATTCAGGGAGATTTTCTAATCTATCCTCACGAGCACTTCTAAATGTTGAGTCTAATACTTCCACTCCATTACGGTTCTTTGTAACAGTAACACAACAAATTTCTCCAGCTTTAGCCAAAGCAACTGCTTTGGTTAAAGGTAAAACTTCACCTTGCTCATTCATAACATTAGTTATATCACCGTCATTATTTTTTCTGATTTTAACAATTTTCAATTTTAGTTCTCCTTTCATATTTGAGATAAACAAATTTATTTTTATATTATTCCCATTTTAACAAGGGATATTTAAATTTATGGGAAAAAAATTATAATATTGATTATTAAAACCATTTATTGCTAATACTTATTAATATAGGGTATAATAAATTGTTAGAATTGTTTCACAATTTAAAAACTAAATTTAAGAAAGAAGGGATAATAATGAAAGAAAGAACTTTGGTATTGATTAAGCCAGATGGAGTAAAAAGAAGATTAATTGGAAAGATACTATCTATGTATGAAGAAAAAGATTTAGAAATTATTCAGCTAAAGATAGTAGACCCGGATTTAAATTTAATAGATTTTCATTATAAAGAACATATTACAAAACCTTACTTTAAAGATTTAGAAAGATATTTCCTGGAAGGACCTATTTGTTCCATTATCATAGAGGGGGAAGATGCAATTCAGCAAGTTAGAAATATAAATGGGAAAACAGACCCTAAAGAAGCGGCAATGGGAACTATAAGATATATGTACGGAGAAAGTAAAACAAGAAATCTAGTTCATGCTTCTGATTGTAAAGAAAGTGCGGAAAGAGAAATAAAAATTTGGTTTTAAATGCAAAAAAACGGTAACTCTTCTTTTATGAGGATATACCGTTTTTGTTAAATTATCTTTTAGGTTTTGGCCCTTCATACTGATAATAGTAGCATCTTAACCTACCATTATATAACTTTCTATTTTTTGATGATCTTCTTCCAAATTTGATTTGGAAATCTTCATAAGAAGTAATTATATTATATGACCAAGTATCTAATTTCTTAAAAATACTACCCATTTCACTATATAATTCTTCAACTTCAAATTCATCATTTAATCTTTCGCCATAAGGTGGATTAGTAACAATTGTGCCGTATTTGCTTTGGGTGCTTAACTCACACACAGGTCTTTGTTGAAAGTGAATTGTATCATCAACACCAGCTTTTTCAGCATTTTCTCTTGCGATTTTAATACTTCTTTCATCTATATCATAACCCATTATATCGAAGTCTTTATCATAGTAAATTTTATCATAAGCATCTTTTCTAACCTTTTTCCAAATTTCTGGCGAAGTAATATGTTCCCACTTTTCACAAATGAATCGTCTGTTAATTCCAGGAGCTATGTTTCTTGCTATAAGAGCTGCTTCAATAGGAATAGTTCCAGAACCGCATAAAGGGTCGATAAAAGTGGAAGAATATCGCCAATTACTTAAAATTACTAAAGCAGCAGCTAGAGTTTCTTTTAAAGGAGCTTCATTACCTTTTTCTCTATAGCCACGTTTATGTAAACCAACTCCAGAAGTATCTAATAAAACTAGAACTTTATCTTGTAAAATTGAAATAAGAATAGGATAAGTGTCCCCGGATTCATCAAAAATTTCTTTATCATATTTCAATTTTAATTTTTCAATAATTGCTTTTTTAGATATTGATTGAATATCAGACAAAGAAAATAATTGAGATTTAACTGATTTTGCATTTACAATTATACTACTATCTTCTTTTAGAATTTTATTCCATTCTATTTTTTTTACTCCTTGGAATAATTCTTCAAATGATAAAGCTTCAAATTCAGCAAGTTTAATAAAAACTCTATCGGCACATCTTAACCAAAGATTTGAATTGCAAATTCCTTCTGCATCTGATTTATATGTTATTCTTCCATTTTCAACAAGCATATCTTTAAAACCAAGTCGTTTTAATTCTTTGGAAACCAAAGCTTCAAGTCCGAAAGCAGCGGTTGCTACTAATTCATAATTCAACATAATAATTCTCCTTTATATAAATTTCCAATAATACTATAACACTTGTTTGTTTATAATACAATAAAAGCTTTTTAATTGAGAAAGCTTTTATATATTGTGGAATTTAATTTTAAAATTTTGAATTATGTATTATAATGTGTTTAGCAAAACAAATAAAGGAGAAAAAAATGATTGATAGATTACAAAAATACATGGCTCATTGTGGGGTTTCGTCTAGGCGTAGTGCAGAAGGAATTATTTTAGAAGGAAGAGTTAAGGTTAATTCTGAAGTGATAAAAGAATTAGGTTATAAGGTAGATACTGAGGTGGATCAGGTTTATGTGGATGATAAGCTTATAAAAGTTGAAGATAGAAAAGTTTATGTTGCTTTAAATAAACCAGTAGGGTACGTTTGCACTGTTAAAGATGAAAAGAATAGAAAAACTATTTTAGATTTAGTAAATGTTGAAGAAAGAATATATCCTATTGGAAGATTGGATTATAATTCATCGGGATTAATACTTCTTACAAATGATGGAGATATTTATAATAAAATAATTCACCCTAGAAAAAAGATTGAAAAAACATATATTGCTGTAATAAAAGGCACTCCTGATATGAAAAAAATTAATCAATTTATGAATGGAGTAGATATAGGAGGATATGTGACTCAAAAATCTCAGTTTAAGATTATAAAGGTATTATCAAATGGAAATTGTAGAGTTAAAATTGTTATTACAGAAGGCAAAAACAGACAAATAAGAAAGATGTGTGAAATTATAGGCCATCCAGTGTTAGAACTTCAAAGAATTTCAGTAGGGGATATACATTTACACAATTTAGAACTTGGTAAATGGCGTAATTTAACTTTAGATGAATTAAGCTATATTAATAGCATTTAAAAATTTTAACGAAATTATAATTTTTGAATCTTGCATTTGAATATAAAAAAAACCATAAAAACAACCAAATTTTAAGGATTTTTGAAAATAAAAAAGATAAATATGAAATATTAGGTTGAATAATTATTCATTAAATGATAAAATGAAATAAAAATTTCATGTATTTTTACTAACGGAAGGAATAAATCTATGAGTGAAGATAAAGATTTAATGCTTAATATTCAAATGCGATTTCCCAAACTAAGTAAGGGACAAAAATTAATTGCAGAATATATTCTAAAACATTACGATAAAGCGGCTTTTATGACTGCTGCTAAGCTAGGTACCACAGTAGGGGTCAGTGAATCAACAGTAGTAAGATTTGCTATTGAACTTGATTTCAGTGGATATCCAAAACTTCAGAAGGCTTTGCAAGAATTAATAAAGACAAAATTGACTACTGTTCAAAGAATTGAATTATCAGATAATTTGATAAATCAAGAAAATGCTTTAAAAGGGGTTCTTAAAGCAGATATGGATAATATTCGTGCTACCCTTGAGAAGATTAATCATAAAACTTTTGAAAGTGTTATTAATAGAATTTTTTCTTCTAGGAAGATTTATATTATTGGACTTAGAAGTTCTACTGCACTAGCTGATTTCTTGGGTTTTTATTTAAATCTTATTTTAGATAACGTCCAAGTAGTTCAATTAGGTATCAGTGATATATTTGAGCAAATGATAAATATAACAGATGAAGATTTAGTTATTGGCATAGGCTTTCCAAGATATGCAGTAAGAACAATTGAGGCTTTATCTTATGCCAAAACAAAAGGAACTAAAATTGTTGCAATAACGGATAGCCTTTTATCACCACTTGCTGCAAAAGCTGATTATACATTAATTGCGCAAAGTAATATGGCTTCATTTGTAGATTCATTAGTTGCACCGCTTAGTATTATAAATGCACTAATAGTAGCTGTTGGATTAAGAGAAAAAGAGAAAATTTCAAATACATTTAAAGAACTTGAAAATATTTGGGAAGAATATCACGTATATGCTTATAAAAAAGAAGATTAGTAAATAATAAGTAAGGAGCTAAAGTTTCTTACTTATTATTTACGTTCAAACTAAATCGAGGTGTTTATATGAATAAAATAATAATTATTGGTGGTGGCCCTTCTGGTATGATGGCGGCTATTAAAGCAAGTGAAAATAAAAACAATAGCGTTACAATAATAGAAAGTAACGAAAAACTTGGTAAAAAACTATTTATTACGGGTAAAGGAAGATGTAATTTAACTAATGACAAAGATATAAGCGAATTTTTTGAGTTTATTCCAGGAAATCCTTACTTTTTGTACAGTAGTTTATATTCCTTTACGAATAAAGATTTAATGGACTTTTTTGTTTCAAAAGGAATTCCTTTGAAAGTTGAAAGAGGGGGAAGAGTTTTCCCGGAAAGTGATAAATCTTCGGATATTCTTAAGATTTTACAAAAAGAAATTAAAAATAATGATATAAATGTTATGTTGAATTCAAAAGTAGATAAGTTAATTGTTAAAAATAATAGAGTTCATAAAGTTCTTTTAACCAATGGAAATGAAGTTAAAGGGGATAAGTTTCTAATAGCAACAGGTGGAAGATCTTATTCTCAAACAGGCTCTACTGGAGATGGTTATAAATGGGCAAAACAATGCGGGCATAATCTTGAAAATATAGTTCCATCATTAATTCCTATAGAATTAGAAGATCAGTGGGTTAAAAATTTACAAGGATTGTCACTTAAAAATGTTGATTTTACCGTTGTTGATAAAAAAACAAATAAAAAAGTTTTCGCTGAGTTTGGAGAAATGCTTTTTACTCACTATGGTGTATCAGGCCCTATTGTTTTAAAGGCAAGTCGATTTATTAATGATAAATCTTCATATAAGTGCATAATAAACTTAAAACCCTATTATACTGAAAAAGAGTTAGATAATAAATTAGTTGATATATTTAGTCAATATTTAAATAAAGACTTTAAAAATTCATTAAATGATTTGTTGCCTAGCAAAATTATTAATACAATAATTGAACTTTCAAGAATTGATGCAACAAAAAAAGTTAACTCTATTACAAAAGAAGAAAGAGCAAATTTAGTGAATATTCTTCAGAATTTAGAAATGAATGTAAAAAAACTTAGACCTATTGATGAAGCTATAATTACTCGTGGAGGGGTATCAACAAAAGAAATTGACCCTTCTACTATGCAGTCAAAATTGGTGGAAAATTTATATTTTGCAGGTGAGATAATTGATGTAGATGCTTTTACAGGAGGATTTAATTTGCAAATTGCTTTCTCAACAGGTTATATAGCTGGAACAAACTTAGATTAAGTAAAATTTTATCTGTAAATTTAAAGGATTTTTGTGATTCATATAGAATAGTGTATAATTAGAGACTTATGAAAAGGACGGATTAAAAGTGAGAATAACTGTAGCAATTGATGGACCTGCTGGAGCGGGTAAAAGTACTATAGCAAAGCTTGTAGCAAAAGAATTTGATTTAATATATATAAATACAGGTTCAATGTATAGAGCGATAACTCTTTTAGCATTAACAAAAAATATTGAGCCTTTTGAAGTAGAAAAATTGCAGAAACTACTTGATGACACTGATATGTATTTTAAAAAGGATAGACTTATATTAAACGGTGAAGATGTAAATGACGAATTAACATTACCGACAATAAGCAATAACGTGTCAAATTATGCTGCTATTAAAGAAGTAAGGGATAAATTAGTTTTTCTTCAACAAAAGATGGCTCAAAAATTTAATGTAATAATGGATGGAAGAGATATTGGGACTGTTGTTTTAAAAGATTCTAATTTTAAATTCTATTTAAATGCTACCGCTGATGAAAGAGCAAAGCGTAGATATGATGAGTTGATTGAAAAAGGGATTGAAGTGGATTATCGGGAGTTATTAGAAACTATTATTAAAAGAGATTACATTGATTCTAATAGAGAGATTAATCCTCTTACAAAAGCTGCAGATGCTATTGAAATAGATTCTACAAATATGAATATTGAAGAAGTTGTTGAATTTATTGTAAAACATATAAAGAATAATATAAATTATAGAATGTAAGGTGAAGAATTATGAAAAACTTAACCTTAGCAAAAAATGCAGGATTTTGTTTTGGAGTGAAAAGAGCAGTAGATAAAGTATTGGACTTACAAAAAACATATAATAAAAGAATATATACTTTAGGCCCACTTATACATAATAACGATGTAGTGGAGTATTTAAAAGAAAATAATATTTTCCCTATAAAGATTGAAGATATAAATGAACTAAATAATAATGATGTAGTGGTGATACGTTCTCATGGAGTGTCTCCCATGGTAATAAATACTTTAAGCAAAAACAACTTAATAATAGAAGATGCAACTTGCCCTCATGTATCTAAGATTCATAAAAAAGTAAAAGAATTTAAAGATTTAGGATACACTATAATCATTGTTGGTGATAAATCTCACCCGGAAGTAGTTGGAATTAACGGATGGTCAAATGAAGAAGCTATTGTTACCAAGTGTGGTGAGGATTTAGATGAATTTAATCTTAAAGGTAAAGTATGTTTAGTATCTCAAACCACTGAAAAAAAAGAAAACTGGACTAAAGTTGTAAATAAACTTGAATCCATGAAAATAGAATTTACTTCATTTAATACAATATGCAATGCAACTTCTGTTAGGCAAGAGTCTGCAAATGAAGTGTCTGAAAGTGCAGATTTAATGGTTGTTATAGGAGGATATGATAGTTCAAATACCACTAAGTTATATGAAATATGTAAAGCGAATTGTGAAAACACTATTCATGTAGAAAATGCAGGTGAAATACCTGATGATATTTCAAATTCAAATTATATAACTAATATAGGAGTTACAGCAGGTGCTTCAACTCCTGATTGGATAATAAAGGAGGCAATTATAAAAATGAGCGAAAATAAGGTAGTGGAACAAAATGAACAATTAGCTTATATGAATGAAAATGATGTTGATTTCTCTATTGGAGATGTAGTTTCAGGTGAAATTATATCAATGAGCAATAACGAAGCATTCATAAACATAGGGTATAAAAAAGATGGGAAACTTCCTCTTAGTGAAGTTACAAAAGAAATTGGGCTAACTATGATGGATTTCTTTAAAATTAATGATGAAATAACTGCTAAGGTTATTAGATTAAGCGACTCAGATGGATATGTGGTTTTATCTAGAATTGAAATTGCTAGAGATAAAGCTTATGAAGAATTAGAAAAAGCTTATGAGGGAAAAGAAACTATTGAAATTGAATTAGTAGAAGCTGTAAAAGGTGGTATTATCGCTAGATTTAAAGGAGTTCGAGTTTTCCTTCCTGCATCACATGTAGAATTATTTCATGTAGATGATTTAAAAGAGTATATAGGAAAAGTAGTACCTGTAAAAATAATTGAATTTAAGGCTGAAAGAAAAGGCACTAAAATTGTTGCTTCAAGAAGAAGTTTACTTCAAACAGAAAAAATTAAAAATGAAGAAAAAGCTTGGGAAACACTAGAAACGGGTTTAGTAGTAGAAGGGTCAGTAAAAAGATTAACTAACTTCGGTGCTTTTGTTGAAGTTAATGGAATAGATGGACTATTACATGTTTCTGAATTATCTTGGGGTAGGATTGATAAAGCTTCTGATATTTTAAAAGTTGGAGATAAAATCAATGTATATGTTATAGAAGCTAATAAAGAAACTAAGAAATTGTCTTTGAGTATAAAAAAACTTACTTCAAATCCATGGAATAATATTGTTGAAAAATATCCTGTGGGAAATATAGTTTTAGGTAAAGTTGTAAGATTCTCTAACTTTGGTGCTTTTATAGAGCTTGAACCTGGGGTAGATGGCTTGGTTCATATTTCAGAAATAAGTCACAAAAGAATAGAAAAATCATCTGATGTTTTGACATTAAATGAGACTATAAAAGCTAAAATATTAAGCGTTGCTGAAGAAAGTAAAAAAATTGGATTAAGCATCAAGGAAGCGGAAGAAATATAAATTATTTAAAAGCTAAGAAGAGTAGATAAAATTCTACTCTTTTTTAGTGAAATGAACTTTATTAAAAGTGAATACAGTAATAATTGTCTTTTGTTTGTTATATAATTTATTAGTAAGGAAATTTTAGGAGGCAATAGAGTGGCCTTTAATGAACAATTAAACTTTAATAATAGTATTTCAGCAGAAGAAGAAAAAATATTAAGATCAATTTTAAGTAGGTATCCCTATAAAATAATTAGCATTAGTAAAGCTAGAAGTGCTTATAAAGTCGCCACGGATAAAGGCAATATTTGTTTAAAAAAATTCCAACATGGTAAGCAAAAAGCTATGAACGGGTTTATTCTAGTAAACGAATTAAAGAAGGTTGGTTTTCATAATACAGCAGAATATCTTAAAACTAAAAAAGGTTATGTATTAGTAAGATATAAAAATTATTTTTTTTATGCTACTGAATGGATTAATGGACAAGAAGTAGATATTTCTACATTAGAAGAAACCACTAATACAGTTAAGCTTCTAGCTGAGTTTCATATTTCTGTTAGTAAAATTAATTCTTCTGGTTTGAAAATAAAAGATAATATAGACAATTGGCTAGATTTGTATAATAATAAATTAAATGATTTTTTAATGTATAAACAAGCTATTGATAAAAAATTAATTAAAAGTTCCTTCGATATTGACTATTACAACTCCATAGACATTTATTACAATCGTGGAGTCAAAACACTAGCTTTATTAAGAGAATCAAATTATTTTTTATTAATTAACTCAGTCAATAGAGAAACTTCTATATGCCATAATAGTTTTTATTATCAGAACATAATAAAAAAAGACACTGATTATTATTTGATCGATTTAGATAGTATTATTATTGATCTACAAATAACAGATTTGTGTAAATATATTACTCGACTTATGAATAGGGATGAATATTTTTGGGATTTTGATAAAGCAAAAGAAATAATTGAAACTTATAGTAATATTAAACCAATATCAAAAGAAGAATTAAAGATCATGCTTTATGTTATGATGTTTCCACATAAGTTTTGGAAATTAGGAAGAAAAAGATATATTAAACATAAGAATTGGAATGAAAGAAAATTTAACAAGAAACTTATCAAATTAAACTCAAGAATAACAAAAGAAAATGAATTTATGGAAAAATTCGAAAATTATATTAACCAATAACTTTTTAAGAGGTATGATTATGTATAAAGCGGAGAGATTAAAAGAAAAAACTTTAAATAAATTTAAAGAATTATATGCATTATTGCCTAATCATAAGTATAATTTCTTTTCATATTATGAAGGTGAATCTATTTACAGAAGATTTTTAATGAAACGTTGGGTATATCTACTTACAAATGATAAAGAATATGTGGGCTATATTTGGGTGAATGAAATGAATGGAGTTTATGCTGTGTTAGAACTCTTTATTAAAGAAGAACATGATAATCAGGAAGCTTATTTTGCTTTGTTAAAAAACTTAAAGTATTACGATAAAATTAAAATCAAAATTTCCGAAAAAGGGTATAAGCTAGATATAATTGAACAACTTGGATTTGAGGTAACTTCCCTTGTATATGAAATGGAATTAATAATTCCAGAAGAGATAAATTTAAGTCCCTTGTCACATGAAAGGTTAAAGATATCTAATCTTATTAAAGGTAAGGATGAACAAATAAGATGTGATCTTCAAAATAAAATTTTCAATAAAAAAAATAGAGTACCTTTGGTAGTTAAGGATATTTTTTATGATGAAATGCAGAGTTATTATTACGATGATGGAGTATTTATAGTATATGAAGAGACTAAACCTATTGGTATAGGACAAATTATTTATGAGAATTTTGGTGCTGTTTTAGTGAATTTTGGCATTATTCAAGAGTACAGATGGAAAGGTTATGGAGAATATTTTCTCAAGTATGTTATAAAATTCATGAGTGAAAAAGGCGAAAAGAAAATTAATTTAAGGGTTCATCATGATAATCAAGCAGCTATAAGCCTTTACAAAAAAAAATGGATTTGAAAAAATTAATTATATATATACATTTAAAAGACAGGAAATATAATCCTGCCTTTTTTATTGAAAAATATTTTCGTTTGGAATATGACTACTTTTAGTGCTACTTATAAGCTCAGAATTTACAGCTGAGTAAAATGATCTATCATATATATATTTATTCTTACTTCTTGAATCATCTAAATTATCTTTATTAGATTTTTTTTCTAAGGAATTCATCTGATTCTTGATTTTAGCATCATACATAATATCCCCTCCATATAAATATTCTTTCTAAGAATTAAGGAAAATATGCAAAATCATGAAAGAAAAAAATAAACTTATTTGAAAATTAGCTAGAATTATATATAATATAAGGATAAGTTAAATTTAAAACGAAGGAGAAACACAATGGAAACAAGAATGATGAAATATTATATTGAAACTTGGGGTTGTCAAATGAATGAAGAGGACTCTGAAAAAATTTCAGGAATACTTAAAATAAATAACTATGAGCCTACTGATAATGAAAAAGATGCTGATGTAATTATCTATAATACATGTTGTGTAAGAGAAAACGCGGAACAAAAGGTTTATGGTCACTTAGGTCGATTAAAAAATCAAAAAAAAGAAAATCCTGATTTGATTATAGCTGTAACAGGCTGTATGACTCAACAAAAGGATGCAGCAGAAAAAATGATTAAAAAGTTTAGACATGTAGATATTATTACAGGAAGTTTTAATTCATATAAATTACCAGAGTATATTTCTCGGGTTAAACATTCTGGAGAAACTGTTGTTGAAGTTTGGGATAAGGAAAAGGGAATAGTAGAGGGATTGCCTGTAGATAGAAAAAATGATATGAAAGCTTTTGTAACTATTATGTATGGCTGTGATAATTTTTGTTCTTATTGCATAGTTCCCTATGTAAGAGGAAGAGAAAGAAGTAGAGAACCAGAGGATATTGTAAAAGAAATTGAAAGTTTGATAGCACAAGGGTATAAAGAAGTTACTTTATTAGGGCAGAACGTTAATTCATATGGAATAGGATTAGAAAGAAAAATGAATTTTTCAGATTTATTAAAAATAGTTAACAGTATTGAAGGAATAGAAAGAGTTAGATTTATGACATCTCATCCTAAAGATATTACTGAGGAATTAATTCAAACTATGAATGAATGCGATAAAGTATGTGAGCATATTCATATGGCACTTCAATCAGGATCAAATAGAATGTTAGATAAAATGAATAGAAAATATACAAGAGAGCATTATATAAATCTTACTAAAAGAATTAAAGAGGTTATGCCACAAGTTGCTATTAGTACAGATATAATTGTAGGATATCCAGGTGAAACAGAAGAAGATTTCAATGAAACTTTAGCCTTGGCTGAAGAAGTAAAGTTTGATGCAGCTTTTACTTTTCTTTATTCTCCAAGAGAAGGTACTCCAGCTGCTAAGTTAGAGACGGATTTTATAGATGAAGAAACTAAACATAGAAGATTTAGTAAATTACTAAACTCCATCAATCAAATCGTAGAAACGAAAAATAAAGAGTATGAAGGAAAAATAGTAGATGTACTAGTAGAAAGTGCTAGCAAAAATGATGATAGCAAAATATCAGGAAGAACAAGAACTTTTAAATTAGTGACCTTTGAAGGGTCTAAAGATTTAATCGGCCAAATAGTTAATGTTAAAATAGTAGAGGCAAAACCTTACTCACTTGTAGGTGAACTAGTATAGAAACACAAAAACAAATAATTTTATAAAGAATAGGAGTGGTTTTGTGGCATTAACTCCAATGATGCAACAATATTTACAAATTAAAGAGAACTATAAGGATTGCATTCTATTTTTTAGACTTGGTGATTTTTATGAAATGTTTTTTGAAGATGCAGAGATTGTTTCAAGAGAATTAGAATTAGTTTTAACTGGCAAGAGTTGTGGATTAGAGGAAAGAGCTCCTATGTGTGGTATTCCATATCATGCTTCTAACTCTTACTTAATTAGACTTGTGAATAAAGGGTATAAAATTGCGGTTTGTGAACAATTAGAAGATGCTTCTGCTACTAAAGGCATAGTTAAAAGAGATGTGGTAAAAGTTGTTACACCAGGAACATATACTGATTCTAGCTTTCTTGATGAGAAAAAGAATAATTTTATAATGAGTATATACTTAAAGGAAAGTAAAGGTGCTCTTTGTTTTGCAGATCTTTCAACAGGTGAGTTTTATGGTACATCAATTTTTAATGATGAGGCTGTTATATTAGATGAAATCTCGAAATTTTTGCCTAGTGAAATATTGATATATGAGGAAATAGATAAAACTTTGATATCCTCCATCAAAGAAAGATTTAATACATCTTTTACTTCAGTAAAAAGTGAAAATCTTTTGAATACTTCTTCTTTGAAAATAAAAGAACAGTTTAAGAATTATGATGAAAATAACTTTGACGAACATCTTGTGATATCTTCAAATGTTCTATTATCATACATTAATGAAACCCAAAAAAGTGTTCTTGGCCATGTAGATTATTTTACTTATTACCAAGTAGAAGATTTTTTAGGCATTGATATTAATTCAAGAAGGAATTTAGAACTTACAGAATCATTGAGAGATAAAAGAAAGAAAGGGTCGTTGTTATGGGTTCTTGATAAAACAAAAACTGCAATGGGTGCTAGAATGCTCAGGAAGTGGGTAGAACAGCCTTTAATTGTAGAAGGTAGTATCAATAACAGATTGAATGCGATAGAAGAATTAACAATGAATATGCCTCTTTTAGATGAGCTTAGAGATGAATTAAACAAAATATATGATATAGAAAGATTGATTGGTAAAATTTCAGGTAAAAATGTAAATGCTAAAGAATTGGTTTCGCTGCAGAATTCATTACTGAATTTACCATATATTAAAAAGCTTCTTTCAAATACTGAAAGCGATTTATTGAATAATACTTATAAAGAAATAGATACACTTGAAGATATACATTCATTTTTATTTTCATCTTTATTAGAAAATCCAGCTATTTCTGTGAAAGAAGGGGGAATTATTAAAGATGGTTATAACGAAGAAGTGGATGAACTTAGGAAAGCAAAAGCCCACGGCAAAGAATGGATAGCGGCTTTAGAAAGCAGAGAAAAAGATTTAACTGGAATTAAATCATTAAAAATTAGATATAATAAAGTTTTTGGTTATTATATTGAGGTTACAAAATTAAATATGGAGTTTGTTCCTAAAGATAGATATACAAGAAAACAAACTCTAGCTAATGCAGAAAGATATGTAACTGATGAATTAAAAGAAATGGAAGAGAAAATACTAGGAGCAGAGGAAAAACTCACTACCCTAGAATACGAAATATTTGTTCAAATAAGAGATGTTATAGAGTCACATATTGATAGAATGAAAAAAACTTCTAATTTTTTATCTTCTCTAGATTGTTTATGTTCTTTAGCTATGTGTGCTATAGAAAACAATTATGTTAAACCTATTATTACAAAAGATAATAAAATATCTATTAAAGAGGGAAGACATCCAGTAGTTGAAAAAGTGATTCAACGTGAAGGATTTATATCCAATGACACAATAATAGATGATAAAGACAATAATCTTTTATTAATAACTGGTCCTAATATGGCGGGTAAATCAACTTATATGAGACAGGTGGCACTTATAACTGTAATGGCTCAAATAGGAAGTTTTGTACCAGCTAAAGAAGCAAGTATATCCATTTGTGATAAAGTATTTACTAGAATTGGTGCTTCTGATGATTTAGCTGGTGGTAAAAGTACTTTTATGGTAGAAATGTGGGAAGTAGCTAATATTCTTAAAAATTCAACTAAAGAAAGCTTGATTCTTTTAGATGAAGTAGGAAGAGGAACTAGCACTTACGATGGATTAAGTATTGCTTGGGCTGTAATTGAGTTTATTTGCGAGAATAAAAGCTCTAAAGCAAAAACCTTGTTTGCAACCCATTATCATGAATTAACTTCCTTAGAAGGCAAAATAAGCGGTGTACAAAACTATTCCATAGCTGTGAAGAAACTAAAAGATGATATTGTATTCCTTAGAAAAATAATAAAGGGAAGTGCGGATGATTCCTATGGTATTGAAGTTGCTAAATTAGCAGGTATTCCTGAACAAGTAACAAATAGAGCAAAAGAAATACTGGTTATATTAGAAAAAGGTGGAGTCAATACTTCGGAAGTTAGTTATACAATAGTTGATTCAATTAATGCTAAAGAAGAAGTATCTAGCATAGAAGTAGTTAAAGAGAAAAGCAAGAAAAATATAAAGGAAGTTAGGCAAACGGAACAAATGCAATTGGGTTTCGCTGATCTAGAAAAAGAAAAGCTCATTGCTGAAATTTCGAATATTGATATAATTAATCTTACTCCTATGGATAGTCTTAATAAGCTTTATGATATAATAAAAAAAGCTAAAACTATTATATAAAAACACAATGTAAATTAGGTGATATTATGTTAAAAAGAATAAATGTACTAAATTTTGAAACAACAAACAAAATTGCTGCGGGAGAAGTGGTTGAGCGTCCTTCTTCTGTAGTTAAAGAATTAATAGAAAATAGTATAGATGCTGGTGCTAATAATATAACTATCGAGATTCTTGAAGGTGGAATGGAAAAAATCAAAATAGTTGATGACGGTGCAGGTATACATTCTGAGGATATGAAAAAAGCTTTTTTACCTCATGCAACAAGTAAAATTTCTTCTATTGATGATGTATATGCATTAAACACTTTTGGGTTTAGGGGGGAAGCGCTTGCTAGTATAGCTTCGGTTTCTATAATTAATCTTAAATCTAAAACAGTGGATCTGGAATTTGGTAAAGAATTAAAAAATATAGCTGGTAGTATAGAAAATATTGAAGAGGTAGGCTGTAATAATGGTACGTCCATCGAAGTGAATGATTTATTTTTTAATATACCTGCAAGAAAAAAGTTTTTAAAATCTCCTAGTAGAGAAGGTTCTTTGATATCAACGTTAATTAGTAAGCTAGCTCTTGCTAATCACAAAGTTTCCTTTAAATACTATAATAACAATAAAAAATCTTTAGTTACCTTTGCTTCAGAAGATGTTAAAGAAACTATTAAATATGTGTATGGAAAAACTATTTATGATAACTTAATAAAGTTCGAAAATCACACTGATATAATTTCAGTTCATGGATATGTGGGAACGCCTGAAATAAGTAGAGGAAGTAGAAATAATCAAAGTATTTTTGTGAATAAAAGATTAATTAAAAGCCCTTTAATTACTACTGCTGTAGAAAATGCTTTTAAATCTTTTACAACGGTACATAAATACCCTTTCTTTGTTTTATTTTTAGATATTTTTCCTGAATATATAGATGTTAATGTTCATCCAACAAAAGCGGAAATAAAATTTAATAATGATAAAGAAATTTTTTCGGCAGTTTTTAATACTGTTCACAAGGCTATAAGAGCTAGTTATGAAGATAATTTTGAAATAAAGGCTGAGCCTAAAACCATTGAGTTATTAAAAGAAAATAATGATTATATAAATTCAAGTCATTTTGTAGAGTATAAAGAAGGCATTGCTAATGAAGAAGAAAAACTAAAAAATCTTGTTAAGGAGAATATACAGATACCATTAGATTTAAAAAGTTTAAAAGATGAGGAAAATACTTTTAAGTCTCCTTTGATTGATATAACTAATGTAGGAAATGAGGATTTGGATTCTCTAAAAGAAGATAAGCAGGTTAATAATGAAAGTAGAGTTTATAATTACAATGACCATATGGAACAAAATGATTATGTTGATGAAGGGAAACAAGAGATAAACGAAATAAAGCAAGATATATTGGAAAGTGAACAGGAAATTAAACAAGATAGAGTCGAAGATAAAGTGGACGATATTATAAAATCTCAAGTAATGAAACCTAAATTCCCTAAGATTAGAATAATTGGTCAATTTAATAAAACCTATATTTTAGGGGAAGCAGATAATGAATTTTATATGATAGATCAACATGCAGCTCATGAAAAAATCTTATTTGAAAAGTTTTCTAAAGATATTGAAAATAGAACTATATTATCTCAAACAATTATGATTCCTGTAATAATAGAATTAAGCCCAGAGGATTTTTATTATTATACGGAAAATTCCTTTATTTTTCAAAATGCAGGATTTAATATCGAACCTTTTGGAGATAATACCTTAAGTGTAAGGGAAGTTCCTATAATTTTGGGTAAAACTGAGGTGGTTGAATTATTCTATGGTATTTTAGATAATATAAAAAACTATGGAAAAGGTAATATCACAGCGGTTAAAGCTTATATAATAAATCAATTGGCATGTAAAACGGCTATTAAAGCCAATCATAATCTTTCTACGCTAGAAATGGATAGTTTGATTGAAAATTTGAGATTTATAGATGAACCTTTTCATTGTCCTCATGGTAGGCCTATCATAATTAAAATGTCACTATATGAATTAGAAAAGAAATTTAAAAGAATTGTATAATAAGGTGGAAAAAATGAAAAAATTATTTGTATTAACAGGACCCACAGCCGTTGGGAAAACAGATATCTCCATTCAATTAGCAAAGAAATTAGGGGGAGAGATTATATCAGCTGACTCTATGCAGATATATAATTATATGGATATTGGTTCTGCTAAGGTTTCAAATGAAGAAATGGACGGAGTTCCACATCATCTTATAGATTTTCTTAGCCCGGATAAAGAATTTAGCGTTGCTGAATTTAAAGAAAAAGCAAAAAGTGCTATAGAAAGTATATACGCTAAAGATAAGCTTCCTATGGTGGTTGGTGGTACAGGGTTTTATATAAACTCCCTTGTATTTAATTATGACTTTGCAAATGCTATAAAAGACGAAAGATATAGAAAAACTTTAGAAACTATTGCAGCTACTGAGGGTAATGAATATCTTCATTTAATGCTGAAAGAAGTAGATTTAGAGTCCTATTCAAAGTTACATTATAACGATGTTAAAAGAGTGATAAGAGCGTTGGAGGTATATAAAGTCACCGGGAAGTCTATGAGTCATTTTAAGGCAGAACAAGATATATATAATATTTCTTATGACGTATCATATTTTGTGCTTGATATGAATAGAGAAAAACTTTATAATCGAATTAATATGAGAGTAGATCTTATGATGGAAAAAGGGTTACTTGAAGAGGTTATAAAATTAAAGGAAATGGGTTATAATTCTAAGATGCAAGCGATGCAAGGAATAGGGTATAAAGAGCTTCTTTATTACTTAGATAATGAGATATCCTATGAGGAAGCTATTGAAATGATTAAACAAGGAAGTAGGAATTATGCTAAACGTCAATTAACATGGTTTAGAAAAGATAAAAGAGCTATATGGATAAATAAAGATTTATACAAAAATGATGATGAAATAGTTGAAGAAATTTTGGAAAAATATTATAATCAAATAAATGGAACCAGAATTTGAGCATAATAACTTTCTATAAAAGGAGTGATTAAATGAATACCACAAATGCAAAACAAACAACAAACCTTCAAGACATGTTTTTAAATAATGCAAGAAAAAGTAATATAGGAGTAACTGTTATTTTAACAAATGGGTTTCAGTTAAAAGGCTTTGTAAAAGGCTTTGATAATTTTATAATCATGCTTGTTTCAGACGAGAAAGAAATGATGATTTATAAACATGCAGTATCAACAATTGTGCCTTTAACACCAATTTTATATGCTAAATAATAGAATTATTTAAAAATAGGCATGAATAGTGCCTATTTTTATTGGAATTAATCATAGGATAAAAAGGAGAAGTTTATGTTAGATATTACAATAAATTTTCTAAAAGAAAAGTATAGTATTAATGATAAAGTAATTGAATTATATAAAGCAACAATGAAGGATATTGAAAAAGAATTCGATAAAATTGACAAAGTGAGAGAATTTAATCAGTTGAAAGTATTAAATGCTTTCCAAGAAGAAAGAATAAGTGATGCTCATTTTACAAATTCAACTGGTTATGGGTATGATGATATAGGAAGAGATTCTTTAGATAAGGTGTATGCTAGAATATTTAATACTGAGAGTGCTATAGTTAGGCCTCATTTTGTAAATGGTACTCATGCGCTAGGAGCTGCTTTATTTGGAAATTTAAGGCCAGGAGACACAATGGCGTCTGTTTGTGGTGAACCCTATGACACTTTACATAACGTAATAGGATTAAAATCTGGAGAAGATACTGGGTCATTAAAAGATTTTGGGATAAAGTATACTCAAGTTGATTTATTAGAAAGCGGAAAACCAGATTTAATAAAAATAAAGTCAACAATTAAAGAGAATGAATCTATTAAATTAGTTCATATTCAAAGATCCACTGGTTATTCATGGAGAAATGCTTTAGATTTAAATGACATAAAAGAAATTGTAGATACTGTGAAAAGCATAAGAAACAATATTATATGTTTTGTTGATAATTGTTACGGAGAATTTATGGAAACAGAAGAACCAAGTGATTATGGAGTTGATTTATTGGCGGGTTCATTAATCAAGAATATTGGTGGAGGACTAGCTCCAGCAGGTGGTTATATTGCAGGAAAGAAAAAATATGTAGATAATGCTTCTTATAGGTTAACAGTTCCTGGAATAGGAGGGGAGTGTGGTGCAACTTTTGGGTTGATGCGATCAATGTTTCAAGGTTTATTTTTGGCACCACATATTTCATCAGAAGCTTTAAAGGGAGCTATATTTTGTTCTAGAATAATGGAACTTGCAGGTTTCGAAGTTATGCCGAAATATAATGCAAAAAGAAGTGACATAATTCAATCAATAAAGTTTAATAATGAAGAAATGGTGGTAAAATTCTGCAAAGGAATTCAAGCAGGTTCTCCTATCGATTCTTTTGTATCTTGCGAGCCTTGGGATATGCCTGGATATTCAGATAAAATAATAATGGCTGCAGGAGCTTTTATACAGGGGTCATCTATTGAACTTTCAGCAGATGCGCCTATAAGAGAGCCTTACATAGCTTATATGCAAGGTGGATTAACCTTTGACCATGCTAAAATAGGAGTTCTTATAGCTTTATCTAAAATAGTATAAAATTTTGCAAATAAAAAAGCTACCACTTTTAAAAAAAGGGTAGCTTTTTTATTTGTTAGTATTTTCTATATAACCCTACTATTTTACCTAATATAGAACAATTTTGTACGATTATAGGATCCATAGTATCATTTTCAGGTTGTAATCTTATGTGATCTTTTTCTTTGAAAAATCTTTTTATTGTTGCTTCATTTTCGATTAATGCAACAACTATATCACCATTTTCTGCACTATTGACTTTTTCGATAATTGCTAAATCTCCATCATTTATACCTGCTTTGATCATACTTTCGCCTTTAATGTTTAATATAAATAAATCATTAGATGTTTTTACATAATTTAAAGGTATTGAAAAAGTATCTTCTATATTTTCTACTGCTAATATAGGTTCACCTGCAGTTACTTTACCTATTATAGGAATATCGATCATTTCTAATTTAGATCTATGCTCATTTAAAAGTTCTATAGCTCTTGGTTTAGAAGGATCTCGTCGTATAAAGCCTTTTTTCTCTAATCTTGCCAAATGTCCATGAACAGTTGAAGTGGATCTTAAACCTACCTGGGCACAAATTTCTCTAACTGTGGGTGGGTACCCTTTGTCATTTAATTGACTTTTGATAAATTGATAGATTTCTTCTTGTTTATTTTGTTTATCCATTTTAAATACCCCCTTCTATTAAGTAGATTATAACATAAAAATTTCACAATATCAAACCTACGTTCTTATTTATATTTTGTACATTTATAGGAAATTTATACATTATTTTTAGAAAATTTTATAAAAAAACTAAAACTTTTAAAATTCATGGTTTAAAAATAAATGCTATTTGAAGTTTGTAGGCTTATTTGGTATAATACCTATATTCGCTGTAGATTTTAAAGAAAGAGGGTATTAAATTGGAAGATAACAACAAAAATATTGAAAGTGAAATTTTTCAAGAAGATGATAAAATTCTTATAGATATCGAGGAAAAGATAAAGGGTGGGGAATATTCAACCAAGTCGATTTTGATAGATAGCATAATAGAAGATGAAGAGTTAGTGGAGGATATAGAAGAATTAAACTCTGAAGATGACTACATTTCGGTTTTTGAAGAAGAATTAGACTTTGAAAACGGAGTAATAGACGGTTTTGATATGAAAAAATTCAACGAAGAATTCAACCAAGGAAAAAGTGATGAAAATATTCGATTTATTGAAGAAGTTGAAGGATTAAGTTCTATAATAGAAAATATCGATGAATATGAAGATAAGGTAGAAGAATTCTCTCCAGGTTTATTTGTATTTAAAACAAAGAAAGATGAAACTAAGAACTAAGTAATTTTAGATGAAATGCGACTTTATAGTCGCATTAATCACTTAATGGGTTGGAATTAACTGCTTTTCGTAAAGTTTCATCATCTACATGAGTATAAATTTGGGTGGTTGAAATGTTTTCATGACCAAGAATTTTTTGAAGACTTCTGATATCAACTTGCCCATATTTATACATTAAAGTGGCAGCGGTATGTCTCAGCTTATGAGGTGTATATTTTTCAGGATCCAGTCCTGCTTTTTTTATGTATTTTTTTACCATGATTTCTACAGTTCTTTTATTTATTCTTGTAAATCTATTGCTGATAAATAGTGCGTTTTTATCGATTATTCTGTGTTGCTCCTTGTTTCTCACTGGTAAATAGCTTTCTATTGATCTTATGCAAGCATTATTTAAATAAACGGTTCTTTCTTTATTTCCTTTACCTATTATGGTAAGGGTATCTGTTTTGATATTGGGTATATCTATACTACATAATTCTGACAAACGAAGTCCGCAATTAAGAAATAAAGTTATGATACAAAAATCTCTTTGAGAATCAGATTCTTTTGTTGCAGCAAGAAGGGATTTGCTTTCATTCAAAGTTAAATAAACTGGATTTCTTTTATCTAATTTTGGAGTTTCCAGCTCGATAGCTGGATTATCACTAATTATCTTTGCTTTTCCGTGTAAAAATTTAAAAAAGGATTTTAAAGCCGATACTTTTCTCGCTTTTGCATAGTTACCATTGCTGCGAAAATTCTCTGCAAAAGATATAAAGGCATATAAATCCATAAGTTTTATTTTCTTGATAAATTGTGAATCAATATCATTTATTATAATTTCATCAAAATTTGTGCTTTTAGGTACCAAACCTTTATATAATTTCATAAATTTGAAAAACATAGTTAAATCCCATTTGTAAGCATTTATGGTATTTATAGATTTTCCTTTGATAGTATTTAAATAAGTTAAGAATCCATTCAAATCTTCTGGTAATTGATCATCTGAAAGATCATATAAATCAAAATCCACGGTGTTTCCCCCTTAATTTAGGTGTAATTTCGCTAAATATACATTTAGCGAAATTATTATAAACTAATTATACAGTATTTTACTCAATTTTACTAGTATGTTCCAAGTTTTTTTACTGTATTTTCATTTGAAATCGTTAAAAACCTTTTATGGATTGATCTTTTTATGCCTAATAAATATTTAACAAATATATTAAATATTAACAATGGATTTATATGAAATTTAAAGTTTTAAAATTTATTATATCTATATATTCTACAATTGATATATTTTAAAATCTATTTTTTCAGCAGAAACGCAGTGTGATTTGTTGGGTTATATTACAAATTAACCCTTGTAACAATTTAGAATATTATTGAAAATATTTCCTAGGAAATAAATTGTATAAAATACAATTTATTGATTAGTATATTTATTGTATTTTTTATAAATTTTAACATGGAAATTTACATCAAAAAGAGGGAGCAATAAAAAGTAGGAAAATTATAAGTTGAAATGTGGAAAGTTTAAAAGGAGATTTAAAGGCGAAAAAATAGAGAATCCTGAACTGGATTCTCTGAAAAAATATTTATTAAATTTTTATTTTACGTAGTATATTGCTGCGTGTCCGATTTGGCGATTAGCTGAAAGTATTATTTCCCCTTCCTCTGTGTAACAAACTGCTGTGTTACTTGGGCCAACACCTTCATCTACAACTTCAGAAATGAATTCTTTTTTTGCTTCGTCATATGTTATAACAAACAATTGCATTCTGTTTCTTCTTGCTCCCCCTATAAATGCTGGTTTTCCTTTTAATGTGCAAGAAACTACAGTATGATAGAAATCTTGATATATTGGGTAGCTATAAACTTCTTTGTATTCTCCATCAATTTCTTTGTAGATCTTATATTCACTTCCGTGGAAAGGGGAAATTGTTGCAATTTCTTGTTTTCCATCATTATCAATATCAAGAACAGCCATATCACTTATTGGCGTATCCATAATTTGTTTAACAACCCACTCCCCGCCTTTTGCTTCAGGTGGAATAACAACAAACATTCCTTCTCTAGCGCCTATAAAACCCGCTTCTTTTCCTTCGTAAATTCCTTTGCAATATCCGTGATTAATAGTAAGTCCGTTCTTTAATTCCTCAAGTTGCAATTCTATTTTACTATCATAATCATTAGGAAACTCAGCTACAAAAAGTTTGCCTGGGTGTGACCAATCTTCTTTATTTTCTTTATGATTAGCAATAGTTGCTCCTAAGAAATATTTAGTGCCGTCTTTTCCTGTTACTAAATCAAATCTATGAAGATATGGAAGATCAACTATTTTTTCATAAGAAAATTCGCCATCTTTGTATCTGACTATAACAACATGAGATTCTTTAGCATCAACCATAGAAACAAAACCTTTTGAAGCTAAAAAGTAACCATCTTTTTCACTCAAAGGTGAAATAGACATAGTTCCGCCGCTGCCTTCCCAGATTGTTGTTTTTTCTTCGAAATCCTTACCTCTATAAACGTGCATACTTGCATCTGCACCTTCACCTGCAAAAATCAAACAAGGCTCTCCATCAATCTTAGTACTAGAAACTGCGTAACATTTAAAGATGTCATCTAAATATCTTTTTTCAAACTTCATATTAGTTACCTCACTTTATTTAAATTTTAGTATAATATTATTGTTGTTGTTGTGAATTATTATTTGTGCTATACCATAATAATGGCTAGCAATTATTTTATATGTATATATTATCACATTTGTGAAGTTTTTTGTTAAAAATTATATTTTTTGCACATATTCTCATTGATTAATCATCGATTTTTATTTAACATATTCTAGGCAACATGGATTCTTCTAATATATGAAGTAATCTCTTCCCTCCTATTCTTGTTTCTAAGCAAACATAAGGGGATGAACTATTTTCAATTATCCCAATGATTTGAGAGTTTTTACAATTATGAAGCTTTCTTAATTCATTTACAACTGCATTGCCATATCCTTTTTCAACAATGAGTATCATTCTACCTTCGCAGGCTAAGTAATAAGGATCTAACCCTAATAATTCTGTTATTCCTTTTACTTCATTTTTAATAGGAATTTTGTTTTCATGAATTGTAACTCCAACTACCATATCATTTGCAATTTCATTTAATATTGTTGCAATTCCCCCTCTAGTTGGATCTTTCATTAATTTGATTTTAGGTAAAAATTCATGAAGTTCATATAATATATTATTTAAAGCAGCACAATCACTTTTAAGATTCATATCTACACCAAAATCAAACCTTTCTATACCTATTACAGTTCCATGATCACCGATTGAGCCTGTTACTATAATTTCATCTCCAATACTAATTTGTCTAGGTTTAAAACCTTTTTTCACAAACCCAACACCAGAAGTGTTTATGAAAATTTGGTCTAAACTATTTTTCTCTACAACCTTAGTATCACCAGTAACTATTCTTACATTATTATTTTTGCATATATCACCCATAGTACTAGCAATAAGATTAAGCTTTTCAATTTCAAATCCTTCTTCTATAATAAATCCAACACTTAAAAAGTATGGGGTAGCACCTGCAGCAGTCAAATCATTTATAGTACCACAAACCGCTAGTGATCCAATATTTCCTCCAGGGAAAAAAATAGGCTTAACCACATAACTATCTGTAGTGTAAGCTAACTTATGATTATTTATTTTTGATAAATCAATAAGTGCAGAATCCCTTCCTTTCAATAGAATTTCATTATTAAAATTTCTATAAAATATATCTTTAATTAACTTATTAGTATGTAGTCCACCATCTCCATGCTTTAATTCAATTTTCTTATTCATATAACACCACCCTTATAAGCTATACGGCACACGCCCTCTCTAGATACCATGCATGGGCCTACTGGATTTTCGTAGTTACATCTTGTAGAGAATAATTCGCACTCTTTTGGAGACTTATATCCCATCATGATTTTTCCACAAATACATTTTTTATTTTCTATAACGGATTTTTCACTTTCTTTAAAAATCATATGTTCTATATTAAATACTTTCCTTGCATCCATAGATTTAAAATTATTATTTATCACTAAAGCAGAACTAGGCACTAGTCCTATATCTCTCCAGGTAACATCTTCAAGGGTATAAACTTCATTCATTAATTCCTTTGCCTTAACATTTCCACTTTTCTTAACCCAACGTTTATAAAGGTTGTATGTATCAATAGGAATGCTTTTATTAATCTGCTGAATAATTGTATAAATTCCGCTTAAAATATCTAGTTCACTAAAGCCACAAATGGCATTTGGCATGTTGAACTCATCCGGGATAAAAGAAAAATATTTAGAACCTTGTATAACAGCCACATGGCCTGGAAGTATTAACCCATTAATTTTCGACTCGCTCTGCCCTAATATTTTTTTGAGAATTGGTTCCATAATCTTTAAAGAGGTTAAAAAGAAGAGATTATTTATATTATTTGCCTTAGTTGTTTTAATGACACTTGCTATTATAGGTGAAGTGGTTTCAAACCCTACCGAAAGAAACACCACTTTTTTATCTTTATTTTCTTTTGCTATATTTATGCAGCTTTGAGGTGAATAAATTATTCTGATATCTGCCCCTTTTGACTTTGCTTCTTGTAATGTATGTTTACTCCCTCTTACTTTCATTAAATCTCCAAATGTACAGATGATTATATCTTCAATTTTAGATAGAAAAATAGCTTCATCTATGAAACTTTCATCACTTACACAAACCGGACAACCAGGACCAGATATAAGATTTACTTTATCTGATATCAAACTTTTAATTCCATACTTTACAATACATTCAGTATGAGTTCCACAAACCTCCATTATATAAATAGGTGTCGTAACCTTTTTATTAATTTCCTTTATGATCTTTTTTATTAAATTTTCTTCATTAAGAGCATTTTTCATTTATTCTTCCTCCAACATTATCTTAATGGTATCTTCTAAATAACAGAAATACTCTTCATCAATTTTCTCAATAGCAAAGCCTGCATGCACTAATACATATTCCCCTATTTGGGGGGATTCTATCAATCCAGTATGAATTTTTTCTTTTACCCCTAGAATATTTACTGTTGCTATGTTTCTATTTATATCAATTATTTTTCCTGGTATTGCTAAACAGATTTTAAACACCCCCCTTTCTCGGTTTACAATTTGCAGTTAACGCCACTGCAGCTTGGCCAATAGATATTCCGCTATCGTTTGTAGGTACAAGTTCATTGATATACACTGTAAAATCTTCATTTATCAACTTTTTGTATAAACCTCCTAACAAATATGAATTTTGAAATACTCCTCCACTTAACACAACTTCCTTTAAGCCATATTTGTGACTAATTATTTTTACAGCTTCATATGTAAATTGAATAACAGTGTTATGGAATTTTAATGAAATTATTGATGTTGGTACCGCTTCATTTATATCATGTATAATAGCTTTAAGGATTTTAGCATACATTATTATGAGTTTGTGATTTTCTTCATTGAAATTGTAGGGATAATATATTCCAGCCAATTCACTTATCTCCTTATCTTCTATCAGATTTTCTAATTGAATGGCTGCTTGTGCGTCATAAGATATATGAGTACAAATCCCTAGTAATGCAGATACACAGTCAAAAAATCTTCCCATACTTGTTGTTGTAAAACAATTAAATTTCTTTTGTAGTACTTGTATTAATATTTCAATTTTCTTCTTATTTATATTAGTGTAGCTATGGTAATTAATATATTCTAAAGGATTCAACCCTATTTCCATAACATATGCTACGGCACAACGCCAAGGTTCTTTTATTGAAATATCTTTCCCCTGCAAAGTTACCTCTTGCAAATGAGCTACCCTTTCAAAAGAGTTTCTATCTCCAACAAATATCTCCCCGCCCCATATTGTATTGTTCAAGCCAATACCTGTACCATCATAGATAACCCCAATAACTTGATTATTTAATTCATGTTCCACCATACAACTTACCATATGAGCATGATGATGTTGAACTGAATAAACTTTTTTTTCTTTTAAATTTGTTATCATTGAATAAAAATAATTAGGATACATATCCATGGCAATTATTTCTGGACTTGCTTTGTATATACCTAGAAGATTATTTATAGAATTCTTATATTTTTTAGTATATTCATACTCATTAATATCTCCTTGATACTCACTAAGGGTCACATAACCATTTTTCAATAAAGCATAGGTAGATTTTTGCATTGCCCCCAAAGCTAGTATTTCAGTTTCAATAATGTTTTTCTTTTGTATTGAAAATACCTGCGGAGAATAACCTCTTCCAGGACGAATTAAAATTTCCTTTGCCATCATTACTTTTACAACTGCATCGTCAATTGGTACTTGTATCTCTCTGTTATGAAAAAGAAAATAATCAGCTACTGTGCTTAAATTTTCAAGTGCCTCAGTATTATTATATTGCAAAGGCTGTCCACATAAATTACCACTGGTCATAACTAAATAAGGTATACAATTTTCAAATAATAACAGATGCATTGGTGTATAAGGTAACATGATTCCAATTCTATTTTGTTGAGGGGCTAATTCCTCAGGTAGAGGATATCCCTTTTTCTTTTTAATAATTACTATAGGGCTTGCTCGACCCATTAATATTTCTTCTTCTTTTTTTGATATATCCCCAATTTTTTTAGCATATTCAATATCTTTAGCCATAATAGCCAAGGGCTTGTGAGATCTATTTTTCATTTTTCTCAACTTGTTCACAGCTTCTATATTAGTAGCATCACAACATAAATGAAATCCGCTAAGTCCTTTTATGGCTACTATTTTACCTTGTTTTAATAATTCTTGTGTTTTAATAATTGGATTTCCTTCAATTACTTCCTTAGTAATATTATATAAATGGTATTTGGGACCACACTGGCTACAGCAATTAGGTTGAGCATGAAATCTTCTAGTAATAGGATTTTCATATTCTTCCGTACATGAAGCACACATTTGGAAATCATTCATAGTAGTGCTTTTTCTATCATAGGGCAATTCTTTTATTATAGAATACCTTGGCCCACAATTAGTACAATTTATAAAAGGGTATAAATATTTTTTAGAGCTAGAATCAAATAATTCTTTTTCACACTGACTACATATAGCTAAATCTGGAGATAAAAATTTGTTTCCTTCGTCAGACTTACCACTAGAAATTATTTTAAAATCTATTATATTTTTTAAAGAGACTTCTTTTATTTCTATTTTTTCTACAACCGCCGCTGGTGGGGAATCTTCTTTTATTTTATTCACCAATTTATTAGTATCTTCATCATTACCTTCAAGATAAATCTTAACAATTGAGCCTAAATTTTTAATCCATCCTTTTAAATGTAATTGTTGTGCCTCCCGATAAATAAATGGTCTAAATCCAACTCCTTGTACAATACCTGAAATCTTTATTTCATAAGCTTTTTTCATTATCGTCCTTCTATACTATTGATATAAGCTGTAAGCTCTTGAATATTTTTTATGTGAACTTTAAGTTTCAAATCTTTACCAATAAAATCTGCCATACTATTTTTAAGTTCCTCCATTAAGCTTTCTTGGGTCACATGACTATCTGGATTCACTGTAATTTCTACTTTTGTTAGTATACCAATCTCTTTATCCCTACAAAATTGTTCTAGACTTTCTGATATTTTCTTTAATAAAAAAGTATCATGCATATTAATATCCCCTCTCTATTAGTTCATTTTTAATATTTTCTTTTATATTACTAAACTTCATTTCAAGCTCTGGGCTAAGATTAATTCCCATATCAACATAAGCTACTTCAATACCTATAAAATAACCTTTAACAATTTTATTTTCTAATGCTAATAATTTTATAAAACTTAAATCATGCATGGAATTACTCACTTTATAATCTTTTGCTATATGCTTCATATCTTTTAAAGGAAAAATAGAAACAGTTCCAGGTTCCTTTCCTAGATAGGTTGAGTCTATTAATATAAGAGAGTCGCCATCCTTAACAAAATCTAGGCAACTATAGGTGTCTGTCTCACCAATAAAAACCTCAAAACCATTGGTTTCTAATTCAGGTTTCAGTTCTTCAACAATTCTTATGGCTATTCCATCATCCGTCATTAGCCTATTTCCCAAGGCCATTACTTTTGTTCTCATATTCAACACACTCTTACTTCAATTGAATTATATTGTCCAACTGTATGAGTTGCACAGGATACACAAGGATCAAAGGACCTAATTGCTCTTCCAATTTCAACTGGATTTTTTATATCTTCAACTTCTATACCTATCAATGCTTTTTCAACAGGACCTTTAATTCCTTTAAAGTCCATAGGAGATAAATTCCATGCTGAAGGGGTTATAATTGAATAGTTATTTATTTTCTTTTCATTTATTGACAGCCAATGACCTAGTGCTCCCCTTGTTGTATCTGTCAATCCTGAGCCTTTTGCTATTTCTGGTATGGTGAATTCTGTACTGTTTGATTTTCCTAATTTTATTTCTTCTAAAAGCTCCTCCATAATTTTAGTTATTTCTATAGCTTCTAATACTCTAGCTATGGTTCTATCCATTGTGGAGATTCCATGGGTATACTTATTGGAAAGTATCATTCTTGCAAGAGGACCAACTTCCATTGCATATCCTTTATATCTTGGAGCTTTAATCCATGAATATGCATATTTCTTACTTCTATCTGGTCTATAATCTTCATTTTCAGGAGTATATTCAACACTACCCCCTGTATACCAAGAATACTCTATACTTTCTTCTATCTTATTTTGATTCAAAGCTTCAATATTTCCATTAATACTAACCTTACTGTCAACATAGCTAGCACCCATATCAGAATAATTATTAAAACAACCAAAAGTCATTAAATTTCCATAGCCTTTACCGTATTTAAAGGTTTCAGGGTAATATAAAGCAATATAGTTTATATCTTCTAACATTATGGTTTCAATAAAACTCTTTATTTCTCCTAACAAAAACTTCAATTTCGTATATTTATCAATTTCTATTTCAGCGGTGGTTCCCCCAACAAAAACACCATGATTATGAGGGGCCTTACCTCCAAGTTCGGCTAACATTTCATGAGCCATTCTACTGTATTTAAAGGAATCTACGTAATGGTTAGTGATCCTTTTATTAATATCTTCTGGAAGTTTACAATCTCTCTCCATTAAATCGTAGGTTGGATTGATATCTTTTCCATAACAATAATCTGGCATTGTGTATTGATACGTATGCCTAATATGATTCTGAAGAAATTCGCAGCCATGAATAAAATCTCTCACTTTTTTATCATTATTTGAGGGCACAACTCTAAAAGCATTTTCTAAAGCTAATGTGGATACTATACTATGAGCAGTTGAACAAATACCACATATTCTTTCGGTGAAATAAATTGCATCTAGGGGACTTCTTCCTTTTAGCATCTTCTCAAAACCTCTAAAAAGCATTCCGCTACTCTTTGCATCTGCAATTATATTGTTCTCTATAAGAACTTCTACTTGAAGAAATCCACTTATTCTTGTTACTGGATTTATAATTATTTTTTTAGCCATATTTTCTCCTTAATTTTTCTTTATATCTGATAATCTAATAAAAGGCTCAATTCCTTTAGCGAATCCTTTTTGTGCACAACCAATACAAGGGGTATTATTTCCCACAGGCCAATTATCAGTGTCATTCCATCTTCTGATAGGGCAATCAACCTTTGTTATTGGACCTTTACATCCAAGCTTAAACATACATTCTTTGTCATCTAACTTTTCTGCAAAAATACCTTTATCAAAATAAGAACGCCTTTCGCAATTATCATGTATTGTAGTGCCATAAAATACTATAGGTCGGCCCTCATCATCAAGTTCAGGAACTCCAAATTCTATCAAATTTGCTATAGTGCCAATAATCCAATCCGGATTACCTGGACACCCTGGTAATATTATTACTTGTTTACCTATACCACTTTCTTGTAAAAATTGCTTTAAACTTCTACATTCAGCTTCATTGGGACTAGCGGCAGATATCCCCCCATAAGAAGCACAGGTTCCAACTGCAATAATATACTTAGCTTTTTCAGCTGTCATTTTCACTGCCTCCATGCCAGTTATAATCTTTCCTTTATAATTAGCCACCACATTATAAAGCCCATTATCTTTTATTGAGATAGCTCCATCTACAATAAGAATAAATTCTGTATTTAAAGTATCTAATAATTTTTGAAAAGCTTTTTCCCCTTGCTCTGGGGATATACTATTTTGATATTCTAGACTTACCATGTTATTCAAAAAAAATGCCACATCAGGATCGGTAGCATTTAAAAGAGATATTATATTTCCAGAACATCCACAGGTCTCAAGCCATATTAAATTAATCGTCCCACTACTGTCAATTCCTTTAATATTTCATCCCCTCCATGACAATTTTCATAATCAAGTGTTACATCATTTCCTGCCTTAATACCGAAATGCTGTCCTTGATTCCACTTTTTATTTTTGGTAACATCATATACTACATTATTTACTGCAACATAAGCTGGATTACCATTTATACCATTAAATCTTTTTAATTCTTCAAGGGTAAATTCCCTTATATCTCTATTCATTTCATTAGTTCTAGAATTTTTTAGATTAAAAATCAAATAATACAATTTCTGAAGTTGGAAATTTACTAAGTTAAGGTAATATTGCTTTTGCATTAAATTACTTGCAAGATAAAATTGGGTCCACAAAAAATTCACTGCACATTGAGTTTCAATTATTCGTTTTTTTATATTTTCTGAATTCTGAATAGTTTTTATACCACCATATAAATTACTTGACTTTAAATGTATATTCTATAAAAGAGTTATATATTCTTTATAAATGAGACTGGCATAATATTGAAATGAAATATGTAAAAGACTTATATTTCAAGATAAGAGAGGCTATTTTTGCATAATCAAAATTTACAATGTTTTTAATATTAAGTATAATTTAGGAAAAGGTTTTAATTTTTATGATTTGATTGTAGAAAATTATGGCTAGAGTATTTATATACCCTCTCTTTATTGGGCAGAAAAAGAGAGGTATCATTATATAAAACAGAGTATTTTATTCTTAGGAGATGAAAATATGGTACACTTAGTATATTGTGATAACAAAGAATTGGCATAAAAAATGTATGTGTTTGATAGAATTTGAGAATATGCGTGAAATCCCCCCCTTGACTTTGAACATCAGGGCAATATGGATGATTGGCTTATTATTGAAAAAATCGAAGATGTAGTTGTTGGAACAAGTATTCCCTATAACTATAACAAATCAAAATTTTAGGTGGTGTTGTTATGGCAATAAAGAAACATGACAGCTGTATGTCATGTTTCTAATAGTTTTTATACAATTTAAGCTAATTAAACGTTAATTTCAACACTTGAATCAAGTAAATCAGCATTCTCTTCTAAAACAGGCTTTATATATTCATCAATAAACTCTACAACCTGTTCAGGAGATCTTCCTATAAAGTTTTTAGCATCCATTATTGATAAAATTTCTTCTTCAGTGAATTTGAAAGTGTCATCAGCTAAAATTCTATCTATTAAATCATTAGCTTTTCCTTGTTCTTTAACTCCTCTTGCTGCTTCCATAGAGTGAACTCTAATGCTTTCGTGTAATTCTTGTCTGTCTCCGCCTCTTTTTACAGCTTCCATTAAGATATTCTCTGTTGCCATAAAAGGTAACTCACTTTGAACATGAGCTGCAATTACGTTTTTGTAAACTACCATGCTTTCAGTAACATTGATATAAAGATTTAGTACTCCATCTAAGGCTAAGAAACCTTCTGCTACTGCCAATCTTTTATTAGCTGAGTCATCCAAAGTTCTTTCAAACCATTGACTAGCAGCGGTAATAGCTGGATTTAAAGCATCAACAATTACATATCTGCTTAATGATCCTATTCTTTCACTTCTCATAGGATTTCTTTTGTAAGCCATAGCTGAAGAGCCAACTTGATTTTTTCCAAAAGGTTCTTCCATTTCTTTCATGTTTTGAAGGATTCTTAAATCATTACTGAACTTGTAAGCACTTTGGGCTATTTCTGATAAAGTATTTAAAACTATTGAATCAACTTTTCTAGAATAAGTTTGGCCTGTTACACCGTAAGTTTTTGCAAAACCCATTTTAGTAGAAACATATTTATCTAATTTTTTAACTTTTTCGTGGTCTCCATCAAATAAACTTAAGAAGCTAGCTTGAGTACCAGTAGTACCTTTAACACCTCTCATTTTCAATTTATCTATAACAAAATCTAAATTTTCTAAATCTAATTGTAACTCTTGTAACCAAAGAGTAGCTCTTTTACCTATAGTAGTTAATTGTGCAGGTTGAAGATGAGTAAATCCTAAAGTAGGAACATCTTTATATTCTAAAGCAAATTTTGCTAAATTATTCATCACATTAATTAATTTTTTCTTTACTAATAATAAGGCTTCTCTCATTATTATAAGGTCAGTGTTATCCCCTACATAACAACTAGTAGCTCCTAGGTGAATTATTCCTTTTGCGGAAGGACACTGAACTCCATAAGCATAAACATGACTCATTACATCATGTCTAATTTCTTTTTCTTTTTCTTCAGCAACTTCATAGTTTATATCATCAATGAAATTTTTTAATTCATTAATTTGACTTTCTTCAATATTTATTCCTAATTCTCTTTCACCTTCAGCTAATGCTACCCATAATTTTCTCCATGTAACAAACTTCATATCTGAAGAAAAAAGATATGACATTTCCTTTGAAGCGTATCTACTATTTAAAGGTGTTTCATATGTTGTTCTATCCATAATACTAAATAACCTCCGAATACAAATAAATTTTAGTTTTTCAAACTCAACATTCACATTATAACATATATTTTTAAGTAAATCAGCATTTTTATTCGCTTTTTTGGTTTTTTGTGTGGGGTTTATTAACTTTATTATTTAAAAAACTTCCAAAATTCCTTGCGATTAATCTATTAAAAATATTAATTTTACAATCAAAATAATATATAGAGTTATTCCAATTTTTCATCTTCCAATACTCACTATCTAAATCAATCAACTTATAAGCAAGAACCTTTTGTACTTGAAAGTTTATAAGAGACTGTAATGAAGGTTCATATTTATCTTTCCCCATTGTAAGATGCTTTATGAAACTGGCACACTCATCTTCAGTAACTACATTATTCATAGTTCTAATGTTTCTGCTGATTTTACCAGCATTGAAACCACCCCATTGAATTACTACCCTTTCCAAATAATTAAGAGTAGATTTAAGTCCAGAGCCCATGGTTGTGGACATAAGAAGAACTGGTTTTCCGTAAAGCTCTGGACGATGGAACCAACTACAGGTTCTATCAATAAAAGTTTTTAACTTGCCTGATACATTTTCTAAGTAAACAGGAGTTGTTAATATTATTCCATCACTAGACTTCATTTTCTCCATTATCTCAAAAGCATTATCTTTCAATATACATCCACCTTTAGTAATGCAATGTTCACACCCAATACAATTTTTTATGTCATAATCGAAAAGATTTATTATTTCTACCTCAATATTATTATTTTTAAATATTTCTTTTGCTTGAGCAATAAGGTTATAAGTATTCTTTTTTCTATTGCTTGAATTTACAGCTACTACTTTTAACATATTAATTTCCATCCCCTTCTAGTTACTACTAACATAATAACATAAATAGAAAATCTTTTGATATGTAAAATTAAATTTCTAGTGAGTATTTTAGCTTTAAAATTCCAATTATGATATAATTATCATAAAGTAGTTAAAGTATTTCTAACTTAAAATTGAAGAAGAATGGAGTAAATAGAATGTTACTTACGATTATATTTATAATTTTAGGAATTTTAAGCCTTTTGTATTATGCATTTATATGGTGGATGAGTTTTTCTAAGTTTTGGATAGTGCTTGGAATTGCTTTATTTCTTTTATCATATTATACATATCCAAAAACTAAAATTTCAATTAATGTTCCTATAAGCAAAACAATTAAATGTATCTTTTGGTCAATAAGCTTATTTGTATTTTCAACATTCTTGATTTTTGAAACAGTGATTATAACAAATAATTTTAATAAAACTTTTGAGAAAAGTGATTATTTAATAGTTTTAGGAGCAGGATTAAGAGGAAGTACTATGTCAACTATTCTAGTATATAGGATGGAAAAATCTTTAGATTATCTAGAGGCTTACCCAAATACAAAAGTAATTGTATCTGGAGGGCAAGGATCCGATGAGGATATTTCTGAAGCACAAGCTATGAAGGACTTTCTTGTTAAAAAAGGAATACCAGATGAAAATATTATTATGGAAGATAAATCTACAAGTACTCTAGAAAATTTAATTTATTCGAAAAGAATAATTGAAAAAGATCAAGAATCTGAGAATAAAAAAATATCCTTAATTACAAATGGATTTCACGTTTTTAGAGCAGAGTTTTTAGCTAAAAGAGTTGGTTTGAAGGCAGAAGGGATACCAGCAAAAACTTATTTTTACACAATACCAAATTTTTATGTTAGAGAGTATTTTGCATTTATAAAGTCTTTTATATTCGATAGGATTTGAATCTTTGCTTAATTATCAGCTATAAGCATTTAAAATTCAAACAATTAAATTCTAGAATAAAAAATCACCTGAATCAGGTGATTTTTTATTCTAATTTTTTTATCTATTTGTTAATGCATAAATCAATGGTGAGTTCCAATAAATTGTAATCTCATTACATGAATAACTTTGTGAATTATCAACATAGCATTTTGCTGGTGGCTCATTAGCTAGTACAGATTTTGCATATGGATCTTGAAGATTACTATTAGGTCCGCCAACTAGCATGCCAGGCATTGTTGAATTAATACTTTGTGATGGACGGTGGTGTGTAGAAACTGGCGAAATAGTACCATATCCTGTTACATAACTTGTTGACATTGGATTAACCCCAAATAAATAATTTATATTATTTCTTGCAGCTTCAATGTACTCTGAATTTTCAGCTATTTTATTTGCCATTTGTAATAGCATTGCTTTATTAGCAACTGTCATATTACTACCCCAAGGATATTCCTCACCCATTGAAATGAAATATCCATCATTTTTTGATAGTTTAAGAGCTTCGTCTGCAGCTGATATTAGATCATTTTTCATCTTATTAAATAACTCTGAATCAACCTTATCATTGTCAATATTCAAATAATCATATAAAGCATAAATTCCCACGTCAGCCCAACCTAATCCAAGACTTTTATTTGAATAATTTTCTTTGATTTCAGTATGATATTTCTTATCATACGTTACTTTATAAAGCTCAACACTAGCCCATAAATATTCATCAGAAATAGTTGAATCACCATATTCTCCTGTAACTATACCTGATGGATTTTTAAATCCTTGGAATGTTGATTTTTTGTTTAAATAGTCCCAAGCTTTCTTAGAAGAGTTCAAACATTTCTCAGCAAAATCTTTATCTATACTTTTAAAGGTATCATAACTCATTGCCATTACAGCAGCAAAATCCCCTGTTGCAGCATCTGAAATTGGACTAACTATCAGTTCACTTGTTTCATCCTGCGGCATTACAGTTCCTGGGAAATTAGCACCTGTTACTTTATGATAAACTCCTCCACTTTCAGAATCCTGCATTTTTAACATCCATTCTAACTCAAATCGTGCTTCATCTAATATGTCAGCAATACCATTTGAACTTTCTGGGATACCTAAGTTATCGCCAAAATTATCAGGCTTAGATTGATAAGCAAGAAATAAATCAGCTACAGTTTTAGCACCAGGTACAACATATCTTCCATAATCCCCTGCATCGTGCCATCCACCTGATACATCAATTTTAGTGGTTGTTCCATAGATGGTTGCTTCATCATTATGGCAAATAGGATGTGCATAGTCACCAGCTAATTCCGATGTTAATTCTACTCCACAACGCTGTAGATACAACATTTTAAGTATATCATAATCTACTCTTTCATATATATCATTTGAAATTTCAAACTCGTAAGAGTTCCCTAAAGTTTCAGTTTTGATAATATATTTTCCTTTTTCTCTTACATTGCTAAAATCACCATAATAGTTTGTCTCGCCTGATGTTTTATTTATAAATTCTTTTTCTATATCACCAGTATAAACAACTTTATTTGTTTCTATATTTACAACATCAAAAGTTTTATCAACATCCTCACCTCTGAAAACTGCAATTTTTTTATAATCTAAGGGATATCCTAATTGATTAATATTTATTTGTTTCATTTTATTTTCAATTGATGATTCAACTTTATTAGAATCATCTAATAAAACAAGTGAAAAGTTATCAAAATACACTTTATGAGCTTCTAAAGTTTCCAAATCTTTTGGGGTTCCTAAGTTCAAAGCTAATCTTGGTGCTGGATCAGTTGGTTCTTTCATTTCAAATTCTAAAGTATATGTTTGTACTTCAGAAGTTAAATCATAATTGTTAGACGAATATGCATGATAATCTCCACCATTTATTTGAAATCTAACTCCAAATGAACGATCGATAGTTGACATAGCGTCAAATCTTAATTCGTACTTACATCCTTGGGCTAATAAAAATCCATCTTGGTAAATTTGAACTGAATAATCTTCTTTACCGGAATCGTTTACTTTAACTTCCAGTTCTTCTTCTACAACGCTAAACTCTCCTGAACCATTTTGTTCAAAATAACCCCAACCTTCTGTGTTTCCACTTGAAAAATCATAATTAATAAGCAAATTTTCTTGACTTTCATCTACAACAGCATTACCTGTAATTGAAGAATTGTTACTATTTGATACGTTATTAGAACATGCAACTAAAAAAACAAATGATACCACCACTACAAGTTTAAAAAAATTCTCCATATTATACACCTACTTAAAATTATTTAGGTATACTCTAGAACTTATTATTAACAGCTAGTCTACTTAACCGGTTAAGAAAAATTCCTAAAAAAAATATACATATCATAATATTTTAAAGTATAACCTCAATTATATTTTAACACTAATACACAAAAATAAAACCATGTATTCTAATCATAAAGTATAGAAAATTAAAGAATATAAAAGAGTCTAGTATTGCTTTTGCAAATTTACTAGACTCTTTTGGAATTATTCTATAATTGAGAACCAACCAGGTGTATTAATAATAGCATTCCATAGTGGTTCTGGTATATTTAAATTGCTCTTATCTTTTTTATTTAAAGATGTCAATAAATCTTTTAAAATTCTCGACAATTTCTTTTGATTGTCCTTCTATGTATTTTTCAGGAATGTCAAAACTAGATAATTTTATGTTTTCCCTATCTAGTAAATTTAGTATTTCTTCCATAAAAACACCCTTTTTCCCTAGAGAATCACAAGTTGGACTCTCTTCTATTCCTAATATTCCAAGTATTCTATAATCATATTTTAAATACTCTTTCATTTGATTTATAGTTTTTTCGGCTAACTCACTACAAAGCTTTCTATAATCAGAAGTATTGTATTCTTCCTTTGTTTTAGGAGGTCTAGATTCACCTAAAAAAATAAACTCTGGACAAGGAAGTTGAACTATGGAAATATTATTATCTAATATTACTCTCACAATATCATTAAAAGCTCCTTCAGCTCTTTCCCACTCTCTTATAACTGAATTTTGGTTCAATACACAGTGAGCAGTATAAATAATTTGCTTTTTCCTATACATTTTTCTTTGTGCTTTCTGAAATTAAATTTTCAGGTATTTTCTTTATAACCAAGGCTACTAACAAACAACTAACTACCTTATCTATAAGATTACCTGTAATTCTAGGGATAAAAGCAGCAGTGAAAATTCCTTTACCACTAGCTAAAAGCCATGCAAAAATAATATCTATGCCTCCACCAGCTAAGCCACCATAAACAAATACAGCAATAGGAGTCCCTATAAGAGGAGCTACTACAGCTAAAATAAGTCCTGTGATAACTGCAGTTTTAATATCAAATTTATGTTTTTTAGCAATAAACCCTACAATAATACCTATAACGATATTTACAAGAGCAAAAGGAATATCTTTAGGATTAGTAACCATTCCTTGAATAATATTTGTCAAACCCCCTGTTAATGCTCCTGCAAAAGGACCCAACAGTACTGATACAAGAATTGTACCAATAGTATCTAAAAATAATAATGGTATTTGAAATGTTTGTACTACAGTACCAAAAACAATATTGATAACTATACCAAGCGAAGCTAAAATCATTCCTTTTGTTGATGTAAATGGTGAATTTTTCATATAATTCCTCCTATAAAATTAATATCAATGCTTATTAAGTATATCAATTTAAGGACAAACTATAAAATAGAAATAATTAATACATATTAAGATTTATATAGAAAATATTAATAATAATTTTAATTAATCTTCAAACTTAATTTCAATTTTTTTAAAACCCATCTCAGAAACTAAAGTATCTAAGATTAACTTTGTATGGTCGTTTGCTTGTTCTAAAAATCCATTTTTGATTAATTCTTTTTCAGTTTTTTCTTTTTCTGCCACTATACTATCTAAATAATCACTAGTTTTTATTTTATTGAAAACACTGGATTTTTCATCAAATACCTCTACAGATTCTTCATCAACTATATTATCTAAAATAGCTGCATGCTTTACTTTAATAATTACACTTTCATCATCCTTATTTATAGATACATCAACTGAAGTTAAATCAATACCCGCTTTTATATAACCATTATAAGTAAAAATCAATGATTTATCAGTAAAAGGTATCTTGAAATTATCTGAAAATTCTTTAGAAGTCTTCAAAGTAACCACATTTTTATATGTATATTTTAAGGTTGCTAATTCAGAAATATTAGCTATTTTTTCTTCAATCAACCCTGCAGTTAGGGTGTTTTTCTCTTTTATTTCAAAGTTATCAAAAACACTTATTACTAAAACAAAAATAATACCTATGATAATTAAATATACTAATATCTTTATTATTAGTTTTGATAAAAAGGTTCTAACTGAAAATTTAGTTGTTTTTGCTAAACCAGCTTGAAACATAAGTAGTTCCACCTTTCTTATTTAATTGGATAAAATATAAATACTACTGAATCTAAACTTGATAGCTAAAGTTATTAATATATAGTATGCTTAAATACAATAAATTAGAATTTTTTATTAAAACTTTACCAACAATAAAAGAGCACAAGAAAATTAGTATCCTTGTGCTCTTTTATAGGGTTTTTACCCTAGATCTTAATTTATACATTGTTTCTAAGCTAGACAAATCAACGATATATTTTATGAATAAATTAATTTTTATATTGAAAACCCTATAGATTATACAATGCCAATTATTAAGTAATCCTTAAATTAAATGATAAATATTGGAAATTAATTTTTCAATATAAAAATAAGCCCACACTAGTAGCAAAAACGACTAATATCGGCTTAATGAACATGTATATTATTTAGACTGTGGTAAATTTAAACAAATTAATTATAATCATAATAGTTCCAGAAAAAATATAGAAATCACCAAAATTATAATAGACTCTTTTTTTTGTTTTAAAAGCTATATAATCTACTACTTTTCCCTTTCGAAATCTATCAAGTACATTACTAAAAGCACCTGATAGGATAAGGCTCAACCCCAATCTAGTAAAATTATTTCCGTTATTTATTGTTTCATCTATAAATATATAAATAGCTAAGAGTAAAGCAATTACATTTAGAGCATATAACAATTTTTTCCTGTTTTTAAGAAAACCTAAAATAGCCCCTTCATTATAAACTCTTGATAGTGTAATATTTCCATTTAATAATGCTATGGACTTTTGTGACCAATCCTTTTCTGATTTATATTTGAAGCACTGATCAATAATTAATAAAAAAGGTATTATAGCTAGTTCTATCATGAATTTGAAGTCTCCTTATCAATTTTTAATTGTAACAATTTTATTTTATTGTACCATCAAAAATTTTGTATGTAAGCCAAGCACTAAATAAACCTAATAAAATACCAACAATTATATCAGAAGGATAATGAACAAACAAATATAATCTAGAAAAAGCAATTAATCCTGCTATGCTAAAAAATAGAATATTATATTTTTTAAACTCTTTAGACAGCACAGCGGCTGCAGCGAAAGCTGTAGCAGTGTGTCCAGAGGGAAATGAATACATTGTTTGCTTTCCAATGATAAGCTTAAAACTAGGATAAGTGGCAAAGGGTCTAAGTCTTTGTACAATATGTTTTATTATTCCCTCTCCTAATATTGTTGATAAAACTAAAGCAATCATAACCATTATTCCAGTTTTTCTATGATTTTTGTTGATAAGCAAAAATATAGATATTAAAATCCAAATGGCACCTTTATCCCCTAAGGTTGTAATGTAAATCATCAGTTTATCCATTAATGGATAATTCAAAAATTGCTGAATAAATTCTAATATCCATAAATCCGTATTTTGTATTATACCAAACATAAAAGGTCCATCCTTTCTTCATGGCTGCTATAAGTCTTTAGTTATTTATTGACATACCCAGATATATCTATTAAAACTCTTTGTTTCTTTTTTACTCACTTTACAATAATCAATTATTTTAAGATTTTCCTTTACAATTTCATTAGTAATGTTTTCAGAAGAAACTAAGACTAATTTTTTGGATATCCTTTTGGCATTTCTAATTATCTTCATTTCGTTATCTTCAGTAGTGTTACTAAAATTTCCATAGGGGAGATCTACAATTGAAGCATCGAATGTTTCATCTATATCTTTAATATCACCAGTGGTAACCTTTGGTGGATAGTTAAAGTAAAGTAAATTTCCACGAGCATTATCTGCAACTTTGCTTTTCAGCTCCCATCCTATAATATCATAACCTGCAAAAAATCCTTCTAAAAGAACTGTTCCAACACCACAACAAGGATCTATTATTTTTTTTGAAAAGTCACCATTTCCAGCAATATTTAAAAGTACTTTTGCTATATTAATTCCTAGTGAACTGGAATAAGAGTAAGGTTTTGAGTTATGCTCTTTCCACTTAGAATTATTGGAAACTAATGTTCCAAAATACCAGATACCTTTATAAAAAGTTACTCCAAAAATAGTTTTAGGATTAGAAAAACAAGGAAAACCGGTAATCCTAAGTCCTATTTTTTTAGAAATTTCTTTTCCTTTTTTAGCATTGTTATCTCCAGTAAATAATTCTAGGTATTTAACCATAAAATCCTGTGCTGTTATTTTTTCATTTTCAACAAATTCAAGTATATCTAAAAAACAAGAAGTTTTATAAATTATTTTTAATCTGTTTTTTAAAAATGGACTAATATAAGGGTTTACTTCTTTATTTGAAAAAAACACTTTATCTTGGATAGAACAGTTAAAAAGTGATTTTATTTCAAGAACACAAAGGTCTTTTTCATAAACTTGATAATTAACATTATAAATATACTCATTATATTCAGTATAGCTCATGCATAAGACCTCCTAAATTAAATTTTATCTTCAAAAAACTTCAACTTAATAGCTACTAATTTCTAATATCTAAAAGTTTGTTTTTTAATTGTTGTTCAATATTGTATAATTCTATTTCAGCCTCTTTACGTTTTTGACGACCTTCTGTTTGTATACGAAGTACTTCATC
The DNA here is from genome assembly GCF_900129965.1 of Clostridium grantii DSM 8605. GTDB lineage: Bacteria > Bacillota > Clostridia > Clostridiales > Clostridiaceae > Clostridium_AF > Clostridium_AF grantii. Next base: position 69,346 of record NZ_FQXM01000012.1, on the reverse strand, counting down.
AAGAGTTGAAATTAATGATTCATTTGTATATTTAAGAGTTTCAATATCAATAACTCCACGTTCAGATTCTTTAGCAGTTTCTATAGTTGACATTTTTAATGTTTCTGCATTTTTACGCAAAAGTTCATTTGTCATATTTGTAACTTCATTTTGAGCTTTAGCTGCATCTTTAGAATGAGCAACCCCAAGAGCTAAAACAATTTGACTTTTCCAAAGTGGGATAGTATTTACAAGTGTAGATTGTATTTTTTCTGACATTAAAGAATCATTATTTTGAATTAAACGAATTTGAGGAGCCATTTGAAGGGAAATCATTCTAGTTAACTCTAAATCATGAATTTTTTTCTCGAAGCGATTGCAAAGAGATTTAAAATCATTTATTTCCTGTGCATCTTCTGGAAGTGAACTAGTTTGAGCTTTTGCCAATAAGATTGGAAGTTCTTCTTTTTCTAATTTTGAAAGTTTCTTTTTCCCCGCCAAAATATACATAGAAAGTTCCTTGAAATAAACCTTATTTATTTCATACATTTTATCAAGCATAGCAACATCTTTTAAAAGTTGTATCTGATGTTTTTCAAGCATAGTACAAATTTCATTTATATTGCCTTCTACTTTCTCATATTTTCTTTTCATATGAGAAACTTTTTCTTTACTTTTATTAAAGAATCCTAAAAAACCTTTTTTTTCATTTTCATCTGCAATATCAAAATTCTTTAACTCTCCTACTACATTGGAAAGCATTTCGCCTACTTCCCCTAAATTTTTAGTTCTTACATTATTTAAAGCTTTTTCAGAAAAATCTGAAATTTTCTTTTGAGTTCCAACTCCATATTCTAGAATTGAATTAGAATTGGTTATTTCAATTTTATCTACAAATTGATCAACTATCTTTTTTTCTTCTTCTGTTAAATTGATATCGTCAATTATTTCTTCTTGTTTTTCTTCTTTTACTTTTGTAATAGACACCGCTTCTTGAACTGGTTCAAATATTAAGTTTGGAATTACATCAATATTTTCTTTAAAGTCATCTTTCAATTTAAAATTCACTCCTTTTTAGTTATTTTTGAAAATCATTTTTAGTTAATCCTTCTTGTTTAAACAATGTTTTAAGTACAGATATATCCGTAGAAACATCTAAAGCTAACTCTTCAAATAAATCATCTAATAACTTTTCAAAAGCAATATTTATAATATCAATACTTTTTTCAATTTCAATTTTTGTATTCTTTATATTATCTCCCTCAACTGGTTGATCATTTAGATCTTTATAGCCATTAACTAACTTTAAAGTTATTGGAAGATAATGTGTAGTAAATTTTCTAACCTCTAGTAGCTTTTTAGGGTTTTTCTCCACGAAATTAATTATTTCACTCACAATATTCTGTAATATTTGTAGTTTTATTGATATTTCTTCATTAGGTATAGCATTATTTACATTTTTTATTTGTTCAATATAGTTATTAACCATTTCAATAGTACGTATTAATTCTTCTTTTTCAGGATCATTTATATTTTTATTTGATTTCTCTTTTTTTAGTTTCTCTTCATTACGTTTTTTAAAATTTTTCTGTGATATTAAATAATTTTCATAAACTTCATTACTTAACATAAAGTATGTTTCTTCTTCATTAATGTATGCCTCTTTAAACATACCTAAGTCAATCATTTTTGTTAAATCTTTAATAACAAATTTTTGCTTTTTTCTAACAACAGCAGCTAATTGTTCAATTGAAGAATAATTATCACCATCAAGTGCTCTTACATACTGATTAAAACGTTTTACTCTTTTTCTGGAATTTTTACCTTTTAAAGTTAAAGCTATATTTAACCCTAAAAAAGTAAGTAAAACTGCTAACACTTTAAAATTTTCTAAAAGTCCAAATAATAAAAATATAAATAAAAGAATACTTAATAATCCGATACCCATAGTTCCAAATATTGTGTAAACTATTCCTGAAACTCTTCCAACTGGTATTTTAGAAATATACATTGAATCCTTAACTATATTTTTTCTGCTTTTATTAGATATATTTCTATATTTATTTTGTATTTCATTATCCATTTTTTCACTAAATTGCTGTGATTTATTCTTTAAATTCATTTTTACAGAATCGAAAGTACTTTCAGTTTTATCATTAATATTTTTTTTTAATGTAACAAAGTCTATAGCATCGAATGCATTTTTTACTGAATCTTTAATTTGATTTTCTAAATCCGAAAAATCATTTTTATACATATAATTCCTCCAAACCATTTTCTTATACTTATATATAAATATAATAATATTCTCACTATATTATATCTTATTGCTATATAAATTACAATTTATAGTAATAGTAATCCATAAATATAGTTCTTTATTCTTATTGCTAAGACAAATAGGTATTGAATTAATTTCATGTCTTTTATTGCCATCCACAAATCCGTATACTGGGTCTATAAGAGTTGCACCTTAACTAATGGCTAGTTGTTAACATTTACCATACTGGAATTTAACCTGCTATATAGCAGAAAAGAATCTCACCATTCGAATGTTATTCTTCTCTATTTACACCCTTACATTGGTATACCCTGAGGTGTTAGCGAAAACCTTAAGGTTGAGCTTACTAGTAAAGAAAATTTTCATTTATCAGTCGCATAGTATATATATTTCTATAAGGCTCTTCAGCTTCTTCATCAACTAGTTCATCAACCATTTCAAAGCCCATTTTTTTATAAAGAGCAATACCTCTTTCATTGAATGGGAATACTTCCAACTCAACTGATTCAAGCTCCAATTCTTCAAAAGCAAATTTTAACACTTCTTTTGTAGCCTTGAAACCAATCCCCTTTGAGAAGTTTTCTTTTTTGTATATACAAATTCTATAATGACAAGTATTCCTCTCAATATTGCTTAAAACTACCTCTCCAACAATTTTACTTTCACAGAATATAATAAAATCATAACGCATTTTATTTTCTACTATACCCTGAACATATGAAACAATCTGTTCTTTTGTAAAACTGCCTATTGTACCAGTATAGTAGTTTGCTTCATCATCTGATTCTTTAAAAACATATTTGAAGTACTGATCAGTGTCACTGACTTTTATCAATCGCATTAAATAATTGTCAAACTCAATATAATTCTCTTTCATAACTACCTCAACTACCTTTCTAACATAATCCATTAACCGCTGCAATTCCTCTTCCAATTAAAGTTTTCTTGGAACGGTGATCTTTAAGGGTACGTGGTGTCCCAGTTGCTTTTCACTTCTTTACATCTTGGAGTAGCATCTTTTTTTATTTCTTCTGAATTAAGATTAATATATTTTTTATTGTCTCCTAGTTACTTTATAAAGCCTACTTACTGTGATAGTTTTTTTAAGATGGCACTTTCTAAGCAGTTTGATTGCAGCATAGCTTATGGAACATTTGGTTCCAATTCGTTATATTAGTTTACTTTCTGAATAACATCATTCTTTTCATCTATACCAATTATCTCATTTTCAACAAAGCCTCTATTTCTAGCTTCAAAATACCAAATTTCTCCATACTTTGTTTCAATTATCTGTGCATCATCATACTTATTTTCATTCTTTGCTTTGTTTCTAATTTTCACTTGTTTTATTCTCTTATCTGATATTGTGCCAAAGGAAACCCCTATAAAGTAAGTTTGGTTTTCATCAATAAGGGCACTTATACTGTGATACATATATGTTATGGGATAGGATTTATCAAAATCCGCAGCACCAGTTCCACCATTCCATTTATACCCTCAAAAATCTTTTTTCACAAACCCTACATTTATCATACCTGGTGCATCTAACGTTTCATAAAAAACCAAAACACCTTCTTCTATATTATGTATTTCAAATATTTCTGAAAATACTATATTTGTTTTTTCCATTGCGGTCTGTACTTTTCCAGTATAACTTAGTTTATATATTATTAGCATAACTACAATTACTATTACAATCACCATAGTAATAAATTTAAGTTTGGCACTACTTCTATTTTTCAACATCATTTTACCCCTTCCTACTAAATGAATAAATCTTTTTCTTTTTCTGATCATGTGAAGACACACGAGCGTAAACAGCAAGAACTTTCTCTTCAACTACAGTATCTTTTTTTAAATTCATCAACCTATTTATTTCAGATTCAGGAACCATTCGTCTATTAGTTGAACTGGGATACCGCTAATGTGTATTTCTAAAATGTCTGTTGCTAGTTTGGGTATGTATAGTTTCTCTTTCATACAAAAAACATACCATATATTCGGCATGCTTTCAAATACTTATTATTGTATATATTACTCTAAGCTGGATTTTTTTAACCACTTCATGCAATTCTTTGTTTTTCATTTTTTTCAAATAGGAGCTACCCTAGTGAGGACTGTCTAATATCTTTTTCGCAACCTCTGCTAGCTTTGGCTCGGTAGTACTTCCTATCCAATCTTTTAAAACCATCCTATCTTTATCCGTTAAGTTCGCAAAGAATAATGCGATGGCCTTTATTCTTTCAATAAACTCTTCTGCATCTATTTTCTGATCTAACAAAAATATTGCAGAGGTTATATTTTTATTTCTAATCAAATCTTCTTTAGTATATTTATTATTTACATCAAAAATACTATATTCAAAATCTATTATGCTATTTCCAAATAATTCGTTGCCATTTACAATATCCCTAAATCTTTGTGGAACATCCCATACTTTCTTTCCGTTATAAAGAACTATTGGAATTACTGCAGGTATAGTTATGTTTTTATCATATGATTTTTGATTATCATTTTTTGCGTATTCCCTCAATATTTCACTTCTATAGAAAAATAATCTTAATGGAATTTTATAATCAATAGTAGATTAAAATTCTAATAGTACATAAAATATAACTTCTTTATCGCCTATTGTGGCCTTATACACTATATCGGATTCTGTTTCTTCATAATCTGATGAAATATAAGATCTATTTATAAGTATCAAATTATCTACAGTAAGCGCACTTGCCCATGGAGCTTTCAGCATTTCTTTAACTAAATCTATAAAAACTTCTTTATTAGAATATAAATCTTTATAACTTTTATCATGAATATTATTTATATCTTTTTTCATTAAATATTGATCATTAAATTTTTAACATTATCATAATTTATTTTAAAAAGTTTAAATCCTTTTCTTCTATCTATTTTTTATATCCCAATAACACACTCCACGTGTGTTTGGACAAAATCATGATACTGTTACGCGTTGGGAATGGGATTGAGCGAAAAAACGACCCCCCTTGGCTTAGGGGGGGTCGTGGGATTGTATAAGTTTATACTTTTACGCAATTAATATAATATGCTATCTGTATTTTGATGAAATTATGATACTAATTTGGAGAAATATTAGGTTTTAGCCCCTTCTATTCTTATTTTTTTTAGTGGATGTAATTTATACTAGTTTTTAATTCCAAATTTATACTATTTAATCACTAAACAAGAATCCATTATAATGTGAAATTTAACATAAAGTTTTCTTACCCTGAGCACCTCGCTGCACTCATTGTATAAAACATTTTATGCTATAAAATACTACGCGAAAAGACTCATTCAAGATAATATATAATTTTTTACCATTACGATCATTATCCACTAGGCTAATGATCTAGCCACATTAAAAGTAGCACTATAATATTTCCCAAGGAGAAAGCAAAAGGTACTATAGAAATTAACATCAACCATTTTTTCTTAGTTATTACTCCAACAATAAGTATTAGGATTCCAATAATAAGCATTGCTATCATTTGCAAAAATGACATATATATATCTACCTCTTTCAAACGTTATGTACCTGTACATAACTCATAATTTTATTTATCATCCATTCTATTTTAAATGCTACCATAAATAGGTATATGTATCAAGTTTTTATTACACTAGAATAAATTTTCACTCTTAATAGGTTTCTGTTTTTTATCCACTAACTTAATCACAATAAAATATAAACATGTATTAAATTAATATATAACTCATATTCCGCTGACTGCATAAAAATTCAAGATATTTAATATTTTTATGCGATTTTTGACTTTAAAGGGCATTGAATTGTGTATATTAAAAACCTTTTTACAATAGAATTTTTGATACGTTACGAATATTTACTGCAAAAATTTAAATATAGTAAATCTGAAAATCATTGTGCGGAATATGAGATATAATTTATTCTTTTACTTAATATCATTAAGGAACCTTAGTTAGATAACTTGCTTGTTTTTCTGGAGTTACTGCCGTTCCGCTATGATGATCTCGTCCCCAAAATGAAACCTTTGTCACGTCCCAATAAGTATCACTTCCATAAACGCGATAACCATACCATTCATAAATATATTCAACTACTCCATCACATCTCATTGAAGTTATCTCATTTGTATTTACCCAACTCCCTGAAGTACTTGTATTGTAATACACCTCATAAGCAGCGTTGTAAGAAATCTGGTCATCTGCTAATTTTCTTCCCATCGCAACAAACAAATCTCTATCAGCTGAAGATGGTGTTGATTTAGGTCTGTACGTCCCTTTAAAACTATTCCCATCTATGAATTTGGTCCAAGAGTCTCTCTGAACATATCCCTTTCCTGAATGATGTACTACTGCATCAACACTCGTGCTATATGGATTATTCATAATAGCAGCATGCCAAAACAAGCCACCAAATGCTCCATCTCTATACACAGCATACCCTTGATTTCCTGAAACAGCATCAACATTCTTATTAATAAAAACAGTTAATAAAACTCCTAACAATACAATTACATAATATTTTTTATTTTTTTTCATGCTTTTTCACCTCAATTATTCATTATTTTAATCTAGCCATTTTAAATTTCCTTTGCTCCCATTCAACTTCATAATTTTAAGTTCATCATTACATCTTTTTAGTAATTCACTATTGCTAATATATTTTTTCGCTTTTTCCAATGATTCAACCAGATCTTTAATAGGCATAATTTCCATAGCTTCTATGACAGTTTCAATATCAGTTTCAGTAGGATTATTTAATAAAATCTCATTTAATGTCATAAAATTTTGATCTATTGCAAACATTTTTAACTCTTCGTCAACTGACTCGTTATTAATAATTTCAATTACCGCTTCTTTATCCATTAAATCCGAAAGAGCAAAAATCGAAGAATCTTTTAATACGCTATCATCCGTTGTATTGTAAATTTCTACACAGCTACTTATAAATTTATTTTTTATGTCCTTATTTGTTGATTTTTTATCTTTTAAATATTGAACAGTAGCTTTTTGTGCTGCAGATACTTTATACTTTGATTGAGATTTATAATTTGCAAGAATTTTTTCTGAAACTTCATAGGACTCTTTTACATCAGTTTTACTTAACTTCTTCAAACTATGAAAAGCTAAAATTCCATCATCTTCTTCAATTAAATTCTTTAATACAAGAACGTCATTTTTTGTAAATTCTGAATCAATAACTATTTTACTTTTAACTTCATTTCTAATATTTTCTTCAAGAAGCTTTTTGAGATTGTTTTTACTCGATTTATTTTCATTTTTTACACAATATAAATCAACCATCAATTCTTGAGTTGGTATAGAATTTGTATCATCTTTAATAATTTCAATAATCTCTGAATCTTCAAATTCATTTTTTCTTTCAAAGACCACGCTTGCAAAAGGAATAAGTACATCAATAGAATTAGTTGTTCCTACCGTGGCTGCAATAGAATTGAATTCGTTTATAAGTTCTTTTTTGTTCAATTGTTTTAAATCATGATTAATCTCTTTTTCATCTTTATTTAAATATTTTGCTACTATGGAATTCTTAATTACTTTATTAGGACTTATTATTTCAGCTTTTACTGCGACTGATACCAATGATAAACATATCATTACTGATAAGGCTACTTTTGACTTTCTTAACATTTTATATCCTCCCTAAATTACTATTAAGTTAATTGATTAACAATTATTTCAATCTTAGTACTTTTACAGTTTTAAATAGTTTTAAATAGTTTTAAATATGCACAGTACAATTAAACTCTTCTGTTTGTTATTAATGCCATCTTTAAATTATCATTTGTATTATCTTTTTAAAACTCTTCTTCTTTAAAATTTCTCATCTCCTCTCAGTAGTCAAATAACTTGTCCTATGTTTTTTATATGCAAATTAAGTTGTACCCCCCCCAATATTGCATTTCTTCCTTATATTACTATTATATATATATATATATATATCAACCTTTTTCGTTCGTCAGCATCCTACAATTCACAGTGAAAAATGTCGAATAGCCAGTCAAAGAAATTCACGCATCTCTTTAACTGGCTTTAATAATTCCACATTCAATCTCAGTTCCATCAAGCAAAGTTACAATAACCTTCTTACCATCAAACACTGTCATTTTCTCTATAATCTTAAAAAATAAATCAACATCAAATTCTTTTATCTCTTTAGCCTTCTCCATAATTCTTATAAACTGTTTAGCTTTATATCTAACTAAAACATTATCAGTCTCAAGTACTGCTTTCCACTTCTCCATAAAATAATCCTTATTTTCAACCATGGCATTAAAAGCACTTACAAAAGCTTGATACAAAACCTTATCTTCTGTATGTTTACTCTCACAGCCCTTTTTTCCTTTAACAGCATACTTTTTACTACATACCCACACCTTTTTTCTAAATCTGTCATCAGTTGAATTCCAAACCTTTCTGCCTAAAACACTTCCACAACTCCCGCAAATAACTCTGCCAGCAAAAGGATTAGTGATTGTAGCATAATCTATTTTGCTAATTCCGTACCTTTCAGTGAAAGCTTTTCTTCTCTCCATTTCAAGCTGTACTGCCTCCCACATATCTTTATCTATAATTGCTGGATGGCTTTCTTCTACATAATACTTAGGGACTTCTCCATTATTTTTAGTTCTTTTTTTAGTAAGGAAATCTACTGTATATGTTTTTTGAAGAATAGCATCTCCTTTATATTTTTCATTAAGCAGCATTTTTCTTATGCTGCCTTCATACCAATTAGTATTACCATCCCACTTTGGAATACCTTCTGCTTCAAATTCTTTTGCTATTCTATTTGTACCTTTTCCATCAAGGTAATCTTTAAAAATTCTTCTTACTATCTTTGCTTGTTTTTCATTTATTATAAGGTTACCCTCTTCATCTTTATCATAGCCTAGAAACTTTTTATGGTTTATATGCAGTTTGCCTTGTTCAAATCTTCTACGTATTCCCCAGGTAGAGTTTTCTGAAATGGATCGACTTTCATCTTGAGCCAATGAACTTAGTATGGTAAGTAAAACTTCTCCTTTTGCATCTAAAGTATTAATATTTTCTTTTTCAAAAATGATGCCAACTCCAAGTTCTTTTAGCTGCCTTACAAAATTTAAACAATCCAATGTGTTTCTTGCAAACCTTGATATGGACTTAGTTATTATCATATCTATCTTTCCAATTTTACACTCTTCAATCATTTTATTAAACTGTTCTCTCTTTTTTGTGTTTGTACCTGAAATGCCTTCATCTGCAAAGATTCCAGCAAACTCATATTCTTCACTACTATTTATATAGTTAGTGTAATAATTAACTTGAGCCTCATAACTTGATAACTGTTCTAATTGGTCTGTTGAAACTCTACAATATGCTGCCATTTTCTTTTTTTGTGGTTCTATGGTATGTGCTAGATTAGTTCCACTAGTTCTTGCTGGTATAACTGTAATACTTCTTGCCATCCCTCAATTCCTCCTTTATGATTGTTGGTCCATTTATATTAACTTTCTCAAGATCTCTTTCATCTATCTTAGTTCCTGTACAAGTACGTGTTTTTATATAAACATAATTACTGCATTGCCATACATATTTTTTAAAGGGTGTTTTACTATTCCAAACTCTTCTCCTAAGCGGTGCTCCACATTTGCTACAAAACAACAATCCCTTATATGGGTATTTTTCATTGTATTTAGGGTCATTGGTTATTCCTCTAGAGTATTTATTTTCAAGCATTTTCTCTTGAACCGCCTCCCACATTTCTTCTGTTACAATGGGTGGATGGTCTTCTTTTAAATAATACTGGTCCACTTCACCTTTATTCTCAACAGCTTTTTTTCTTATATGGTTTGGCACGTAGGTTTTTTGAAGGAGCGCATCCCCTTTATATTTTTCATTCTTCAGCATATTGTAAATAGTTCCATCATTCCATTTATCAAGGCCTGTTACTGTTTTTATTCCTTTACTTGTTAACTTTCTTGCAATTTCAGTGCAGCTCATTCCACTTACATAGCATTCAAACATATTCTTGACTATTTCAGCTTCTTCTTGATTTATAATAAGGGTCCCAAATTCATCTTTATCATATCCTAGAAATTTGTTGGTGTTTAAATGATAGATTCCTCTTTCAAATTCTTTTTTAATTCTCCATTTAATATTGTCACTTACATTCTTACTTTCCTCCTGAGCAAAAGAAGAAAGGACAGAAAGCATAAGCTCACCGTCCCCTGATAATGTATTTATATTTTCTTTTTCAAATCTTACTTCAATCCCTATATTTTTCAATTCCCTTACAGTTTCTAATACTATAGTAGTGTTTCTTGCCAGTCTTGATATGGATTTTGTTATGATTAAATCTATTTTTCCTTTCCTACAAAGTTTAAGCATTCTTTGAAACTCTGGTCTATCTTCAGTAGTTCCTGTTATTCCTTTATCAGCAAATACTCCTACAAACTCATATGCTGGATTGTTTTTAATCAAGCTTTCATAATATTGTATTTGGTTTTCTAAAGACTCGCCCTGCTTTTCTGTGCCAGTAGATACTCTGGCATAAGCACAAACTTTTTTCTTTGATTTTTGAACCTTTTGTGTTGGTTTTATAATCCTAACTTGGCGCAGGTAATACATCCATAAAGCTATACAATACTGTTTCATTTTCTGTCAATACTATACTAATTTGATACTAGAAATATTAGAAGTCTTTACATAAGCGAATAATGTGTAAGTTTATTATTTGCTGATAAAAATCTCTACTTAATTCATTACTCTTATTCATAATTAATGATTGCTCTTTGTAGTTTTGATTGGTTACTTAATTTATTATTTTTGAAACCTTCATTATTATATTTGTAATACTGATCATTTCCTGCATCATCCCTAATAGAGATAGTGTTTCCATGTAAGAATAAGTCATTGTATAGCAATCATAATTCTCAACTTTTTCTAAGTTGTTATTTACATCATATATATAAGTAAAGAAGAGCCAATATGTCTCTTCTTTACTTTACTCTTATATTCAACTTACTAGTTTTACTGGTTAGTTAAATTTTCATATCAAACTCAATTTTTTAACCATAACTCTTATACTACACAAAAAGTCTATCCATAACATCGTTAATTTGAACCCCATTCATGATTGCCTCTTCTTTCTTTAAAGTTGTAGTTTAATGGGAATGTCATTTAAAAATATACCCTTTTTATATCTTGCTTGAATATTAAATATTTCGTCATCCCATATTTCTGCAGACAATTCTTGTCTTTAGCTTATCGAAGTCTTGTAATACCTTGTGCTACCATAAATAAATCAAAACCTATTTTAATAATTATTGTGATTGTAGTAAAAAAGCTTATTATTATTTTCTTTTCAATTCTATTATTTTCTACCCATTGCTTAATAGTATCTTTATAACGAATAAATATACTTATCACAATGATTATACAAATAATTGTAATGCCATAATCGATTATAGTACCAACATTTTCACCTACATAAGAATTAACTTCTGACATCAATTGCACAATAGTATTATTGAATATATGTAATATAATAGACATTTTAATAGAGTATTCTGTAGCTACATAGCCTAATACAATTCCAACACCTATTGCCATAAATATTTGATAAAAGTTGCCATGCATCAAGCCAAATAATATTGATGAAACCAAAATAGCAAACCATTTCCCGTACTTTTCAAGATTTCTAAGAACTACTCCTCTATAAACAAATTCTTCGAATATTGGTCCTATTAAACATGTATAAAGAAATAGTGATATTGCCGGTTGATTTAATGCTTCTAATGCCTCCAAAGAACTACTAGCTGTTAGTCCAACTGTATTAAGTAGGAATTCTAATACTTCCGCCAATACTCCCATTGTACCGTTTATTGAAAATAAAATAATAAAAGCTATAAGTATAGTTTTCAAGGTGAATTTTTTATTTACTACCTTTAAATCGTATTGAAAAAATTTCTTTTTCCTATAAATCAAAATTGGAATAAATGCAATAATAACTGCAATAATACTCAGAGTTCCAGTGAAACTAGCATCATCAAGTATTTGCATTGCTTGTACCTCAGACATATTGGGATTTTTAATGGCTTGTATTATCATTGCAACCACAACCCCTATAAGAACTACTACATTGAGAATTATTGTATACATCACTAGAGCTAATCCAAGCTTATTGAAATCTTTCTTCATTGATTTGTTAATGCTTTTAGCTTCATTATTATCATCCATTACTGAACCACCTCATAATTTAATTATAAATTATTATTTAAATCCTATTTAATCTCACTTAATATCGACTCTATTGCTTAAACTAGGCAATACTTTTCTTACATATTCAAGGTAATCCCAATCTATATCTGCAACAACCGAAGTTACGCGTTCAGATGCTTTAGCAATTACTGTTCCCCAAGGATCTATTATCATGCTGTTTCCAAAAGATATTTTATTATCAGGTCTTTCTCCAATTTGTCCTACTGCAACAATATAAACTTGGTTTTCAATTGCTCTTGCTCTGAGTAATGGCTCCCAGTGATCTTTCCCTGTATATAACGTAAATGCAGCAGGAACAAAAATCAACTTAGCACCGTTTAATGTGAGTTTTCTGAATAATTCAGGGAATCTTAAATCATAACAAATTGTCATGCCAAAATCGCCCAATTCATTACTAAAATTAACAATTGAATCTCCTCTGTTAAATATTTTTGATTCTTTATATATTAAATTTTCACCAAGTTCTACATCATATAAATGTATTTTTCTATAAGTTGCTTCAATTTCTCCTTTTGGATTAATAAGTACTGAAGTATTAAAAACTTTATTACTTTCCTCTACTTTTTCTATATAACTACCATTATGAATATAAACATTGTACTTTTTGGCTAATGTTTTAAATTGGTTTATAATAGTGCCATTTAAACTTTGAGCGTTTTCTATAGCACCTTCTTGAGATAAATAGGTGGAGCATTCTGGGAAAACCACTAATTGAGCCTTTTGCTCTGTACAATCCTTTAGGATCTTTTCAATCATTCTAAAATTTTCTTTTACATCTTTTCTAGTATTGATTTGTCCTAGTCCAATTCTAAGTTTACTCACCATGTACACCCCACATTTTTTGATTTTCTTAAATTATATCATAAATTATATATTTTGAGTTCACCTAATAAATTCTTTAATTAATGTAGGAAAAATACTATAATTAATAGAGATACTATATTAATTAATACTTACAAATAAAAAATACAAGATTAAGGAGTTTAGATATGAGAAAAAAAGATATACTTGAGTTAAAAAGACGTTTTAAAAAAGATCATTGCACTTTTACTAAAATGTGTGGCTGCTACGTTAATGGAGAGAAACATATTATCTTAAAATTCAGAGAATTTTTCTTGAATTTGGAGGAAGATGAATACTTTAAATATTTAGAAATCGCTAAAAAAGTATTATCTGGAACTGTTGGAAATAATATTTTAGAACTTAACTTTCCAATTAATGAAGAGCATATAAATGAAAAACAAATTTCTCTTATGCAGCTTAAAAATAGTCAATTAAAAGATGATTCGATTCTTGATAATTTCTATGATTCCATTATAGATAATTATGATTATACCGGTAATTTTTTAATACTTGTTTTTCATGATGCTTATGATGTTATGACTAAAACCAAAGATAATGTAAAAATAGATGAATCAGAAGAAGTATATGAATATGTGTTATGTGCGATATGCCCTGTTTCTCTTTCAGACCCTGGTCTTAGATACTTTGAAAAAGAAAATAAAATAAAAGCACGTATTAGAGATTGGGTAGTGGAAGCCCCTACTAATGGCTTCGTGTTTCCAGCTTTTGTTGATCGTAGTTCAGATGTTAACTCCATTATGTATTACACAAAAAATGCAAAGGATACCCATCCTGAATTAATGGAAAATACTTTAGGTTGTTATTCAAAGCAAACTGCTACTATACAAAAGGAAACCTTTCAATCAATTATAAAAGACTCTTTTAGTAGTGATGAAAAGAAAGCGGATAAAGTTTTTATGGAAATACAAGACAACCTAAATACTATGATAGATGAATATAATGCTATATATGATGATGATGCAGACAGTGAACCTGTCAGTTTAACAAAGAAGGATATACAAAACCTATTAATAGAAAGTGGAGTTTCAGAAGAAATTACTACTCAAATTGAAAAGTCATATATAGACAACTTCGGTGATGATCTTCCCTTAGCAGAAAATTTAATTGATTCAAAAGCACTTAAAGCAAATGCTCAAAGAAAAAAGGAAGAGCATCTTCAGAAACAAGTAGAAATACTTGAAACTAGGCTTGAGCAAGTAAAACAAGAAACGGCTGTAGATAAAGAAACGGCTGTAGATAAAGAAAATAATTTCACAACAGAAATTATTGAGGATAATGAGATTTTAGAAACTGATTCAGAAACTGATCTGGGAATTGATTCAGAAGACAACAATTCTACTACTAAATATGATGTTGTACTTCAAGTAAAGCCTGAAAAAATACCTCAAATAAAATCTCAAATAATTGACGGACAGAAATACATAGTTATTCCTATTAATGAAGATGAACACACTACAGTTAATGGATTAGACCATTTGATTTAATTTATGAAACCTAATAAAGAGATTTAATTAAAGTAAAAAGATGGATTGGGTGACTATCATGTCAATCTCAGTACCATCTTTAATTTTTGCATTATTTTAAAAGTTTTAAGTGCCACAAAAAGTTCTGTAAGGAGAATTTGATGGAGCAGGAAGTGTTGAATATTTAGCTTTTTCATTATTGTGTTTATAAGGAGTGGAAAGAACATGAAGAAGTTCTTGCATCACATTATAATCTCCTTGATTTGCTGCCTTTAGTGCTTCTTCTACTCTGTGGTTTCTAGGAATTATTGCTGGATTAGAATTCTTCATCAATTCATGACATAATTCTTTTGATTCTTGTTGCCTTTTAAGTCTTGATTGCCATAATTCATACCACTGAGCGAATTCCTTAGTTTCAAATATCTTTTCATTCCTACAATTATCAAAGGTTAATGCAACAAAAGTATTGGTATAATCAGCATTATATTTTTCCATCATAGTTAGAAGGTCTTCAATAAGGGTCTCATCCTGAATTTCTTCATTGAATATTCCTAGTTTTGCTCGCATTCCTGCTTTCCAATTTAAATGGCACAAGTGCGTGAAATTTGAAATTTCCTTTCTTGCTAGTTCCACCGCTTGATTTTCATCCTCATGTAACAGTGGCAATAAAGTTTCAGCGAATCTTGCTAGATTCCAAGTGCCAATACTAGGCTGATTTCCATAAGTATATCGTCCATGAGTATCAATGGAACTAAATACTGTAGAAAGCTTATACTCATTCATAAAAGCACAAGGACCATAATCAATAGTTTCCCCACTAATAGTCATATTATCTGTGTTCATAACTCCATGAATAAAACCAACTAGTTGCCACTTGGCAATAAGCATGGCCTGACTTTTAATTACTTGTTGAAGTAGGAAAAGATAAGGGTTCTCATTTGCCACAGCATTAGGAAAATGTCTTTGCAATGAATAATCTGCAAGGGTTTTTAGTTCTTCAACAGTGCCCCATTTTGAAACGTACTGAAATGTACCTACACGCAAATGACTAGAAGCCACACGAGTTAGGATTGCACCCTGTTCTATTCTTTCTCTTATTACAGATTCACCAGTTGTCACTACTGCTAAGCTTCGAGTAGTAGGAATTCCAAGTCCATACATTGCTTCGCTTATTATATATTCCCGTAACATTGGTCCAAGCACTGCTCTGCCATCTCCTCCACGAGAATAAGGTGTTCTTCCGGAACCTTTAAGTTGAATATCAAACCGCTGTTCTGTGGGAGTGATTTGTTCTCCAAGTAATACAGCCCTACCATCTCCTAACATATTAAAATATCCAAATTGATGACCAGCATATGCTTGTGCAAGAGGCATGGCTCCTTGAGGAATTTGGTTACCAGCAAATATAGCTAACCCATTATTGCTTTTTAATTCTTGAGGATTTAGCCCTAAGGATATTGCTAGTGATTCATTAAAAATAACCAACTCTGGAGAGGATACAGGAGTTGGTTCCAAACTAGTAAAAAATAGTTTGGGTAGGCCAGCATAGCTATTATCAAAATTCCATGATTTTTCTATTATTTTTTTTCTATCTGTCATCAAATACGCCTTCCTTTCTTTTCTTCTGTACTATTTCTTGATAAAACAAAAACCATAGATTTTCTATGATTTTTGTTAATTTCTTATTTATTTCTAATTTATTTATAAAAACAACTGAATCTTTTTCAGTTTCTGCTTTGTAGAAATTTATTATACCTCTGTTCTTGTGCTTTTACAACAGGAATAATGATGAACGAAAATTTAAACTTCATTATAATTCTTGAGACTTACTATAGATTTCTTTTACCTTATCTTTAGAAACAAGGGATTGAAGAGTATAAGCCATTATAATAATTCCAATAATATCAACTGCAAGTCTGGTGAATGCAAATTTACTTCCCATAGAAGACACTTCGAACAAAAACATTGGTATTTTAGTTGTTGACCAAGCACCTATAAATATTAATACATTAATAAATTTAACACCTTTTTTCATAAAAATTGCAGCTATTGGAAAGGCGCCATATAAAGGTCCTGCAGCAGCCGACCCAATTATAAAAGCTAGGATAATTCCTTTGATTCCTGATCCTTCACCCATATATTTTATCATTATTTCTCTTGGAACCCATACATCCAAAAGCCCTATTAATATAAATATCGGGGGAATAACTAATGCCATTTGTTTAAAACTTAAAATAGAAGTACTGACAGCTTTACTGCCAATTTCAAAATTAACTAAGGTTAAAACAAATATAACAGACAACATAATTATAAATAATCTATATTTTTTCAATAATTCTTTCATCTTTACACCACCATCCCAATAATATAAGCAACAAGAAAAGAGAAAAAGAAAGCTAAAACATTTCTCAAAATAGTGATTTTCTTGCCAAAATATTCTATTTCAACGGGTATGGTAACAATTCCTACCATCATAAGCGTTGAAATAAAAGCTGCTATTTGAGTGTATCCGGCCCCATTATGCAAAAGTATTGCCGCAGTTGGAAATGCAACAAACCCCGGTATTAATGTAATAGAACCAACTAATGCGGCTAGGATAACTCCAAAAATTCCTGAATTGCTTCCTATAATCTGTGAGATAACTTTTGGATTTAAAATAGCTAAAATTATACCTACAAAGGTGATAATTCCTAATAACTGTGGTAATAATTTCATAAAAGCTATTTTAGCTTTCTTTAGAGATTTTTTAGTTTTTCCCTTATCTTTATAATATGATATTATCAACAAAACAATGGTGACGATGTATAACATGTAATCTCCCATAATAAACTCCCTTCCCTTCTTTTAGTAACGATTCAAAAATAATTATAAGCTGTATTCTTTATCTTAGCAGTTACCAATGTCACACATAGTAAAATTATTTAAAAAAGACTTTAGATGAATACAAAATTCATCTACAGCCTTTAATACTTGTCTAATAATTGCTCCACTCTTCCAGTCAATGGATTAACTAAAAAGAATTCATTCTTACCATTTAACTGAATTTCATAATAATATGCTCTATCGGATACAAATAATCTACTAGGATTATTGCATATAGCTTTCGTATCTTCATCTTTAGAAATATCTCTAAATACAAGATGTCCATCTGAATGAGCATATTCTTCAATAAGCTGTTTGCCTTCATTGTATGTAAAGTTTGGTAAAGTAAAAAATATTGTTAAAGGCAATGTGAAGGATATTAATAAAACCACTGTAAATCTGGATTTAAAATAAGTTTTTTGAACTTTGAATAATAATTTATAGTATATAAATGGCTGAATAATAAAAGGTAAAAATATTCCTATTTCATAAATGCCAGCATATTCTTTAGCTACTTTATATGAAAAATATAATTCTAACAATGATATTAAAACAATGATAAGTAATACAATATTTTTTATTTTTTTATTTCTATTAACCATATTTCCCCCCTAATTTTTCATATATTTTAGTGATAAAGTCGTACATCAGAAGATTTTCTTCTCTATAATATTATAGACCTTATCATCATTAAAAAGGTTACAATAAAGTTAAATTTATATCAATAAATTAATATAGATGGATATAAGTTATTTTTTATGAACTTTATAAAAATCTTCATAGTTCTTAAGTTCTCTTTTCAAAAGGTTTGGAGTGTCAAGTGTGTAAGGACAATGATTTTTACAGTTTCCACATTCTATGCAATTATTAATAAGTCCCATTTTATCTTTAAACGTATCTGTTAAAAAATCTTCATAAGGGGCTCTTCCTAATAATAAAGTTATTCTTGCAGCAGTAGGAATTTCGATACCAGCAGGACAAGGCATGCAATATCCACAACCACGACAAAAATCTCCAGCTAGTTCAGCACGATCTTTATTAATAATCTTCCACATAGCATCATCTAGTATAGGTGGATTTTTTTCCAATGCAATAAATTCATCTAATTCCCTTTCTTTTTGAATTCCCCATATAGGCACTATATTATCAAATTGTCTTAAAAAAGCAAAGGTTGAGGCTGCATTTGTTATAAGCCCCCCTGAAAGTGCTTTCATTGCAATAACACCTATATCTCTTTTTTTACATTCTTCAATAAGTTTTAAATCTACATCAGCTGATAATGAGCTTAAAGGAAATTGAATAGTGTCATATAATCCTGAATCTGCGGCATCTAAAGCATTTTTTATTTTATGATTAGTAATACCTATAAAACGAATCATCCCTCTTTTTTTTGCTTCCACCAATCCGGCATAAAGACCTTCATCATCATTAGGATCTGGAAGTATAGCTGGATTATGTAATTGCAATATGTCTATATAATCAGTTTTTAATTTACTTAAACTTGTCTCAATATGATCAAGTAAAGTTTTTTTATCCTTTGCGTGGCTTTTAGTAGCAATAATTATATTACTTCTTACATCTGAAAGTGCATAACCTATTTTTTCTTCACTGTCAGAGTAAGCTCTTGCAGTATCGAAAAAATTTATTCCATTATCATAAGCTTTGCGTAAAATATTTTTGGATTCTTCAAATGAAAGCCTTTGTATGGGAAGTGCTCCAAAACTACTTCTAGTTACCATTAAATTTGTTCTTCCTAATCTGATTTTTTCCATTTTTATCTCTCCTTAAAATATCTAGTATACTTGCTATACAGCCATTAATTTTACTTGTTCTATACATAGACTACCTATGTTTTACGTAGTCTATAATTTTTATATACCTCTAATTCTATTGATACTATCAAATTTTCTGTAACTAACAAGGGACATTCGATCATTAATAATCTTAGGTTCTTCATATTTAACATATCCCATCTTTTCATAAAGATAGCAATTTCGATTTTCAGAAAGTATAGTATCAAGTTCCCAGCTTTCCGCTTGTGGATACATAAGTTCTAGGCGAATCATCACTTCTTGTGCAATACCTTTATTTTGGTATTCTTCAATAATGTTTATGATATGTAGTCTCATTACACCAGGGTTTTTCTCGTAAACAAAAACTCCTCCAACTAAATTGTCTTTGAAGAAAATTTTATAATAATCACCAATATCAAATCTCTTCATAAATTCTTCTAGGGTTTGATTTACCGGTGTGGTTTCATGGTCTTCATATTTTTTATATAAAGGCATAAATACTTTCTTTTGAATTGCAAGTAAATCATCCACCTCATCAGGTGTTGCTTTTTTTAGTTTTACATCAGATTTTATTATTTTAAATAGTTCCTCTAGGTAATGATATTCTACAAATTTACCCGCTTTGACCATCTCCATTATTTTTTCCTGGCTAACCCACTTTGCATCGGCAACCTCTTCATCTTGAAGTATTAAATCATTAATATGGATATTTTTCTTTAAAAGCCAAATATCATCAAAGCCAGAGTAAAATCTAACTGAAAATAAAAATTCCACATTATTTATATCTAAATCTATGCCTATTTCTTCTTTTGTTTCACGAATAATAGCCATTATACTTGTATCCCCTTGTGTAGCACACCCTGCGGCAGAGGCATCCCACATATTAGGCCATTTATTTTTCCAGGGTTGTCTTTTTTGGATTAGGATTTCATTTTTATCATTAACTATCCAAATATGAACAACTAATCGATAATCACCTTTATTAATAAGAGTTCCTCTTTCATAGGTACGTCCAGTTTTATGTTTATACTTATCGTAAATATCTAATAATTCCATAAATATTTTCCTCCCGAATCAATCAAAAATTCACTTTACTTTTAAAGATACTATATCCATTTTATCATATAATTTATATATTTCCTCATAATATAAGATATTATATATGCAAAAGCTTATCTATAGTCATAATATGGATATAAAAACTTGTTTATACTATAACTGGTGTATAAATAGGTTTCCTTATTTTTTCTTCAATTGCTTTTTTCAAAACTACACTTCGTGCAACGCCACCTGTAAAAGCAATTTCATTCTCTACTTTAATTTTATTTAAAAGAGACACTCCACGATTTACAATAGAATGTTCCTCATTGCTTCAATTCCATCCATTACAGGCATCATTATATCCATAATAACCATTTGATAATTTCCACTAGCAAACTTTTCTACACCCTCAAGGCCATGAAAAGCTTGTTCAACGGAATATTCTTCCTTTAGCAAGGCTTCCTTTATCATATTATTAATATTAAAATAATCTTCAATAATTAGAATGCTTAAATTTTCCATAATTTCACCTCATTAAAATATCTAAATCTTACTAGTTTAGTCTTTCTTATTAAGCATATTTAATTATACTAACTATGATATACCTAAAAACTTTTCAAATGATCTTCGCTAAATTTCCATTCAGGAGTAAGTAATATTTCTTCAAAATCAGTACTATACCAAGGACTTATTGCTTTATCTTCATTATTGACCAAAATTTGTATATCTTGAGCTGGCATATAACTTTGTGCCATTATAAAAAGCTTTTCACCGGTACTTTCATTTATAGCCATATCTACAACTATAACAGCATGTCCTGGACTGCCACCACTAATAAAAACATCACCTATTTTCATATAATTCTTATCTACAGACATCAATTCTTTATCTAGGGATAAAGTGCTAGCATAAGCGAATACTATATCTAAATAAGTTCTAAAACATTCATAACTATTATTCAGTGAGTATTTTTTAACCCATTTGGTATTATTACCGTCAATATTTACTCTATACCCCAGTCTCCACTTTGAATAACTACAGTTAAATCCGTTCACAAAATGAAAGTTAATTTCGTCATATCTTTCATTTTCATACAAATACTCAGCTCTCAATCTCATTATAGCATCTGCGCATTGTTGCAAATCTCTAGTTCCTATTTCCATATCAACTACACCTATATAAACATTTTCTTTGTTTTTTTCTTTACCATCAAAATAATGAACTACTGAATTATGTGGTTTCAAAGTTAAATTTCTTAAATATTCTTCAAAAGAATTACTATAAGCGGAAACTCTTTTATACCCCTCAGGAACTTTGAATCTATCTTGAATTGTATTCCCTTCATAATTTATTAAATCTATTTCTTCATTTATTTTAATTGCATTGTCTACATTAAATGTCGGTTGTTGCTTTTTTAAAGATAAATGTGCTTTTGGTTTAAAGCATATATAGGATGTAGTTAGAAGAAATACTATACCAACTATAAAAAAAATACTTCTTATAAGTTTGTTTCTTGCCACTTATAATACCTCACTTTCAATAAATATGTAAATTTTATATCTCTTACCTATAATATCATTAAGTGAACTATTTAAGATGACAGAATTATTACAATTAGAAAAAAATAGTGAATTCCTCTAGAATGAACAGTAATTCATGGAACTAATCTATTTTTATCTCTAGTAAACATAGTTGCCTCTCTTACATTCTCAATTCCCAAGAAAGAGGCAGTAATTCTCTCTAGTCCTATGGCTAATCCACCATGAGGAGGCATTCCATACTTGAAAGCACTTAGATAGCCTTCGAAATTTTCAGGATTTAACCCTTTCTCTATCATTTTCTCTTTTAAGATTTCATAATTGTGAATTCGTTGTCCCCCAGTTGTTATTTCTAATCCTCTAAAGATAAGGTCAAAACTTTTAGTTTCTCCGTTGTCTGCGGGCATAGTGTACATAGGTCTTTTCTCTTGTGGGTAGTGTGTTAAGAATACAAAATCACTTTTGTACTTTTCTTTAACATACTCACTTATAAGCTTCTCTCCTTCAGGGTCAATATCTTTTTCAAGATTTATTTTCTTATATTGAGTTTTTAAAATTTCTATAGCTTCACTTAATTTCATCTTTGGTATTTCTTCTCCTATAATAGGAAGATTAACCTGTAAAAGTTCAACTTCGTTCATGCATTCTTCTTTAATATTATTAATCATATACTCAATTAACTTTTCTTCTAGTTCCATAAGCTCATATTCATCTTTGATAAAGCCCATTTCAAGGTCAAGACTTATAAATTCATTAATATGTCTTTTAGTGTCGTGACTTTCAGCTCTATATACATGCCCAATCTCAAAAACTCTTTCAAAGCCTGATGATACCATCATTTGCTTATAAAATTGTGGACTTTGAGCAAGATAAGCTTTTTCATTGAAATACTTAACTTCAAATAATTCTGTACCCCCTTCTGTTCCTTCTTTTACAATCTTTGGAGTAAATATTTCCTTAAATCCTTCTTTTCTTAGAAATTCTGCAAAAGATTTTGATATACACTCTTGAACTTTAAATATAGAGGCTACCTTTTTATTTCTAAAACTAAGAACTCTGTTGTGTATCATTACATCTAAGGATGCCTCAATGTTTTCCTTATTTACTTCCATTGGTAATTCATGATTAACTTTATTCAAAACTTGCATACTAATAACTTGAACTTCAATTTTCTCTGTTTTTGACCCACTACTAGTTACCTCACCAGTGATTTGAATTACGCTTTCTACTCTCATTCCTTTTATATCAATCTCTTTTGTATTAACTACACATTGAACAATTCCACTTCTATCTCTCACATATAAAAAAGCTATTTTGCCTAAGTTTTTAACTTTGTGAAGCCATCCTTGTATCATTACTTGCTTTCCTATATTTTCTTCTAATTTTATCATTAATATTCTATTCATCTAAACCACTCTCCCATATTTATTTATGTTCGTTAAAGATAAATAAACTCATGCATTAGTTTATCTAAATAAGTAGCGGCCAACTACTTATTTTTGTACAAAAAAATCGCCTCTAAAAAATTTAGAGGCGATTAAGATTTATCTAAATCGCGGTACCACCCTAATTAACTAAAATAAAGGAATATTATAAAGCATCATATAAATACATTAATAAGAATAGACCTTTACAAAAAAACAAAAATCTCACTTCAGTTAAGAAGTGAGATAAAATATCCACGGTACCATTCTTATTAACTATTCCATAAAATAGTTCTCTTGGATCATTTAACGGTGATTAAGCGTGATATCCTACTTATATTCAGATAACAAGTTCCAGGATGTCTTTCAAAACTATACTTCTTATGAAGATTCCACCATTCTCCACTCTCTGGTAAGGTTATAATTTTTACTTTTCCCTTCGTAACAATTAATATATTAATTTGTTATATTATATGATAGCATCCGTATAATGTCAATAGTGGATTTTATTCTTTATTTCTAATATATTTAAGACTTATGCTTGGATTACTAGTTTTTATAGATCTAATTTCAAAATGTTTTAATGAAGATACGAAAGGAGTAAGTTTTGCATATCCATAATTCCTTGTATCAAAGTCTGGAAATCTTTTATTCAGTGTACTACCTAATTCACCTAAGAAAACCCATCCATCTTCATCGGAAATTTCAGTAATAATAGTTTTTATAACTTCAATTAATTTATTAATACTTGTCATACCAGCCTTAGAGTCTCCTTGTTTATGAGATTCTTTAGTACTAATTGCTTTTGAAGGACTTGATGACATTGAAGCCAATACTTCTAAGTATTTGAATTTCTCACAAGCAGCTATAAAAGGTTTTGGAGTTTTATTTTCCCCCATGCCAATCACATACATACCTGCTTCTCTTAAACGTGCAGCAAGCTTAGTGAAATCGCTATCACTGGAGACTATGCAAAAACCATCCACATTATGTGAATAAAGAATATCCATAGCATCTATTATTAAAGCGGCATCTGTTGCGTTTTTACCTGTTGTATAACTATACTGTTGAATTGGACTTATTGAGTAATTAAGTAATACATTTTTCCAAGAAGCTAATTGTGGTTTGGTCCAGTCACCATAAATCCTTTTATAGGTGGGTGTTCCATGATTTGAAATTTCATCAATTATGTACTTTATGTATTTATCCGAAACATTATCTGCATCAATTAAAACAGCGATTTTCTTATCCAATTCCATATGTATATCCCCTTATCTTGTTAAGTTTTTTATTTTAGAAACTTTTCTGTTTCTTTTAGTATATATAAATCTCTTAAAGAGATAAATTTTGCAACATATTTGTTTCCATTATAGGATTCTATTTCTTTAACAGCTTCATCAAAGCTCATCCACTTTAGAGTAAACTTATGGTCTATTTCGCTTTGGGTAAATTCAGTCTCAATTAACTCACCTTTAGTTTTACATAAATAATTATAAGATATTTGTAGTTGTTCAAAAGAGTCTCTATATTCAAATATTATTCCTATTTCATCTATAACTTCAATATCAGAGCCAACCTCTTCATAAACTTCTCTGGATAGGGTTTCATAAATAGACTCATTTCCTTCAACTCCACCACCAGGAAGTTTATAATAATTATCTTTAGCAACGTGTAGGACTGCAATTTTATTATTTTCATTGATTAAGACTGCCCTGGCTGCCTTTCTTATTTCATACTTAATATTTTCTTTAGAATTTTCTATTCCTATAGTACCATGATAAATTTCTGTAATAAGTTCCATATGACCTCCTTTTTAATTTATAAATTAAGTTTCGCAATGAAATACCTATATAACTATCTTAAATTATACCATAATAAGTATAATAATGTCCTTGTTGATAATCTAATATTTTATATTTAGATTATATAAAAACTATCAACTCTTATACTAAATAGTTTATATGGAAAACTCCAATTGAAAATCTCTTGTGTCACTTTCATATAATTCTTTGTTTATTTCCTCCGCCTCTTTACAACCTATTGCAAAATAAAATACAATTGTTTCCTCAGCAGACCCTGCACAAATATAAATTTTATCTGCGTTCCATTCTCTTGCTACATCTACACAAAACATAAATAATTTTTTGCCTATCCCTTTATTTCTACATTCTAATGTTACAAACAATTGGTCTAATAAAACATATTTATGGCTTTCGCCAAAGAACTGGCGATTAATTGCTGCAAATCCTAATAATTTATTGTTGATATCAAAAGCACCAATGGCACTTCCACTATTTAAAATAGTTTCTTTTAGGTGACTGATATGATATTCATAACCATTAGGCCAATCAGAATCTTGGTAATTTATTTCGACTAACTGACGTTTTCCATCTACTTCTCTCCATGCTTTTCCTATATATTGAGATGGGTTCATTTCATTTATACACTGACATTCTTCCACTGATAATTTTCTATATATAACACTTTTCATAAATTTACATCCTCATATTTCTAGAATTCCAACATATCATTTTCATCAAATGTAAAGTTTGGTCCCCATGCAACTTCCCAATAGTATCCGTCAGGGTCAGAAAAATAGGCATGGTAACCACCCCAAAAAACATCCTGTGGCTCTTTTTCAATCTTTGCCCCTGATTTCCTTGCCTGTTCAATAATCTGGCAAACTTCCGCTTTACTTTTAGCATTATAAGCCAGTGTAATGCCCCCAAAACCATTTGTGATTTCAGGAGGAGTGTTTTCATTAATATCTTTCGCTAACAAGTCTAATGGGTATAATTCAAGTTTTGTTCCAGATGAATTAAAAAAAATAACTTCTGGATTATTGCTTTTTTCATCAGTTTTAAACCCAAGTCCATCTCTATAAAATTTAATTGATTTTTCCATATCTCTTACACCTAAACAAATAATATTCATTCTATTCATTGAGTTCACCTCTTTTCTAATTACAAATTTTTTTCGCAAAATCAGAAATATTTATCTCGTTAATCTCAAATTTGCTTTCATTAACTTTAACCACTTTTTTAACAACTATTTTCTCAAGAAAATTCATTTTTTTAAAATCATATTCATAGCCAAAATAGCCTTTTGCGGTAGCTACGTCAAGTAAATTTTTAGGGAATACCATATCTAATTGTTCTTCAAACTTACTTTCATTTCCACAACAAAGAAAAAAACCAAGTTTTTTCTTTGCTAACTGACTTTCATTATTCACACAAAAAGCTTTAACTTCCTTTTGTAGAATGCCCGCATAAAGTGAACCACCGATTATAATGGTATCGTAATGGTCAATTTCTGTCTTTTCTTTTTTCAAATTTATTATATGAACATCATTGTTTTTCAATTTGTCTCCTAACTCTTTTGCTGCTTTCTCTGTAGCTCCATGTTTACTTCCATAAGCAATTAAAATTCTCATTTTGCACCTCTCTTTAAATATTAAATACAGTAATATTATACCATATCACTTTTAAAAATATAATTATTTCCATAAAAACATAACCACAGACTTTTAATAAATCTGTGGTTGATTTAGATTATTTGCTGCCCTTCGCTACATAAACTGAATTACAAATTTATCATCAATATAACTAGCTTTAATAATTTCTTTTGATTGTAGTTTTTTTGGCAAAGTAAAATTTCTTTTTTCATTTTTAATGGAGATACTTAATTCATCTCCCTTTTGATATAAGTTTAACTCCCTTTTATCTACAAATGGCATACTAATTTTTAAATAATAGCTTTCATCTTCTTTCGATTTTTCCAATTCAAAAACTTTTTCCTCGAATAACACTTTTTCTGCTCTAGTGGTTTTAAAAATACTCTCTCCCATTTCAAGCAAAGTATCATATTTTCTCACTTCCGTACTTCTAAGTTCTGATTTAAAGATGGGAACTGGTTTAAAACTTTGGTAAATATCTCTTATATTTTCCATTTGAATATTCATCCACTTCTCAAAATAACCTTTTCCGCCTTCTTGGGACATTATCCTATTTATAATTATGGCATCTACATTAAAATCATAAAGGTGTAAATAAGTGAAATTTCTTTTGGCTTCTTTTATAACTATTCTTTCAGGGGTAGTTACTATCCTTAAACTAACTATATCCTTTTGAAGCATTAATTTATGCAATTCATCTATCTTATTATACAAAAGCTCAATTTCATCAAACATTTCATCGTCTGGCATTGGAACTTTCATTGTTTTTTCAACAAGTGGTTTAAAGGTTTTTGCTGCTTTCTTTTTCATTGGGAAGAACTTAACCATCCACCATTTAAAAAGCTCTGGAAATTTCAAAATGGACATTGTTTCTCCGGTTGGAGCACAATCTACAATTAGCACATCATAATAACCCTGATCATAAAATTCTTTAATCTTAAGAAGAGCTAATAAATCTTCAAAACCTGGGAATATAAGCACTTCCTCTGTTTCAATGCTTTTTTCACTTTTCAATAACATAATCTTTTCAAAATAGCCTTTTATATTACCCCACATATTTTCGTTTTCTGATATTGTATCAATTTCTAAAGCATCTAACTTTCCATGAATTTTAGTTGGTGTGTTTCCTAGCTTTTTATCAAAAGCATCACTTAAACTGTGTGCTTGATCGGTACTCATTATAAGTACTTTTTTACCATCTTTTTCTATCTTACATGCTGTAGCCGCCGCAACGCTTGTTTTACCTACTCCACCTTTACCGGTATATAATATAATTCGCATTTTTACCCTCCTATTTTAAGGATTTTAAAATAATCTATGAAAAATCAACTTCTACTTTTTTAGTTTCCTTTTTTTCTTCTTCATTATTATCATAAGATTCTTTTACTATATCTAGTACTATATCTTTCACTACTGCCATAGCCTCTTTTTCAAACTTTTCTAGTTGCTTTGTAGCTTTGGCAGGTAATATTTCTTTTATAGCTTCATATCTTAGCATTTCTGCTTTTAACATCTTTTCAATAAATACTTTATTCATTTAACCACCTTCTCCATAAAATAAATTGCTAAATAATCATTATTAAATTTAGCCTTACTTATACTATATTTTTTCAGTGTATTTGGGCATGGTATATTTCTTTTAAAGTTTCCAATACTTATTGAAATATCCGTACCTGTTTCATATAGATCTAAAGCATTTTTATCTCCAAAGGGAACATAAACTTCTAATTTATATCCATCTTTAGTTTTTTCAAATTTTTCACTCACAGTTATCTTCTGAACTTCAAAAATGTTCTTAATATTTAATGAATCTTTTACAATTCTATTAAGACCTTCAATACCATTAATATCTACCTCATACCATTTAATGTTAATTATTGGGATATTAAAAAATACTGACTCTATTTCATCCATATATTGTTTTTGGAGCTTTTTCCATTCATCAAAAAAGCTGTTATTTACATCTTTCGGAATGATTCTGTTTATATATAATCCATCAACATTAAAATTATAAAGATTTAAATACATGTAATTTCTCTTAGTTTCTTCAACTACCATTTTTTCAGGAATTGTTACTAATCTAATACTACACACTTCCCTGTTCTTTAATAATAATTGAAGCTGAGAAAGCATAATATAGAGCTTTTCCATATCATTAATTGCTTGCTTATTGGGCATTTCAACTTTAAAAGCTATTTTTGATATTGGTCTAAGAAACTTAAGAGCAACTTTTCCAATTGGAAGAAACTTTTCCATGTACCAACTCAACAATTCTGGGAATTTCAATAAAGATAAAGTTTCTCCAGTAGGGGCACTATCAACTATTATTAAATCATAAATGTTTTTTTCATATATATCTTTTATTTTGAGTAAACAGAACAATTCCTCCATTCCCGGAAATGCTACTATATCTTCATAAGTTTCTTCATCTTTTTCTTCACCAAATATCATCATTTTTCTAACTGCTTCTTTTATACTTCCATAATAATTCTCCATTTCGTAATTGGGATCGATTTCTAATCCCCAAAGGTTTTCAATGATTTCCGTAGGTTCTTTTTTAATTTCCTGCATAAAAATATCGCTTAAATTATGGGCTAAATCAGTACTTACTATTAAAGTCTTCATCCCTTGCTTTGCTGCTTTTACTGCATGAGCACTTGCTGTACTTGTCTTGCCTACTCCACCTTTTCCTGTAAAGATAATTATTCTATTCATAATTTTCACTCCATTCTTTTTATTCTATACTTGAATAGTTCTTTAATCGAAGTATTTATTTTTAAAATAACTCAGTATTATAGGGAATTCACTGTGAAACTTAATTTATACTTGTACAAAATCTCCTTGATCCTAGGAGTTTTGGACACGTATAAATTAATAGTTGAACTGAAATACCTATACTGAGCTATTCTATGAATATTTTCTTGACTTTCTTTTCTTTGATAGATTGATTGGTAATTTCTTCCTTATCCTTTGCGAATATATTCATTACCTTACCAAAAATACTGAAAGCTGAAGCTAATTCATCTTCTGTAAGACTTTCATAAATTTTACTTAAATATTTAATTATAATCTCTTTTTCTTTATCTATTAACTCTTTGGCTTTATCTGTAAGAGTAATCAATACAATTCTTCTATCTTCTGTACTTCTAATTCTTTCCACCAATTGTTTCTTCTCTAATCTTCCAACCACTCCCGTAGTAGTGTTTAATGGAGCCATAATATATTCTGCTATATCAGTCATATTGGAATCTTTGTTTCTGTATAAACATAACAAAGCAAAGACTTCATTTTTGGAGAAATCTAAAAATATTTCACTCCATTGGTTAGGGAAAAATAAAATTTTGTATTCTTCTATATATTTAAATACCAATTTTTCAATATCAATATTTATTTTTATTTTTTCATCCACAGTTAAATCCTCCATAATAGTTCTTGCATCGAAGTATATTTTAATTCTAGCACCGAAGTAATTATTTGTCAACTACTCTTTCATTAATTTAATTTGATGTTATATTTTTTTCTAGAAACTATTGACAACTATATCGGGAGGCGTTATATTATAAGTATATCGCATGACGATATAACGGCAATAGAAATAACGGAGGCAGATATAATGAGAAATGACAAAGGAAACATTGTTTTAACAGAAGCTGTTTATTATATTCTTTTGTCCCTTTACACCCCTATGCATGGGTATGGGATAATGCAAAATGTTACGGAGTTAAGCAAGGGTAGAGTTAATCTAGCAGCAGGAACTCTTTATGGCGCCATAAATACATTGCTTGCTAAAGGGTTTATAATTCCTCTTCCTGGGGAATCTAACTCTCGAAAAAAGGAATATGAAATTACCAATGAAGGGAAAGAAGTTGTAATGAATGAAATCGAAAGACTTGGTGAATTAATTATAAATGGCGAAAAAATTATGGGAGGTAAGTAAAAATGAGGCGTACAATTCATAAATGGTTTTGGGCATGGGATTTTGAAAAAGAGGAAGAATGGTTAAATGAAATGTCATCAAAGGGGCTACAATTGGTTGGGGTTGGTTTTTGTAAATATGTTTTTGAAGAGTCTTTAGTAGATGAATACTCTTATAGATTAGAACTATTAGAAAATAGAATATCCTCACTTGAGAGTACTTCATATATTGAGTTTCTAGAAGAAACAGGTGTGGAATACATTGGTTCTGTATTTCGTTGGTCATATTTTAGAAAAAAAGTAGCTGCTGGAAAATTCGAAATATACTCTGATCTTGACTCAAAAATAAAGCATTATAAGCGGATTTTAAAGTTATTTATTCTAGTAACACCAATAAATCTAATCTCTAGTTTTAATAATTTAACAATGTATATAGAAAATAGACTTACTCCATCAATTGTTATTTCTATGCTTGGTTTTCTTGTATCCTTTTTACTTGGTTTTGGTATATTCAAAGTATCTAAAAAAATTATTATGCTAAAAAAAGAAAAATCAATTCAAGAATAAATAATTTAAAGGGAGAATTACCTATGAAAAGCAAAAATATAAGTATAACAATTATGATAATTGCATTAGTAAGCATAGCGATTAACTTCTATTTTGAATCATTTCCCGATTGGGCGGTTAGGGTAATAGGATTCATAATGCTCGTCAATATTCCAATATTTACTTATACTTCTGTGAAACAGATGAAATCAAATAAATAAGGTTGTCTTAATAGACAACCTTATTTTGTGTAACTAATAAATAATTTAGCTTAACTATTTGCTTAACGCATCATTTAATTGATTTTTTATATTTGAAAATTGTAATCCGTTAGCTGTACATATATCTTTAACTAATAGATTTACATTTTCAACTTTCACTCCAAGAATATTTTCTATTTCCTCTTGGGAAAGTCCCCAGGATATTATTTCACTTACAGTTGTTTTCCCTTTTACAACTTCTTTATTTTCTTCATTTTCAAGATAATCATCTTTACTTTGAGGTGAAAAAGTGCTTTTTTCATTTACGTCAATTATTTTATCTTTTAAAAGAGATTCCATTTCATTAGTCCATTTACCATCTTCTTTTAAAACATCTACAGACTTATTTAAAATATAATCATCTCCCTCATATGGAAGTCCTGTATATAAAGCTACAAAGAGTTTTACAGATCCTGTTCCTATTTCAATATCCTCACCTAAGTTTGAATAAATACTTTCTAAATCCTTAGCTTTAACCTCTTCCGGCTTATCAGTTTCTATATTAAAGGCCTTTGCTAATGTACTTGCTTTTATTTCAAAAACATTCTCAATATCTTGGAAGGAATATGACCCTCTAATATCTTCCGGGTCAGGCATATCTTTAAACTCACCTGAAGCAATCTTTTGAGGCTGTTTTGTGGATTCCGTTTCCCAAATTCCTGTAGCTTTAGCTCCTATTATTCCTCCAAAGAGTATAACAAATATTAATATAACCAAGGGAACTCTATTTAACTTCATTATTTTCCCTCCTTAAATGATTGAATTCTTAATTCAACCGTATTATCTATAGGGCATAACACTTCTGATGTACATTCCCCACATCTGATACATTGATGATCCTTCACAACTTCTGTTGCTGAGACTTGAATATTCATAGGACATACTAAGTCACATTTTTTACAGTTGATACAAGTACCATTATTTCTTTTAATCTTAAATATACTAAATAAATTACTTATTCCTACTAAAGCACCGAAAGGACATGCATATTTGCACCAAGGTCTTTCAATAAATAGAGTTGAAATTAATATAATTAGTAGTACAATTATTCCTCCGATAGTTGCTTCTCCAGTCCAAAAATTGAATAAAGCATAATATGGGTCTATTTCTAAAAATAATAATCTTAATGAATTTGTAGTTACATATACTGTGAATATTAGTACAAAATATCTGGCAAATCTAAGTATTTCGTCTACTTTTCTAGGAACAAAGGTATTATATCTTTTTCCGAAGATTTTTTTACCTATCCTACCTATCCATTCTTGAATACTACCAAGAGGACACATATAACTACATACAACTGGACCAACTATTACAGCAAGTACCAAAATGATTGAAGTAATTACTAATGATGATGTATGAATTTTTTTAACAAAGACACCATACTGGATCAATGCTACAAATGTTTCTACTCCTCCATAGGGACATATTGCATGCAAAGAAGCTGAACCTATAAAAGGTATTGTGCTACCAGTTTCAACTAAATAATGATTTAATGAGATTAACCCCACTAAAGCAAAGAAAAATATTTGACTAATTAATCTTATTTTTTTTCGTTTATTCATAATGACCTCCATATAAAGGGATTTCCCTATAAAGTTTTCTTTAAATAAATATTACCTTCTTTATATGGCATTTCTGTGGCGAAAATGTGTAACTTATCACTTACTGATCACACAATAAAACTAAATTTAACTCCGTTATTAATATTTTCTACTCTGTAATCACCTTTATGCTGAATAATAATCTGTTTTACTATAGCAAGACCAAGTCCTGTACCTTTTTCTTCGCCTTTGGCTTTATAAAAGCTATCAAATATATATGGCAAATCTGTACTTTCAATGCTTTTCCCTGTATTAATAACTTCAATTGCTAGTTTATTATTTAAATTGTAAGCATTTATAATAATTTGCTTATCCGAATGTTTTAAAGCATTGGATAATAAATTTCTAATAACCTGCTCAATTCTAAATTCATCAATATCCACACATAAATCCCCTACCTTATTGCTTATAAGCACTTCAATATCTTTGTTTTCAGCGAACTCTTTAAAAGTAACTAAAATTCTATTAAGCCATGGATTTACAAAGACTTGTTTTTTATTAATAGAGAAAAATCCATTTTCTATCTTTGCAAAATCCAGCACATCATTTATAAGATTACCCATATTTTCAGTTTCATTAAGAATATTTTCTATGTAATGATCTCTTTCATTTTCATCTTTGTACATTCCATCATAAATTAACTCAGCATAACCCTGTATAACTGAAATAGGCGTTTTTAACTCATGAGTAGCTTGTGCTAAAAACTGCTTCTTAAGTTTTTCCACGGATCTTTCTTTACTTAACTCCGTTTCTAATCTTTGAATATTTGAAAGTAATTCTTCATAAAGTAAATTTAAAGAATTATTAAGCTGCCCGATTTCATCTTTTCTATCCCAATTCATGATTGATTGAATTTCTTTGGATTTCATTTGTAATGCCAAGTTATTTAGTTTTTTAATAGGTTTTGTTATTCTAATCGAGATAAAATAAGCTGAAATAATTGATATAACTAAACTTATTAGCAAAATATAAATAAAAAAATTAATCATTATCCCTACGGCATCATCCAGTGATTCAATAGAGACATCATACAAAAGATAACCATTATCTATCTTCACTCCAAAGGAAAATATTTCAACCCCCATTTTATTTACAAATTGATTTTGAAATATTTCCCCACTTATGGTATAGTTCTCTTCTTGACTCCTTTTATTTTTCCCTGACCATTTAATTGAGCCATTTTCATCTAAAGTGTATATATCCCCCCCTATTGTAGACTTCATTTCTTCAAATATAGTTTTCACCTGATTTATACTTTCTTCATTATTAGCATCATAAATTTCTGAGATTTCATTAGTATAATCCTTAATAGAAGACAGCTTTTGATTTTTATAATATTGCGGAAGAAAAAACTTAGTGGTTATGCCTATAAATAAGAATAAGCTAAAAGTAAAGGCTATAAATATACTAAATATTTTTAAGGTAATTGATTTACTCACTACTTACTCACCATCCTATACCCGTAACCTCTTACTGTTTCAATAATACTACTATTTTCAGATAGTTTCTTTCTTAATCTTTTAACATGAGTATCTACTGCTCTTTCCTCCCCAAAATAATCATATCCCCATACAGCATCAAGTATGGTTGTTCTTGATAAAGCAATGTTAATATTATCCATAAAATAAACAAGTAAGCTATACTCTATAGGCGTTAAATCTAATTTAGCTTCATTCATAAAAGCTTGCCTAAAATCTTTATTAATAGAAATTCCGTTAATCTCTAGCAAATTATTTACTGAGGATATGCTATTTCTTTTTAACAAAGCTTTTATTCTAGCTAATAATAATCTAGAACTAAAAGGCTTGGTTACATAATCATCTGCTCCCAGCTCAAAGCCAAATAGTTTATCTTCCTCTTCACTTCTTGCTGTTAACATAATTACCGGTATATTTGACTTTTTCCTAATATGCCTGAGTATTGTCCACCCATCCATATCCGGCAACATTACATCCAATATAATAAGATTGTATATTCTTTCATCAAATTCATTAAAAGCCTTTTCCCCATTTTCAGCTTCAAATAAATTAAAGGATTCTTTTTCTAGATATTTTCTTAGGATTTCTCTTATTCTTTTATCATCCTCTACCAACAGGATATTAGTATCATACATATTGTCATCTCCTTACCTTTAGTATAATATTAATTAATAATGGTCTTAAAAGTCAATGAATTTATTATTAGTTCCATTCAAATAATAATACAAAAAAATAACTATAGGGGGCTGTCTCTCCCTATAGAACTAAAACAATATGAGATAATTGTCATAAACAGCATGCTGTCTATTCAAGGTTTTAATCGTACCAGTATGTATATCCGCAATAGTAGTATTTTTCTTCTGCTCTCTAGAATAAATAATCAAATAACGATCATCAATACATTCAACAGGATACCCTAGTTTTCTTTCATAAACATAATTAACATTTCCATTAACAATTTCTTTAACCTCTACCTGGTCCTTTGATATTATTTTTCTTAAGAAAATCGCTTTATTTTTATCATCTAATTTCCATGAATATTCAATAGAATTCCTATCAACTCTAGAATTTTCAAAAGTAATTTCTTCATTAAGCGGAATAACCTTTTTTGACAAGGTATTTCTATTCAGCATAACAATTGCATTTTTATTCGCTTCATTATACTTATTAATTTCATAATAAATATTCTCCTCGTCTGCCCCAGAGAATAACTCGTATCCGTCAATCCCTTGTTCTTCAACATTTTGAAAAGGCAGATTTTCATTTCCCATTTGAACCTGATTTATAAAATCTTTGATAGATAAAAATCGAATACGGTCCCAATAAAAAAATCTAGCTTTCTTTGATTTTCTGCCGATTTTAACTTTCTTATATATTTCTTCTTTTTCATAAGGCTCTAAATAATTCTCTTCATAAACAACACAATCAGTATTTTTTATTGATGTCTTAAAAAAAACAAGCCTTACCCCTCTTAGAAAGTCTTTATCCATGACTTCCCAGTGCTCATCTGTTTTAACATTATATATAACTGCTCTATGATATCCATAAATCTCTTTAGCATAATTAAAATTCTTAAATTGTTCTTCAGTTAATTCTTTCATCTCTTTATAAAACATGATAAAATGATCATCGTCTAACTTTTCAAGAAGAAAGTCTTCATATCTTTTCTCCATTTGAAATTTGTGTACAAAACTAGCCTTTGAAGTTTCTAAATCAACTTTATACAAAGTAAAATCATTCACAAAAAGCTGCTTTTGAATTGTTACATAGTAAAATTCATTTTTTCCTTCAACTGATTCCTGATGATATATATCCAAAAGAATCTTTTCCTTACCAACATTAATTTTATACATTTTATCATTACTAATACTGTAGTTAAAATAGTTCACAATTCCCGAATCCGTAAATGGATAGTAAACATCAACTTTTTCTCTTAAAATCAATCTGTCCCCTATCTTACATATAGGTTCAAGAGTATTTTTACATTGATCTTTTAAATCTATAATTTCCATATCTTTCACCGCCCTTATTTGCATTATGGACAGAAATATGGTATTTATTCAATTCTTGCTGTTTTGCTTATATTTTTCTATTTTGTATATCTTCTGTACTGCCCATTTCCCTGAAACACAAGCTACTGGAAGACCACCCGGTGACATTATCCATTGTCCAGCTACATATAAATTATTAATTCCTTGAATTTTTCCATTTTGATATAAACTCTTAACCTTTGGTAAAGGAATAAAACTCATGTACGCTCCCTTGTATGCTCCACAATATCTTTCATATGTTATAGGTGTATTAATATCAAAAGTTTCAACCTTATCTTTGGTCTCTGGATATATCAATTCTAATCTTTTCATTATGGCGTATGCAATGGCTTTCTTCTCATTATCATATTTTTCTTTATTTGTTTCCCTTAAGATTTTCCAATACTCATACTCATAATCTGTAATAGTCACTCTTATTACTGATGCTCCTTTTGGGGCAAAGTTTTCTTCATGACAAAAATGACGAATATCAATTCTATCTACGGTTTTTTTACCACATTTGAATGGAGGAACTTCATAAGAACTACGATGGGCTCTATGAGATAAATCACAGGCTACTCCTATGCCAATATCTACACTGCTAAATATACTATATGATTTTTCATTTGCAAATTGTTTATCAAATACTTTGTCCTTATATTTACCTTCTAACAAATTAGTTACCAACATATTTGCATCAACTGCAGAAATAATATAATCTCCTTGAACAACCTGCCCATTTTCTAGTTCAATACCTACAGCACTACCATTATGAACTATAATCCTTTGAACCTTAGTATTATAATTTACCTTTCCACCAAGTGTTTTAAATTTATTTTCTATTCTTAATGACATTTTTAAAGAGCCACCCATAGGCCACCCCCCATTACCTGAGGTAAAACTTGCTAGAGTGAAAAATATAATTGAAGCAGGAAAATGATGGGGAACAATGTTCATCAATGCTTCCCCAATTAAAGTATTTTTAAATTTGGAAGCATACTCTTTTACAGATATCTTATTTAGTGATTTTAAATCCTTTCCTAAAGCACCATATTTCTTGGCCATTTTTATATAGTCAATAATATTCATCATATCAATAGATTTTTCTATTGGAACCTCCATACTTTGAAACTTTTCGATTAAAGCTATGAAGTTTTCTATCTGGTTTTTATCTTCTGAGGATATATCTTTTAGATGCTTTTCTAGTTTAATTAAATCCTTATACATATATAGGGTTCTTCCTTCTTTATTACAAGCAAAAAAATACTCAGCTGTATAAACATCTGTATTTTCAAACGCACCAAGTTCTTTCCAAACCTCATAAAGCCCTGTGCCCTTCTTTGTTCCAGTTAGCCAATGAATGCAGTTATCAAAATGATATCCATTTCTATTCCAACCAGTACACTCTCCACCAGGTAAAGAATGCATTTCAAATATTTCGGCATCTAATCCGTTCTTTCTTGCAAAAATACCTGCACTTAATCCTGAAATACCAGCACCAATAATAATGACTTTTTTCATAGTTACACTTTCCCCTTTCTTTTAAATTAATTATTTATTCAAATCTTTCTTGCTGCTGAAATACGAATACTGTGGCATCATTAGCTTTTACAAATGTAATTTTAGCATTTATATATAAAATCCATATCTCACATATAATTTCTACAGTATTGACAATATAACACGCCGTTACTTAAAGTTATATTGCCAATAGCCCACATCTATCCATTTCTTTTATTTATATCCAATTTCTTCAAAATGAGCTACTTTTCTAAATCCTATCTTCTCATGCAATGCCATGCTTTTATTATTTGGTAAAGCTATTCCAGCTATAATAGAATGATTACTCAAACTTCGCACATGAAAACATGTGCGAACCCATTGATAAATCAAGGGTTTTAAACATTTAAATATAGAATATTCCTCTTAAAAATGATATAATGTAAATAACTACAAATACAAAATTATCAATTTTAGGAGGATTTATTCATATGAATAATATACCACAAAATAATCAAAATGGAAATTATTTTATGAAACCTATATAAATTTTGTCAAAAAATTCAAAGTTATGAATGCCTTAAAAAAATCAAATTGTTATAAAGAAAAAGGTGTATGTGTTTATGATATCTTTTGTTATTTATTGCAACTAGTTTATACTGGTAAAAGTATGTACATGAATTATCAGACTGAAAATAATGAAACTTTATTTGCTAAAGACGTAGTGTATAGATTTTTAAATTCAATGTTTATAAATTGGCATACCTTCTTATTAAAATTGTCGGGAACAATAATAAAAGATCATTTATTATCTCTTACTACTGAAAAACGTATCAATGCAATAATTGTTGATGATTCATTTTATGGTAGACTTAGGAGCAAAAAGGTTGAATTACTTGCCAACGTAAATGATCATGCAAGTAAAGGGTCAAAATATAAAAGAGGATTTAGAATGCTTACCATTGGTTGGACTGATGGTAACACATTTTTGCCTCTTTCATTTAATTTACAAAGTTCAGAGAATCAAAAAAATAGATACTGTGAAATGAAAGAAAATCTGAACAAAAACTCTATTGCATATAATAGTTCTCTTTTGCTTATATAATTCCAGGAAAGTCCTTCTATTTTTATCCATCCAAAAATTATCCCTATTATAAAAATAAAACTTGTTAAAACAACTCCTATAAATAATCCTAACCCTAAATCTTTTATCCATCCTTCATAAAAACTTAATCCAATTGTAGACAAATCTCGTTTCTCTATGAATCTCAATACTATCCAAGATCCCAAAAACATCATCACCCGTAATAATGACCAATAAAATAAGCATGGAATTAAATCCTTTATTGCGTTAGGGTTATACTTTACTTTGTATGTAAATCCTGAATTCGCCAGCACTTGCTCCAAAGGATTAACGATCATAAAATACAATATTGATAAAATACCTATAAATGAAAGAAGTAAAAAAACAAATTTATATTGCTGTTTTTCATTATTATAAATAATTGACCTTACTTTTTCCTTCACATTATCCCCCCAGAAATAAATATTTAGTTATATAATAAATTCCTCTATTTTTTTTACATTTCCATCTTCCAATTCTATACACCAAATATATGGCATAAAATCCTTTATTCTGTGAAAATCATCATATCCAAAATCCTCACTATAGTATTGTATAATGGTGCTTAATGCGGTGCCGTGTGTTGCTATAACAATGTTACTTTCTTTATTTTCTTTTACTATGTCAATTAAAGCAGCTATATTTCTTTCTTGAACTTCTCTCAAACATTCACCATCTGATAGCTTGTACTCAAAATCATTCTACAACCAATGTATGAATTTTTCTTTTTATCCTTAATTAAATCAATTTTTACTTTTAAATCTTTATCATTTATAAATTTATTTTTTCTAACCTGAAACTTTAAATTTCTAAACCTGTCCAAAAAATAATTTGAGTTTATTTCATGATGCTTATTTAAAGTCCTTCAAAATACTGTTTATTCCCTATATTATATCTATAAATCCAATTTTAGTAAACATTATAACCTAAGATTTATATTTGTATAAGAATTGATTAATGGTATAATAAATACACAATCTTTATGCTAGATAAGAAGGTGATTTCTATGAAGCAAAAAAATATGGTAGAATTGAAAGGTTTGTTAGAAACTAATATACAAGAATTCATAAAGGACTATAATATAAAGTTAATCTATATATTTGGTTCTTATGCAAAAGGAAGTAATAATTCTAAAAGTGATTTGGATATAGCCATTCTTCTCTACAATGATTATAATCCATTAGATAAGCTAAATTTGATAGGTGATTTAACCAGCATTTTTAAAAGAGATGATATTGATTTAGTTATCTTAAATTCTGCAAGCGCTGTACTAAAGCATCAAGTTATTAAATATGGTAATCTTGTTTTTATGGAAAATGAAGATATTAAAGTAGATTTTGAAGTTAAGGTTCTTAAAGAGTATATGGATATGGAGCCTTTCAGAAAAACTCAAATGAAATATATTAATGAATGGATAGAAGATTCTACAGGAGTTGATAAATAAAATGACAGCAAATATTTTAGGAACTATCGAAGTCAAAATGAAAGAACTTCAAAAAAATTTAGTATTATTGAAATCCGTTGCTAATATTATAAATGAAGAAAATCTAAAAGAAGATATGATACGATATTGGGGTATAGAGCGAGGGGTTCAACTATCTATTGAATGTGTTCTGGATATTTCAAATATAATTATATCAGCCTTAGACATTGAAAAACCCGATACATATAGGGACTGTATTCTCACATTAAGAAAAGAAAGTATCCTTCCCACCAAATTTTCTAGGAGCATAGCTAATATGGTTTCTTTTAGAAATATTCTTGTCCATGATTATATGAGAGTTGATGAAAAAATTATGATAGACATCCTAAAAAATCATCTTAACGATTTTATTGATTTTATGAGCTACATAAATAAATGGATAAAAAAGACCTATTAAGTAACCGAGAGCAATTAATTGCTTTCGGTTATTCTTAAAGAAAAGTATACCTTAATTTAAATAAATTATTCTTTCCTTTTTTATTGATTGCAACTATACTAATACATTTACTATTTATTGAGATTTCTTTT
Source organism: Clostridium grantii DSM 8605 (assembly GCF_900129965.1). Classification (GTDB taxonomy): domain Bacteria; phylum Bacillota; class Clostridia; order Clostridiales; family Clostridiaceae; genus Clostridium_AF; species Clostridium_AF grantii. Next base: position 27,896 of record NZ_FQXM01000012.1, on the reverse strand, counting down.
CATTAGTTTTTTTATCTTTCTTGTAATTAGCGACACTTAAAAATATATAACTTACTGCTAATATGATAAACATAATTCCGGTAAAATCCACTTCACTTTTCAATCGTATTATACCTGCTAATAAAAAACAAATTGCTGAAAATAACCATAACATCCACGTTTCTATTTTTGACATTATTTTCCTCCTAAGTTTATAATTTATAATTAAATGACACCTGCTTCAAGAATGTTAAACTTTTGAGATTCACAATCAATTTCAGCCATTGCTCCATAAGGTATTGTAAACATTGGTGCAGTATGTCCAAAATTCATATTATATAATATAGGAAGACATTTCAGCTTTAGTTCATCCCTTACAACCTTTAAAAGAACATTTTTATATTCTTCATAATAAAGGTTATCATAAGGTTTTCCAAATATTATTCCCTTAGCCTTTTGTAAGATTCCCAATGTCCCATAGTTTCGTAACCAACATTCAACATAAGATGGTTCAGGTTTATCTTCTGATGTTTCAAAAAACAATATGCAGTTTTCAAACTCTTCAAGGTTTGGCCATAATTCAGTACCTTTCATCATTTCTAATACTTCAATACAACCACCTATTAAGTGTCCTTGCACCTTTCCTTGTCCTTGTAATAATTCATAACTAGTATTACTTTGTACACTCCTTTTTGTGAATTTATTTGATTCGACCCAAGGCAGGTATTCACTTGTCCAAATTTCAGAAAAAGGTATATTCCCTATAGTAGTGTTATCAAATAAGGTTTTATTTACCCAATGTTTTGTATAATCAAACATTTCAACATTTTCTGCGAATTCAGCCAATATAGAAGGCCCAGAAAAACTTGAAATTCCAGCTTTTAAACAGATAAAATTAGTAATTGTTGTATCTGAGTATCCAATTAGTATTTTGGGATTATTTTTTATTACTTCATAATCTATATAAGGTAACATTCTTATGCTTTCATTACCTCCAATACAAGAAAAAATAGCTTTTATAGAAGGGTCTTTAAAGGCCATCATTAAATCTTCTGCTCTTTTTTCAGGGTGTTTATAAAGATATTCTGTTCCACTAAGAGTGTGTGGCATTTCAATAACTTCAAGGTTAAATTCTTCTTCTAGTCTTTTTTTTCCGACTTTATATCTCCAAAGGATATCTTCATCTCCTGCCCCACCCCAGGAAAGGCTAATTGTTGCAACTTTATCGCCTGCTCTTAATTTGGTTGGTTTCTTCAATTGCATATTTTCTCCCCCACAAAATCTTGTCTTTAAAAATATTAGAGCCTAATCTTTAATTTCTTCTTGAATCGATATATACATCAATATCTTTAACAATGTATCCCTGACCTGTTGAATGAAGGATATCATAAAAAGATTCTATATAGTCAAACATATTATTATCATTAAAAATCTTCAGTGCATCTTTACCTGTAATATTTTGTGCCTGTTTATAGCTCTCAATACAAAATACTGTGAAATTAATATTTTTATCCATTAATGCCACCTCATACCTCCGGAAATACAATCTTTCCGTTATTTCTTTGTTCTAAAAACATTTCCAATAGTTTTTCTGTGCTATACTGCCATAACTTTGTTTCTTCTTGCTCCAACATTTCATATAAATAAGATGAGTATAATTCTGAAAGAGCGGCTTTATAAGGTAACTTTAATTCTTTTGCAATTTCTTCTACAAGTGCAGCAGATATAATTGGAAACACAGCATCAAATTTCTTTCTATCCATTATCTTCGCCTCCTAAGTCCTCATACTTGTCAAATAAGCAGAATTTCAATGATTTATCCGTATGAAATAATATTTGATTGAAAAGCTTCTCTATTTTTAATCGTTTTATTATCATAATTTACTAAGTTTTACCTAATTCTATATAATCATATCAACTAGTCTTAAACTTTTCGCCTTCCTCTATAAATACCTGTTTTTAACTCATTTATATATGCCTCTTTATCAGGCATATCAGTATCCATAGCTTGTTTTATTGCTAATTTTATATCATAAGGAACTCTAACAATTGACGTTGTAAAAGTGGCGGGTTCTTTTGATTTATAAACTCCTTCTATAATAGCGTAAGAAGATTGGGTTATATCTAAAGGATTTCCTACACTTCCAGTATTAAATATTGTTTTGCCATCAAAATTATCAATATGTGCACTATGAATATCTCCATAACCTACAACATCGGATTCTTCTCCCAATGATTTAGTAGCTTCAAGTAATCTAAGTCTATCTTTTTTATCAGAAGATAAGTGTGTTCTATGAAATATATCATTTGGACATGCGTGGCATAAGCGAATTAGTTTCCCACTCATATAAAACTCAGCATACACAGGTAATTCTCTCATAAATTTAAGTCTTTCTTTTCCTAATTTGTTTTGATGCCATAAAAGCATTTCGGATTTCTGTTCTGCCATAAAAAAATCCCAGTTACCTTTAACTACAAGTTCACAATTTTCTCTTACTAAGTCAACTGCTTCCGCAGAGCTTGGTCCTTTCCCTGCTAAATCGCCTAAGCAAAATATTCGTTTTATATTTCGTGTTTTAATATCTGTTAATACTGCTTTTAAAGCGGGTATGTTACCATGAATATCTGAGATTATTGCAATTCTGTCCATTTTATTACCTCCGGAAACCAAAACCTGGTTTTTTATCTCTACCGCCTTATATAGGACTTTTTTTCTAATCCTTTATTTCTATATTATGGAAGTTGAGTTTAATTTCATGAATCAAAAATATTAAGTGCAAAATCTTTTGCTTTTTCAATTACTTCTGTAGTTTTAAAATCATTAATTCCAACAATATCTCTAACCGCTAACATTCCTAAATAATCAAGATTTGAATGTGTTACCGTTTTTCTTCATACTTCCCATTAAAACACATATATTTATCATTTTTTACTCCCTAAAAGTAATACTGTTATCCATTATTGATTCCCAATTCCAGAATCTCATACGTTCCAAGAAAGCTTCTCTTGTAAATGTATTTCCATTATCATCAATACTAATCCACTCATAGCCATCATGTTCGTCAGAAATCACAATTTCTCCTGATACAATTTCACTATGATATATAACTCCTGTTATTTGAAAAAATTCGTCTCTCATATAGTTCCAAGTATCTACTAGCTTAATAGGTTTAATTTGTACACCTAACTCTTCCCTTATTTCTCGAGTTAGTGTTTCTTCTGCTGTTTCACCAAATTCCATTCTGCCTCCAGGCAAATCCCATACTTTCTCCCCGTCTACCATAAAATACATAGCTAAAAATTTATTTTCTTTTATAATAAGTGCTTTTGTTGAAAAAAAGAATTGTTTTTCCATTTCAGTACCCCTTTCTTAAATTTAATCATACTTTTCCTTACATTATAGCAAACTCCACTCTTCTTTTAGAACCCCGTAACTAACAGAATCATAATACACTCCCTGAACAATTCTTGCTTTTCTATATACAGCTTCTTTTTTAAAACCTAATTTTTCAGCGAGTTTCATCATCCTTATATTTCCTGACCAAGTTGTTAGTCCAAGTCTTACAATTTCTGGATTTTGCTTGAAAATCTCATCTATCCATAATGTTATGGCTTTATTGCCTAATCCTTGTCCCCAATAATCCTCGTTAAAAATAACAACCCCTATTTCCATCCAAAGAGTTTCTTCAGATTTCCAATACCAGTTCACTTGTCCAATTATTTCATCAGTGTCTTGATTTGCTATTATTTTTTTATTCTTTAATACATTGTTTTCTCTTTTTAAAAGTAGTGTTTTTAATTCCCCTACAAAATTTTTTAGCTCTTCTTCACTGTTTCTTTTGAAATAAGGGCCATTAAAATTATGAAATTCACGATTAGGATGATTCCAATACAAATAATCATCTAAATCTTTTAGTTCCAATTCTCTTAAAAAAATATTTGTTACTTTATTCATATGATTCCTCCATAGAAATTTCACTTTTGTGGTCTTGTTAACCAATATTAACGAATTGGATTAATTATTACGATTACAAACATAAATTAGTTTAGACTTTTCCAAATTACATCCAATATAGAAAATATTTTCAATTGATATACTATTATATAGCGTTTTCTACTTTTTCTTTAATGTCTTAAAGTAAAATATCTATTTTAGTTAGAAATCAAGCAAAGTGTGCCTTTATTATTGCTTGCATTTCTTCCACACTTTTTTTAGCTTCTTCATCAGAATAAGGAGAAAGTATATCAATAATTGTTTCTGCCTTTTCTTTATTCCTTAGTGAAAAATAGATAAAAAACATAACCCAACAATAATAAATCTTTGATTCCATATCTTCCTTAGAATCACCTAGCAAAGTTAATAATACATTACAGTACTCTATTGTTTTTTCTCTGTTTCCCATATAATCATAGCATTCCATTAATCCATTTATATTATCTAAATTTTCCCCTTCAATTTTAATTAATTTTTCATAAACTGGGATTGCTTTGTGAAAACAGCATAACAATTTTAAATTTTCAGCAATATTGAAGAGTAAATCCGGAGTTTCTTTAATTAATCTGGCAGTATTAAAGAATTTCAAAGCTTCCATTTTCTCATATTCCTCAACACAATTAATTCCTTCATCATATAACTCTTGAAAATCATTAGCGATTTGTTTATCATCTATAACTTCCCCTAATTTTTCATCGGTAAAAACTATATTAGCAAAATTTCCTTTGTAGTTTTCAATATACTCAATTATTTTTGGAATTAATTCAGTAGCATTCTTTGTTTGTTCCGCTCTTTGAATTGGAAAGATTCTTTGTTCTTCAGGTAACAAATAACAATCCTTTGCCAAGGCATCTACACTGTAGTACAAATTAAATTCTTCATTTGTAAAAGATTCTACAAACTGCTCTTTTCTATAAATAGTGGCATTTTTATACCATCCAACAATTCTAGTTTCATTTCTATCATCAGTTGCAACCCAAACAACAAGGATATCTTTTAAAAAGTCATCATTTTTCTTATCCTCTTTAAAATATGATTCTAAATTCATATCCCCATATAACATAATAGACCCATAGCATTTACCGTTATAATCTTGAAAAGTATAACATTCACCGCCATTTTCTTTTATATAAGTCCTTCCATTTTTGAGTTTATCCTCATCAGTAATTCCATTATAGTATTTCATCCATGGTATCTTACAAAATAAAACATTCATATTTTTTCCTCCTAGGTTTATAAGTTATAGTTTATAATTACCTATATTTATAATTTTTTATACTAAAGATCAATAATCATACCTGTTTTCAATTCATTCAAATTTTTTATTTTTTCATCTAAATAGCTATAAGCTTCTTCACCAGTACAATGACATGTATAATATTTTTCTACACCATTGCTACTTAATAGAGTTGCGAGTTCATCTAAAAAAGCTGTATCCCTTGAACTACTAAAATCCATTCCTTTTAAATGAAATCCACCAATTACTATTTTCAAATGACTGGCTACAATATCATTTGCACATTCTATTATATTAACAATACCTTTATGGGCACATCCACAAATCAAACTATATTTCTGATTTTCATTAATCAAGAGATTTATTTCATGTTCAAAATTATCTTTTTCAACTAACCCATTACTATCTTCTTTTAGTAGTTTATCATTTCCTATAGGTACAAGTTTCTTTCCTTTAATATCTGCAAATAAAATCAATTCATCATCGATTTTTATTATTTTGTCTACAAATATAAACCTACTATTAGGTAACAACTTTTTATTCAACCCTATGTCATGTTTAACATTTCCTTCAATAATTTTTATATGATTATCAAAGGCACTTTTCCCAATATAAATTTTTGCTTTACTATTAATTTTTAAAAATCCTTCAAGTCCGCCGCCGTGATCATAATGTCCATGAGATATAATTGCTATATCTATTTCTTCTAAATTCACACCTAATTTAGAAGCATTATAGATAAATGAATCATCCACTCCAGTATCAAATAATATTTTATGATTAGCTGTTTCTATATACAAAGATAACCCATGTTTACTTATATATTCTTCTGATATAGTTCTATTTTCAAATAATGTTATAACTTTCAAATAATCTCCTCCTACTTTTTAAAGGTAATATTACTATTCATTATTGCCTGCCAATCCCATAATTTCATACGCTCAAAGAAAGCTTCCCTAGTAAAGATTTCTCCATTATCCTCAATACTAATCCATTCATATCCATCATGTTCATCTGAAATTTCTATTTCTCCTGAAACTATTTCACTAGGATATATATCACCTGTTCTCTGGGAAAACTCATTTTTCATATAATTCCACGTATCCACTAGTTTTATGGGCTTAATGATTACCCCTAATTCTTCTTTTATCTCTCTAGCTAAAGTTTCTTCTGCAGTTTCACCAAACTCCATTCTCCCACCAGGTAAATCCCAAACTTTTTTCCCGTTTTCTATGAAATACATAGCTAAAAATTTATTATCTTTATAGGTATCCCAGTTCAACTATTAATTTATACGTGTCCAAAACTCCTAAAAACGTGGAGATTTTGTACAAGTATAAATTAAGTTTCACAGTGGGATCCCTATAATAAGTGCCTTTGTTGAAAAAAAGAATTGTTTTTCCATTTTATTATCCCTCTCTCATATCAGTAAATCCCCATTTTTACCATTACTTTCTTTTAATTATACTCAATATAGAAATATTTTTCAAATAAAATAAGCAACGGGAAAAAATCCTTCCAGCTGCTTGTTTTATCAATATTTAATATTCAATATTAATTTTCCCTTGTTTTATAATGAAGAAGTACATATAATTCAGTTACTATTAATAATATAATACTGATAATAACGGTGATTATTATTGCAGGATATTCTCCATTGAATCCATTAAGTGATTTATGTTTAATTAATATGCCTATATAGGCCCAAATTATTACCAGACCGTAGGGAATATCTTTATTCACTAAAATTGTAATAGCTCCTATTAAAAGACCTACTAATATGATTATAATAGTCCAAATCTCTTCAGATATTCCAAATCCATCCCATCCTATACTTACAAGAAGTGTAGTAACATTTGCAATGGTTGCAATAGTAATCCATCCAAAGTAAATACTAAAAGGAAGTTTTATAAAAAGCTTATCTTTAAATGAAAGTTCAACTTTTTTTATTTCCAAAACAATAATTATTAAACAAACAAGAAGTACAATCATCAGTATCATAGTTGAAGGGATTACTCTATAATGCCAGCATAAAATCCATATTACATTAGCAATAGATGATATTGAAAAATATAAGCCTATCTTTTTAAATAAACCTTCCTTAGCTTTGCTGCTATCCTTTTGTAGAAAGCCTAGCTGATAAATAGTATACCCTGCTAATAAAAGATAAATCAATCCCCATATAGCAAAGGTTATGCCTGCTGGTGCAAAAAGATTTGCGTAATAATCTGAAACTTCTCCAGTGGTAATCCTATTGATTGGAATGATATTTGCCAATGCATTGACAGTTATCATAAGTAAAAAAGTAATTAATACTAAAATCTTTATAAATGTAATGTTCTTTCTTCTTTCCATTAAATCCATCTCCTTTTATATTAATTCAATCCAATATCTTTGAGTTATTTCACCATCTTCAAGAACTTCATTTTCAAGTACTCCTCCATCTTCTTTTAATATACATTCTGATTTTTGTCACATTAGTTTTACCCATATGACTCATAATAATCCTACTACTATTATATATCTATTTTTTGCTTATAACCACACTAGACATTTTGAAATGAATTTATATATTTTTCACATAATAATGAAATATGCATGAAAATATGCTACTATGGTTATTATATACTTTTATGGAGGGGTCCTATGATCGCTAAGATAAAAAACCAAACTATTCATTACAATGTACTGGGAACTGGGCTACCTTTAATTATTCTTCACGGTTTGTATTTAGATAGTATTTCAATGGTTCGAGCCATTGAAAATTCAGGTGTACAATTAAAAGGCTTCAAAAGAATTTATTTATATGGCACAAGGTATTGCAAAAAGGTTTTTGAATCAAATTATTGGAGAAGCTTTGATTTGTCCAGTAATTATTACTCAAGCTGAAAAAAGAAATAAAGCGTCAATAACCCACCAAGATATTGATGAATCTTTTTTTAATTCGCTTGATGAAAAAACTCAAGAGGAATTATTAAATAAAATGGTAGTTATTAATGAAAGAACTTATTTTCGAAGTGAGGCCGATTTTTCTCGTGCCATTGCTTTGGCAGATAAACTTTTTGTAAAAGAACTCCATGAAAACAACTACGCTAGTGATTATATTGATTCCAATAAATCTTTTCATATACATAAAGCTTTGATATTTTTAGGCTATCAAGATCCCTCTGTAGGTTATCGAGATATGTTAGATAGACTATATATTTATCCCAATGCTACCGTAAATTTATTGAGCAATGCAAGTCACTCATTTTTCCTAGAACAGCCAAAACAATTTGAATATATTCTAAATTCATGGCTATATCAATATAAGTCATAGATGGGTTACTTAGGTAGCACTTTTATTATTAAATTAATCTTCTATAATACAATCCAATACTTTTTTATTATGACTTTACTTTTTCTTAGCTTTCATTATTTTAATGCTTTGTACAAATTCGGAATTTATAACTTGTTCACCTGCTTTAGTTTCAACTTCAATCCAACGCTCATCTACATTAATTATTTTTCCAACTAGATTTGTACCCAATGATCCTGTAGATATTTGACAATTCATTCCTATATACTTTTTTAATATTTCATTCATCATAATTTTTACACCTCTCCTTCTTTTAATTTTTATTATAACTCTCTTACTTGATGCACTGTGTTGTGGCAAAACAATAAAAAACAAAATAAATAATGGCATATATATTGAAATCCAAGTTCCTGAATTCAAATCAATTTACCTCCTTGAATTATCATACATCTTTTTTAGATGCTTTTTAAACTCATATTCTTTATCAGTATTTTCAAATAAATGTTTAGGTATTATAAATGCTTGTGCCGTTCCTATATAAATAAAGATATATTTCCCATCCTCATGTATCTTAGTTACACCTGTCCAGCTTGTCTTCATTTCATTATTATCTGTAATATCTAGAATTTCATTATCAGTAATAGTTAACGTTCTTTTTAATAAAAAATCACCGTATGAATTCTCATTCAACATTTTTCTAACATTTTTCTTTAAAATTTTATCAAAGAATTTCTTAAATAATATGAAAAAAAGAATACCCATAACGAAATATATTGAAAATAACATTAAATCAAAGGTTCTTTTTATAATAAAGGGAAATAGTATTATGATCAAAGTGCCTATAATCCTTATTAAAGTAATCGTATTGTGAGAACTTTTAGAATTGTAATAATGAAACATATTAAAATTAATATAGTCTTCAATGGTTAATTTAAAATTAAATGTATACATAAATATTATAAACCCCTTTCTTTTCTAGCATTTCATTAATATTATTTACCCAAAATAAGGTATATCAATTAAATAATTATATCATGTTAAGCATATATTTAACATATATCCCAACACATTTGTCCAATAAATACAGATATAAATAATTTTAATATCTTTTCTTTCTACAAATACCATAGCGATTGTTGAAATTATCATTACTATTCCTACATATCTCCAAGTTATTTCTATTGATGTATAACTTAATCGCATCTTTCATTTGCAATTACATTGTTATAAATTGACCCTATACTTTCTCGATTAATTTCATTAAATATTTTGACTGAAATTTTTCACTTACTAACATTTGCTTTACTGGTGGCAACTTTAAAAATGCGCCGGTAAATGCAGTCATAAATCTGTGGCTGGCCATTGCTTGATTGTCAAAAATCAGATTATGTAAAGTGTCTGTCTCAATTGCTTCAAGAACTAGTTTATGAACTGTATTAACTGGTGTAAAGATTCTTTTTTCTCTTTGAATCATCTCAATAGCATTCAATTTACAAACTCTTTCACATACGCCACATCCCAAGCATAGTGTTGAATCAAATATAACTTTTTCTTTATCATCTATTTTTTCTGTTTTAAAACATCCAACTGGGCAAGCCTCTACACATTTTTTGCAACTTACACATTTGTCATTCATTGTAGCAATAAAGTTTGAGGAACTAATTGTTTGCGGTACGCCCATTTTACTTGCGCCTTTTAAAGCCATGCAGCAACATGTACAACAATTACAAATAAACCCAACATCATCTTTAACATTCTCAGCAAATTGAATAAGATTGTGCTTATATGACAATTCAAGTATCTCAAGTGCATTTTCCTTTGTAATAAGTTTTGCATAACCATATTTAGATAAAGAATGTGACAAATTGTTTATGGACAAACAAACCTCTTGTGGTGCATCACAGTTTTCACCCAAGTGTTCCGCCTTGTGTCTACAATAACACCTGCTAACACCAATACTTTCAGCATTTTCTATTATTTTTGTAGCTCTTTCATAATCTAATACATAAACTTCATCAGATTGTTTAACAGCTTTTTCATTTACTAAAATTCTACCTATTGGCGTTTTTAAAGACAATAGTTTTCTCATAAAATCTTCTTCTGTCTCTAAATATTGATGAAATAATTCACTTAATAATTTTTGGTCAAAATGTCCCCCTGTTCTCATTAATGCAAATTCAAAAAAACCTATCATTGGTGGGGGTACCACATACTTCTGCTCTTTTGTATCATTCATATCAAGAAGTAATGCTTTCTCTGCTAAGCCATTCAAAATATTAAATGTGTCCTCTTCTGATTTCTTCCAAATCTTAGATGCACTTTTAACACTAAATGGTTTTATAGGTAACAAGGATACAAGAGATGCTTCCTCATGGGTAAACATTACCTTTAAAATCTCATATAAGGATTCTGATTCTGGTGCTCCTTGAGGAAATCTATTATACCTTTCTATTAATTCTTTATAACCTGTTCTTCCTGTTAAGTGTGCCATAAAACTCTCCTTTTCTAGTACAACTAGAATCTATTACTTTTTCATAATTTAGTTTATCACAAAACAGGCAAAAAAGTGAGTACTGTTATCAATCATAACGTAACATAGTTTGTTATCCCATTACAATAAAATTTCACTCTTAATAAAAAAACACTAGAAAATAAAATTAATTCTTTAATTCTAAAGTACTATGGATCAAAGGTAAAGCTATCATTACTAAAGATGTTATAAAGTAAAGTTTGATTTTTTTACTGTAAGATAGAACTAGTACAATTATGCCAATTATTATTACCACCATGGCACTTGTCATATTGAAGTTGAAAAAATTCTGAAGTAATTTTATGTTTAAAAATAGCAAAGAAATCTTTTCTGAAATATCCCCATAAATAGGTTTCTTTTTCTGAAGTATCCAGTATTTTGATATCACTGACCAAGCAAGTATTGGTATAATAAGAATTCCATCTTTAATGCTTATTTCCCATAAAGATTTGTACTATATTTTATAGGGATAAAGATTAACTGGTATATTACATTTATGGAGCTGGTCTTCGACTTAACGAAGTTACTTGCCTTAAAGTTTCAGATATCGATAGTAACAAAATGCAGCTTCTAATTCGTAATGGTAAAGGTGCCAAAGATAAATATGCACTACTTTCACAATCTAATCTTGAGATACTAAGAGATTATTGGAAAGCTTACCACCCTAAAGAATGGCTTTTCTACAGTAGAAACCATACTGGTACACACATTACTTCAAGAGCAGTTCAGAATATATTTCGAAAATATATACAAATAACCAAAATCACTAAGAAAGTTACCCCACACACTTTAAGACATAGTTTTGCAACCCATTTACTTGAGTCAGGCACAAATTTATTTCATATAAAACAGCTATTAGGCCATTCAGACATTAGTACAACTGGTTTTTACTTACATTTAGTAAAAATTGATGCTCTAAATGTAATTAGTCCTCTTGATACATTATCAGAATTGGATAAAAATAATGATTGAAGTTCAAGATATTTTTATAAAATATGGCGAAGAATATCGCGAACTACATAAACTTACATTTGAACAATATAAAGCTATGTCTTCAATTGAATACTGTAGAACTTCACAGTTAGGTGGTCATATAGACACTTGTGAAAGTTGTGGTAACACCCAGATTTCTTATAATTCTTGCCGTAATAGACATTGTCCTAAATGCCAAACTCTTGCTAAAGAACACTGGATTGAAAATCAAAAGAACAATTTACTTAACATCGGTTACTTTCACGTAGTGTTCACCATTCCAGATACACTAAATATGATAGCTTACCAAAATCAGAAAGAACTTTATACTGTATTGTTCAAAGCTGTTGCAGAAACCCTTGAAGAGCTTGCCGCAGATAAAAAATATCTTGGTGCAAAGCTTGGATTCACCTCTGTGTTACATACTTGGGGGCAAAATTTAATGCATCATCCTCATATTCACTGCATTGTCCCTGGTGGTGGACTATCACCAAATGGAACATGGGTAAATAGTAGAAAGAAATTTTTTATCCCTGTGAAAGTGCTATCTCGAAAATTGAGAGGAAAATTCCTGTATTATCTCAAACAGCTTTATTACCAAAATAAACTTGAGTTTCATGGCAGCCAAGAGCAGCTTTCTTCGGGAAAAGAATTTGAAAAGTTCCTTTCCTCTCTTTATTCGAAAGAATGGGTTGTTTACTGCAAACCACCTTTTAAAAATGCGGCTTACGTAGTTGAATATTTAGGTAGATATTCTCACAGAGTTGCTATATCCAACAATCGTATTCTTAATATTGAAAATGGTTATGTCACATTCAAATGGCGTGATTACAAAGATAACTGCAAGAATAAACAAATGAAACTTTCTGCCGATGAATTTATCCGTAGGTTTCTAATTCATATACTGCCACGAAGATTCATGAAAATAAGACACTATGGATTGCTAGGAAATAGAAACAAAACTATCAAACTAAATATATGTAAAGAACTTACCAATACACCTATTTTAGTTAAAGAAAAACTTTCAACACTTCAACTTATCTTGAAAATAACTGGTAGAGATATAACAAAATGCCCCAAATGTGGTTCAGAAAAACTTAGACGAATTATTGCTCCTTCTAATTCTCCACCAATCATGATCAAAACAGCATAACTTTATAATATGCCTCTTTCTGGGGAGGGGGCCAATACGTCAAAATGCCTTGATTTACTATATTCTTAAATGTTTTTTACTTATGTATTAGAAGTTTTTTCTTAAATGATCTTTTAATTTATGCGAAATGGAATTATTCAAACCCCATAGTTCTTGCTTCGATAACCGCGGTTTCGCGCTATAGTAATTATCCAAAGTTGGCGTGCTGAATGCTTTTTCTAAACTCAATCTCTAATTCAGAGGTTGAGTTTTTTTCGCGCCAACAGTCGTATAATTTGCTATGTATAATGGGAAGTTGAATACATTATTCTTATTTACTATTTATAAGAGATACACAAAGAATTCTTCATCGCTTAGCGGAGATTTTAAGGACATTCATAAATGGTAGTTTGATTATGTATCATTGTGGAAGCACATTATTTATCCACAATAAAATTAATGAAATCATTTCCTAATTGTGTTGTTCTTGAAGCAACCATACCATTTGCTGTCATAGTACAATTAATACTTTCGGTATTCATTAATACATCAGCTAACAAGTTCGTCAGTTGCACTTCCTCACTAGGAGCACCGGTGCTTATTAACTACAATTAACATTATTTACAATTTGCTAATCAGCACCGGTGCACTAGTAAGGAGGCTTTGCCGACGAACTTGCTTTCTAATTCAGAGGTTGAGTATTTTTTCGCGCCAACATTCGTATAATTTGCTATGTATAATGGGATTTTTGTAACTATAGATATTATCTATACCCAACGCTCATTTCATGCAGCTTAACCGCTGTTATGTTTCCAAATACAGGATGCTTGGAGTTGAATTGATAGCTATCAAAAGCACCTTTTCACCCCCTTCCGTTGTTGGGAGCATATCCACGCTCGTATACGGAAACATATCCAAGGTGGATTATCGTTTGCGGGAAAATATCCAATCTTGGGTCTATTGTGTGGTGTGGGATCTATCCCTTATTTATAATATTTTTACTACCAATATAAGTGAGAGTAAAATATGCTCCATACACGAATACTACAAAAATTGCTGTTGTAATAATACTCGAAAATACATCAATTTTACCAAACTGTTGTATTACCTCGTTTGCTGCACTAAGTCCAACGATCGAATGAACGATTGCAAGAGATAAGGGCAATAAAAAGTAGCTTAATATCTGAGCAAATAGCGCTTTATTGAGCATTGATTTTTCTGCTCCCAATTTTTTTAGCAGTACATATCTGCCTCTGTTATCTTCTGCTTCAGAAAGCTGTTGTAATGCAAGGATTGCAGCACACGTAATCATAAATACAAAGCCTAAATAAATAGCAAGGAATGAAACAAGAGCTTTTGTAGTAATCGAATTTGCATAAATATATTGGCGGCTTATATAGTAAGCAAAGGCAGAGTTTTTACCGACGCTGGAACGATATTCCTTTAACATAACATCAAAAGCAGCAGCATCTTCCTCATTTTTACATTGAATATTTAAAACAGTTTCTTGTATAGTCATACTTTCGAGAAATCTATCATTTACGACAAACGCAATGGATACATAGTTGGTATTTGAAGTTGCTGTTTTAGACACCATGTCTATTGGTGAAAGTTCTTCACCGTTAATGGTGATGTATTTATTATCATTTATGAATTGCACTCCAATATCTTCTGTTACGTCATCTACTAAAACAAGATAATTTGAATTAGCTAATGTGTGAGGCTCTAACCCTTGTAACTTGCGAATATCATTATAATCACTCAAGCTCATAAAATTAAGAGGTGTTGCTACAAAGTTTTCACCTATTGAAGATAAATCTAATTCATAATCTTCATAGTGATTATCCCCATTTTTCATAATATAAATTTTGTGTTCATCATAAGATTCAATATACTCACTGTTTTTAAGCTGTGCTGGTAAGCTGTCATAAATTCCATTCACATAGTTTCCTTCATCATAATAATTCGCAATACTAAAGGAAAAAGGCACAGAATTTTGAAGCTCCTTAGAGAAAATATTTTGCATGCTGTAGCCCGATGAGAAAATGCCAATTACAAGGAGTAGCACAATGGAAACCACTGATATTGATATAAAATTGGTGTTAACCTTGCTGTTTAGCTGTCTTAAAACAAAGATATTTAAATTCTTATAATACAGCTTTTTATTCCCCTGTACCAGCTTAATGATGAAGGTAGACATTGAAAGAAAAAATAAAACAGTCCCCGATACTCCCAGTATTAAAGATAGTAAAAACCAAAAGTTAATATTGATCATGCCATTTTTGAGAATGATATAGTATGATAAGCCCAAAGAAATAATTGACATGATAAAAATGGCAATGGCAACACCTGTGCTTTTTATTTTCAAACTCTCGTTTTTTCTTCCACCATAAATTAAGTCAATCAGATTGAATTTACCTATGGCAAAGGTGTTAAATAAAATAACTGTTAAAAATATAAGTCCGAAATATAAGATACTTTTTAATGTAGCGTCCATTGAAAACACAAACTTATAGGCACTCATATCTGCTTCAAATATTTTTGCTGTAAAAAATGACATAAACTGTGAACTAAAAATACCTGCTACTAATCCTACAATTAACGCAACCATTGCCATAATTGAGGTTTCCAAAAGCAAAATGGTTGAGATTTTTCTCTTAGTCATTCCCAGTGTCATATAGATACCAAGCTCTTTTTTTCTACGTTTTATAAAAAAGTTATTGGCATAGATTATCAAAAACCCTAAAATAACCGCCACAAATGCAGAAATGTAAGATAGTAGCTGTCTAAGTGCCACCATTGATTGATTTGTAGTTTCTGTAACAACCATAATTTCCTGTTGTGCATAAATAGAGTTAAACATATAAAATACGCACACACCTAAAACCAAGGTGAAGAAATAAACTGCATAATCTTTGAAACTTTTAGACGCATTTTTAAATGCCAATTTAGTCAACATTTACATCACCTGCAAGAAGTGAGATAACTTCTATAATACGGTCAAAAAAGTCTTTACGCTTTTCAGCTCCACGAGTAAGTTCTGTGAATATTTTACCATCTTTAATGAACAAGATTCTCTTGCAGTAGCTTGCTGTAAAGGCATCATGAGTTACCATTAAGATAACGGCATTCATTTCTTCATTGAGTTTTTTAAAGCTTTCCAGTAACGTTCTTGCAGATTTAGAATCCAGTGCTCCCGTTGGCTCATCAGCTAAAATAAGCTTAGGGTTAGTAACGATCGCTCTTGCTGAAGCAACACGTTGTTTTTGTCCTCCAGACATCTGGTATGGATATTTTTTAAGGACATCTGTGATGTTCAAAAGTTCTGCAACTGCAAATACTTTAGGTTCAATTTCTTCGGGATTAGTTTTTAAAATAGTAAGCGCAAGAGCAATATTTTCAAAAGCTGTTAAGGTGTCAAGCAGGTTGAAATCTTGGAAAATAAATCCTAATTCCTCCCTACGAAACTTGGATAGCTGTGCCATTTTCATTGTGGTTATATCTTTGTTACCGATTATTATATTGCCTGCTGTGGGGCTGTCAATGGTGGATACACAGTTTAACAATGTGGTTTTTCCACTACCAGATGCACCCATAATTCCAATATATTCACCCTCACATACAGAAAAACTAATATCATCTATGGCACGTGTAATGTTACCCTTGTTTCCATAATATTTTTCCAAATGTTCTACTTTTAAAATTGTGTTCATAATTTTTCCTCCTTAATTTATAGCAATAAAATAACCTATATCGGTTGTATTTAACATCATAAATAAAACTTCTGCAACTTTTTTAGATTCATAGTTTTTCTCCACTTATTCATTAATATTTGTAATGATTATATTAAATTCATGTGTGTTATTTATTGTACTCGATTCATTTGTAATAATTATTTCTCCTGAGCAGTGTTCAAAATCTGTCCATTCCTCAAAAACCATAGGCAGCGTTTCTTTTGTATTTGCCTTAACCACATCATTTCCGCCTGCTTCCATTGTGTTTTCAACTTCATCAACTTTTATGTTCGTTGCACTGAAATAAAGATCTTCATCAGTTTTATTTTCAATTTTTACCAGCAATTTTCTCTTTGAAGAATAACTATACACTGTTCCAACAATTTTCACTTCGTAATCATCGTTGGAAGCTACATTAACATCATTTGCATTTTCGCTATTTTTATCAACAACTACAGCATCTTCTGCTTTTACCATCGATTTTAAATCATCAGTTGCACCACATCCAGCCAATGCGGTTGTAAACAGCATCACAGATAAAATTATTGCGATTGTTTTTTTCATATTCATATCCTCACTTTCCTATAATTAAGTTTTTTTACATGTTTATCTTGCCATCGTTTATTATTTGCTATCATTGATTTACCTTGCATTTATGTTACATTAAGATTTTCAAGCCTATTTGATTCAAACAGATACTTTGGAACAACTCCGTATATCGCTTCATTATGACTGGATATTTCTACTATAACTTCTGGGATTTGCTGAATTGCAAGACTTAAAGTAACTCCGTACTCTCTGATTAAAATGTCTCTTACAAAACCGATTTCCATTAAAATCTCGGCTACAATTGGTGGTCGTGCTACCTCAAAGTAAACTGAAATTTTATCTTCGCTGTAATCAAAAGGTGTGTTTTTCATTTGTTATTATCTCCTTGTTTTTATAATTATACTGCTGAAAGAAAATATTTTGTCATTAGTAAATAATAAGCAGATGCAACTTTATCTTTCATACTGTTTAGTTTTTCTGTCATAACACAAAGTGAAATATATCCTATAAATGCACCCAATACATTCAACATGACATCGTCAATATCTGTGCATCTGCCAAAAATAGGTTGCAAGAACTCAATCGATAATGTTACCATAAATGCAATCCACAACACTCTTTTTTCATTGCAAGAACGAAAAATAAGAGGAAGTATCACACCAAGCGGCACAAACATTATGATATTTAAAACAATTTGTGATAAATAAAAATCTTTACCTAAAAATACAGGCTCGATGAACCAGAAAAAAGGAATTAGATTTAAGTGAAGGTTATATTCACCATTAAAGCTACCTGTTCTCCAAAGCAAAGTGAAATATAGAACGCCGATTATATAAATAGGCAAAGTCAAAATTGCAAGGCTTTTCAATGTTTTGTTTTCATTATAAATCGTAATCATAATGTTGACCTCCTTTAAGTTATGGTTTAATTATAGGAGGTTCTAAATGTTTCTACCATTGATTCACCTTACATTATCCTTACAGTTTTGTCACATAAAAAAACAGACGAAACAAATCGCCTGTTAGCCTATTTATACCATTATTACAAAAGTAACAGCCTACTGTCTTTTGGAAATATAATTTTAATCGTTGTTCCTAGTCCTATTTTAGAGGTAATCTCAAATCCTAAATACATTTTATCACAAAGTTTTTTGCACAGGTATAATCCAATGCCTGTGGATTTCGTGAACTTTCTTCCATTTTCTCCGGTGAAACCTTTTTCAAAAACTCTGTCAATATCTGTTTCGCTTATACCAATTCCGTTGTCATCAATATACAGTATGCTATTTTCTTTATTTTCTCTTGCATAAAATGAGATGCTTAAATCTTCCCTTTTGTATTTAATTGCATTAGAAATAATCTGCCCCAATATAAAATCCAACCACTTTGAATCACCATAAACATTGATGTCTAAATCATTAAGTGAAAGGCTAGCTTTTGCCCCTATAAGTTGTTTGGAATGTTTTTTAACACTCGACCTTACTAAATCATTCAAGGATATTTCTTTTAAGACATAATCTTTTTCTACATATGTGCTACGAGCATAGTAAAGTGCTTGTTCCACAAAGCTGTCAATACGTTTGAGTTCTTCTCTAATATTCGCAGTTACCTCGTCTTTGTTGTTTTCACATATTAAATCTACACAGGCTATAGGCAATTTAATTTCGTGTATCCATGCTTCAATATAGTCTTTGTAGTCCTCGCTAATATGGCGAAAAGTGGCTATTTCATCGTTCATAGATTTTGAACTTTGTTGCAAAACATCTGTTAATATAACACCTTCTTCAAAGTCTGGGATTTCTACCATGGTGGATATATAGTGTTTTTTCGAGAGATCATTTAAATTTTGATAAAGATTTTTATAGAACTTATTTTTATTATAGTACTCAAAGGTAAATGATGTAACTGCAATGAGACACAAAATAAAACAAATCAAAAATGTCATTGCACCACTCACTTGGTAAAAAGAGAGCATCACTGCCAAAAAAGCAATCATACCTACTTGCAAAATAATGAAAACTACCTTTTCTTTTACAAATGGTAAAAATTTCATATCATATATCCCTGTCCACGCTTGGTGGTAATAAAGTCTTTTATCCCTATTTCATCAATCTTTTTTCTAAGACGGTTGATATTAACCGTCAAAGTATTGTCATCAACAAATTCGTCAGACTGCCAAAGCTCATTCATAATTTCATCACGAGAAACAATTTTGCCTCTGTTCTGCAACAAGACAGAATAGATTTTCATTTCATTTTTGGTAAGTTCCACTTCCAAGTCTCCACAGATTATTGTGCTTTTTTCTGCTGAAAATACAAGCCCTTTGTATTCCACTTTTGTAGAAGTCATTGGAATTTCACTTCTTTTTAAGATAGCACCTATTCTTGCCAATAAAATTTGTGTATTATATGGCTTTGTTACAAAATCATCAGCACCTAAATTCATACTCATAAGTTCATCCATATCGGTAGAGCGACTTGTTACCACAATAATTGGAGTGGAGGACACCTTTCGTATTTCACGACATATATGAAACCCATCAAATATGGGCAGATTTACATCTAACAAAATTAAATCAGCCTTTGCATCCAGTGCTAGGGAAATAATATTTGCATAATCATCATCATAAGCACATTCATACCCATAGACACAAAGTAGCTTTACAAGTTCAGAGCGTAAAACAGTATCGTCTTCAATAATATATATTTTCATCGCCTTAACACCTCATACTTCCTGTCTTTATTTCATTTCCATCAGGCAAAATAAATACCTGCTCAAACTTAATATCCAACGCATCAGCTATAGCTTTCAATTCATCCAATGTTACAGTTTCGCGTTTTAATTTTTTATTAAAGTTCTGTGGAGTCTGACCAATACGTCTGGCAAGTTCCGCTACGCTTATATTCATTTGTTCACACAGTTGTTTGATCATATCTGCCGTAGTCATACAGCACCTCCATATTCTACTAAATTATATTATAAACCATTTGGTTGATATATGCAATAAAATTACCAATATTCTTATAATTTCATAACCAGAATAAAACCCACAACTCTTTTTTTAACAAGTTCGTCAGTTGCACTTCCTCACTAGGAGCACCGGTGCTTATTAACTACAATTAACATTATTTACAATTTGTTAATCAGCACCGGTGCACTAGTAAGGAGGCTTTGCCGACGAACTTGCTTTGACAGATGTAAAAGCTGATATATTAAATTGACAAAGAAATACAAAATGACAAAAATCCATTATTGTGTATACAATAGATTAAAAAAATGGTATAATTATATACAAATTTATAATTTAATACATAAATTTAATTTACATTAAGAGGTGTATAAATATTGAAAATCTATCTAAAAAATTTAAAGTATTATTAACAGCTAGTTTGTTTTTTTGTGTCATTACAACATCAGCATTTGCCGAAGGTATGAAAAATGAAAAAGTTGTTTTTTTAAAAGAAGAAATTACTGACATGAAAGAAATAGATAATAGATTACAGTTAGGAATAACAGATGATCCATCTATGGAAGCTAATTTAGATTTTGAAGATACTATAATAATAGATAATAATGGTAAAAAATCAAAATTAGTTTCTGATACCGTTAAAATAACCTCCCAAAAAATTAAAGAGAAAGTAAATAAAAATGGAGATATAATCACTGATTATATTGCTTATGTAGTAGCTGATATTAAAGAAATACCTATATCTAAGAATGAGTCTAATATTAACATTACTAACGGACCTGTTGCATTTATTTCTCCTAGTTCATTTATGTCATATCTTGCATTTAGTGGAACCCAAGAGGAATATGACAACGATAGTTCTATTTCTACTAAGACTTATATTAGAATTGAATATTCAGGAAATTCTTTTAGCCGTAATAATGTTTCATATGACTTATATAAATTTACTAGTGTATGGGGGAAAGTTGTAATTATGGATTCACAAGTTACTGTAACTAAATTAGTAATATCAAATACCTCCTATGGAGATTATTATTCAGATATCAATGCTTATAATTGGGTGGGTAGATCCTCTCTTTCTAAGACAGGAACACGTATATCTCCTGCTAGTGGATCATATTATTCTATAACTCCAATTAATTATTATATTAATACTTCTTGTGGTGGAACTGGTATTTCATACAATAAAGCTAGTGCTACATCATATATGACTAGAGGGGCATCATCTTGGACATTTAAAATATCTATAACAAAAATAAATTAATTATTAGGAGAAAACATATATGACTAAATATGAAAAAAAAATTACAATAAGCTTTTTTTTCTTGGCAATAATTATTTCGATTGGAGGTTCATATCTTTTGAATTTCATGAGTATAAATTCCAATGCTGAAAATATCATATTTTATAGATATAAACAAGAGTTAGTATACTCATTATTATTTGGTATATTTATAAGTTTACCGGATTTTTATATAGAAACTAAAAAAAATGGTGTTTTATCCTTCAATTTTAAACGTTTCTTAATATTTATAATTCCAGGTATAAGTTTAATCGTATTGGAATTTTTATTGGTAAATGGTTCGGTATTTTTTAATAAAACTATTTCATATCTCTTATTTACATTAATTGGCTATAGTATTCTTTCCAGTTTTGAAAAAAAATAAAAATGTAATATAAAAAGAGACACCGTATTTTTATAAACTAGTATACGGTGTCTCTTTTTATAAGTTCAATATCATTATTAGCAAGTTCGTAGGCAAAGCCTCCTTACTAGTGCACCGGTGCTAATTAATAAATTGTAAATAATGTTAATTGTAGTTAATAAGCACCGGTACTCCTAGTGAGGAAGTGTAACTGACGAACTTGCTTTCGTAATCTACAATGTCTTCAGGAGATATATACATTATTAATCCTGGTTCCATATTGTCATTTTCATATTTAGCTAATTCTCTTACTGATCTTTCAGAACTTTTAATAACAATTCTTACTATATCTTCATAATTCAAAAAATAACCATCAAACTGAAATTTTTCCTTCTTTAAATATGGAGTAATTGTTTGATTAAGTATATCATCACGGTTTCTTATGTCTAATTCATATATTTTTTTATTCTGATTTGATTTTCCTATCTTTTCACTCGTTTCAACTAATACGTGATAAAACATATTTGACCCCCTATAATTATTTAGATAATAATGTTTTAAAATTTTTATAAATAGTATTTTCAATATTTGAATCTTCTAATAAATTACCTAAGTTATCATAAACTTGATTCAATTTATCAAATGTGTACTTTGTTCTATTTATTGTACTAAACGGACCATCACTTTCAACCAAGATTTTGTCTACTGGTAATATCTCAAGAAGTTGTATTCCCTTATTTGATCTTAACATATTCCCATTTACTGAAAAATAACAACCTAGTTCTAAAAATTTATCACCCCAATGTTGGTTGCCACTATACCAATGAAGTATAATTTTTTTATTATTATTTGCTTTAATAATATTATATAAGTCTTCATATGCTTTACTACAATGTACTGACATTAGTTTATTATATTTACTAGCTTGTTCAGCTATAAAATTAAAAATATTGATTTGATCAAATTTCATTTCTTTATATTTACCAGCAAAATCCAAACCCACCTCTCCAATATAGTTAGTTTTATTTAAGTTTTTTAAAAATGACTTTTTATTAAACTCAGTTTCACAGATTAATCTTGGATTGTAGCCTAATGCAAATTTTACATATTTTGTTGTCTGGTAAATATCCATGCATGATTCAAATATTTCAGGTTGATTTGTTACACACAATGTATATTGCTTCAGTTTATTGATTCCATCGTAAATTTCTTTGTGATTACGATAATAATCTAAATGAAAATGAGTATCTATTAAGTTATTCATTATCTTCACTCATTCCGATATATTCTAGTATAGACTTATCATTTTTATCTGCTTGCTTTACTATCATATTTTTTAATTCTTCCATAGATTTAATATAGATATCATTAAATATTTCAACTTCATCAAAAGATAATCCCCCTAGTTTAACCAACTGCTTTTTATAATAATTGGAATCATCATTTTTAATATATTTATGTAATGCGGCTAATAGTGCATTTAAATCTTTAGCTCTTCCTGTATAGGGATTTCCATAATTTTTAATTAATTTTATATCTAATTTATATTCTCCATCAATCTTATCTAAATAATTTTGTTCTTCATATCCAATTACATTTAATGAAGCTCTTCGTATCATACATGGAAAACAGTATCCGCAATTTATTGGCGTCACTCCGGCCATTCTACCTTGTGTTGGATGAGAACAAGAAATAGTTTCATCCACACATTCAAGAAAAGTACTATTTTCTTTAAATTCACTGACAATTTGACCTTTAGTTTTATAAGCATAGAAATTAGATATTCCATACGGTATATCTATCTCCTTAAATATTTCATTTAGTTTTTTCAAAAAATAAACATGTGTTGTTCTTGTACTACACGAACCTATTCTACTTGGAGTTAATGGTACATTGAGCCCTATAAAACCATTTTCCGGAATATAAACACCTTCATTTGGGTTTACTATTGATGCAACTGCCATAGCTACTGATATAAATAGTAATGATCTACTCCTACTTGTATCTTCTGTATATTTACTTCTAATATCTTCATTTATATTTTGGGGTACTCTTGGGTTAGTAGAAAACACAATCAAATCTTTATTTATATTAGGATAATCGCTATCTATTTTTTTATAAATTTTTTTCATCCTATTTTTTAATTGATTATATTCCATGCATCCGACAAAACAAACTTTTTTCCCTTGTTCTAATAAATGTAACGCTCCACAGAATGAATCCAATCCACCTGAAAAAAGACTTACACAATCAAAATCATTATCAATAATCCCTTTTTTCATATATTTATTTTTTCTGTATTCATTATTTCTATAGCGATCTTCAGTTTCTCTAAAATCTAACTTCCACAAATCCCCACTTAAGAAATTTAAAACTTTCTCTAATTTACTACGCACAGTTACCCATTTATCAATTTCTAATACAGGAATATTAACTTCTAATGTTCTTGTCCAATTGTCTTTCATTTCTCTATCATCATCAATACCATGTACATTAGATCGTGGAATTCTTCGGTCAACAGCAAATATACTTGATGCAATAATTAAAAAATCTTCATATATATTATCAATACTTTTTAAAGAAAATCTCCTCCAAATATCCTCAAAATTTGTTTTAAGATTAGATTTTGGATTATCTTTCAACATATTGAATATCACTGCATCATGATAGTTTTCATTCAATTCATCAATATTCGTTTTATTAATCCAAATTTTCATAGTACACCTCGCCGATTGTTTTTAAAGAATCATAACACAATTTACATATATTATTTATATATGCTTGTCCATCATCACTTAAAAAATCTATTTTTAAAATGTCTTTTATTTGCATATCAGCTAAAATCCTGTCTCCTATTAAATTTTCTACATCTTCTATAATCGTATCGTATCTATCTATGTTTTCTTGCTTAGAAAGAATTTTTTCTGCAAAGCATTCCTCAAAGTTTTTTACTGCAAAATTTATTATAAATGTTATCAAAAAATCTTCACTTTGAATATTATTTAGGCTTTCAAAAGTATATACTTCAAGATCTTCAAGAGTATCATACAGACTATCTCTTACTATTTGATCATCTATTGTTGATATAGCCCTTGAAAAATAATCTAAAATTCCATTATATAATTCACTACCATTTTTATTCTTAATACTATCAAGTCCATACTTCTCAATAGTACTATCAAAACCATTATTACTAATATCATTTAAAAAATTCATAAAATTCCCAGCTACATTTGAAAAACTACTATGCCCTAAGTGCGTTTTTGAATATGCTTCCGCATATTTTCCAATGGCTTTTCTCACATTATCTTTACTATAATTTGTGCCTGACATTCTAGTCACTGCACTTTTAGCTTGACGCCATTCTGGGTTTTTAGGTGGTATATATCCTTTTGATGTTCCCATAATTATGATTCTCCCTTACTATATTCTAGTAGATCTATTTACATCCTTATCTTCTTTTGTAATAATTGATAATTGCTCATCTGAAACATTATTTGCTTTTAATTGTTTTATTACTTCAGCAAAAGCTTCATTATCTACTCTATACATATTATTTAAAACTCCACAAACTAAAGGAGTTGCCTCTATCTTGGTGATTTTTTTCAACACATCTTTTATGTCTCTTCTATATTCTTCATATCCTAAATAAATAGCTTGACATTTATCAATTAACTTTATATTTTCTTTAAAACTGTCTATAATTGCAAGTATAATTTTAGAACTCTTTATTTTATTATTTTCTTTCAATTCCTTTATTTGTCGTGTATACACTGCTTTATGGGTAGTTCGCATTATTTCATTATATATTTTTCTTTCTTCAATAGTTAAGTTATCCAGTATATTATAATTAATATTTAATGATTCTCTTGATAAATAAAAATATTTAAGTAAATTCTTATTATATAATTCTTTTGGGTCAGATTTCAACCATTTTAAAACCCTAATATCATTCCATTTTTTAAACTCATCAGGAATTTCTTTGTTTTCATTTACTATATTAGTTATTGTTCTTAGCTCTGTAATCTCATCAGTGTCTTTATTTTTTACACTCCATCTATATAGCTCTCTGAATAAATCTTTATCTATATATTCCATGGTAACCAATTTAGCTAATATTGAATAATCAATATTATTTTCTTTACATCTATAATAAATATCTCCTAATTTTTTTCTAATTAAAAAAGTATTTAAAAATCTTTTAGCTTGACGTGGATTTCCCTTCAACATACAAGAAACTACATCGCTTGTTTTTGAAATAATTGTGAATATTTTTTCAAAATCATCATAGCTGTCTTGAATTAAATATTCTTCATTCTTCAAATCACCTATATATTCATTAATAGCATTAATGCTTATTTTTTCACCTTCTAAGAATAAATTATTATCCATCAATTTTTTCATTAATTTTTGAACTGTACCTTTTGTAAAATATAATTCAAAAATTAGTAATAATAAATAATTTGTAATATCTGATTCTGAAAGTTCAGGTATATATATAGGTAATTGAATTATTTTTTCTATATAGTTTTCTGATATTCCAAAATCTTCTTCATCTACCTTGGGATATTTTCTTTTAACAGAATATTTTACTACTGCATCATCAATAGCAATTATAAATGTTGTCTTAGGTACGGATAAAAAAAGTTTTATAGCCTCTAAAGTTTCAATAATTCTGTCTGGATTACATCTATCAAGATCATCTATCATTACAACCAAATTTTCAATCTTAGCTTCATCAAGTAATTTCTTAAATTCTTGTCTAAATGATCTTATATTATTAATCATGCTTCCTTCATCTTCAGTACTATCTTCTTTAATTATTTTTTTAGCATCTTCTTTAATAGTATCTTTATTACTTGTTAGGTATGCCATTGCCCCTAAAGGATTTGACATACCTGTAACTAGTGGTATTCCATGTTTAACTGCCATAGACCCTATTCTAAAAAAATCTACTTTTTTAACTAATTTTTCAATACTATCTTTAAATTTGAAAAATACAGTTTTGTCTTCTTTTAAGGTACATAATAAACTCTCCATCAAAGCACTCTTGGCATCATCATACCCTTCAAAAATCCATGCATTCAATGGCACACAAATAATCTTATCTTTCTTGCAATCATTTTTTTGAATTTTATCTTGTATTAGTTTCAATAATGTTGATTTACCAACACCCCAACTACCGAATAAACCTATTGTAAGAGGATTCATTTTTTCATCTAACAATATATCATTTACAAGTTCTGCAAATGGTTCATATGCTAATAAATCTATTTCAGATTCTCTATCAATCCACATAAAATCAACGCTCCTTTATATTTTGTAACTTCCCATTATAAACACAGCACTAAACCGCTGCCGCGGTGGTCTAAACCACTCCATCACATAATATCATCCTATAAACATAAATATTATCTCTTTTGTATACAACCCCTTTATCAAGGAAATAATTTTTAATAAAGGAGATGTTAAATATGACCAAAGAACAAATTCTACAACAACTTAATTTTGATATAGAACTTCGAGGTTTAAGCAAAAATACTCAAGATGAATACTATACCAAAGTTAAGCTATTTCAAAATCACTTTAATAAACCAGCAACTGAACTAAACGTAAGACACATAAGAGAATTTCTTCATTATCTAATTACAGAAAAAAAACTTACTTCTGAAAGCGTAAATACCTATAATAGCGCTCTACGTTTCTTGTACGGTGTAACTTTAAACATCACTCTAAATTACAAACAAATACCTCGCCATCGTCATCATCGCAAATTTCCTGAAATTCTTACCAAAGAAGAAATTCAAGCTATTTTTGATGCTTGCGACAATTTAAGAGACAAATGCATCTTAATGACA
>NZ_FQXM01000028.1 GCF_900129965.1 Clostridium grantii DSM 8605 | reverse complement strand
AAAACGAGATATATTCATATATAAACTATTCATAAGTTGTTTAATAGATAAATAGATAGCTTGTAAATTTTGTCGATTTTTTTTTTGTTTTGAACAGGTTTCGACAAACAAAATTAGAATATTATGGTATGACAAACAAAGACAAGCTGAATGCGCAGAGTTTGTTGCAAATAGAAAAACTCCCTTACGTCAACCTGACAAGTTAATCCGTAAGAGAGCCTATTCAATATGCAATCCTTATAAAAGGAAGCCATGGCTTTAGTATACTTCTTTTATTTAGGATAGTAAATAAACAAATAAAAGGAGTGAATTTTATGAAAAAATCAAAGAAAATAATTTTTATTTTAACTCTCATGGGAATGTTATTTTCATCAACAACAGCATTTGCTGATGGTTGGAAAACTTGGAATAGTAATGACTTCAAGAAAGCATGGGAAGCATATGCACATGGTGTTTATGCAAATGCTGGTAACTGGGCTAAAGTAGAAGTTAGACATGCAGGTTCAAACATACTTTATGGTATAAATTGGTATTACACAAAATAGTACAAAAGAATAGGTTCCCTATTCTTCAATGATAAAAATAGGGAAACATCAATTTTAAATTTGAGAGTATTAATAATATACCTAACATTGAAAAGGTTCATGATTATTATGTTATTGGTAGTACGGAGCAAGTACATAAATTTAAAATGGAGTTAATTGAAAAATATGCAGGAAATCATCCTAAACCAGGTTACCCTGATAAAGAGTCAAGAAATAACACAATCGTTATATGGGCACTTATTATTTGTATTATTCTTTTATTGTCATTTTATGATGTTATTTCACAAAAGAAAGAAAATGTTATTAGAATTTCTATGGGAGAAAAAATAAGTAAGATTATCTGTATAAATATTCTGATAGATTCGTTTATTTTTGTTGTAATGTTTATTGTAATATTATTTATTTTATCAAGATATAGTTATGTATTCTTTAATTTTAATATTTCAATTATATTTTTTGCTATTTTATTATGTATTAATGGATTGTTATATTTAAATCTATATTCTTATGATATCAAAGAAGCTTTTTCTAATGGTAAAAGTTATAAAAGTTTGTTGTCCCTTAATTATGGTTTGAAACTAATTACAACAGTTTTAATTATTTTAATAATATCTAGCAATATTTTTTCTGTTTCTGAATCATTAAGTCTTTACAAGCAGAAGAGTTTTTTTGAAGAACATGCAGATTATTATTATATTAAATTTGCATATAGAATAAGAGAAAATAGTGATGGATCATTTAATGATACATTAACAGATTCATCAAGGGTACAAGTAATATTTAATAAACAATTCTTTGAAAAGTTTAACGCAATTGAATTGAAAAATGTTTCTAATGTGTATGGTACAGGAGGCATTTTGGCAAATAAAAATGCTTTTGATTATTTGTCTAGCAAAATAGATGAACTAAGAGATATTAATTTAGAAAAAGAGTTTTATTTTTTAGTACCTGAAAGAATGAAAAATAACTTAGAACTTATCAATTTATTAATAGATTATATAGAAATTTTTGAAAGTAATGATTATGGTGTGATATATTACAACGACAATATAGAGGTTGTTGGGGTAGATGAGGACTCTTTATACGGAAGTGATGTAGTTAAAAATCCTATAATAGTATATAATAATATGTCTTTGGAGCAGCTTAAACTTCAGAGTGATAATAATGATCAGAATATTATGAAATCTGAGCAACTATATGATACCATGTATAAAATATCCTCTAATGATGATTTAAAAGAATTTAACAAATTTATAGTAGAGTATAATTTACAAGATGAAATTGTAAATAAAACCAACGTTTTAGAGAAATATGAAAATAGTTGGATTATAGCTAAAAGAATTCTATATATTAATTTAGTATTTAGTATTTTAGTTTTATTATTAGAATTGATAATTATTAATTCAATTATTAGATTAGAATATGAAGTCAATGCCATCGAACTTTCTATAAAAAAAGTAATGGGTTATAGCGTCTTAGAAAAAAATTGGAAAATAATTATGATGACGCTTATAACCACAATATCCAGCATACTAATAGCTATTATTGGTGCAAGAATAATGCAAATTCAAGAAGTTTATTATATAGCTTTTGGAGGAAGTATTATTTTGATATTAGAATTATTTATTATTGTATTTTATATTAATAGAATTGAAAATTCTAAAATTCAAAAGATACTGAAAGGAGGAAATTTATGATCGAAGTAAAAAACTTAACAAAGAAATTTGATGACAAGGTATTATTTTCAGATTTCAATTTAAAAATAGAAAATGGTGACTTTATAATTTTTTCTGGTCCAAGTGGTTGTGGTAAAACCACATTATTGAATATGATTGGAGCCATTGAAAAAATAGATAGTGGTGAAATAATTGTTGACGGTTTAGATATTAAAAATAAAAAAAATCACTTAAAATATTTTAGAACAAAAATAGGTTTTTTATTTCAAAACTTTGCACTAGTTGATAACAAGACTGTAAAAGATAATTTGAAATTGATTCGTAAAGATTGTAAAACTAATTTATCAATAGAAGAGGCTTTAAAAATTGTGGACTTGAGAGAAAAATTGAACAAAAAAGTTTATACATTATCAGGTGGAGAGCAACAAAGAGTAGCGTTAGCCAGATTAATGCTAAAAAAATGCGATATTATATTGGCTGATGAGCCTACAGGTTCTCTTGATAAAAAGAATGCAGAATCAGTACTTAATATTTTAAAAGAATTAAATAAACAGGGGAAGATAATTATACTTGTTACACATGATGAGGAAATAAAAAAACAAGGAAATAGAGTGGTGAATTTATGATTAGGATTAATGGAAAAAGAATATTTCTATTTATTATAGTAGTATTTGTAATCTTTAATTTAAGTTGGTTAATAATAACAACTATTAAGTATAATAAATTTGTAAAAGTTGTACCGAAAAATGAAGATGGACTTTATTTGATGTTTAAAGAAGATGGGTATTCCTATGGTGTAAAAAAACCAGATTATTTACAGTATACAGGGAACCTATCCGTTTCAAATATGGAAAAGGGTGATGTTTTAATTATATGGCCATTGCTATCTGGTGGGTATGAGTATGGCTTTATTTTACGGGAAGAGGATAGAGGGTATGAAATATATGTTGATGAAAATATGGAACCTTTATATAAAGATGACGTGAATACTATCCAAGTATTTGAGGAACATAAAGAAAAAGTAGAAGAATTATTTTATAAAGCTAATGAAGTGTGGAATTTAGAAGAATAGAGGTATCAAGTGAGTTTTGAGGGAATTAGTTTTGCCAGTTATAAAACAGAAGAATCTTTTGCAGAATCCTTTATAAATCAATTAAAAAAATATTTGAATTTTAATAAAATAGACTTTATAAATAAAATATTAGAAAACAAAAGAATAGCTAATATGAATAATATAGACTTGGTAATAACTGAGATTGCTGAAAACACTGAAAACACTGAAAAAAAATAGTATTAATGATAGATGAAGTAGATAAAAGTAGCAATAATCAATTGTTCTTAGATTTCTTAGGTATGCTAAGGAATAAGTATTTATTAAGAAATGAAGGCTCAGATTATACTTTTCACAGTGTAATATTAGCAGGGGTCCATGATGTTAAAAGTTTAAAATTAAATAAAAAATAATCTGAGGTTAGTTGAAAACAAAGGATTTACTATACTAAAGTCAGAGGAGTATTTTCCAACGCTGAAATTTTTTGATGTAGGAGCCTTGGTGTATTTTGCAAAAATCATTGAATGGGAATTTCCAAATTTCTCTGTGGATAGTTGCTTTAAGCAATTATGCCAATTACAAACAATAGTTGAGCAACGAGGATATATTGAAAGTAAAGAGCATAGATTTATTATTGTTGCTGAAAAAAACTAAGAGTAGCATTTCACATAAATACAATTTATTATAAGTATGAGATAAGGGTACAACCTTAATATAATAAGGCTGTACCCTTCTAATTATATAATCTCTTCCCACTTCTCATATAGTCTTTCTAATAAATTTTCATTAACTTTAATTTCCTTAGTAATTTCCTCGCTTTTCAAAGGATTTGAGTATACTTCTTCAAGGCAAAGTAAATTTTGAAGTTCTTCAATTTTTGTTTCTGCGGCTAGAATTTCAGCTTCTAGATTTTTGGTTTCAAGTTCTTTCTGTTTTTCTAGTTTTTTCTCTTCTTTAGATTTTTTCTTCTCATTCTTAATTTGAGTTTTTGTTTTTCCTTCATATTGTTCTTCATCTTGAAATCTATTAGGATTCTTCTTTTTTTCTACAAAATAACTATAGTTACCCAAGTAGGATTTCATGCCATCTTGACATAATTCGTGAATCTTATTCACCACTTTATTCAAGAAATATCTATCATGAGATATTACCAACACTGTGCCGTCATAGCTCATTAAAGCATCTTCAACAGCCTCTCTTGACATAACATCTAGATGGTTTGTAGGCTCATCTAGTAAAAGGAAATTAGATTTTGATAACATTAATTTTAATAAATTAATCCTACATTTTTCGCCACCACTCAAAGTGGAAACTTTTTTGAAAACATCATCCCCTCTAAACAAAAAAGCAGCTAAAGCATTTCTAACATCTTTCGTGGCCATATGAGGAAAACTATCCCATACTTCTTCTAGTATGCTTTTTTCAGGGTCTAAATTAGATTGTTCTTGATCATAGTAACCAATTTCTACATTTTTACCTAGAGATACAAAACCTTCATCAGCAGTTATTTTATTCATTATGATATTAAAAAGAGTGGTTTTACCCCTTCCGTTTTCTCCAATTAAAGCAGTTTTATCTCCAGATTTTATTTCAAATTCTACATTTTCAAATAAAAGTTTATCACCATAAGTTTTCCTAAGATTCTCAGCAAAAAGTACATCATTACCGCTTTTTACATCTACATCAAAATTAATTTTATGAATTTTGTGATTTTTTGAGGGCGCGTCAATTCTTTCTATTTTATCTAAGGCTTTTTGTCGACTTTCTGCGGCTCTTATACTTTTCTCTCTATTAAAAGAGCGAAATCTATCAATTATTTCTTCTTGTCTTTTGATTTCACTTTGTTGAAGAACAAAAGCTTTTTCTTTTTCCTCATTTCTTTTTTTTCTTAGTTCCACAAACTTAGAATAGTTACCATTATAAATCTCCATTTGCCCATTTATTAATTCATAGGTTTGATTAGTGACACTATCTAAAAAGAATCTATCATGGGAGATTACAACAATTGTACCTTTATAGATAGATAAATATTCTTCAAGCCATTCAATAGCATCTAAGTCCAAATGGTTAGTAGGCTCATCTAGTAATAAAACATCAGGATTAGAAAGCAATAATTTGCACAAAGCAACTCTTGTTTTCTGCCCTCCACTAAGAATATTGATGCATTTTTCATAGTGATCTTCGGTAAAGCCAAGGCCCTTAAGAACTTTCCCAATTTCAGCCTTATATGTATAGCCTCCTCTATGATTATATAAATCAGTTAAAGAAGTATAAGATTTTATGATTTTATTGTGATAAGATTCATTTTCGTGATCATAAGGTTTATTCATTTCTATTTCTAAATTAGATAGTTTTTCTTCAATATCAAGAAGTTCTTGAAATACGGAAAGCATTTCTTCATAAATGTTATTATCACTGTTCAAAGATAGATGCTGTGATAAATAACCTATTTTTTTATTTTTATCTATAAAAATATCCCCTTTGTCAGCGTCTAACTGTTTGGATATTATCTTAAATAAAGTAGATTTACCAGCACCATTTTCTCCAACAAATCCTATATTTTCACCTTCATTTATACTGAAGGTTATGTTTTTTAGAATTACATCAATTCCATAACTTTTCTCTATATTTTTACAACTCAGAACTACCATAAAACTTACCTGCCTATTCTATTAAAATTTCACTATGTGAAAGTGATTTGCTTTTTCTTTATGTTCATTTATATATTACTATTTATTTAGGTAAATTTACAGTGAAAAATACATTTTATCTAATAAATCACATAAAATTAAAATATAAGTTGAAATTATTACTCTTTTTATATTAATATAATGGTAGGGTGTTAATTAATAAACAATTATTTATCTTGTTTTTTTATTGTAAAGCTTTATAATTGTAAATGGTACTGTAAAATTAGTGTTTTAGAATGGGCTTGGAATAATAATATTAATTTGGATGTTTATAAAGGCCTTTGCTTTTAAAAAGAATATAGATTGAAATAAATAGTAAGGGAGTGCACTTGGTGGATAAGAAAAAAAATATTTCGATGGCAGTTATAAGAAGATTACCAAAATACCATAGATATCTTCGCGAATTATTAAATAATGACGTAGATAGAATATCATCAAAAGAGTTGAGTACGAAGATAGGGTTCACAGCATCACAGATAAGACAAGATTTAAACTGTTTTGGAGATTTTGGACAACAAGGATATGGTTACAATGTACCAGATTTGTATAAAGAAATAAGCGGTATTCTAGGACTTGAATGTGAGTATAATACAGTTATAGTAGGAGCAGGTAATATAGGGCAGGCTATAGCTAATTATTCTCAATTTGAGAAATTAGGTTTTAATTTAGAGGCTATATTTGATATTAATCCAAAGTTAATAGGATTGAAAATAAGAGATGTTAAAGTGCATGATATAGATAATTTAGATGCATTCTTAAAAGAAAACAAAATCAATGTAGGAGTTATTTGTGTTCCTAGTGAAAATGCACAAAAGATTTGTGATATTTTTGTTAACAATAATGTTAAAGGAATATGGAATTTTGCTCCTGTAGATTTAGAAGCTAGCGAAGATGTGATTATTGAAAATGTTCATTTAAGCGAAAGTTTGTTAACATTAACTTATTTATTAAATGGAACACAATGTGAAATTAGAGGAAAACACTAATAAAAAATTATTAATAAAAAAGCTAAAAAGAATAATATTATTCTTTTTAGCTTTTTTTTAACAAAAATATAGCTTTGACATATTATAATAACAAGACAATCTATATTAATCCCTCATAAACAAGCATAGTACATAGGATTTCAATTGAATAAGAAAAACTATGTGGATAATAAAATAATTAAACTTAGGAGGGAGAAAAAAATGAGTAACGCAATAGTTATTACTTTTAGAGAATGTCTTGAAATGTTTATTATCATTATTCCTTTAATTTTATACGTAGGAAAAATTGATAGAAAAGATTTACAAAAGTTTATATTTGCAGGCATAGGTATAGGATTTGCTTCAAGTATACTTTCAGCTCTTTTTTTAGTTAATAGCATAAATTCATTAGAAGGATTAGCCAAGGAAATTTTTCTTGGTGGAACCATGATATTTATAGCCATGCTGATACTGTATAATATAGTATGGATAGGAAGGCAAAGCAAAAATTTATCTTTAGATGTTACTTCTAAATTTGATGTAAAGTTAAAAGGCGGTAGTTTATTATTGCTAGCGGCAGTAACTATATTTAGAGAAAGTTTAGAAATAATAATGTTTTTACTACCAACTATAAATGAGCAATTTATACCTACTATAGTAGGTATTTTAGTAGGCGTAATACTAGCATTGCTTATTATGTTGGCAATATATAAATCTTCAATAAAGTTAGATTTGAATATAATATTTACTATTATAACTGTATTTTTGATTTTTATGGGAGGACATTTATTTGGGGAAGGGTTAATGGAATTTATTCCGAATAATGAATCCATTGAAATGTCGGGACAACTCATATATTCCATACCACTTTTGTTTTTATTCTTGAAACGGGAATTTAAAAAATATATGAGAAAAAATATAAAAAAATAAAGGTATAAAACCTTCAAAGGTTAAAGAAAATAACTTTTGAAGGTTTTTTTATTGTTAACAGGGTATATATAGTTTTATGGTATAATTTACATAGAGTTTTTATAATAAAAAATTTATATCTAAGGAGAAAAACATGGATTTTAAAAATATAGAAATATATGAAGATAGAGTAGTTGTTAAAAAAGTTGAAAATTTTATTTTAGCTCACATTTTTGAATGTGGACAATGTTTTAGATGGGAAAAAACTAAGGAAAATTGCTACATAGGAGTAGCCTTTAACAAAGTTATTGAAGTGGAAAAAATAGAAGATGATGTGGTTATATATAATTGTAATGAAGAAGATTTTAAAAATATTTGGGTTGATTATTTTGATTTATATAGAGATTATGCAGAAATTAAAAATGTTTTACGTAGAGATGTAATTTTACATGAAGCAGTAGAATTTGGTGAAGGAATTAGACTTTTAAAGCAAGAACCTTTTGAAACAATCATTTCTTTTATAATTTCTTCAAATAATAGAATTCCTATGATTAAAAGAGCCATAGAAAGAATTTCACAAAAGTGGGGAAAAACTGTACTTTATAAGGGGAAAGAGTATTTTTCATTTCCTACTATTGAAGAAATAAAAGATGCTACAGAAGAAGATTTTAGGAAAATTGGAGTGGGATTTAGAGCTAAATATATAAAAAACACTGTTTCAGAGATTAATAGTGGAGAGGCAGATGTTGATTATATAATGGCATTAGAAGATGAATTGTGTCATAAACAACTACAGAAATTTAGCGGCGTAGGTCCTAAAGTTGCAGATTGTATTATGTTATTTTCTATGAGAAAATATTCAGCTTTTCCAGTGGATGTATGGGTGAAAAGAGCAATGCAATTTTTCTATGTAGCTCCGGATGTGTCATTGCTAAAGATAAGAGAATTTAGTATTAATAAATTTGGAGATTTGGCTGGATTTGCTCAACAATATTTGTTTTATTATGCAAGAGAAAATGGAATAAAAATAGAATAGAAATAATTATTTGAAAGAAAATAATATATAAATAAAAAAAGTAAGGTGATTAATTAATGAAATTTATGAGAGAATATTTATTAAAATACAAAGCTTATATAGTTATTCTTTTGATTATAATTCTTTTTTTGATTGCTGGGTATGAGTATTACGAAAAATATTTTTATGTATTGAAGGATCCTGAAAGAATAAAAGAATATGTGATGAGTTTTGGAAAATTTGGGTATTTGGTGTTTTTGATGATGCAAATTATTCAAGTTATTGCGTTTTTTATACCAGGGGAAATAATTCAAATTGCTAGTGGATATATTTATGGTACATTTTTAGGAACTATAACCTCTGTTGTAGGAATAACTATTGGAAGTATAATTGTTTACGGTATTGCATATAGATTTGGTAGACCATTTGTAGAAAAGATTGTTTCAGAAAGAGATTTAAAACTTTTCCATAGGATTTTAGAAATTGGGAGTATGAAGTATATAATATTTCTAGTTTACTTGATACCTGGCTTACCAAAAGATGTTTTGGCTTATTTTTGTGGTATTTCGGATTTGAAATTTAAGGATTTTGCCATATATTCTACTTTAGGCAGAATTCCTGGCATAGCAATTTCTTCTTATTTTGGAGCTAATTTAATTTCTGGCAATAACGTTACTTTGATAATTATAGCAATTACAATGAGTATAATATTTATTTTAGGAGTGATTAAAGGAGAAAGGATTATAAAATCTATTGTTCATTAAAATAGGTCGATAATTAAAAGAGAATGGAGTGTTTTTAGAATAAAATAGCTTGGTAATTAGGAGAAAATTTAATTGGAAAAACAATTGGGCGGCATTGAAATCCGCCCTACAGAATTATTTATTGATTCGTTTATAGATAAATAAACTTATCATGCTACATAAAGCAAGTCCTAGAAGAATGGAAATTGCAGAATGGTAAAAGAACTCTTGAGGTAAGATATTTATAATTGGGTCCATACTAGGGTCAAAGAGCCACATATCATTCCTAAAGAAAATTTTGTGAAACATTGTAAAGCTTGTATCAAAATTTATAAAGAAAAATGTACCTAATATTAAAGGTAATATTAATAAAGTTAAAGAACTATACTTTAAGAATTTAAATTTTATTTTTTTACCAAATAAAACCAAACTCAAAGATAAAAGTACTAATGAAATAATTAATAGCACATCTAAATTATTAAATAAATCTTTTACATCTACAAAGTGTTGTTTACCGGAATCAGAGTAATTCATGGAAGGTAGATGAAAGTCCATTTCTTGCCAAGTTCCAACAAAACCAACGATGTAATCATAATTTTCTTTGATTTCTTTATTTGTAAATCCTGTTTGCTCACTTATATTATAATTCACTAAATCATAGTAATAAATAGGTTTAAAATTAAGGGTAAACCTAGAGCTTAGCACTATAATAATTAAAGTAAGCAGTAAAGACATAAAGATTTCTAATGATAAAATTCTAAAAGATTTTGAATTCAAAATAGCACCTCCTGATAGTAGAAATTTGATAATTTATTATATCACAATGGATTAATTTTACGATTAATAGTAAATAAAAGAAATTTGATGATTTAAAGAGATAATTAATGATATTCAGCTATATATAAAGTATACGGTGTTTTTAGTAAAACTATGGAATTTGATATTAAAATTGCTATAAATTAATATAATAATAGTATTAGCACTCGATAGAGATGAGTGCTAACAAAACGATAATAAATAATTTAAATACATAAGGAGGGTTATTTTATGAATATTAGACCACTTGGTGACAAAGTTGTTGTTAAAAGCTTAGAAGCAGAACAAACTACAAAGAGCGGAATAGTTTTAATGGGAGCTGCAAAAGAAAAACCACAGGAGGCAGAAGTCGTTGCTGTAGGTCCTGGCGGAGTTGTAGACGGAAAAGAAATAGTTATGGAAGTTGCAGTGGGAGATAAAATACTTTACTCTAAGTATGCAGGAACTGAAGTTAAATATGATGGCGTGGAATACGTCATTTTAAGACAAAACGATATTCTAGCTGTAGTTGAATAAAACTAAAAGAAAGATAGGAGGAAATTGAAATGGCTAAAAGCATAAAATTTGGTGAAGACGCTAGAAGAAGCATGCAAAAAGGTGTGGATATTTTAGCAGATACAGTAAAGGTTACATTAGGACCTAAAGGAAGAAATGTTGTTTTAGATAAGAAATTTGGAGCACCATTAATAACTAATGATGGTGTTAGTATAGCTAGAGAAATTGAATTAGAAGATCCTTATGAAAATATGGGAGCTCAATTAGTTAAAGAAGTTGCAACAAAAACAAATGATGTTGCTGGAGATGGAACTACAACTGCAACTTTATTAGCTCAAGCAATAATCAGAGAAGGGCTAAAAAATGTAACAGCAGGTGCTAATCCTATGTTAATAAGACAAGGAATTAGAGCGGCTGTAGATGTTGCAGTAGAAGGAATTAAAGCAATTTCTAAACCACTTTCAGGAAAAGAAGATATTGCAAGAGTTGCAGCTATATCAGCAGCAGATGAAGTTATAGGTAAATTAATAGCTGACGCCATGGAAAAAGTAGGTAATGAAGGAGTTATTACTGTAGAAGAATCTAAATCTATGGAAACTGAATTAGATGTTGTAGAAGGAATGCAGTTTGATAGAGGATACTTAAGTCCATACATGGTTACTGATGCTGAAAAAATGGAAGCTGTATTAGATAATGCTGTAATTCTTATTACAGATAAAAAAATCAGTAACTTCCAAGATTTACTTCCAGTTTTAGAGCAAATAGTTCAACAAGGAAAGAAACTTTTAATTATTGCTGAAGATGTAGAAGGAGATGCTCTTGCAAACTTAATCGTTAATAGATTAAGAGGAACATTTGTAGCTGTAGCTGTTAAAGCCCCAGGATTTGGCGATAGAAGAAAAGAAATGTTAACAGATATCGCAACACTAACTGGCGGAGAAGTTATCTCAGATGAGCTAGGAAGAGACTTAAAAGACGTTACTATAGATATGTTAGGAAATGCTGAAAGTGTTAAAGTTTCTAAAGAAAATACAGTTATAGTTAATGGAAAAGGAAATAAAACAGATATTAATGATAGAGTAGGCCAAATTAAGAATCAAATCGAAGTAACTACTTCTGAATTTGATAGAGAAAAATTACAAGAAAGACTAGCAAAACTTGCTGGTGGAGTAGCTGTAATTAAAGTTGGTGCTGCAACAGAAACTGAATTAAAAGAAAGAAAATTAAGAATAGAAGATGCTTTAGCCGCTACAAAAGCAGCTGTTGAAGAAGGAATAGTACCAGGTGGTGGAACAGCTTACGTTAACGTTATTAAAGCAGTTTCAGAAGTAACAGCTGACAATGCTGATGCTAAAGTTGGTATAGATATTATTAAAAGAGCGCTTGAAGAACCAGTAAGACAAATTGCAGAAAATGCAGGGGTTGAAGGTTCTGTAATTATCGAAAGAATGAAAAACAGCGAAGTTGGAATAGGCTATGATGCTTTACGTGGAGAATATGTAAACATGGTAGAAAGAGGAATTGTAGATCCTACAAAAGTTACAAGATCAGCTTTACAAAATGCTGCATCTGTAGCAGCTACATTCTTAACAACAGAATGTGTAGTAGCAGAAATTCCAGAAAAATCACCAGCTATGCCAGGTGGACCAGGAATGGGTATGGGAATGGATGGAATGTACTAGACAACAAAAAAAGATTGCTTAGGCAATCTTTTTTTGTTGTCATTTGAGTAATAGATCAAGTAAAGTTTGATTTTATTATGCAGTACATTGTGAATTTTTAAGTTGGCCAATTTGAATAGTATGTATGTCATGTATATCTTTAAGTACTAAACTACTACCATTTATCATTTTTGCTTCTTTTTTTATAAGGCTAAGTTCTTTAGAAAGGGTTGAATGATTTAAGCCTTCAAAAGAACCGTTAAGTCCGGCGATAGATAATGAAGTTAGTTTGTATTCTTTTGTATTACCAGCTCTATCTAAGGAATAAAAAAAGCCTTTTTTTATATCTTCTTCTGAAAAAAAGTTAACGATATTAGTATCAAATTCTAGTAATAAATCAGTGCAGAAGGACATTGTTTTATCTTTATTTTCGTAAATCACACAAATAAAATCGTCACCACCGATATGCCCTATAAAGTATTCATCATTAGACAATTTGATTAATTGATTTTTTATTAAATTTGAGGTTAATTTAAGTATTTCGTCACCTTTTCTAAAACCATATGTATCATTAAAAGATTTAAAGTTATCTAAATCTAAATAAAGTACAGAGCATTGTCTATTATTATTTAAATTACTTAAACATTCCTCGATAAGTTTATTGCCCGGTAGACCAGTAAGTGGATTTAAGTCCTTGGCACGATTTTTTTCTAATTCTGTTGAATATAAAAGTAGATTTTTTATAGTAACTAAACCGTAGTAGTGATTATTTTTTGTAACAATAACACAATCATAAATACTGTGGGAATCCCTACTCATAGCTAAACTAGATACTTCATCAAGTGGAGTGTTGAAATCTACAATAAGTGGATTTTTGTCCATTAGCAAAGAAATTGGGCGTCCAGAAAAAACAGAATAACCATATTTTGCAGCAAATTTTTCATCAATCATATTTTTCATAATTAAGCCTACGGGAACCATATTATCTAAAATACAAACACCTTGAGAAGGACTTTTTTTTAAAACTTCCTGAACTCTCATACATTGTGTATTAGGGGATAATGGAGATTCCTTTGTGGCTATCTCTCCTATGTGATATTTTTTTTTGATGCCTAATGATTCTTTTAAATTATAGTTGGATATAAAATTTCTCATTTCGAAAATATCTGTTTCTAATAAAGGGGAAGGACGTTTAATATAGAAACCTTGTCCATAGTGAACACCCAATTTTATTAATGTCATAAGCTCTTCTTTGCATTCAATTCCCTCAGCAATAATTTTAATGTTTGAGGAATTAGCAAAAGTTATTAAAGATTTTAGCAAAGTTATTTTAAAAGCATCTTTATGGATGTTTCTAATTAAATCCATATCAATTTTTACAAAGTGAGGTTTAATTTCATAAAGTGTTTTTAATCCAGAATAGCCAGCACCAAAATCATCTAAAGCAATTTCGTAACCTTGATTTTTATAATTTTTTATTGTGTTGCTAAAACTAATATAATCTTGAATAAGAGTTTTTTCTGTTATTTCAAAAATAATTAAATTTGGAGAAATATTATTTGAAATCAGATATTCTTTGGTAAAACCTTTATTGAATTTCTCATCATTAATAATAGAAGGATCCACATTCAAGAAAAGAAATTTATCCAGATTATAATTTTTTGCGGTTTTTAAAGCGGTTATCCTACAAAGGGATTCTAACTCCCAAGATTTGTTATAGTGTCTTGCAGTAGAAAAAAGTTCTTCAGGAGATTCTAGTAAAGATCCTTTAGGTCCTCTGCTCAAAGCCTCATAGCCTAAGACAATTCCGTTTTTAAGAGAAATAATAGGTTGAAATACTGTAGTTACTAGTGAGTTATCAAGTATATTATTTAATTCTTTTAACAATATAGTCACATCCCATGTTAATTTATTGAATTTTACCAACATTATTTTACATTAAATTTAATATTAATATGTTTTTATTATACTAAGACTAGTGTTAAATCTAGATGAAAATCAGGTTAAAATTATGTTAAACTACAACAAATAATTATGAAAACGGAAACAATGAAATAAAAATTGCATAAATATTAAGTGGTGAAATATTACATGCATAAACAATTAATGATTGTGATAATCTTATTGCAATATTCATTATTTCCATTGACAAAACTGTCATAATAAAATAGAATATAAAATAATTAATTTAATTAAAGTTTTTCACTTGTATATCCCTTGAATAAGGCGAGGAGTATCTACCGAGAACCGTAAAATCTCGACTATAAGTGATTTTTATGCATATAAATGCATTGATTTCACTTACTTATCTTTAGTGAACAATGCTTTTTTTTGTTATCAAAATCTATATTTGTATTTTTGACATTTGAAAAAATCATACAGAACGTAAAAATGAATTTCTAAAATAAAACGATAAATTTGAGGAGGAAGTTTAATGGCAATTATATTGAAACAAGCTTATACATTTGATGATGTTCTTTTGGTACCTAACAAATCAGAGGTATTACCTAAAGAGGTAACTTTAAAAACTAATTTAACTAAAAAAATAACTTTAAACATACCTTTAATAAGTGCAAGTATGGATACAGTAACTGAAGCAAAAATGGCAATAGAAATGGCTCGTGAAGGTGGAATTGGAGTTATTCACAAGAATATGAGTATTGAGAGACAAGCAAGCGAAGTAGATAGAGTTAAAAGACAAGAAAATGGAGTTATTACAAATCCTTTCTTTCTTTCACCAGACAACACTATAGAAGAAGCTAATGGATTAATGGCTAAATATAGAATCTCAGGCGTTCCAATATGTGTAGAAGGTAAATTAGTTGGAATAATAACAAACAGAGATATTTTATTTGAAACAGATTTTTCTCAAAAAATAGATAATTTAATGACAAAAGAAAATTTAGTTACGGCTGAAGAAAACACTACTTTAGATGAAGCAAAAGAATTATTGAAAAAACATAAAATTGAAAAACTACCTTTAGTGGATAAAGATAATAATCTTAAAGGATTAATAACAATAAAAGATATTGAAAAAGTAAGATTATTTCCTAATGCGGCAAAAGACTCTCAAGGAAGATTGTTATGTGGAGCAGCTGTAGGAGTAACTGTTGATATGATGGACAGAGTAGATGCTTTAGTTAAGGTTAATGTAGATGTTATAACTATTGATACAGCCCATGGGCATTCAAGAGGAGTTATAGAAGCTGTAAAAAAAGTTAAGTCAGTTTATCCTGATTTGCAAATTATTGCAGGAAATATTGCAACAGCAGAAGCTACAAAAGATTTAATAGAAGCGGGTGCAGATTGCATAAAAGTAGGTATTGGTCCAGGATCTATTTGCACAACAAGAGTTGTTGCTGGAGTAGGTGTTCCACAATTGACAGCAGTTATGGATTGCGTAGAAGAAGCAAATCAACATGGTATTCCTGTAATCGCAGATGGTGGAATTAAATATTCAGGAGATGTAGTTAAAGCGCTAGCAGCAGGAGCAAAAGTTGTAATGATGGGTTCACTTTTAGCAGGTTGTGCAGAAGCTCCAGGAGAAGTTGAAATTTATCAAGGAAGAAGTTATAAAGTATACAGAGGAATGGGATCTTTAGCTGCAATGGCAGAGGGAAGTAAAGATAGATATTTCCAAGAAGATGAAAAGAAATTAGTGCCAGAAGGAGTAGAAGGAAGAATACCATTTAAAGGGCCAGTACAAGATACATTGTTTCAATTAGTTGGTGGAATTCGTTCAGGTATGGGATACTTAGGTTCAAGAACTTTAGAAGATTTATTTAACACTGCAACTTTTGTAACGCAAACTGCATCTGGATTAAGAGAAAGTCATCCTCATGATATATCAATTACAAAGGAAGCACCGAATTATAGTGTAAATGCTTAAAAGTTTGAATAGTCATTTTTATA
This sequence comes from Clostridium grantii DSM 8605, assembly GCF_900129965.1. Taxonomy (GTDB): domain Bacteria; phylum Bacillota; class Clostridia; order Clostridiales; family Clostridiaceae; genus Clostridium_AF; species Clostridium_AF grantii. Next base: position 29,285 of record NZ_FQXM01000028.1, on the reverse strand, counting down.
AATATACTATAGTATAGTATAATAAAAGTGTATTTATTTTATATGGTAAAATAATCAACACAGGAGGAAAACATGGAAAACGAATTGGTTTTGGTAATTGATTTTGGTGGGCAATATAACCAACTTATAGCGAGAAGAGTAAGGGAACATGGTGTATATTGTGAGATTATACCTTATACTTATACAGTAGAAAAAATTAAAGCGAAAAATCCTAAAGGTATTATATTTACAGGAGGACCTAGCAGTGTTTACGGAGAAAAAACTCCAAAAGTAGATAAAGAGGTTTTCGAATTAGGAGTACCTGTTTTAGGTATTTGTTATGGTCATCAATTAGCAGCTCATATGTTAGGCGGAGTTGTTAAAAGCCCTGATATTAGAGAATATGGAAAGAAAGATGTAGAGTTAGATACTTCTTCTCAATTACTAAAAGGCTTAAATGCAAAAGACCAATCTTGGATGAGTCATACAGACTATGTAGCAGAAGTTCCAGCAGGATTTAAAGTTATTGCTAGTACGGATCAATGTCCGGTAGCAGCTATGGAAAATACTGAAAAAAGAATTTATGGAGTTCAATTCCACCCAGAAGTTGAGCATACTTTATTCGGTCAAAAGATGTTAGGTAATTTCCTTTTTGATATTTGTAAAGTAAAAGGCGATTGGTCAATGGCGACTTTTGCAGAAAATAAAATAGCTGAGATCAAAGCTTTAGTTGGAGATAAAAAAGTTTTATGTGCTTTATCAGGTGGAGTTGACTCTTCAGTTGCAGCGGTAATGGTACACAAAGCTATTGGTAAGAACTTGACTTGTGTATTTGTTGACCATGGTCTTTTAAGAAAAGATGAGGGAGACCAAGTTGAAACTATATTTAAAAAACAATTTGATATGAATTTAATTAGAGTTAACGCTGAAGATAGATTCTTAGGAAAATTAAAAGGTGTTAGTGACCCAGAAACTAAAAGAAAAATCATTGGTGAAGAATTTATAAGAGTATTTGAAGAAGAATCAAATAAGCTTGGACAGCTAGACTTCTTAGTTCAAGGAACTATCTATCCAGATGTTGTTGAAAGTGGAACCGATACATCTGCAACTATTAAAAGTCACCATAATGTTGGTGGATTGCCTGAAGATATGCATTTTGAGCTAATTGAACCTTTAAGAGAATTATTTAAAGATGAAGTTAGAGCAGTTGGTGAAGAATTAGGTATTCCTCATAAATTAGTATGGAGACAGCCATTTCCAGGTCCAGGACTTGCAATTAGAGTTCTTGGAGAGATTACTGATGAAAAATTATTCATCACAAGAGAAGCAGATGCAATATATAGAGAAGAAATTGCAAATGCAGGACTTGATGAATCAATATGGCAATACTTTGCTTGTCTACCAAATATACAATCTGTTGGAGTTATGGGAGATGAAAGAACATACTGCCATACTATAGCTTTAAGAGCTGTTACATCTTCAGATGCAATGACTGTTGATTGGGCTAGAATACCTTATGAAGTACTAGATACAGTGTCTAGAAGAATAGTAAATGAAGTTAAAGGCGTAAATAGAATTGTGTATGATGTAACATCTAAGCCACCTGCAACTATAGAGTGGGAATAAGAATAAAAAGCTCAAAACCTTTTTTAAATAGGTTTTGAGCTTTTTATTCGTAGCATTACTTTACTTTTTAAACCTATCATATAAAAATATCAGTACTTGTAATATGTATTGTTGAAGTATATAATTTAGATAATTACTATATATACTATAAAACAATATGATGGTAGATTTAGTTTATCAAAGAAGAGAAATTAGAATTTAACGATTTAAGGAGGACACAATGAAGGATAATTTGGAAAAACGTAATTATCATTGCCATGTTGAATTAACATTAGATATTATTGGTGGTAAGTGGAAGCCAGTTATACTTTTTTATATTGGTAAAAATGGTGTTATTCGATATGGTGAGCTAAAAAAAGAAATTCCTAATATTAATGAGCGAATGTTAACTAGACAATTAAGAGAACTTGAATCTGATCAACTTATTCATAGGGAAGTATATAGAGAAGTGCCACCTAAGGTAGAATATTCTTTAACTAGTATGGGGGAAACATTAACACCTATTTTAAATCAATTGGGATCTTGGGGTGTAAATTACAATCAAAAATTTAATATTGCAGATTTAGATTTAAAGGAAGAATAGCTGAAAAGCTATTTTTTTTATCTATAAAAATACTTATGCATATAGTATCTAAAAGATACTATAATACCAACTGGTGCCTATACCACTTTGAAGTGCGTTCTTTAAACAGATATGGACATGTAGTAATATGTAATTATAAACAGGAGAGGCCACTTGAAATTAAATTGATAAAGATAGGAGATAAATAATATGAAAAAAATAGCATCAATAATATTAACAGGGGTATTGATAACGGGGATCTTAACAGGATGTGATTTATCATCTGCTAAAAGTGATGATCAAATATTAAAGGTAGCTATAGATTTAAAATATCCTCCATTTATGTATGTAGATGATAAAGGAGATCCAGCGGGTTTAGAGGTAGATTTAGCTTATGCACTTGGAGAATATATGGGACAAGAAGTTGAAATAGTAAATACAGATTTTTCAATGTTAATTCCTTCTTTAGAAACAGGGGAATCAGATATAGTGATTAGTGATATGACAGTAAATGATGAAAGAAAACAAAAGGTGGATTTTTCAGAGGGATATCGTTATGGGAGAACTTTAGCCCTAGTAAATAAAGAATTTTACGAGAATAACAATATTTCAGATGATATGTCTGTTGAGGACTTTTTTAAATTAGATGGAATTAAATCAATAGGTTTATCAGGAACAATTTCAGTTAGTGTGCCACAAAAATATGGTGTAGATGTGACTGAGATAACAGAAATTGCTTCTGGAATAATGGAAGTAACATCTGGAAATTATAATGTTTTAGTTGGTGCAAATACAGTTATTGGTGACCATGCTGCAAACAAAGAAACTACAGAAATTTATTCTGGAATTCCAGAGTATTTTACTTCTGCATTTGCAGTAAAAAAAGGTAATACTGAATTATTAGAGAAAGCAAATGAATTTATAGCTACATTATATGAGAAGGGCGGTTTATATGAACAACTTGCAAGTAAATACAACGACGAAGTTGGAGAATTCCTCAAAGATAAATCACTTGGACTTGAGTACATCGTCAATAAACCAGAATAAGAAAAACATTAAAATTGTTAATAAAAAAGATACAGGTATAAATGGCGAATTGATCCAAAAAATATTAGCATATGTTATTGTTATTATAGCATTTGGAATTATATTATTTACGGCAACTGATAATTTAAGGTATGATTTGATATTAAAAGAAATGAATTTACTAGTGAATGCTTTATATACAACTTTATGGGTAAGTGTGCTTACATTAATAATTAGTATGGTATCAGGTTTTATGTTTTATGTATTTATGAATAGTGAAAATGCATTTTTGAGAACAATCACAAATTTAATGAAAGAAATAGTAATGGGAACACCATTATTAGTTATGATATTTTTAGTTGTTTATGTTTTAGGTGTAAGATTAGGAATCAATGAAAAATTAGCATTAGGAATATTGGCATTAACATGTTACATGACCCCTTATATTGCTAATGCATATGAAACCGCTAGTGCAGTTGTTGATGAAGATCAATATACGGTAATGAATTTATATCACTTTAATGGATGGCAAAAATATAGATATATAATTATTCCTCAAATGATTAAGCCTTTAATTCCATCTATGATAAATAATTTATCTAGTATAATTAAAGGTTCAGCGTTACTAAAAATAGTATCTGTTTCAGAAATATCTTATATAATAACAGTTATTTCTAACAAAAGTTATGCTGCTATTGAAGGTTATTTAGTAATGTGGGTTATGTATTTAATTATTACAATACCCCTGTCGTTACTTGCTAGATATGTTGGAAGGAGATTTTCAGTATGAAGATAGAGTTAAACAATGTGTACAAAACATATGAGGATAAATTAATATTAAAAAATCTGAATATAAATATTTCTAATATAACTTCTCTTGGAATTATTGGGGAGTCAGGCTGTGGTAAATCAACACTTTTGCGTCAGCTATCTGGAATAGAAACAATTGATGAAGGTACAATTGAAGTGAATGATGTGAAATTAGTAGAAAATCATTTGAAAGAGTATCAGGACAAAATAGGATATGTATTTCAAAAACATAATCTTTTCCCACATATGTCTATAAAGAATAATATTCTTTTAATATTAGAAAAGATAAAGAAAATGGATAAAAAAAATGTTGAAAAAACATGTTGAAAAAACATGTGATGAAGTTTTAGCAAAGTTTCATCTTACTGATATAGCAAATCAAAATCCTAACAAAGTATCTGGAGGTCAAGCTCAAAGAGCTTCCATAGCAAGAGCTTTCGTTACCAAACCTGAATTGATATTCTTAGATGAACCAACAGCAGCACTTGACCCAATTCTTACAAAAGAAGTTTTAGAGTCAGTTCAGATATTAAAAAATAATGGAACTGAATTTGTATTTGTTACTCATGAAATGGAATTTCTAAAAAAGTTTGCTGATTATTTTATATTTATGGATAAAGGCGAAATTATTGAATTTGGTAGTATGGATTGTTTAAATAATCCTGAAAGTGAAAAATTAAAAAAATTTATGAATAGATAGGGAGAGTAGATATGTTAAGTACAAAGAAAATATTTGAAAAATTTGAAGCGCTTAGCGCATATACATTTACAACTATAGATGGAGAATATCCAGAAACAAGGATAGCACATTTTTTAACTTATGATGATGAGGGATTATATTTTCAAACTATGAAAGTTAAGCCTTTTTATTGTCAATTAAAGAAAACAAATAAAGTTGCAGCATGCTCACTAGTTGCTGATAGTGTTGCAGCAACTCATGATGAAGATGGACTACCAGACTTTCCAGAAGGATTTTTTATTAAAATAAGTGGAGATGTTAGAGAATTATCCTTTGAAGAATTAACAAAAAAATCAGAGAATGATTCTAAATTTTTAGCACTAGTTAATGATATTGAAAGGTATCCTACTATGACAACTTTTATATTGTATAGATATAAAGGAGAACTGTATGATTATGATTTTGCAAAAAAGAATCGTGACCATAAATTAGAGCGTGAACGTTTTTCCTTTGGAGGTATGAATCAAATAGAACCAGGATTTAAAATCCAATCAGATAAATGTATAGCTTGTGATAGTTGTTTTAAAGCATGTACGTTTGATGCAATTATACCAGGAGAAAAGTATTCAATAAATAGTAGTCGTTGTGATGAGTGTGGCTCTTGTTACAGTATATGTCCAGTAAATGCTGTTATAGCTAAGACACCAATGGATGAAGAATATAGAAAAGAATGTGGAAAAAAAATTAGAAAGTATATGAGTAGTAGTAAATAACAAAAACCCATTACAATTGCTTTCATTGTAATGGATTTTTGTTATACTATGTTATTTTGTTTAAATTCTTCACCCCAGGTTGCTAATGTATCTAAAATAGGTTTTAAGCTACGTCCAGTGTTAGTTAGTGAATACTCAACTTTCGGTGGAATGACAGGATATATTTTTCGTGATAATAAACCATCTTTCTCCATGTCTCTAAGCTGACTAGTAAGAACCTTTTGTGTTATACCTGTAACTGAGCGCATTAATTCATTAAAACGCATAGTTTCATTCATTAAATCTCTTAGGATCAATACTTTCCATTTGTTTCCTATGAGTAATAGTGTTGCTTCAACAGGACATTCTGGCATTTTTTTGTTTGTGCCCATACATAACCTCCCAGTATATTTATAGATGTATATTTGAAAAGATACCATGATGTTATTGTATGTTATTATAGAAAAAAGTTCAATAAAAAAATATATAGTTATGCTCACAAGCCATTAGTGCTGGCGACGTTGTCGCATCACAGGACGAAGGAATATCTCATGTGCGATATTACATAAAAAGTGAATTTAACTTTAAGCGAAGCTAATTATTATAGGAGGAGGCAAATGATTTGGAAATAATAAATATGTTTAATAGAGGAAATAGAAAAATTGAAAATGATGTAAAAGTTAATAGCACAACTAGTGGTGGGGATAATTATGAGAGAATAAAAGAGTTAATAAAAGATGCTGATGCTGTAATAATTGGTGCAGGTGCAGGTCTTTCAACATCTGCAGGATTACAATATGGTGGCGAAAGATTTGAGAGTAATTTTAAAGAACATATTAATAAATATGGATTGACAGATATGTATTCATCAGCTTTTTATCCTTTTAAAACGCAGGAAGAAAAATGGTCCTATTGGAGTAAACACATTTCAATTAATAGATATGAGTTTAAGGAAAATGGTGTATATAGAAATTTGAAAGAAATAGTAAAGGATAAAGAATATTTTGTTTTAACAACTAATGGAGACCATCTATTTTATAGGTCAGGGTTTGATTCTAATAGAATTTTTGCCACTCAAGGTGATTATGGGTTATTACAATGTGCTAAGGCTTGTCATTATAAATTATATGATAATGAAGATATTGTTTATGAGATGATTGAAAAGCAAAAAGATTTTAAAATACCTTCAGAGTTAATTCCTAAATGTCCTGTTTGTGGTGGAGACATGGAAGTAAATCTTCGTAAAGATAATTATTTTATTCAAGATGAAAATTGGAATGTGGCTTTTGAAAATTATGAAAACTTTGTATCCAAACATAAAAAAGATAAGGTTGTTTTTATTGAATTAGGGGTAGGTATGAATACACCTTCAATAATAAAATATCCATTTTGGCAAATGACAAATTCATGGCCCAATGCTACCTATGTTACTATTAATAAAGGGCAAGCTTATGCTCCAAATGAAATTAAAGATAAATCAATTTGTGTGGATGATGATATTAAATTAGCTATAAATAAAATACTTTAGTTTAGAGATAGGAATAAGGGGAAAGGAATAAATAAAATGAAATATGATGAAAAATTAGATTTTTTAATAAATACTTTGATTTCTGAATCTAAACAGTATCAAAATATTGACATAAATAAATTTGAGGATAAAAGAGTTTTATTACGTTCTTTAATGAACGCAAGATTACCAAAATCAATTTCTAAAGAGTTTCTAGATGTACAAAATGATTTTTTAAGGGACGAGGTAATAAATAAAGGAGTAGTTAAATTAAATGATATTAAAACTATTAAAGAAGAATTTAACTCTAAAAATGAATTTGCCAGTAAAATTTCAATATGGCAAGGAGATATTACAAGGCTACAGGTTGGAGCAATTGTAAATGCAGCAAATTCGCAAATGTTAGGGTGTTTTATCCCATGTCATAAATGTATAGATAATGCAATTCACTCAGTAGCAGGTGTTCAATTAAGAGAAGTCTGTAATGAATACATGCAGCAAAAGAGAGTATATAATGGAGATTATGTTGAATCAACTGGCTCTGCAATGTTAACAAAAGCTTTTAATCTTCCAAGTGAATATGTATTGCATACTGTAGGTCCTATTGTAGGGAACAAATTAAATGATTCGCTAAGACAACATTTAAAGAATTGTTATAAATCATGTTTAACACTAGCTTTAGAAAAGGGAATTAAGTCAATTGCCTTTTGTTGTATCTCCACAGGTGAATTTAGATTCCCTAATGAAGAAGCAGCAAAAATAGCTTTTGAAGCTGTTAAGGGATTTATGAAGCAGAATGGTGAAAATTTTGACCGTATTATTTTTAATGTTTTTAAAGATGTTGATTATGATATTTATAAAAATTTACTATAAATTATTTTATAAAATACTACTTTTAAAGTAGTATTTTTTTCTAATCAATATTTACTAACATAGTCAATATAGAAAAAAATTGATGTTCAAGAAAAAAGGATACGTTGTTTAACTTATAGTAATTGGGTATAATTATAATAAGGTTTATAAATTGTTTTAAAAGGTAGGTGGTATGGTTGAAGAAAATACCAATAGGAATAAGTGACTTTAAGAAGCTTAAAGACGAAGATTATCTATTTATTGATAAGTCTTTACTAATAAAGGAGTTTTGGGAAAGTGATGGAGAAACTGTTTTAGTACCAAGACCAAGAAGATTCGGTAAAACTCTTAATATGAGTATGATTAAATACTTTTTTGAAAACAGTAGTGAAGATAATGGTTACCTTTTTAAAGGGCTTAATATAGAAAATCATAAAAATATTATGGAACTTCAAGGTAAATATCCTGTTATATATCTGAGTTTTAAAGATGAAAAACACAGTACTTTCGAATATTTAAAAGAAGGTTTAAGTAGTGTATTTAGTAAACTCTTCATTGAACATGAATACTGCTTAAATAACACTAAGATTCATAGTATAGATAAGGAATATTACAATTCTGTTATTAATAAAAAAGCCACAGTAATTGAATTAGGAAATGCTCTTAAAAATTTATCTCAATATATTTATAATTATTTTGAGCAAAGAGTGATAATTTTAGTGGATGAATATGATGTGCCTATTCAAGCAGCATACTTGAATAATTATTATACTGAAGCTATAGAATTTATGAGAAACTTACTTAGTGGAGCATTTAAAGATAATAATTCCTTACAAAAGGGAATGATTACAGGGATACTTAGAGTAGCTAGGGAATCAATTTTTTCAGGATTAAATAATCTTAAAGTTCAGAGTATATTAACATATAACCTAAGTGATAAATTTGGTTTTACAGAAAATGAAATTGAAAAGTTAGCTATGCAGTACAATATCAAAGAAGAATTAATAAACATTAAAGAATGGTATAATGGATACTTTTTTGGAGACACAATAATATATAATCCATGGTCTATATTAAATTATATATCAAATCCTAAAAATGGGTTAAGGCCTTATTGGGTTAATTCTAGTTCAAACGATTTAGTTAAAATTATATTATCCAAGAGTACAGCAGATGTTAAAGGTGATTTAGAAGAATTAATCTCAGGCAATAGTATATCCAAAACAATTGATGAAAACATAGTCATGGGCGACATTGAAAAATCAAGTAATAATTTATGGAGTTTTTTATTATTCACAGGCTATCTTAAGGCAAAAGAAGCTTATAGAAAAGAAGAATATATATTCTATGATTTAAGTATTCCTAACAAAGAAGTTAGAAGTCTTTATAAAAATATAGTAGAAAATTGGTTTTTAGATACAATCACAAAAAATAATTATGATATCATGATAAACAGCCTTATAATTGGGGATATTAAAACTTTCGGGAAGCTATTAAAGTTATTTGTTTTAAAAAGTATAAGCTACTTTGATGTTGGTGGATACGAAGGAGAAAAGGTTTATCATGCCTTTGTACTAGGCATGTTAATATCCTTAAATGATACCCATGAAGTTTTATCAAATAGAGAGAGTGGCTATGGTAGGTATGATGTAATGCTGATACCGGAAGATGTTTCTAAGCTAGGAATTGTTATAGAATTTAAGAAATTAGATCCTGATGATGAGGAAACATTAGAAGAAACAGCTGATATAGCTTTAAAGCAAATTTCAGACAAAAAATATACTACTACTTTAAAAAGTAAAGGAATAAGCAATATAAAAGAATTGGCTTTGATATTTAAAGGAAAAGAAATATACATTAAAGAAAGAAAAAATCATATTTGTTTAAAATAATATAAAGACGGAGGTATTATTATGAAAATAAAATGGGGTATTTTAGCACCAGGTGGTATTTCTCATTCATTTGTTAAAGGGCTTAAATCTCTTGAAGATGCAGAAATTTATGCAGTAGCATCAAGGTCTGAGGAAAGAGCAAAAGAATTTGGAGAGAAATATGATATTGAAAAATGTTATGGAAGTTATGAAGAACTTATTAATGATGAGCAAGTGGAAGTTATATATATAGCTACCCCGCATAATTTTCATAAAAAATACTCTATAGAATGTTTAAAAGCGGGTAAAGCTGTATTATGTGAAAAATCTGTAGCCATGAACACTGAAGAGCTAGAAGAAATATTAGCTTGTGCAAAACAAGAAAATGTATTTTTTATGGAAGCTATGTGGACTAGATTTTTACCTATTACAGAAAAAATAATAGAAATTATTAAAGAAGGAACCATTGGAGATATTAAAATGATGCGTACAGATTTTAGTTTTAATGCTCCTTATAAACCTGAGCAAAGATTGTTTAATGCTAAGTTAGCAGGAGGAGCACTTTTAGATGTTGGAATATACCCAATATCATATTCATCTATGTTTATTAATGGAGATGTAACTAATATCAAAAGCTCAGCTTATATTGGTGAAACAAATGTAGATGAGCAAGATAGCGCTTTATTAAGTTATGAAAATGGTGAAATGGCATCTTTAACCTTTGGCCTTATTACTGATGGATCAAAAGATTCATGGATAATAGGAACAAAAGGAAAAATATATATACCTAATTTTTGGTATGCTGAAAAAGCTGAAATCTATAAGGGTAATGAAAAAATTAAGGAAATCAATCTTCCACATAACGTTAATGGATATGAATATGAAGCACAAGAAGTTATGAGCTGTTTAAAAGATGGAAAAATAGAAAGTAGCAAAAGAACATGGAACGATACTCTTAAAGTTATGAAGATTATGGATAGCTTAAGAGAAGAGTGGAAACTAGAATATCCAACTGAAGCTTTTATAAAATAAACAAACATTAAGTATCGAATTTTTCGGTACTTTTTTTATGCAATAAATATTTAAAATATGGTAATATAAAAGAAAATTAGTAAAATATATTTCTATGAAAGGAAGTTACAATTATGAAAAAATATTTTGTGATTATTTCTACTATTTTGAGTTGTTTATTCTTATTTTTTATTGAACAAAATATAGGTGCTAGTTACATAGTAAAAACTATAACAAAAATAATATTATTCACTTTAGTACCTTATATTTATTTTAGATTTTATAAAAAGCAATCAATAAAAAAAGCTTTAAATTTGTCAGGGACAACAAAAAAGCATTTTAGTTTAGGTATGATTTTTGGTGTTCTAGCATTTGTCATAGTATTATTAGCATACTTTATTTTAAGAAGTTACATTGATATAGCTGCAATATCTTATGAAATGCAAACAAAATCTAAAATTACACCAGCTAACTTTATTTTAGTAGGTGCTTATATTACCTTCGGAAATTCATTCCTAGAAGAATTCTTCTTTAGAGGGTATGTGTTTTTGAATTTATATGAGATGGGATACCCTAAAATAGCTTATATTTTTTCAGCATTAGCTTTTGCCTTGTATCATTTAGCGATTTTTCGAACATGGTTTGATTTGCCTGTAATGATTCTTGCTTTATTTGGATTGATTTCAGTGGGAATTGTTTTTAATTGGTTAGATACAAAATCTAAAAACTTTATAAATTCTTGGATTCTTCACATATTAGCGGATAGTGCAATAATTCTAATAGGAATGAAAATGTTTGAAATAATTTAATAGTGTAAATGGTTACGTAAGTTGTTGAGTATAGAAATTTATGGTAAAATAATTTTTGTAGGCACTACACATACTATAATCGTAATAATAACTTGATTTATTGTGGTTAGTGATTTAAAATTTTTATATATTATATTAGTTATAGGGAGGTAGTAAAATGGGAATTAAATTGGATTTAACAAAAGCAAAACCATATTTAAACCAAAATGAAGTGGAGCAATTACAACCAATGGTAACAGCAGCACACAATATGTTACATGAAAAGACAGGTTCAGGTAATGACTTCTTAGGATGGATTGATTTACCTTTGAATTATGATAAAGTAGAATTTGATAGAATAAAAAAATCTGCAGAGAAAATCAAAAAGGATTCAGAAGTTCTAATTGTTATTGGAATTGGCGGTTCTTATTTAGGGGCTAGAGCGGCTATTGAAATGGTTACACATACTTTCCATAACTATATGCCAAGAGAAAACAAAAATGGAGTAACAATTCTTTATGCTGGAAATAATATTAGTTCTACATATATGGCTGATTTATTAGAACTTGTTAAAGATAAAGATTTTTCAATTAACGTTATATCTAAATCTGGAACAACTACTGAGCCAGCTATAGCTTTTAGAATATTCAAAGATTTAATAGAAAAAAGATATGGAAAAGAAGAAGCAAAATCAAGAATTTATGCTACAACTGATAAAGCTAGAGGTGCATTAAGAGAATTAGCTGATACTGAAGGGTATGAAACTTTCGTAATTCCTGATGATGTTGGTGGAAGATTCTCAGTTTTAACTCCAGTAGGATTACTTCCTATCGCAGCAGCAGGAGTAGATATTGATGAAATGATGAAGGGTGCTTTGGATGCTAGAGAAGAATATAGCACACCAGAGTTAGAAAAAAATGCGGCTTACCAATATGCAGCGGCTAGAACTGCTTTATATGCAAAGGGGAAAACTATTGAAATGATGGTTAACTTTGAGCCTTGCCTCCACTATATGGGCGAATGGTGGAAACAATTATATGGTGAAAGTGAAGGAAAAGATCAAAAGGGTATATTCCCAGCAGCAGCTGATTTTTCAACTGACCTTCATTCAATGGGGCAATACATTCAAGATGGAATGAGAAATTTATTTGAAACTCAATTAAATGTTGAAAAAGCAAGAAAATCAATTATCATCGAAGCTAACGAAGAAAACTTAGATGGTTTAAATTTCTTAGCAGGTAAAGATATGGATTTCGTTAATGATAGAGCATTTAATGGAACAGTACTTGCTCACGTAGATGGAGGAGTACCAAACCTTGTTATAACTATTCCAGAATTAACAGCTTATTATTTTGGATCATTAGTTTATTTCTTTGAAAAAGCTTGTGGAGTAAGTGGTTATATATTAGGAGTAAATCCGTTTGATCAACCAGGGGTTGAAGCTTACAAGAAAAATATGTTTGCTTTACTTGGAAAAGCAGGCTTTGAAGAGTTAAAAGCACAACTTGAAGGAAGACTAAAGTAATTTAGTTGACAGTTTACAATGGACAGTTAACAGTTATTGATGATTTTGTTCGAGAATCTTTGAATTAATTAAAAAAAGCTTTCGCTTATGCGGGAGCTTTACTTTATAAGGATCTGTTTTTATTAAAGAAAGTTTGGTGATAAATATGAGAATAATAGTAGATGCTGATGCTTGTCCGGGAAAAGTGTTTATTGAAAAAGCAGCTAGAGAAAATGGTATAGAGGTAATAATGTTTTGTGATTATAATCATATGTTAACTAGTGATTATAGCACTATAAGAGTTGTGGATAGTGGTTTTCAAAGTGTAGATATGAAAATTGTAAATGAAACAAAAGAAAATGATATAGTAATTAGCCAAGATTATGGTTTGGCAGCGATTATACTACCTAAAAAAGCTTTTGCTATTAGCCCAAAAGGATATATTTATGATGAAAGTAATATAGAAACCTTATTGGAGCAAAGGCATATATACGCAAAAATCAGAAAAGGTGGAGGGAAAACTACAAATCCAAAAAAAAGGACTGATGAGGATAATGCTAGGCTTTATAAGAATTTGTTGTATTTAATAAATAAGGGGAAAAAATAAAAAAAGCTTTCGCCAAAGCGAAAGCTCTTCTAAACTGTCAATTGTACACAGAATCTTAACCTTCATAGTAAACATTGGCACATAAAGAGCCAACATGAATAAAATCAGTTTCTTCAACTTTTATTGAGGTATTTCCGGAAGAATATTTATTAACTACTTGGTTCCAAGTGGCTTTATAAGGCAATTTTATATCCACACTGTGCTTATTTGGATTGTATATTACTAAAATATTCCTCCACTCATCTTTATTGGCATGATGCTTTATGAAAAAAGCCACTACATTTTCAGCTGTATTATTTATAAATTCTATGGAATTTCTTATAGAATCCGCAGTGGATAATCTAAAAGCAGGGTGATTCAATCTCAGTTCAATTAATCCTTTTGTGTATTCAAATACAGACTTAAAATCTGCTTTTCTATTCCAATCAATGGCATTAATATCATCTGGGGAATTATAACTATTTTCTACCCCTTTTTTAGTTCTACACAATTCAACTCCAGAGTGTAAAAATGGGACTCCTTGGCTTGTAATTAAAATAGCTAGAGCTAGTTTTACCATTTGAGTTTTATCATCAATATTAGAATTTGGAGAATTTAATTGAAATTTATCCCATAAAGTATGATTATCGTGGCAAGATATATAATTAATAGATTGATTAGGGGATAAAAACTTTTCAAAATCATCTTTATATTTTACAGAACCTACAACACAATTTCTAATTTGACTTTCTAAATACTGTTTTCCGTTAACATAGCCTTGGTCAGCAGGGTAAAAAATATTTCCTTTTAAAATGTCTCTAAAGTAATCATTGAAGAATCCTATGCTAGGAATTTCGTTAAAATTATTAGAGGAAGCTCTTTTGTTTAAAGGAAGGTTAGTATTTAAATCCCAGCCTTCACCATAAATAATTATAGTAGGATTGATTTTTTTTAATTCTTTGTGTATTTCTTTCATAGTATCTAAATCATGAATACCCATCAAATCAAATCTAAATCCGTCAATGTGGTATTCTTTAGCCCAGTGTACAAGAGAGTCTATAATAAATTTCCTCATCATTAAATTTTCAGAGGCAGTATCATTTCCACAACCAGTTCCATTAGAAGGCTCACCATTGTTATAATACCTAAAATAATAGCCAGGGAAAATACCATGAAAATTAGTTTCTTCTAGTTTAAATAAATGATTAAAAACTACATCCATTATTACGCCAATATTATTTTTATGAAAATGGTGAATCATTTTTTTTAATTCTTTAACTCTTAAATAAGGATTATAAGGATCTGTGCAGAAAGCTCCTTCGGTACAATTTAAATTAACAGGATCATAACCCCAATTATAGTCAATAGGATTCTTTTCATCTATACTACTATGGCTAAAATCATAAAAAGGCATAATTTGAACATGAGTAACCCCTAATTCTTTTATATGAGAAAAAGAAGTGCTTTGATTAAAAGAATTTAATGTATTATTCTCTGTTAAACCTAGGTATTTACCTTTATTTATTACAGAGCTATTTTTATCGTAGGTCATATCTCTAATGTTGATTTCATAGATAATTGTATCTGTATAGTTGGTGTATTTTGGACTTATATCATTTTTCCAATGGTCAGGATTAGTATTAGCAAAGTCGATAATTGCACCTCTTAAACCATTAACTCCAACTGAAAGAGCGTAAGGATCAACTACTTCAGAGATATTTCCGTAAATATTTATTTTAAAAGTATAAAAATAATTTTCTAGATTTTTATCTACAATTATTTTCCAAAGTCCTTTATGTTCACTCATTTTATATTCATGAGGAGTTTCTTTTACATCAGTATCGCCGCTATTGTAGATAAGTAATGAAACGGAACTAGCTGCTGGAGACCAAAGTTTAAATGAAGTTGAATTAGCACTTAATGTATAAAATAAATTTTCATCAGTAAAAAATCTTTTATTAAAATCTTCGGATTTATATAATTCAGTGTAAGAAATAGATAATTTATCATGATTATAAATAAGAAAACTTTTAAACTTTATATCAACTTCCTTGGCTAGTGTAACATTAAAGTAACCGTCATCAGTTAAAGTAATGCTAGAACCATCAATATAGGAATTGCCGTTTAGTATTTTAATTTTATTTAAATCTACATAATCTATATGGTGAAATTTTATGCGAATATTAGCGAAGTTTATCAGTATGGCATCTGAAATTCCCATTTGCATCCTCCTAAAGTAGTGAATGAATAATAATTCAATTTAATTATAAACTCATTTATTAAACAAGTCAAAAAATGTTAGTTAAATAGAAGAAAGTGTAATATAATTAAATTAAGATGAAAAAAATTTGGGTATAAAATAAATCAATAAGGATTTTATTTTATATATTGATATACTATGAAAGAGAGGTGAACCTTATGAATGAACTAAGTGTAGAATTTAATTTTGATTCTCCCCAAAACAAATTTAAGGAGATTATTATAAATGTTAATGAACGTTCTGGGGAAAAATTATTATATAAATATATGATTGGATCAAACGGAAGGTGGAGAACTTTAAAAAATTATAGTGTTTCTAAAAAGGCTATCTGGATACCAAGGGAAGATGGAAACTATATAATTATGATTCAAGCAAAAAAAATTAATAGTAATAAACCTTTCGACTACATAACTAAATGTCAATATTCAATTGGTGAAATGGGTACTAAATTGATTGAAAAAATAGAGTTGGATAAAAATCAGGTATTTTTAGGGGATATTATTAACATTAAGATAGATTCAAATAAAAAGGATTTACTTTATAGATATATAATAAATGAAGACGAAAAATTAATTACTAAAAGTGAATATATAAAGGAAAGTTTTTTTACATATTCTCCAGAATATATTGGGAATCACACTATTTATGTTCAATGTAAAAATAACAATTCTAATAAGGAATATGAAGATACAAAGAATATTAGCGCTTATGTGTTGCCTGTAGAAACTTATAAAATAAAGAGTTGTATTCCATTGGATACTTCTTTAGTTACAGGACAAGAATTAAAATTCAAGGTTGAATTGGATAAGTTACTTCATAAGAAACCTTTATATAAATTTGATAAAATTGATTGCAACAATGAAACACATAAACTTCAAGAATATTCATCTAATAATGTACTGACTTATATTGAGGAGAAATCTGGAAACTATGAATTAATGATTTATGTAAAATCTGAGTCATCTAATGAGGAGTTCCAAGATAGATATAAGTTGTTGTACTATGTAAAAAATAATTATATCAATTTGAGTGAAGAAGAAAATAAAAATTTGAAAGAAGTAGATATAGAAGAGGAAAAAGATATAATAATAGAAGAACAAGGGAGTAATCAGAAAGTCGAGGAAGAAAATCAAGATATAGAAATTGAAACTGATGATTATGATGAAGAAATAATAGAACAAGGAATAATAGAAGAAGAAATAATAGAAGAAGAAATAATAGAAGAAGAAATAATAGAAGAAGAAATAATAGAAGAAGAGATTCAAATTGATGAAGTAGTGGCTATAGATTTAGAACCATCACAAGAAATTGAGAAAAACAGTAAACCAAAGGATGTAAAAATACAGTGTGTTCTATTGGATAAGCAAATAAAAAATCATTTAAAGAGTTTAGTTTATATGGAAATTCAAGCTATAGGTGGAACAAATCTATTGTATAGCTTTAAAATAACCAATAATAAAAGGCGAGAAGATTATATTGATTATTCCTATATAAATAATTTTACTATTGAATTAAACAATGAAGATGTATATACTATAGAGGCTTGTGTAAAAGATGATAAATCTGAAAAGCTATATGATTCCAAATCTATGACTTTTATTTATACAGATAAAAACAAGTTAGATTATTCATTAATTAATATAAAAGATAATTTATTAATGAATGAATTTATAACAATTGATTTTCACAAGGATAACAATAAAGAATCAAAATTTAAATATATAATTAATTATGAAAATGTAATTATTGATGAAACTAAATTTTCTAAGAATACCAGATTAATTATAAAGCCTTTGTCAAGTGGACAATATACTATTAATATTGTTGAGAAAAATAATGAAAAAGAAAGAGTTTATACTGAAAGTGCTTTATTAGAAGTAGAAGAATATGAAAAAGTCGCTATAAAAGATATTCATATAGATAAAACTGAATATTTATTAGATATACCAATAACAATAAGTGTGGATACAATAAAGGGTAAAGAGATTATGTATGAGTTTTATTATAAAGAGAAAGATAATTGGGTTATGGCACAAGAGTATAGTAAAAAAAATTACTATACCTATCTTCCAACTAAGGAAGGAAAAATATCTTTTTTTGTAATAGTAAAAAGTACTGAATCTAATGGAAAATATGATGATTACAAAAAAGTAGAGATTAGGGCAATTAACTAGGGATGAGTTAGTAGAAGTATAAAAACAAGGGAAAAGGAGTATACAATGGAAAGATTAGATAAAGTATTAGCCAATCTAGGTTACGGTTCTAGAAAAGAAATAAGAAAAATTGCAAAAAATGGTGAAATAGAAGTGGATGGAAAGATAATTAAGGATTTTAGCATGAAAGTTGACCCTTATAATTCTGAAATAAAAGTTGCAGGAGAAAAAATATTTTACAGAGAATATGTTTATATTCTTATGAATAAGCCTGATGGAGTTGTGTCAGCAACTGTTGATAACTATGATGAAACAGTAATAGATTTGTTATCACCTGAATTACAAGTTTTTAATCCAGCACCAGTGGGTAGATTAGATAAAGATACAGTTGGACTATTATTTTTAACTAACGATGGAGATTTGAATCATAGATTAACATCACCAAAGCACCATGTTGACAAAGTTTATTATGCTGAAATAGATAAAAGTGTTGATGAGGAAGACATAGAAGTTTTCAAGAATGGGGTAACTTTAGAAGATGGATATGAATGTCTTCCTGCAAAACTTGAAATCATAAATGCTAATGAACATGGTTCTGAAATTTTGTTAACAATTAGTGAAGGTAAATTTCATCAAGTAAAAAGAATGTTTAAAGCTAGAGAAAAAGAGGTTGTTTTTCTTAAAAGAGTTAAAATGGGACCATTAGAATTGGATGATAGCTTGGATGAGGGTACTTTTAGAGAATTAACAGAAGAAGAAGTTAAAGTATTAAAGGCTATATAAAATTGAATTAGTTATTGATAAAATGAATGGAATGAAGGATTGTTTTTTAACAATTAGTTATAAATGAAGGAAAAATATTAATAAACAATTAATAATGCAATATTTTTTGTAAAAGGCTTGTTTTTTATCTTTGAATGGAATATAATATTTTTTGCAAGGGAAATAAAAAAAATTAATAGTCCCCTTTTTATTTCAAATGAGACCCCGCCCCAGGGTTGATTTTACCCCTATTGCATAAAACAATTTTGCTACCAGCAGGTAGCATTTTTTTTTACGTTTTTTTGGATTATTTTACGTGGCTTATGATAAAATATACTTATGCATTAAATAAGGAGTGATTTTATGGCGGATTATATGTCGAAGTTGAAGAGTCCTGATATGGACTATTTGTGTGAAGCAATGTTGTCTCTTGAAACTATCGAAGAATGTTATAAGTTTATAGAAGACATATTTACTATAAATGAAATAAAATCTGTTGAGCAAAGACTTCAGGTTGCTAAAATGTTAAAACAGAAAAAAACATATACAGAAATTGCCCATGAAACAGGGGCTAGTACAGCTACCATTAGCAGAGTAAATAAATGCTTGAATTATGGAAGTGATGGATATGACCTTGTATTAGAAAGAATAAAATGGGAAGAATAGAAAATACAGAAAATAGAGTGAACAATAGACCTCTAAAAACTATTTATTGTTCACTGATTTTAAGAGGGGTGTTTAAATGGATTTAAAAAATTTACTAAATGAAGAACAATATGAAGCGGCTATAACTATTGATGGCCCTTTATTGGTACTAGCAGGAGCAGGTAGCGGAAAAACAAGAGTTTTAACATATAGAATTGCACATATGATACAGGATCATGATATTCCTTTTTATAATATTTTAGCAATTACTTTTACTAATAAAGCAGCAGGAGAAATGAAGGACAGGGTACGGTCACTTATAGGAAATGATGCTAATAGTATGTGGATTTCTACCTTTCACTCTAGTTGTGTAAAAATATTAAGAAGAGAAATTGATAAATTAGGATATAATAAAAATTTTGGTATTTATGATACTTATGATCAAAAGACTTTGATGAAAGAGTGTATGAAGGAATTAAATATTAATGAAAAAGATATGACGGAAAAAGAAATCTTAGGTAAAATAGGTAGCTTAAAAGATAACTTAATGACTCCAAAGGAGTTTGTTAAGGAAGCAGAGGGAAATTATAGGGAAGCTAAAATGGCAGAAGCCTATACTTTATACCAAAAGAAGTTGAAACAAAGTAATGCTTTAGATTTTGATGATATTATTTTTAAAACTGTTGAATTGTTTAAACAGTTCCCAGAAGTTTTAGAATTTTATCAAAGAAAGTTCAAATATATCATGGTGGACGAGTATCAAGATACAAATAAAACTCAATATGAATTTGTAAGATTATTAGCTCAAAAATACAAAAATATCTTCGTTGTTGGTGATGATGACCAATGTATCTATCAATGGAGAGGTGCAGATATAAGAAATATTTTAGATTTTGAGAAGGATTATCCTAATGCAAAAGTAATTAAATTAGAGCAAAATTATAGATCTAAATCAAATATACTTAGTGCAGCTAATATTGTTATTAAAAATAATGCTGTTAGAAAAAATAAAGTATTGAGAACGGAAAATGAAGCTGGGGAAAAAATACAAATAGTTAGAGCAGCTTCGGATATAGAAGAAGCTAATTTTGCTGTGGCAACAATTAAAAAAATAGCATCAGAACAAAATAAAGAATATAAAGACTTTGCAATACTATATAGAACTAATGCTCAATCTAGAATATTTGAGGATTCTTTTGTAAGAAGTGGAATTCCTTATAGAATTATTGGTGGATTAAAGTTCTATGATAGAAAAGAAATCAAAGATGTTATGTCCTACTTAAAGTTAATAAATAATCCGCTGGATAATGTAAGTTTTAGAAGAGTTATTAATACTCCTAAAAGAGGTATCGGAGCGGCATCTATTGAAAAGATAGCACAATTTGCAGATTATATGGAAGAATGTATGTATAGTGTTTTACTAGATTTAGAAAATATACCTGGAATACCAACTAAAGCCGCTAATTCTTTAGTGAAGTTTACGGGATTAATGAATAGTTTTATGAGAAGAAAAGATCAAATTAACATATCAAAGTTAATTGAAGAAATTTTGGAAACCACAGGATACTTAGATTTATACAAGAATTCTAAAGATATTGAAGATAGAAGTAGAGTTGAAAATCTTAAAGAACTTGTGTCAGCCGCAGTAGAATTTGAAAATCATTCTGAGGATAAAACTTTAGGAGCTTTTTTAGAACAAACTACCTTAGTGGCTGATGTAGATAATTATGATGAAGAAGCGGATTCAGTAGTGCTTATGACTTTACATAGTGCAAAAGGACTAGAGTTTCCAGTGGTATTTATGGCCGGTATGGAAAATGGAATGTTCCCAGGTAACAGATCTTTTGATAATCAAGATGAAATGGAAGAGTCTAGAAGACTTTGCTATGTAGGTATAACTAGAGCAAAAGAAAAATTGTTTATGACTTCAGCAGAAAGAAGAATGGTTTTCGGAAGAACAGCTTATTATCCAGAATCAGATTTTATTAGTGAGATTTCAGATAATTTAAAAGAAAGATTTATTTCAGAAAGAGAAAGATATATTCAAAAAAGGGATGCTAAAAACACTACTTATACTTCAGCGCACAGTATTCAAGTACCAAAAAAAGTTCCATCTTATTTGAATGCTGGAACTAAAAAAGATGAACTGGTAAAGAAAAGTAGTGATTTACATTCAGCTAGTGTTGGAAGTAAGGTTAAACATGCTACTTTTGGTATAGGAACAATAGTTAACTTATCAAAATCAGGAGATGATCAAAAGGTAACTATAGCTTTTGATAATATGGGAATAAAACAATTTGTTTTGAGCAAAGCCCCAATTGAATTAGTATAATAAAGTGTAACAAAGTGGAGGAGACAATGGAAGATATCAAGAAAAAAATATATGAATTAGTGGAAGAATTAAATAAATATTCTTATGAGTATTATACTTTAGATAATTCAAGCGTATCGGATAAAGAATATGATGAAAAATATGATGAGTTAGTAAAATTAGAAAATCAAGAGGGATATGTATTGCCATATTCACCTACTCAAAGAGTAGGTGATGTGGTGCTTGCTCAATTTAATAAATATACTCATAAGGCTCCACTTTGGAGTTTGGGAAAAGCACAATCCATTGAAGAAGTTAAAGATTGGCACAATAGGAATGTGAAATTTATTAATGAGTATAATACAATTAATGAGGATAAACTCCCTAAGGCAAAATATATAGTTACTAAGAAATTTGATGGATTAACTATAAATTGTACATATGACCAGAATGGAGTAATGACTAAAGCAGCATCAAGAGGTACAGGCGCCATTGGAGAAGATATAACTGCACAGGTTAAAACAATAAAAGCCCTTCCTTTAAGAATAAACAATAATTCTACCATTGAAGTTCACGGTGAAGCAATTATGACAAAGGAAGCTTTTGAAAAGTATAATGAAAGCGTTGAAATTCCTTTGAAAAATCTTAGGAATGGAGCGGCAGGAGCCTTAAGAAATTTAAACGTAAAAGAAACAGCAAAAAGAAATCTTTCAGCCTTCTTTTATGATGTGGGATATAATGAAGGAACTGAATTTAATACTTATTTAGAAATGTTAGATTTCATAAAAACAAATGGATTTCCTATAGATGATTATATAAAAATTTGTAATTCAGTAGAAGAAATACAAGAAGAAATTAACTATATAAATGATGTTAGAGAAAAATTAAATTATGAAATTGATGGGCTTGTAATAGCTATTGATGATATTAGAACAAGAGAATTGATGGGGAACACTGTTAAATTTCCAAGATGGGCACTTGCGTATAAATTTGAAGCAAAGGAAGTAACTACTACT
Source organism: Clostridium grantii DSM 8605 (assembly GCF_900129965.1). Classification (GTDB taxonomy): domain Bacteria; phylum Bacillota; class Clostridia; order Clostridiales; family Clostridiaceae; genus Clostridium_AF; species Clostridium_AF grantii. The sequence goes on along the minus strand of NZ_FQXM01000028.1, from coordinate 6,585 downwards.
TTATTAGATGTAGAATGGAATGTAGGAAGAAGTGGAAGAGTAACCCCTACAGCTTTGTTAGAACCTGTTGACATAGGCGGAGTTACAGTTAAAAGAGCTACATTAAATAATATGGATGATATAAATAGAAAAGAAGTTAAAATAGGAAGTAAAGTTTTGATTAGAAGATCAAATGATGTTATTCCGGAAATTTTAGGTACTATTGAAGAAGAAAATTTGGAAACTAGTGAGATAGTACCTCCTACAGAATGTCCATATTGCGGTAGTGAAATTCACCAAGAAGGAGTACACTTTTTTTGCGAAAATACTTTGTCCTGCAAGCCACAATTAGTTAAATCTATTGTTCATTATGGATGTAGAGATGCTATGAATATTTCGGGATTTAGTGAAAAAACAGCAGAACAGTTATTTGAAGCATTAGATATAAAATCAATATCTGATTTGTATAGAATAGAAAGAGAGCAATTGCTGCAGGTTGAAAGATTTAAAGAAAAGAAAGCGGATAATTTATTAGAATCCATAGAAAAAAGTAAGGAATGTTCTCTTGCTTCTTTCATTTATGCGCTTGGAATTCCAAATGTAGGTAAGAAAACAGCTACAGATTTGGCTAATAATTTTCATAGCATAGATAGTTTGAAAAAAGCTACTTTAGAAGAATTAATTGTGATTAATGATATTGGTGGAATTGTTGCCCAAAGTATTGTAGAGTTTTTCACAGAAAAAGTAATTAATGAAATTATTGAAGAATTATTTGAATTAGGGGTAAATCCTTATTTTGAAGAAGGTAAAGTAGAAGAGAATATTTTTATAGGAAAAACAGTGGTGGTAACTGGGTCCTTGGAAACTTTTAAAAGAAATGAAATTAAAGAAAAGTTTGAATCTTTAGGAGCAAAGGTTTCAGGAAGTGTAAGTAAAAAAACAGATTATGTATTAGTTGGAAAAGAACCGGGATCAAAGTACGATAAAGCTCTAGAACTAGGAGTTAAAATTATCACTGAAGAAGAATTCAGTGAAATGATAAAAGAAATGTAAAAGGAAATTATAATAAGAAACAGAGCCAGGAGGCTCTGTTTTTTTTATACTTATGTTTAAAACTATAATTTATGGCGATAATTGAAATAAAGGCTAATAGGGAAGATACCTATAGTTAGAAATAAGTGTATTAAATAAAGGAGTCGATTAGCTTTATGAAGAAAATTATTGTTAAAATAATTATGCTAGTAACTTTAATATCAGTGGTTATGGTTATTTTATATCTAGGTTTTTTTGAAAAAAATATTAGTGTAAGTGCAGAAAGAAATTATATAGTATATTCAATTGATAGATTTCCAGATAATTTGAATAATTCGCCTCAAAGTGATTTGAGTAAAGAAGATTTTTTGTTTCTATTATTTGATGGATTAGTTTATGAAGATAAGGATGGTAAAATACTTCCTCAAATTAGTGATAAATGGGAAGTCAGTGATGATGGTATTTCTTATAATTTTCATATAAGAGATGATGCTTTTTGGAGTAATGGGGATAAAATCGTAGCTAAAGACTTTAAAGATTTTTTTATTTCACTAATTAGAAATAATGAAACAACATATATGGATAACATATCCAATGTAGTGGGTGTGAGTGATTATCTTAAGGGAACTGGGGATGAGAAATCTATAGCTATAGAAGCGGTGGATCAATCTCATTTAAAAATCACTCTTTGTTTTCCTAATGATGATTTTTTAAATATACTTGCTGAACCTTGTTTTTTATTGCGCCATAATGAAGAGGAACTGGATAACTGGGGTGAAAAATATAATGATATAAATTATTCAGGAGCTTTTGTCATAGAAGAATTTAACAAAGCTAAGCAAATTAAACTTTCATATAATAAATATTATTGGGATAATGAAAATATTAGAGAAAATGAAATGATAATAAAAGAAGATTATTCATCAGAAGATAATTATGTTGAATATTTATTTGGAATGGTTGATATAATCAGAGGCTTTCCAAAAATGGAATCACAAAAATTACAGGAACAGAATGAAATTACAAAAGTACCTACAAAAGAAAAAAAAATATTAATTTATAATGTAGGAGAAAATAAATTTTTCAGAAGTTACAGAGATAGAATATTATTAGATACTTTTATGTCTAACATTAATAATAGTGATGAAAAAACTATTAGTAGTGAGGATATAGAAAATAATAATAGGGATACTGAAAATAAAGAATATGCTGAAGGAGAAGAAAATCCTCAAGTAGGAAATAAGATAAAAATTATATATTATGAAAAAAACATTTTAAGTAAAGATGAAAATACTGAATTTATGGATTTAGCAGTAAAGATAAAAGAATTTTTAAAAAAGAATAATTTAGAGGTAAATATAGAAAAAGTGGAAGATAAGTTGCAACTTGAAGAAACACTTAATAAAGGTGACTTTGATTTATTTATTACAAAAGATGTTATTGATGAAGATAATAAATCTTTTTATATGAAATGGGTCAGCGATTCCTTTTTTAATAGATTTGGATACATTAATAATTATTATGATAACGCTTTGAAAAATTATATAGCTAGTGAAGATATTAACGAGAAAATATCAAATATAAATAAAGCAAAGGAAATTTTAGATGAAGATAAACCTTTTACTATTATAGAAGAAACGCAGGTAGAGTTTAGTCAAAAAAGTTATGTTGAGGGAGTAACATATAATAGTAGAGGTAATTTATATTTAAAATATGCTTATATAAAAGAATCAGAATTAACAAGAAAATAAAATAACTACCAATTTTATAATGGCAGCTATTTTATATTTCAATAGAGTATTAGTTATTTTTCAAAAAATAGGTTTCTATTGTAGCAATAAATTATAAGGAAAAAAAGATTGAAGTTTTCTCGGCTATCAAAGTCTAGTTTCTTTTGTTTGAATTCATTCTTCGATCTATTATAATAAACAGATTTTAAAAATCCAGGGATGAAATTACCACAATTATTTTCGGATGACTCAGGTACTTTGAAAAATTGCTCCTCTAGTAAATTAGCAGAATTTTCTTCAAAATTTCTATAACGTTCTATATCACCTAAAGAAGGGGCATCAGGCCATTTACAAATAATACCTGAATTAATAATATGATTTTCATATAATTGTACTAATTCCTCATCTTCAAATTCATTATTGTTAGTGTTGTTTTTATAAAACATTATAGAAAAATAAAGTAACAACTCAGAGGCATTATATTTTGATTCTTTGCTGTCAGTAGTTTTATATAGCATAGAGTAATTTTCATCATAGTTTTTTTTCAAAATAAAGAATATTTTATCTGATAATTCTTTTAACTTAAATAGTTTAGTATGTGTATATAAAAGCTGAGCATTAAAGTAGATTATAGACAAATTTTCTGTTGATGTAAATTTAAGAGAATCCTCTGGAATATAATTGTCTGCAAAACAATCAAAAATATCTAGTGCAAGACTCTTAACTTCTTCATCCATAGATGCTTCATAAAATAATGAGAGAAATAAACATAATTTACTTAAATCTTGCATTGGAAGTTCATAAAGTTCCTCTTTGTATTCTTTAAACATTTTAAAAATATCATAAGCAAAATTTTTAAATTCTTCTTGCTCTTCATTTTCAAGATGAAGAGAGCATTTGTAGTAAGCATTCATTAACAAGGCTTGATTTGAAAAAGAAAAAGGAGTTTCTTTGTCTTTTAGTTTTATTTTTTCGGTTATAGGATCAGTACAATCTTTTTTATCAACAAATACGCCTTCTTCATTTCTTAAATAAGCAGCGTAAAATTCTAATTGTTCTTTTGCAAGTTTAGTATAGAACTTATAGTAGTTAAATTTAGATTTATCTACTTTTTTAAAATTTTTGTAGTATTCTAAAAGTTCTAATATACACAATGTCATATAAGCATTGCTACTTATGTTGATATCTTTTTTAAATTTATTTTCATTCCAGACATTCATGTCATTTTTATTTTTTAGCTTAAAAGAAGCTTTTTTATAAACACATAAAAGTGGAGAAAATTTGTTTGTTGTGTTAATATCATTAGTAGGAGGTATATTGTGAGTGAGTTTGTTCACATCAGCAATAATACCAAAGTTTGAGAACATCACTATACTTTTTATAGATTCTTTTGATAAATGAAATAACTGACTATCTATTTGTTCAGGAGTCAATTTATTCATTTTGAAAAAAGGTCCGATATATCTTAACATGGGTACACCACCAAAAAGTAATCCTTATAAGAATAATATGAAATTAATATAAAAAAGGTGCAAGATTTATTAATAAAAAGGAGAAATAATTGTGAGAGTTGGAAAATTATCTTCTGAAGATTTAAGTAGAATTATTAATGAGAATAGAGGGTATCGAAGAAATGAGGTAAGAGTAAGAAGTTCTATAGGAGAAGACTGTTCTGTAGTAGAATTTGGGGAATATGAGGGAGTTTTTTCTACGGATCCAATTACTGCGGCAACTATTAATATAGGCAAATTAGCAGTGAATATAAATGCTAATGATATTGCTTCCTGTGGAGTGCAACCTTTAGGAATACTAGTAACTATTTTAGCACATCCAAGTAGTACTTTAGCGGAATTAGAAGATATAATGAAGGAAATAGATAAGGAATGTAGAAAATTAAAAATTGAAATATTAGGCGGCCATACTGAGGTTACTGATGCAGTTAATAAAACAATTATATCTGCTACGGTTATTGGTAGAACTAAAATTGGAACATCGGTACTTACTTCAAATGCTATAGAAGGCAATGATATAATTGTAACCAAGGATTTATGTTTAGAAGGAACATCCATTATAGCAAATGATTTTAAAGATAAAGCTATAAAAATATTAAATGAAGAAGAGATAGAAGAAGCTTTAAGCTATAGTGAAAAACTAAGTGTGGTAAAAGAAGGAAAGATTTCTGGAGATTTTAAAGTAAATGCTATGCATGATATAACTGAAGGCGGAATCTTAGGAGCTTTATGGGAATTAGCAGAAGCAAGTAAGGTTGGATTCTTTATTTATGAAGATAAAATGCCTATAACTTTGATTACAAAAAAGTTGTGTAAATTTTTCGAAGTAGACCCTTTAAAATTTATATCATCAGGTAGTATGCTAATTTGTACTGATAATGGAGAAGAATTAGTAGAAAAATTAGTTTCAAACGGAATAAAAGCTACAATTATTGGTAAAATAATAAATGAAAAAAGAGTAATAATAAATAAAGGGAAAGAAATTAAAGTAATTGCACCAGAAGAAGATGAAATTTATAAACTAGTTTAATAAAAGAGGAGAAATAAAAATGAAAAAATTAATTGTTGCTAGTAATAATGCGCATAAAATAGAAGAAATAAAGAAAATTCTTTCAAAATACGATATGAAGGTTATTTCTTTAAAGGAAGCAGGAATAGATATTGATATAGAAGAAACAGGGACAACTTTTGAAGAAAATGTTCATATAAAGGCAGAGGCTATAAGAAAAATAACTAAAGGGGAAATGGTATTGGCAGACGATTCTGGGCTTATGGTAGAGGCGTTAGATGGTGCACCAGGGGTTTATTCTGCTAGGTACAGTGGAGAACACTGTGATTATAAGGAAAACAACAAAAAACTACTTAGGGAACTTCAAGGTGTTAGTGAGGAAAAAAGAAAGGCCAAGTTTGTTTCAGCTATTGAATTAATAATAGATGATGAACATATTATTAATGTGGTGGGAGAAGTACACGGGTTTATCCTTGATAAAGAAGTTGGTAGTAATGGATTTGGATATGATCCTTTATTTTATTATCCAGAGTTTAAAAAAACATTTGCAGAAATGGATAGCGAAGAAAAAAATGCTATTAGTCATAGAGGACGAGCATTAGAAAAATTAGAAAAAGAATTAAAAAATATTATTTAGGAGGATAATATGAAGATTATTATACTAAGTGATACTCATAGATACAATTATATATTTGATAAACTAAAAAATATAATTAAAGATGCAGATGTGTTAATTCATCTAGGAGATAATGTTCAAGATGTAGAGGAACTTACTATGGGGTTTGAGGGTAAGGTCTTCAATGTTAGAGGGAATTGTGATTACAATACAAGAATTCCTAGTGAAGAACTTATTGAATTAGAAGGACAAGCTATATTTATTACACATGGACATTATTATGGGGTTAAACATTCTTTGCTGAATCTGAAAACTAAGGCAGCAGAAATTGGAGCAAATATAGTTTTATATGGGCATACTCATATATCGGAAATAGTATTTGAAGAAGGTGTGTGGATAGTTAATCCCGGAAGCCCCTCTTTAGCTAGAGATGGATTTAATAGTTATGCGATTATAACCATTGAAAATGGCCGAATATGCCCAAGTATAAAGTCTTTATAAAAAAAAAATAAAAAAAGTGTTGACGAATTAAAAGATTTAGTGTAGAATAATCCTTGTCGTCAGAAAGCGCAACAAACTTAAAGAGAAGAAAATTTCTCGGGTTTAAGCGTAAATCGGGGTGTAGCGCAGATGGTAGCGCGCGTGGTTTGGGACCATGAGGCCGCGGGTTCGAGCCCTGCCACCCCGACCATTACATGCGGGTATTGC
>NZ_FQXM01000037.1 GCF_900129965.1 Clostridium grantii DSM 8605 | reverse complement strand
TAAGCTTGTATTAAAATACTCATGACTTCCATTACTTAATTTCATGTAACTTGAATCTGATGTAAATGTTCCTGTTGTAGCTTCTTTATGATAAAAACTTATTTTATATGTTTTCCCTGGAGTTACTTCGATTACAGGGTTTAAATATGCATAATTATCTCCTGCATATCCCTGCATATAGAAATATTTTTCTCCCGTTCTTGCTGCTCCTGCATTACTGGTATTAGTGATTATTGTTGTTCCTGCTCCGTTTCTTGATTCAACCCCATTTATTTCAAGTTCAAAGCTTCCATCAACATATAAATTGTTATCTCCAATGTCTAGAAAGTTATTTCCCAACAAGGTCCCATTTGTAAATGGATAAACTTCCTTTGATTTTATGTTTCCACCACTATCATAAGAATAAGTAAATGTATTACCTATCACTTCATTATCTTCTCTTTTTAATTCATTTAACTCATTATAATAGTATTTTATTTGTTTACCATTCTCTGTTATTGTTTCGATGTTCCCATTAGCATCATAAGTATAAGCAATTTGACTACCACCGTTAGTTATAGTTTGTACTCTTGTGGTAGTTGAGTTGGCTACTGCTCCTGCTTCATAAGCATATTGTGTTACAAAGTTTGCGGTGCCTGTATTTATTGTTTTTGTACCAAGTCTTCCAAGTAGGTCATAATTAAATCCAATGTTATTCCCAGAATAAGCTATATTTTTTAATTTGCTGTCTTTATCATAAGTATAGCTTGTTGAGTGAGATATTCCGTTGATTTTTTCTGTTACATTACTAATATTGTTATCAAGGTCATACTCATATTTTACACTATTTCCATCAGATTCTTGAACTTTTCCTAGTCTTCCAGCAAGATCATATAAATACCTATAGTTAATTCCATTTACTAAGTCTTCGTGATAACCAAGATTTCCTTCGGCATCATATTGGTATTTATACTTTTCTACTCCATCATACTTTTCTCCAATTACTCTATCACTAGCATCATAAACAGGTTCTTTTGTGTCACCATTGCCATAAATAGATTTTTGCAAGATACTAGTTCTTGATTGAAAAATATTTTGAATTAAACTTTGGGAACCTACTTTTACTTCTGTATTATTGCCTAGAGAGTCATATGAGAAGTTATAGTTAAATCCGTTGTGATTTATAGATTTTATTCTGTCCTTTTCATATCCATAACTATTAGTAATCACTTGTCCATCTACTGTTTTTGAAACTGAATTTAGACGATCCAAGTTAGAATCATAAGCATAGGAGGTTGTTTTTCCTTTGGCATCTACAACACTATCTAAGGTTCCTTTTGTTTCATTATAATTGTAGTTTACTGTATTTCCTGATGAATCAGTTAATGTGTCTATATAATTTTTACTTGTAGTATATGTTGCAGTAGATTTTATAAATAAAGAGTCACTTCCTATTTTTGAAGTGAGAGGATTCCCCTTACTATCATAGGTAAATGAGTACACTACATTTTCTGCTGATGTTGCATTTAATAAATTATGATTTGAATCATAGTTATAATTAAATTTATTTCCTTTAGCGCTTGTTGCTTTAATTAAGTCATTACTTGAATTGTATTCAAATTGACTATTTTCTTCTGCTAAATCACTTACAGAAGTTACATTACCATTATCATCATATTGATAACTTTGACCAAATTCTTCTTTGTATAATTGTAATCCGTCAAAATATGCTACGTTCTCATTTCTGTAATATGAAAAATAAACCCTCATAGCTTTATAAGCTTCTTTTGCTATTACTCTATCTGATACAAATTGCCAGTCATTTGAATCTTGGTTAAAGGTGATTTTTTCCCATTGCCATGAATTATCCAACTTTAGAAAACCAGCATACATACAAAACTCTCTACCGTCTTGGGTTAAATCAACAGAAGCTCCTTTTGCCCAACCTGCAATAGTGAATACATCATTTGCATCACCAGATACATTTATTGTTTGGAAAACATCTTTATCTATAGGGATCCCAATGTGAAACTTAATTTATACTTGTTCCAAAAGCTAGACGCATCAACTAGTTTTGGACATGTATAAATTAATAGTTGAACTGGGAACCCTCTACAGTGCTACTACCATTAATTTTAAATACTTTTTTCTGATAATCAAGAATTGCTGGATATGTGGAATCATCAGATGTTACAATATCATCTCCACTATTACAACCTTCATCCTTCCCCCAAAATGTTGGTGTTTCTGTACCATATGTGAAATTTGCGTTTTCTACAAGATTATATCTATTTGCAATAGAACCATTTTCTAATTGCATGGCATCAAAATAGGCTGTACCTGTTTCTTCTTCTATACCAGCATTTACATATACTTCTCCTGTAAGTGCATCTGATGGTAATTTGAATGTAACTTGAAGTCTTTGCCAATCATTTGTTCCACTTATATGATCAGAATCTACTATTACCCAGGCACCAGTTCTATCCTTATAATATACAGATATAACTGCCCCTTTTCCACTAGAAATATTCTCGGTTTTTACATAACTGGATAATGTATAAGACTTACCTTTTTGCAGGGATAACTTTTGTTCATAAACATGTCTACTAGTTGTATTAGTTTTATTTATCTTCAAAGATTGTTTTCCTAAATAACTATATGCAGTACTATATGCTCCTGAACCGCTAGAACCTGCCCAAGGCTCTACAGTCCAGTTACTGTATACTTCAGCATTGTGGTTTTGTACATAATTTAACACTGAGCTTTGAAGCTTTGATTGAGTTGTTAATTTATTTTTATTAAATCCTGACTCATTATACTTATAATACTGCGCATATCCTTCATCATCCCTTATAGAAATTGTATTTCCATAGTCATTAAATTGGTAAATGTTTTTCTTTCCTCTATAATCTTTAAAAGTAGTTGTATTGTAACCATAGGTAACATCTAATTGCTCCCCTAAAGTTCCATTTGTATTACTTTCTTGAATTTTATTTATACGATAAGGTTTTACCGTATAGTAAGAATAAGTTATTCTATATCCGTCATAATTCTTAGCTTCACTTAGGTTATTATTAGCATCATAAGTATAGCTAGAATATTTGCCATCTGGATAAGTTATATATGTTAATTTTGAGTTTGTGTAAGTAAATGTTGTTTTTCTGTTACTTTGATCTATTATCTCTTTAAGGGAACCATCAGCATTTCTTGTTAAAGTAGTTTTTCTCTTAGCCCCATCTATTACTTCTATTAATGTGGTCCCACTATAATTTAATTGTATATAACTTCCGTTGTTATCATAAATTTTTTTAAGATATCCAGTAGAAGTAAATGTAAGTTTATTATCTTCTTTATCTTTTAAGACATATCTTTCATCGGTACTTGCACTATTTATAGTTAAAGTTATATTAAGGCCTGACTCATCCTTTATTTCTCCTGAAGCAGAATCTAACTTTAGATAGTGTTTTGTGCCATCTTCATCTGTATAAACATAATAATTTGTACCACCTATAGTTTGGTTTTCAATCCTTTGGCTTAAATTTGTTCTCCATCCAAATCCATATTTTATATCAGTAGATTTTTCATTACTATTGAATACATGATTTATTGATACAGGCATTAAGTTTCCATTCATGCTTAAATCATTATGGGTAAATATTAAATTACCATTGTAGTCATTAACAAAACCTGTCCCTGCTCTCCCTACGCTTTGAGAGTGGTATGTCCAATAACTTTCAAGTCCTGAATTATTTACATAGCTTAATACAATTTGAGGTCTAGCTCCAGCAATTGTTGTGTCTGAAGATCTATATTCTGTATATCCAGTTGATTCATCATGATTTTTAAGCATGAAGCCATAATTAGTTCCTGTTGAGTGCCATTCTTTTACTATTTCTGTAACATCCCATGAAAAATAGTTACCTGCCACCCCTTGCACTAATTTATAATCCTCAATTTTCGAGCTATATGCAGGTTTATTGTTCCAGGTTATTGTGGATGAACTCCAACTTCCTGTTACTTTATGCGCATCAACTTGCCTAGAAGTAGATGCGTCATTATTAAGCCATAAACATAATTCTGCATCAATAATCATGTCAGCAGATGATAACGTTGTAGGCAATTCAAATGACATATAACTTCTATTTATACCAGAAGAAGATCCATATCCTGTTTTTAAAATTGAACTGACTTGATAATTTGTACCAGCATAATTTTGAGATACATGAGCATCCATTATATCATTAACATCTAAAGAAGTTGTTAATGTTGGGTCTACATATATTGGATATACTCTATCTCCACTGTTTAGCCACTCATTACTAGGAGTTATGATTAACTCGTAGCCTTTCTTAGTCTCTTCTAACTTTATTTCTATATCTGTACTTTCTTCCCCATTAGAATCATACATAAATGGAGCATCTATAACAAATATAACATTTTCTTTATCTTCACTATCGTAGAAAGAAATACTTTTATCTTTATTAATTTCGGCGATTAAATTCTTTGCATATAAATTGAATCTAAATTCTGGATTGCTCGTTTTCTCATTAATAATAATAGTCTCTTTAAATTTATCTGGTTCTACATTATAACTTAAATCAACATTATTATAAATATCTTTGAAAATTACTGTGGACTCTGTTTTAGTTAAAGTTCTCTTTTTATCATTTTCACTTAATTCTTGTAGCTTATCTAAATTTCTATCAACTACTTCTAATTGGCTATTTTTATTTAAGTTATTATAATATTTAAGATTAACTTTATTCTCAGATATGCTATCCTCTTCTTTTTGTTTTGTTTGACTAACTTCAGTAGTTTCAGTAGTTTCGTCAGTTTCACTAGTTTCATCAACATCTTGTGTTGACTTATCACTGTCCTCCACATTTGAACTAGATTCAATTTCAGTTGAGTCTTCTATTTCACTTTCTCCTTGTGGCTCAACATCTTCGTTTATTTCAACGTCTTCTTCCGCTTCTATTACTTCTGTATTAGTTTCAATATCCTTTTCTGCGTTACTTTCAATTGTATCTTCAATGTCTGGAGTAGCTTCCTCTGTAGATTCTAATTGCTCCTCAATAGGCAAATTAGTATTATTCACATTATCTTCTGATATCTCAGATTCATCTACCAAATTCCAATATATTTCATACTTATCTTTTTTTATGCTTACCAATTTATTGGAATCAACTTTCTTTCCAAATTTAACCTTATAACTATTATTCTTATTTTCAAGAATACTATTATTATCTTCATCAGTACTGTCAATCAATGTGTTGTCTATATCTTCCCATTGACCATTGTTATTATAATGTACTGAATATGGATAAATTACTGCTTCATATGTATTATCTTCTTTTAAGAAATGCTTTACATTTCTTTCTCTTTTTTCAGTATCCTCTTTAACTATTTTAGATTCTTCTTTATTTATTTTATTTTCATAATTACTAAATTGTGGCTCAGTATAATTTTTATTGATATTCTCAGCCAATACAGTCATAGGTACTATGTTACATATAAAAATACTTAGAATTACCGTTGATACAATCTTCTTAAATGAACTCATTTGTTTTCCCCCTTGTCATTTGCCTAATTAAATTAGATTGATAAAATAGTATAAATTATAACAAGCACACCTTTTTAAAAATATTTACAATTAATTCATAATTATTGTACCACAATTATATGAATATGCAAATATTATAAGTATTTGTAGAAATTTGTCGATTTTTAAAAGAGTTATCCCTTTGCTTCACTTTTTTCTCATAGTTTAACGTTAAATACTCGATATCATGATACTATAATATAATTTTAAATATAGTTTTTAATTATACTAAAATTATGATTTTCTTCTTCAAATATTTTGTGATTAATTTATTAAAAATTTTTTCACCCTAAATATAATTATAAAAAAACTCCACACAATAATATAGGACAGGAATTTATCAATATAAAAAGTTAAAAGTAACAAGAATAATTAATAAACATAAATTAATTATATAATGTTCTAAATTTATGTTTAGAGATTTCAGTTCAACGCACAATGAATTCTCTATAGAATAACATAATAGCACATAATACAAGGAGTGATAACATGTGTGGTATTTGCGGTTGGATAGATTTTAATAACAATTTAGCATCAAAAAAAGATACACTTGTAAAAATGACTAATACATTATCATATAGAGGACCTGATGATTTTGGGTATTATTTATCCACTAGTGCTTTATTAGGTCATAGAAGACTAGTAATTGTAGATCCTACTGGTGGACTTCAACCAATGGTTAAATACAGTGCTGGTTCTAAATATATATTAGTTTATAATGGAGAATTATATAATACTGAGGATGTTAGAAAAGAATTACTTGAAGCAGGATACTCTTTTAATTCCTATTCTGATACAGAAGTACTTCTTACTGCTTACATTTATTGGGGTGAAAATTGCCTTAATCATATTAATGGCATATTCGCTTTTGCAGTTTGGAACGAAAAAGAAAAAGAACTTTTTATAGCTAGAGATCATTTAGGTGTAAAACCTTTGTTTTATACTGTAAAAAACAACTGTCTTATTTTTGGTTCAGAATTAAAAGCTATTTTAGCTAATCCTTTAGTAGAAGCAGTTATAGATAAAGATAGTATTACAGAAATTTTTTCACTGGGTCCCGCAAGAGCCCTAGGAAGTGCAATTTTTAAAGGAATACATGAAATTCCTCCTGCACATTCTTTAACATTTAATAAAAATAAATTAGAACTAAAAAATTATTGGAAGCCTTCTTGTGAAGAACACACTGAAGACGCTGATACAACTGCTGAGCATTTAAGACATTTGCTTACAGATGCTATAAAAAGACAACTAGTAGGGGATGTTCCTGTTTGTACATTTTTATCAGGTGGATTAGATTCAAGTATAATATCTTATGTTGCATCAAAAAATTTTAAAGAAAAAGGGAAAGTATTAGATACTTATTCTATTGATTATAAAGATAATGACCTTTATTTTAAATCTAATAAATATCAACCTACTTCCGATAGTTTTTATGCTTTAGAAATGGCAAAATTTATTGCTAGTAACCATCATTCCATAATTAATACAAATGACAGACTTGCTGAAACTCTTTTTGAGGCTGTTAAAGCTTATGATCTTCCTGGCATGGCAGATATAGATTCCTCTCTTTATTTATTCTGCAAAGAAGTAAGGAAAAATCATACTGTAGCTTTATCTGGTGAATGTGCAGATGAAATTTTTGGTGGTTATCCTTGGTTTACAAACAAGGAATCAGTATTTGGTAATAAATTCCCATGGTATACAAAACTTAATGAAAGAAAAAAATTATTATCTGATAGTCTACAATCTATAGATTTAGAAGATGCTTCATATGAGCACTATAAAAAAACTATTGCTGAAGTACCTCATATAGATGGAGAATCCCAATTAGATTTCAAGCAAAGAGAATTATTTTATTTAAATATTAAATGGTTTATGATAACTTTATTAAATAGAAAAGATAGGATGAGCATGGCTAATAGTTTAGAAGCAAGAGTACCCTTTGCCGATCATAGACTAGTACAATATGCTTTCAATATTCCTGCTGAAATAAAATTTTATCAAGGTCGTGAGAAAGGAATTTTAAGAAAAGCTTTCAAAGATATTTTACCTGATAGCATAGTAGATAGAAAGAAAAGTCCTTATCCTAAAACTCACAGTCCTGAATACACAAAAATTGTACAGAAATGGATGCAATCTATTTTAGATGATAAAAATTCTCCTATTCTTCAATTAATCAATAAAGAAGAGGTCCAAAAATTAGTTTCCTCAGGAGGTTCTTCATATAAACTTCCATGGTTTGGACAATTAATGACAGGTCCTCAGCTAATTGCTTATTTAATTCAAATTAATACTTGGCTAAAAGAATATAATGTGAAAATTGAACTATAAAAAAGACCCGGTGTTTATCACCCCTTAAAATTTTTGTCTTACTTTTTATGTAAATGAATTTAATCACACCTTCTTTTATGTTAATATTATACTATCAAATATTTTAATATTATTATACGAGGAGACCTTAAGATGAAAAAGAAAAAAAATAGCATCATCGGTATTATTCTTATATTTTTAGGCATTTCTATAATTTCCATAGCTTTATATATGAGAATAACCTCTAGTTTAGAGCAAAAAGCTATGATTAAAGATTTTCAAGCTGAACTAAATACTATACAAGACTCTATAAATTCTTCTGAAGATCAAGTTATAGAAGATGAAGTTGTAGAAAATGTGGAAGAAACACCAGAAAAAAAACCTGAAATTTCTCTTAACTCAAAAGCCATAGGTATTATGTCTATTCCTAAAATAGAATTAGAAGTAGCTATAGGGGAAGGGGTTGATATGAATACCTTAAAATATGCACTTGGTCACTTTCCAAACACGCCTATGCCCGGTGTTACCGGAAATTTTGCTGTAGCCGGACATAGAAGCTACACCTATAATAAATATTTTAATAGATTAGATGAACTAGAAATTGGGGATGAAATTAATGTAACTACTCTTGATGGTGACTTCACTTATAAAGTAGATAATATTAGTATTGTGGAACCTGAAGAAGTTTCTGTTCTAAATTCCACAACAAATTCTACTATAACCCTTGTAACTTGTACTCCAGTTAGAGTTGCTACTCATAGATTGATAATAAAAGGAACTTTGGTAAATTAGAGCTTATCCACATTTTATCCACATTCCTGTGGATAATGTTAATAACTATAATAAAAATAAGATACAACATCTGTTGTATCTTATTTTTATTATAACTATATATAGTATATAGTCACATTTTATATTTACTATTCCACATCCTATATTTACCATTGCATGTGTTATATTTAGATCTAGTTTTATAATTTAAGTTTGAATCCTTAAGTTATACACAGTCTTACTATTTAATTAACATATTTACCACAAGTTATCCACAAAACTGTTGATATCTTTCCTATATCTATTAATTAAAATCCACTAGGGGGTAGGTTTTCTGTG
This sequence comes from Clostridium grantii DSM 8605, assembly GCF_900129965.1. Classification (GTDB taxonomy): domain Bacteria; phylum Bacillota; class Clostridia; order Clostridiales; family Clostridiaceae; genus Clostridium_AF; species Clostridium_AF grantii. Next base: position 13,335 of record NZ_FQXM01000037.1, on the reverse strand, counting down.
AATGCATAATCCCATTCTCCTTCAGCATAATTATTAACAATATAATATTTATATGTTGTATTATTTTTTTTATCCACAAATTCCACTATACATTTAAAAATTTTACTTGTGTATCCAGTAGTTGTTATGTTCATAATAACATCATATGAATCATTTTTTTCCTTATCCAGAATTTCCATATTTTTTGGTAATTTATTTTTAAATTCTTCAATATCTAGAGTGAGTATAAATTTCATAACCTCTCTATCATCTAAAATATTTATACCTACCTTTTTATCCTCTATTGAATTCTTATATTTATCTATAGATTTAAGTATATTTTCATAATAAACCGTATTAAAATCTGACGGTCTTCTTATATTCCAAAAATATTTAATGATATCATTATCTAGACGCTTAGAAACAATATAAGATTCATTAGAATTATAAAAATTAGCTGAATCTGTTTTGTCCACACCTGCAACATAATAAAATTCTTTAATAGTTTCGTTTTTATCTTCAATCCTAAATATATAATCCGGATCTAAACTTATTTTTTCTTCCACAACTTTAGCATTAGATAATATATCATATATTTCCGAAATTGAAGCCTCGTCCTTAACTATAAATGTATAACTTTTATCTCTAGTATTTTCTATAGTAATTTTTTTTACATTTCCATCATTCATATAATCAAAGTTAGTATTGGTTATTCCAACTTTAACTTTAAAATCATCCACTGTTCCACATCCTGTAAAAAAAACAACTATTATTAACATAAAAAAAAGGCTTTTGTTTTTACAATTTATTTTCACAAGTCCACCACCTATTAAATTTCAAATTAATCATTCGTAAAATTTATTATAGCATAGTAAAGAAAAAATCTCATTTCATTTTTAAAGAGTTAACAATTATATCAATTTCCTTAAGTACTTCTTCCTCTTTAGTATCTTTTTTAAAATAAAAAGATACTCTAAGAAAACCATTTTTATATTTTATAAAAGTCTCATAAGCACTATAAATTTCCGAACCTCCTAGCTCAACATTATATGTTACTATGTATGCTTCCTTCTCTTTAATAAGTGTATTTTTTATATTATAATTTTTTGTACTACCCTGTTTTTCTGCCACCCCCTTACTCTCTTCTAGAAAAAGTTTTAAATCATTCGGTTTACTCCACACCTGTATAAATCCTCTAATTTGATTATCTTCAGAAAAAAATTCATTATGATAAGTTATTTCACCTCCATCAAAAATTCTTAAATTTGTTTCCCATTTTTCCGGCAAAGAATATTTTATCTCACCTTCATTAATACTATATTCCTTGTAACCACCAACTGTTTCCACCACCTCTTTTGTTTGGAATATACCCCCTAAATAAAACAAAAAAGCCATACACATAATAGTAACTGTTAACAACCCAACTTTTTTAGCATCAATAAATAATACTTTCATTTTACCTCCAAATATAATTGCTCACTATATTTATATGTTGTAAACACAAAAAATTAAACTATATTTAATTAAACATAGTTTAATTTTTTTTATTTTACTTTACTGGTATTACTACACAAGAATTTTTAAAATCATAAAACATTAACCAATATCCCATTTTAGAGTCATCCCCATTATCAATTGGAACCCAAGTTACAAAACCTGTTTTCCCATCAAAAGGTCTATCACTTCTTTTCTTCATTCCTGGGATTGCGTAAATAATGTATTTTAAATATCCTTCTTTATTACATTTATACCCCAATAAATAATGCTTATATTTATTAATATAAGAATAATAACCTAACATAGGATAATAAGCCACAGTATATTTATTGTAGTCCTTCATTTTAGCTGAATCAGATAAATCACTTTCTTTTATCTTATACCATTTGCACTTTCCTAATTTAGGATTAAAGTCTTTTACTTCCTCAAATCCTTCCACTACTTCAAGAAAGAATTTTCCCATTTTGCCTTTAGGATAATTATCTTTACTACATCTATCCATATCCATATCCATATCCAAATGGTCATTATCCTCTGATTCTTTTGTTTCTTCTATTTCTTCACTTTCATCTTCAATTTCTTCTGAACTTTGGCTATCTTCTTCATCACTTTCATCATCATCATTTTGTATTTTTTTAGATTCCTCGATTGATTTTTCATATTCATCAAATACAGGAACATCTTCTTTCTTTTCTCTACTTGTTCTAGACTCTTCATCTTCCACAACTTTTTTTTCTTCAATAAAAGTCTCAACTATATTTTCTTCTTCAATTTTAGTTGTTTCTACTGGGTATGCCTTCCACCCTTCTAGCTCATTTCCATTTACAAATCCTGATAAAATAGTACTCATTTTAGAATCTACAAATCTTACTATGGCTGCCCCTTTAATCTTGTTTATGGTGATTTTACAATTTGCAATATTCCTAGCATCATAATCGTTAGAAATATCACATCTTCCATATTGATCTAGCTTAAGCTCCCCTAGATTAATTATTTTTTTCTCTTCCCTTTCATTACAAATAAGTACCATATAATAAGGAGCTTCTAAATTCTTAAGATTCTGAACATAATAACTTATTTTGCATTTATCCGATTTTTTTTCTATTTTTGCATATCCAGTAGGAAATTTATCATTCCCAATTGAATACCCCTTTTCATCTTCTTGTAATATAATAAAGTGCCTACTATAGTTTCCTTTTGAAGACAATTCAACATCCTCCAATTTAATTATTCATTATTATAAATATATGTATAAATCTCAAAAAATGAACCTTTTTTTAATTGGATATAAAAAATATTATATTGTTAATGATAAAAGTATTTAAAACTAAGTTAAGCTACAACATTTGCCTAGGACTTATACTTTTCCATAGCATACATTGTAGCTTATTTTAACCTTATTTGTTTATTTATCTACCTACTATAATAAATCTAAAATTGCATCAGACAGCTGTGCAAACTCTTCTATTGAAAGCGTTTCTCCTCTTCTTCCTCCATCAATGCCTGCATTCTCAAAAGCTTTATCAATCATCTCACCGGATAAAATCTTCATACTTTTAATTCCATTTCTTAATGTTTTTCTTCTCATATTAAAAGATTGCCTAACAATTTTCATAAACAAAGTATAATCTTTCATTTCTGTTCTAGGCTTATCTAATTTCAAAAGCTTTATAACAATTGAATCAACTTTAGGTTGAGGAATAAAAGCATTAGAGGAAACATATCTAACTATTTCTACATCACAATAATATTGAACAAGTATAGATAAAGAACCATACTCTTTAGTTCCTGGTTCAGCTCCTATTCTTTCTGCTACTTCCTTTTGAATCATTATAGTCAAACTATCAAAATTATAACCTTCTGTTAAAATTTTAGCTATTATTGGTGTAGTTACATAATAAGGCAAGTTTGCTACAAATTTAACTTTTTCATCTTTAATAAGTTCATTAAAATCTACTTTTAAAGCATCTTTGTTTATAAGGGTAAAGTTATCATACTCTTTTAACTCTTCCTGTAAAATAGGCACTAAAGAAGAATCCAATTCTATAGAGTAAACTTTTTTAGCTTTTTCTAATAACTCTTTTGTTAGAGTTCCAACACCTGGTCCAATTTCTATTACCACATCATCCTTTGTTAATTTCGCACTATTAACTATATCATCTAAAACTGATTGATCTGTTAAAAAATTTTGACCAAGACTTTTTGTAAATTTAAAGCCATATTTATTTACTAATTCTTTAGTATTTAATTTATTCATTTTCTATCTCCTTATTGACTTTATCTAAAGCTTTGATAAATTCATCTTTTCCAATCCCAAAATTATTTAGCCTAGTAATAAATTGTGCCGAATTGCAATATCCTATGCCTAATTCCCCGCCTAAAATTGTTCTTTTTTTCTTTGCTTTTGCATTTCCAGTCAACCCAAAGAAAAATAAATCCTGGGAACAGAAAACTTTTCTTTTATCTTTTAATTCACATTTAGCTCTTTCAAGCGCTTTTATAATTGTTCCTGGCGAGGCATTTTCAACCCCGATATCATCATCTTTTAAGCCCTCTTCTTTTGTTATATAAGCATGTTTAATGCCCTCAACTCTTTTAGAAATAATTTTTCTAATCTTCTCTCCTGCAAAGTCAGGATCTGTAAAGACTATTACTCCCTGCCTTTTTTGAGCTTCAATTATTCTATCAATTACTTTTTTATTTATGCCGAATCCACCAACAGCAATAATTTCTGCATCAACGGCTCTTTTTACCGCAGTTATATCATCTCTACCTTCAACTACTATAACTTCTTTTATCATATCTCAAACTCCTTATTTATAGACATACCTTACGTAAACTTAATTTATTCATGTCAAAAATCTCAGGTATTTGTGAGTTTTGGACTTGAATAAATTAATAGTTGAAGTGGTATGTCTTTATAGCTTAATCACTAATATTGTCATCCATAGACACTTTATTGTCAAGTGAAAAAACACAAAGAAAAATAGAGCGTAAAACGCTCTATTTAAGTACATATACTTTAACTGTTCTAACACCAAAATTATAACACTCACTTTTAGTATCAAAATATAAGTCGACTATGTTTCCTTTAATAGCTCCACCGGTATCTGCAGCTATTGCATATCCATAACCCTCAACATATAACTTTGTTCCAAGCGGAATAACTCGAGGATCAACTGCAATAGTACTATATCCGTTTGGATCTCTTACAACTTGTCTTCCAGAAGCCGTTTTTCCATAACCTGCATCTCCAGGACTTTTTCCAGTATCTGAATAACTTAATGTGTATGAAGTAGCTTTCATGCTCATAACATTAGTATATGTTATACTCCCACCACGGGATAAAGCTAATTGTCCCAATGTACCTACCGAAACAATTTCATCTACTGGTTGTTTAACAACAGAATCACTAACAACTGTTCTAGACACTTCTTTTCCATCTTCATATACAACTTGTGTTTTTATTTGTCTTTCTCCTGTTTGCCCTTGTTGAACTGTACTTTTAGTTCCCTCATAGGCATTGTAGTCTTTTTTTACAACAGTAGAATAATCAATTGCCTCAGTTTGAACATCAATTACTGTATTCACTCTAGTGATTACAATATTAAGTCCATTCTGAATTTTTTGATCCAAATCTAGAGAAACAATATCTTCTTTTCCTAAAATAACCTCTTGATAAGCAAGTACACTTGCAACATCTTCTTCAGCTGTTAATAGGTTTCTAGTTTCTCCATCTACTAGTAATTGAACACTTTTAGCTTTAGTAATGCTAATCAAGTCTCCGTCAATTACAGTACTTTTCAGGCTTGGCTCTATTTTATCCTTTGGTCCCAGAACAATGTCATTACCTGCAAGGATACTTGCTACCTCACTTCTATATGTGGTAATATTAGTCTCTTTTCCGTCAATTACTACTTTGATTTTTTTCTCCATGTTCCCAATACTTATAAATGTGCTAACACATATAAGTACACCTAAACAAAATGTCAATAGGCCCGTTGAAAAGTATTTTTTCAAACTGAAACTCGGTTTAATAAACATATACAACCCCCTTGACTAAACAATGTTAACAATTATACCCCAAAACTAATTTTTAGTCAAATTTGGTATAATTATTACCGATTATTTGTCTGATTTGTGAGTATATATAAATGTATCATATACATAGGGAAAGTATACTTCACACCATATACATATGATACTACTTATCGAATTTATGCATCAGTTTATTATAAGATATCAATTTATTACGAGCTTAGTTTTATGTCAAATAATTCTTGGGCATTTTTAATAGATGCCTCTTCAATATCTTTAAATGAAACCGCTCTAAGTTCTGCTATAGTTTTTATTATATTTGGTATATAATCTGATCTATTCCGCTTACCCCTATGTGGTTCTGGAGTCATATACGGACAATCTGTTTCCACCAATATTCTGTTTAAAGGAATTTCTTTCGCAACATTTTTTATCTTCTTTGCATTCTTAAATGTCACAACTCCAGTAAACCCTATATAATATCCTTGCTTTAAGCATTCCTTAGCAAACTCTACACTTCCAGAAAAACTATGTATAACTCCCCTGACTTCAGGGTAATCCTTAATAATATTAAGTACATCTTCATGAGCTTCTCTATCATGTATAACTACTGGTAAATTAAGTTCTCTAGCTAACTCCATCTGCTTTCTCATAACCTTTATCTGAATGTCCTTAGAAGGATTTTCCTCCCAATAATAGTCCAGTCCTATTTCTCCAATAGCCTTAACTTTAGTGTCAAGAGCCATTTTCTTTAACTGATTATAAACTTCTTCATCAAATTCATTGGCACATTCAGGATGTATTCCTATAGCTGCATAGAAAAAATTATGCTCCTCAGACAGCTTTAAAGATGCCAAGGTGCCCTTTAATGAGGATCCACAGTTCAACACTGCTGCAACTCCATTTTCTCTTAATTCAGTTATAACAGTCTCTCTATCCTCATCAAATCTTTCATCATCATAATGTGCATGAGTATCAAATATCATATTTGCCTCCTTATGCATGCTAAATAGAAATTATTATAATTATATCATACTTCTAAAATTTAGCAAGATTATTTCCATTTATTTACTTTTTAGTCACAAAATTAATTTGGTTTTTTTTAGAAATTTGACATTAGTGCAGATAAAAGACCCATAATCAAACCTAAAAGTGCACCTAACCAAGTTATTGCATTTAATTCTTTACTAGCAATTTCCAATATTATCTTTTCTGCATATGAAACTTCAAAATCATTAATTTTATCTTCAACAATTTTTCTTATTTCTAAAGCATTCAAAAATTCTTCTGCATTGTTTTCTATAAACTTGTCATAAACATCTTCTGCAAAATCAGAAGCAATATTAGAAATATTTTTACCACTCCATGTGGAAATATCATTAATTGTTAGCATTTCTGCTTTATTTATGGTGTTATTTACCCATTGAGTAATCTTTGTTTCTAATTCTCCATTTGTATTTAATTTTTCTAATAAGCTATCTATTAGTTTACCTATAATTTGATTTGCATCAACATTTATACCTTGTAGAAGCTCCTGAATAGTATCTACTGATTCAATCTTATTTTCTATAGCGCTTTCCACTTTTTCTAAAATTTCATTAGTAATAACCTTACCTTGAATAAATTCAGCCAAATATGCGCTATTATCTTTAATTTTATTATCCGCAAACTCTTTAGTTAAAGTAGAAATATTATTCTTCAAAATAGTATCAATTAAATTATTTATTACTAGCACTATGTCTCTTTGAGATTCTTCTTCTTCTAACTTTGCATAAATAGCTTTTATAGCTTTATCATAAATACTTTCAGGATTTATAAACATAGCCATCATAGGATTTAAATTTTGATTAATCATCTCAAAAACAGTTTCTTTGAGCTTGATTTGAATACTATCTTTTTTTATAAAATCTTTAATAAATAAAGAGATATCTTCTCTTCGATTGTACATTACTACCTTTGCTGAACCCACTATCCCCTTAGGAATTACTTCTTCCACTGTGACCTTACTATTATTTAAATCCAAAATTTTGTTTTCTATGCCATTAGCTAACAAAATTTTAAATTCACTAGAATCTTTGTACTCAATAGTTTTACCTAAAATATTTTCTTTTAAACTTAAATATAATTGATTATCTAATATTGTACTAGGATTCTTACTTATTTCTTTTGAAATAAGATTAAATGTAGTTGTTTTAATTTCCTTCACGAATTCATCACTTTTTATTGAAGTAAATATAAATTTGCTCAGCTTGTCTTGCAAATATTCTTTTGCTATGCAATATTTATTTCCAAGAAGTAATGAAAGCTGCTCCTTTAAAGTAGCCCCACTATCCTCAATAGCTTTTATTTTATCTTCTACCCATTTTTTAAGCTTTCCATTCATTTCTTCAGAGCATAAAGACTCAATTAGTGTTTCACTTGTAAGCAAATGATCTCCTATTGCATCTCCCACGCTCTTAGCTATTCTAGCTTTTTCTTTAGGTATAAGCCCTGGAGTAAAAGGAACTTTCATCCCAAAAATTCTTTTTTCTGTATGTGGTTTAAACAACATTTTTATTGCAAGCCAATTAGTAATATATCCTATAACGGACCCCGTAATTGCTGTAATTAAAATTCTTATCATAAAGTTTCTTGTCATTTTAATCTTCCCTTCTAATATTTTTCGATAACAATAATTTTACTACAAATAAGAAATATTACAATATGTTTATACTTTTATTAGATAGAAAGTAAAAAGAATGGTTTATTACCATTCCTTTGAGCTTGATTTATTATTCATATTTTTGTACTAAAGCAATATTGCTTTTATCCAAATTTGTTAGTCTGCTTTCTACATTCTTACTATCCGGGTAATACCATTCATACTGATAAAAGTAGTTTGAATACTCTTGCATGGAAAAAATATACCCGTGCTTTGCATAATAAGCATTTCGCAACAATGCTAATTCTGTTGAATTTAACTGACATAAAAGAGACTCTTCTAGCCCTTGCTCCAAATCAATCATTATATAATCTCCAGCACCTCTATCAAAATAAATACAAAAATACCCAATATAATTATTTTCCTGTTGATAAGATGTAAATGTATCCTCATATTCTTGTACCAACTTAACATTATCTTGATCTATACTACTTAAACTCTTTTCCACATTGCTACTTATAGGATTGTACCATGAATATTGTTTAAAATAATTCAAGTATTTTTCCTGTGAAAATTTATATCCATGTTTAGCATAATATCCGTTTCTAACATAGGATAACTCTTCCTCAGTTAATTTCCAAAGAATTTCTTCACTCAATCTTTCATTTAAATCAATATAAATGAAATAACCTGAACCCAAATCTAATTTCATGATATAATCTCTATTATTTTTAATCCTACTATTAGATTTTGAGGTTGGTATTTCTATATTATTTACTTTAGATTTATCATATTCATCTATTAATCTAATATTTTCTTTGTCTAGAACAGTTAATTCATTTTCCACATTATCACTTAATGGTTTATACCATTTAAATTGATTAAAGTAATTCAAATACCTTCCATCTGGAAATTCATATCCATATTTTGCATAATACCCATTTCTTATAACCATAAGCTCATCATCATTAAGTCTTGTTAAAAGTTCTTCATTTAATTTTTCATCTAAGTTTATTTCAATAGCATTGTTTGATCCCAAATTTAGCTTGATTATTCTTGACTTATTACTATCTGAATTACTAAGACTTTGTTTATTTGTAGCATCTTCAACCTTTGGTACATTATCATTAGTTTTTGATAATGTTTTGTTTGCTATGTCCTTAACGCTCGAACACCCACCCAATAAACTATTAATGGTCATAATTAATCCTATAATCAAAATATGTTTGATTACTTTTTTCAACTTTAACCCTCCCAGAATATTAAATATATAAACTCTAATTATAATATGCTGTTTTCATTATATTTGTTACAAAATACTCATAATCTTTTTAATAAAAAAAGAGCCTTTTTAGGCCCTCTTTCATTAGAAAAATTTATTATTCTATTAATCCAATATCTTTTAAAAACTGATCCGCAACTTTTCTTGGATCCGCTCCCTCATCTACTTGATAATTTAAATCTATCATTTGATCTTCACTTATTTTATTCTCAAGTAAATTTAATACTTCTTCTAATTCTGGATACTCTTCAAGAGTTTCTTGTCTTACTAAAGGAATTGCATAATAGCCTGGGAAGAAATTCATATCATCTTCTAATGTTTTTAATCCAAACTTCTTTAACAATCCATCTGTTGAAAATGCATCTGTTACATCTGAATTCTTTTCATTTAAAGCTGTATATCTAAGTCCACCATCTATACCTTTTACTTCAGAGAAGTTTAAATTATAAAGTTTTTGTAATCCTAAATATCCATCTTCTCTTTCCGAAAATTCCATAGTAGATCCTAGTATCATATCAGGACTTACCCTAGCTAAATCTGATATAGATTCTAATCCATATTCTTCTGCCGTTTCATTTCTTACTGCTAAAACATAAGTGTTATTAAAACCTAAGGATTTTAAGAATTTCAAGTTATATTCTTTATTAAAATAATCCTGTATAACATTATATGCCTCTTCTTTATCTACAATTGGAGATTGTTCCATAATGCTGACTAAAGCAGTACCAGAATATTCTACATAAATATCTACATCTCCAGCTTTAATTGCTTCAAAAACTATACTTGATCCACCTAAATTCAATTTTCTATCAACATTTAAATCAGTTTTTTCTTCAATTAATGTGGCCATTATATTACCTAAAATTAATTGTTCATTGTAATTCTTAGATGCAATAACTATTGTATCTTTAGCTGATTTATTACTATTAAAGAAATAAACTATAGAAGACACCAAAATTATTCCAATTAAAATTAAACTTATTAAAGATTTCATCTTTTTATTTTTAACAATTTTTCCTTTATTAGCTTTAATACCTTCTGGAGTAACTATATTTTCAATTTTACCTATAACAAAATCCATGAATAAAGCTAATATACAAGCTGGTATTGCTCCTGCTAAAATCATATTGTTATTTACAGTTTGAACTCCTGTAAATACCATATATCCTAATCCGCCGGCACCTATAAATGCTGCTATTGTCATAAGTCCAACAGCTGTAACTGCTGCTATTCTAATACCAGCCATTATAACTGGAAGAGCTAAAGGCAATTGTACTCTTCTAAGCATTTGGCTTTTAGTCATACCCATTCCTTTTGCTGCTTCTAACATATCTGGATTTATATTAGCAAGTCCAGTATAAGTATTTTTAACAATAGGAAGTAATGAATACAAAAACACCATTACTATAGCTGGTGTACTACCTATCCCTAAAACTGGAATCAAAAACCCCAGTAAGGCTAAACTAGGCACTGCTTGTATTACATTTGCTACCCCAATTACTGGTGAAGCGAGTTTTTTGTTTTTGGTAATTAAAATACCAATAGGTACCCCTACTACTACTGCCACTAATACAGCCATAACTGTTAACATAATATGTTGAAAAAACAAATCGCCTACTTGATCAATTCTACTTAAAAAATAATTAAAGAAATCCATTATATTTCCACCTCCGTATCAAGAAATTGAGTACTTAATATGGAAATCAAACTACTTTTAGTAATTAATCCTTTTAAAATATTTCCATCATCAACTACCGGTACGTAACCTACATTCTTCTCATTCATAATTGCTAGTACGTCAATTATACTAGAATCCATATCTGTAGTTACAACTTCTTGTTGCATAATCTCTTCTAAAGTAACTTTTCTATCTATATTTCTTCTTATATCTTTTGCTGTAACTATACCCACTAGTTTCTTTTCTTTATCTGTTACAAGCAAACTATCTACACTATGATTTTTCATTATCTCAATTGCTTGTACTATAGTTCTGCTTCCATTTGCTTTTACAGGATTATCTATCATAATATCAGATACTTTTATAAATTCCGGATTATTCCATATTCTATTTTTCCCTACAAATTCTTCTACAAAATCATGTTCAGGATTTTTTAGAATTTCCTCTGGAGTATCAAATTGAACAATATTTCCATCTTTCATAATACAGATTCTATCTCCTAATTTAAGAGCCTCGTCCATATCATGAGTTACAAAAACTATAGTCTTCTTTAATTTTTGCTGTAACTCGTACAATTCTTCTTGAAGACTTTCTCTTGTTATAGGGTCTAGTGCACTAAAAGGCTCATCCATTAAAATTACTTCTGGATTTGTTGCAAAAGCTCTAGCTACACCTATTCTTTGTTGCTGTCCACCTGAAAGTTCATTTGGATATCTGTCTTTATATTCAACTGGATCTAATCCAACTAATTCAAGCATTTCATCAACTTTTTTATCTATTTCTTCTTCGCTCCATTTTTTTAGTGAAGCAACTATTCCTATATTTTCTTTTATAGTCATGTGCGGAAATAATCCAGTTTGTTGAATAACATATCCTATATTTCTTCTAAGATTTATAGCATCTGTTTCATTAATATCTTTTCCATCAATCAAAATTTTACCCTCTGATTTATTGATTAATCTATTTATCATCTTAAGTGTAGTTGTTTTTCCGCAACCAGATGGACCTATAAGAACAACCAACTCACCTTTGTTAATTTTCAAGTCTATTCCTTTTAAAACTTCAGAATTATTATACTTCTTTCTAACTTGAATAAATTCTATCATTTAATCACTCCCTACAATTTTTTTACAAACAACTCAACTTTATATGGAAGTTGTTTCAAGCTACAACTTAGTATATCAGGAAAGTTGTCACTTTGTCAAATAAAAAAAATAAACATCTAATGCTAAGCATTATGTTTATTTTCTTATAAAAGCTAAAACTTTTTCTTCAAAGCCTGAATTACCTAGTACAAAAAGCTTATCCCCTTCTTCTATAATAGTTTTTGGAGATGGAGATATATCTATCTTTTCTTTTCTTAAAATTCCAACAATTGTAGCATTAGTATTATTCCAAAAATCTATTTCACTTAAACTTTTACCAATGAAAGAACTATTCAGTGGAACATCTATCTCTGTAGGTTCAAACTGATTACTACTTTTAAATTTATAAGCATAATCAATCAATTTCTCATTTAACTCATATAAATCCTTTTCCATGTTTTTTCTTTGTTCAAGTAAAGATTTAATTTGATTTATAAGAGAATCTAAATTTTGTTTTTCTTCATATTTTTCAATAAATTTCAAAGCAGCATCAGTAGATTTAACTAATATTCCACTACCTTGATTCACTATAACTACATCTTCTTCTTCTAATAGTTTCATAGCTTTTCTAATAGTTTCTGGTGAAACTCCATATTCACTTGATAGAATTGATCTCCCCTTTAATTTAGCATCTTTTATTAAATGTTTTTTATATATTCTAGTTGCTATATCTAAAGAAATTTTAACGTATGTGGGCGTTCCTGTTCTACTGCTCATAACATCCTCCTTATAACTATATAAACTCTCGGAATTAACCGAGTGTTATGTTTTAAGGGTTTCCTCAAAACACTTTAGTTGTAATCCTCCTACTTTTAGTAGGAAGTTTTTTATTTTCTTAAAGTGAAATTGGAAATTTCACTTCTAAAAAACATTGTTAAAACTCAAAAAAACACTTGACTTTTGAAAATCAACCCAATAATCGCATTGAAGGGATTACTTCCTTTACTAACTGTGATTGGGGTGTTACAAATGAAACCTAAATATGTTTCTCATGAATCTTATCAAAACTTTGTATTATCAAATCTTCAAAAACATTACGCCGGAGGCATTCTTACACTTGTGAATAATGATTGGC
>NZ_FQXM01000060.1 GCF_900129965.1 Clostridium grantii DSM 8605 | reverse complement strand
AGTGTACAACGCTCACTAAATATAATATATGATTTATAAAAATCTTCCTTATTAATCCCCAATGTATCTTTCAAAGCACTAATATGTCCTTTATTCTGCCATATTGGATTATAAAATTTATTTTTCTGTTTGTTTTGAAGTGATTGAGTCCAGTTCTTATTTTTTTCATCACCAAAAATCCACCCACTATAATTCTTTGACTCAAACACATAAATACCCGTTTCTGAAAGCATTATTAAATCAACCTCTGTTGTTGAACCATCTGCCTTTGGTAAATATATATTTGTCATAAGTTTATTCTGCTTACCCAACTTTTCTAGATATGAAAAAGTCAAAAATTCACCATAATTTCCTTTATCAAATACTGTTTTAAAAAAACTATTTCCACTAGCAATTTTGTACTTTGATCCCCTATATCTACTGTATTTTGGTAAAATAATTATTCCTACTGCCACTAAAAAATAAAATATTAATATTTCCAACTAGTATCACCCCTAATTTGCATTTTTTTAAAATTCTCTGATTCTATGTAAAAAAAAACTTATTTTTTCTCTAATTTTTATGCTTATACTAAAAACTAGATGTATCAACTAGTTTTATAGCTCTCTACTCTTCTAGGAGTTTTGGACTTTAATAAATTTATAGTTGAAGTTGTTTGTCTATAGTTTCAATTCATTTCCTAACTCAAATACATTATTATCCTTTATTTTATCATAATTTGTATTTTTATCTTGTCGAAAGCTGTAGTAAAATACAAATTATTTTCAAGCTTTTTTCCATACTTTTTTGATTAAACTAAAAAAACTGCCATCACTGGCAGTTTCATTGATTAAAGCGACAAAAACTGTTCCAGTTTTTGTAAGGAGTCAGGTACTTTACAAAAATTTTAATATTTCATTGTTTTTTCGCTAAACGGCTTGTTCCTGGAAAATATTACACCTCTGAGGTGTTTGCGAAATCTTTAGATTGAGCTTGCTAATAAGCACCGGTACTCCTAGTGATGAAGTGCAACTGACGAACTTGCTTAATACTTCTATATTCTTATTAGTAAACTAATGAAAGTATAATCACACTTATCAGAAACATCAGAAATACCATCAAAGGAATTGCTAAGAATAATTTCAATATTCTTTTAGGATTTTTAACTTCTTCTATTGTATTAGATACAAACCCATTAATCTCTTTCTTTATAATTTTTTTTATAACTGCATCTTTTTCATACGAACTACCTGTTCTTATTATATTTTGTTGCCTAATTAATCCAATTATTATTCTAACAAAAATCCATATTCCACATAAAAAAATAGAACCTATCAATAATTCTCCCATATTAATCTCCTTCTTAATTTAAATGTCTATAGATATTGCTTACGTCAGTGACCAAACCATAAAATTAATGATAGAAATCACTCCCATAACTAATGCTATATCCATCACAGCGTACTTTAACAAATTAAATATACCTATAAATTTATTATCTTTATATAAAGATTTTACAGTAATTACTCCTATTGGTATAGAAACCACAGCACCAATACCTGTGAATACTAATGCAAAAGATATTATTAATACTAATCCTTTAAGTCCTATACCGAACTTCCCCCAAAATGTCAATTGTAACTCTTTCCTTTTACCCATTAGCGCATACTTAGTGGCATCATATGTTAAATCTACAATGCCTCCAATTATACTTTGTAATAATTCTTCTACAGAAATATTTGCATATTGCTTTGCTTTTTCTCTAGCATATCTTTCATTCTTATAAAAATCTTCGGTATTTGAACTACCTTCATATGAGTATGAATTATTATATCCATCTTTATATCTATCATATTCTTTTCTTTTAATAGGATCATTTAATATTTCATATGCCTCTCCTATTTCCAAAAATCTTTCCTTTGCATCTGCTCTTTTACAAATATCTGGATGCCATATCTTAACCAACTTTCTAAATGAACTTTTAATTTCTTCTTCAGTTGCATCTTCTGCTACTCCTAATATAAAGTAATAATCTTTAGCCATTTTTTTCACCCGTCTTTTGATGTATTTTGTTTTTTAATTACACATATTTATTAATAAATACAAAGCACTTGAAATATTAATTTATACTTATGTTTTATCTAATAAATTTTAATCTTATTAGTATTTTTGGTTTTTCTTAATACCCGAAACAACCCCATCGCCAGTTGAAATCACATTTATTCCATTTAAGATTGCTTGTCCAGCTGCTACTCCACCACCACCTGCAGCTAATGTTCCCCCACCAATTTGAGCTAACGTAGCACTGGTTTGTGCTGCACCATGTAATGATGATATTGCTGCCCCTGTGCTTGCAACTCCAGCTGCTGCTGTAATACCTGTAACTCCTGCGCCTATTACATCCCCTACAATTAATCCTCCAGCTGCACCGCCAACGATTTTACCTATATTCTTAGCATTTTGTATTTCCCCTTCAGAAGCACCATAACTTTGTGCAACAAATCCACCTAGCCCTCCCCCTATTTCAGTAGTAATATCAATGGTTTTATCAACAATTGTTCCAGTTATGTTACCTGTGGTTTTTAATGCTATATTCGAAACTTCTCCTAATTTCTTACCCATATTCCTTGATGTATCCGCTAAATCATTAGCTCCAAATTCATCTGCAACTTGCCCTACAACTTCACCTGTAAATTTTAAAACACCTTCTGAAACTACTCCCAAAATTTCACCACTTCCTTTTAACAAACTACCTAATAAACCCATACATTTTCCCCCTTAATTATTAAGTTTAAATCTAATTTCTAAGTTTTTTAATTTAAATACCATCAAAATCTATGTTTATCATGAAAAAAATTATAAAATTTATTCTCTTTTTATATTTTATCATGATTCTTAGCTTTCTTTTGTCGAACCATGTAGTGTAAACAAAAAAAAATTTAAACTCTTTTTCTTTTTTTTCTAATGAAATTAAAGAAGCTACCATTTTGGAATTTTAATTTATTAAATATTTCAGTAGAGTAAGTCAGAGGCTCATAGCCTCCTTCCCCTCATCAAACCGTGCATGCGATTTTCTCGCACACGGCTTTCCGATATTCTTCTTTATAAGGCATTCAGTTTAATAAGATACATGTGCTAATTTTAGCACTTTAAGTTTCTGCATTAACTCTCCTGTATATCTACATCTCTGTTTTAATTGCTTTTTATTTCTATACCATATAGCAAACCTCAATGTTATAATATTTTTACATAATTGTAAAAATAAGTACCCCTGAGGTACTGCCAAAGAAAGGCTGTAGTGAAACGAAAGACTTTCTTTGGTTTCTATTTCTTATAAGTGTTGTGTCCCCTGTTAATAAAAAAGGAACCAATACTGCTTTTTTATAGTTTCCTATAAAGTCCAATACGTTTAAATATTTTTTACCAGTAGCTTTTCTTAACCCTCTACCTAATTGCTGAAAAAATATGGTTGGTGATTGAGTTGGTCTTAGAAACATTACCAAATCAATTAAGGGAATATCTAAGCCTTCTGATTGTGTCAAGTTAGGACTAAAAAATAACAATCTATTTATTTTTCATCTGGTAGTTCATCAAACTTAGTTAACTTCTCAAGCTCTGTATCCCAGTTTGCTTTGCTTGCATAATATATATGTCCTTGTGGTTTTATATTTATATCACTGTCAATACTTCCTGCAGGAACAACCAGTAATTTTCCATCCATTTGTATATTCGGCAAAGCTGATCCACAATTTGAACAGAAGCTTTTTATGTGCCCTTCTAAACGAAAGTTAAAAGTTTTAGCATACTCCTTCCCAGACAACCACCTTAACTTGGCAGTGGTAGAAAACAGATTAGCTGCATGCGCCGAACCAGTATCCTTGCGACACCTGCTACAATGACATAAATAAAAATCTTCGAAATCTCCTTCAATTTTAAAAGTAACTTTACCACAAAGACATGATCCTGAATATTTCATAGTCTATTCCTCCTCGATATTTATTCAATCAGTTGACCGCAGTCAACCTACAAAAATATTCTATTATAACCTCTATTAAGTCAAGTATTTATTAGAAACTCTAATCAACTGGCAAAAATCAGACCATTCTTTTGGAAACTTATTATCCCCAATGATCTTTTTCTTTCTACCATCAATGTCCATTTCAATACTCCATTGGGTTCCATCACAAATGCCAGGTTCAACATATTTACTTTTCCAATTAATAAGGTTAAGAACCTTAAACCCTTCACGGAATTTTTCCAGTGTTTTTCTTTGAATTCTTTTTTCTAAGCGGCAAAAACTGTTCCAGTTTTTGTAAATGGCCAGGTGTTTTACAAAAATTGTAAATGGAATGAACAATTTTTGTTGCTCTATTGAACTACGAAGTGAATATTTTTTTGTTTCATCTTATTCTATATTATCATAATTTGTATTTTTTTCTTGTCGAACCATGTAGTGTAAACTTAATTTTTTTCAGTGATTTTTCTTTGTTTTTCTAGTAAAATTAAAAAACTGCCATTGTGGGCAGTTTTTTAATTACTTCTATTTTTTATAATTTTCATCTCACAGATTTTCATGTACCTTCATCTCAAATTATTTTTCACCTTTTCTACTTCATCAGCAGATACACCTAATATTTCTGTGATAATATCTAAACTATATCCCTTTTCTAACGCATTCTCGACAATTCTTTAATATTTCATTGTTTTTTTGCTATAGGGTTTTCAGTTCAAATGTTAATTTATACATGTCCAAAACTCCTAGAAGCATGGAGATTTTGTA
>NZ_FQXM01000025.1 GCF_900129965.1 Clostridium grantii DSM 8605 | reverse complement strand
ATTATTGGTGCCGAAGACCGGAATCGAACCGGTACGGTGTGTTAGCACCGCAGGATTTTAAGTCCTGTGCGTCTGCCAGTTCCGCCACTTCGGCAATTACGTCGTCATGTTTTGGCGACATAAACTATTATATATTAATAAATTTTTATTGTCAACACTTTTTATTTTGTTTTTTTGTTTTCTTTATTTATTTTTGTTTTTACCTTTATGTAAAATCAGTAACCAAGCCATTATTCTAATGTTTTTTCCTATATAAATTAATTTTTTTAAGTGTTTTTTGTATCCAGTATTATCAGAAATACTTTTTTAAAATATAAAAAAAGGAACCTTAGTTCCTTGATTTATTATTTTTCATTAACTTTTTTTGGAATATTTGCCGCCTTTTGCATTTTGGTGTTTTTTCAGATCTTGAGCTCTTTCTTCACTTTCTTTTAAAAATTTAGTAAGAACATCTTCAAAATTCTCTTTTGGTTTTTTTTCTTTGTTTTTATTCCAATCAACTTCTTCTGGTTTTACAGATTTTCTTTTAGGAGTTGCTTGTTTTATAGATAAACTTATCCTACCTCCATCATCAACAGAAATTACTTTTACTTTAACCTTGTCTTGTTCTTTTAAATGCTCTTTAATGTCTTTCACATATGTATCAGATACTTCGGATATGTGAACAAGTCCAGTTTTTCCGTCAACCTCAACAAATGCTCCAAATTTCGTAATGTTAACTATCGTACCTTCTAAAATGCTTCCTAATTTTAAGGCCATGTTAATAAAATTCCTCCTCATTGTATATAAAAAATTATGATTAACTGTTTATTGTGTTTACTTTTCTTCACTGATGACCACTGTTTCACCTTGTTTAATAAAACCTAGTCTTTCTCTAGCTAATTTTTCAACATATTTGTAGGTATTTGACATCTTTACTTCATCTAGTAAATCTTTATTTTCTTCACTAACTTCTTTCAATTGATTCTCACACTGACTTAAAATTGCTTTTTTATTGTTTATGGCTATTTGTTGATTTATAAATGTATACCCTAAATAGATAATTATTGCACCAAAAATAAATTTAGTTGATTTTTTCTTATTTTTCATATATTTACTCCTAAAATATAGTATATCTATATTTTAGTTGTGTTTCAATTTATATTCAAGAATTATTTCTATTTTTCTTGATTATATTATAATAAAAAAGATTAAATGGATACATTATTATGTTTAAAACAACTCGTATAATCTTAACTATAAATAATAATATTCTATTTATAGTTTTTATAAAAACTTTACTACTAAATTTTATATATAAAAATATTCCTAGAAATAAAAAACCATAAACGTAAATACCTATATATGCATAATTATTATACAATAAGAATATGAAATCTAGCAACCCTACAAGAATCCAAAATAAAATATCTTCAAGAACGGTAAGTACTTTATTGGGATTTTCAAATCCTCTTATTGTTCTATACACATCAAACAATATTCCAGTAATAATCCCTGTAAATAGACTATAAATCATCATTTTTATTTGAATATCAATAGACATAATCATATCTTCATCACCTAAATAACCTTGCGATAATACTTTCCTTATCGCTTTTACTTTGAGTTGAAGAATAAATCATACTATTTACTTGCCCTAATATAACAACATCTCCATATTGTACATCCAATTTATTCATTTTAAGTTCTTCACCCTTAATTGTCAACTTTCCCAACTTGGTATCAAGTTGGATCACTGCTTCATCAAAAGTTATAACTTCTGAAACCCCTGAAAGAATTAACTTATTCCTATTTTCTAAAGACAGACTACTTTTATTTATATCAACAATTTCTTTTTTGCCTTCCATCCTCATCCCTCCCACTTGTAAATATTTATATGCTAAAAATTGTTTTAATATTACTTCACATATAAACTATTACGCATAGAAGAAAGTTTAAATATTTTCTTCAGAATCTAAAATTATTTCATATAAATTTCTTGCATCCTCTTTTGATACATGAGTTGCTATATTTAGCACCTTAGCTTTTAATGAACTTTTAGCAAAACTAATTTCTATTATATCATTTTCTTTCACTTCTGTACTAGCTTTTGCTATTTTACCATTAATTAGTACTCTACCACTTATGCAAGCTTCTTTTGCAATAGTCCTTCTTTTTATCATTCTTGATATTTTTAGATATTTATCAAGTCTCATAATTGCCTCCCTTTATAAAACAAAAAACCCAGTAACCTGGGCTTTAGTTATTATCTAATTACTTATTAACTCTTTCTTTGAATTCTTTTCCTGCTTTAAATACTGGAGCTACAGAAGCTGGAATTGTTATTTCTTCTTTAGTTCTTGGATTTCTTCCTTGTCTTTCTGCTCTTGCACGAGTTTCGAAAGTACCAAATCCAACTAATTGAACTTTATCTCCGCCTTCTAACGCTTCTTCTACTGTTTCAATAAATGATTTTAAAGCCATTTCAGCATCCTTTTTTGTTAATCCACTTCTTTCCGCCATTTTTGCTACTAAATCTGATTTATTCACTTTTGTTTCCTCCTTAAAATGATATCACTAAGATATATGTTTTATTCTTTTTTTTATATAAAAATCCTTCTTTTTTGAAGAATTTTTTTCGCTTATTTTACAATTTATTTGTTTTTGCTTCTTCCCATAGTTTATCCATTTCTTTCAAAGTCATTTGTTCTAAGCACAACCCTTTATTTATTGTAGACTTTTCAATATATTCAAATCTAGAAATAAATTTGTCTATAGTATAATTTAATGCAAACTCTGGGTCAATGTCAAGAAATCTTGATAAATTAACCAAACTAAATATTAAATCACCTATTTCTTCTTTTATTCTTAACTTATTTTGAGATTTGTATACTTCCTTAACTTCTTCAAATTCTTCAATTATTTTATCAAATACAAAAGATATATCATCCCAATCAAAACCAGCTTTAGCTGCTTTTCTCTGAATTTTATCAGCCCTTATCAACGAAGGCAAGTTTTTCGCAACATGTTTCAACTCTTCTGTATATGAATTAAAACCTTTTTCTTCTTTTTTTATATTTTCCCAATTAATTAAAACTTGTTCTGAATTTTCAACATGTCCTTCATTAAAAACATGTGGGTGTCTTTGTATTAGTTTGTTGCAGATACCTTCTATAACATCATTCACATTAAAATATCCATCTTCTTTTCCTATTTGTGAATGAAATACCACCTGAAGGAGTACATCACCTAATTCTTCTATTATTCCATCTACATCTTGATCATCAATAGCTTCCAATACTTCATAACATTCTTCTATTAAACATCTTTTCAAAGAAGCATGAGTCTGTTCAATGTCCCACGGACAGCCATCTTCACTTCTGAGCTTTCCCATAATATTTAGCAAATCATTGAAATCTTTTGATGAATTTACATTTTTAGGTATGTATACAGAAGTTAAATAATCAATATCTTCTTGCCTATCCAACTCATATAAAGATATCATTCTTATGCTTTCTAATCCTTTAACCCCAGCCGCGCGGACAAAATAAATTTCTGTATCATCCCTATAATATTGGCTTAAGCTTATCTTTACCTCAGATGCAATAAATTTATCATATACCTGTGTTATTATCGTGTCAACTCTTTTATCAAAAATTTGATTATTCAAGTCAAAAGAATCAACTATCTTAAGTCCATTTATAGGATCTAGCTTCAAACTTTCTACAATAGCATCAATAAAACTCACAGCTGGTAATATCTCCACTGCCACATTCTCTATTTTACACAGTTCCAATAGTAAAGCAACAGATTTTTCTGCTACCAAAGGATGACCTGGCACTGCATAAACTATATCTTTATACTCTTTGTGCTTTTCTACTAAATCCTTTGCCATAGATGAATACACATCATCAAACTTATCCAATGTCTCATATAAATAATCATAACTGCAAAAATTTATTCCAAATTCTTTTAAATCTTTTACATTAGGATGAATCTCTGTTCTAAAAAAAACATTACTACTTTCTTTTAATACATTTAATGTACCAATGGTCAGTGCATCTATATTTCCCGGCCCTAGACCTACTATTTTAATCATATTTTACCCTCTCAATCACCTAAATTTATTAGCCAATTTCAATTTAAAAGTGTTATAGTCCAAAACACCAAGCACCAAGATTAGTATACTATATGTTAATATACCAGCAAAAATAGATATTGCACAGGCTAATGAATTACTCATTGTTTGATTATACATCTTTAAATAAACAAAAACAACTATAAATGACATAGCTATTGTGGCTATTGCTGGTTTAATCAAAACTTCATAAATATTTACTTTAAAATCAAACTTTTTAATCATCAATGATAGATTTAAAGAGAAACATATTAAATAGGCTAAAATAGTACTTATAACTGCTCCATATATATTTATCTCTGGAATGGGGATTAATATTGAGGCAACTACAACCTTCACAACACATCCTATAATTAAATTTATTATAGGCATAAGCTTAGATGTTGTTGCTTGTAATATTATGGTTGTGGTTTGAGTAAGTACTATAAAGGGAATAGTTAATGCACTATATTTCAAAATATCATACCCACCTGCTTGACTTCTGAAAATCAAAATCATAATGGGCTCCGCCAGTAAATATAAACCCATAGTTGATGGTAACGCAATGACAAAAGAAAGTTTAAAAACATTTGCTATATTATATTCTAATTCATTTTTTCTTTTGAATAAATAGGCTGCAGAAATTATAGGCACTAATGATGCGCATAAAGCAGCTGATATTGTAAGTGGAACATTTGCCAAAACTGCTGCTTTTCCAGTTAATTGACCATATAAAACAGTAGAAGATTTTAAAGAATACCCCGCTTGTAGTAGTTTTTGAGGAACTAATATTGAATCAATCAAATTCATAATTGTTCCTACCGCCCCACCCAAAGAAATTGGTATTGCAATTCTTAATAAACTACTCATAACCTCCGGGTCATAGTTAACCTTTCCTACATTTAAATCTTTCCTTGCTTTTATGTACATATCAAATAAATATAGCGATCCTAATGCTCCACCTGCCGCAGCACCCAGCGTAGCTCCACCAGCCGCATATTCAACCCCTTTCGGTAGTAATATAACCGCCAACCCTATGCCAATGATAACTCGTCCTATTTGCTCCAATATTTGCGATATTCCAGTTGGTGTCATATTCTGTAAGCCTTGAAAAAAACCCCTAAAAGCTCCCATTATCGAAATAAAAATAGGCGCCACCCCTAATGCCATCAACGAATAATATGCTTTATTATCCCATTTAAATAGTATTGTTATTTGTTTAGAAAATAAAAGCATAATAAGACTTGTACCAACTCCTAGCAAAAGCATAAGCAATAAAGATTCTTTAAATACCAGCACGATTCCTTTATTATCATTTAAAGCTCTTCTTTCAGAAATCATCTTTGACATAGCTAAAGGAATACCAGCTGCTAATGCAATATAAAACATATACATGGGATAAGCCATTTGGTAATATCCGATTCCCTCATCTCCTACAAGAATCGTTAATGGTATCCTAAAAAATATACCAATAAACCGAGCAAATATGCCCGAAACCCCTAAAATCAATGTTCCTCTCAACAAAGATTGTCTTTTCAAAATATACCTCCACTTTTCTCACTTAGTATAAGTATTTATACTCTTGGTTTTTACTTTTTATTACAAAAATAAATGGCAGAATTCTGCCATTTATTGTTCCATCTGTTTACCTAAAAAAGATGCCGCTGTTTCTGCAATTTTTTCTTCTAACTCTCCAAATTTACTTTTTGGCTCTGTTGATAAAATCATAACTGCTCCAATAGCATCACCTTCAGCTATAATTGGTGCCACTACTTGACTTGAGTATTTGTTTTCAACATCTTCATCATCCATTATTGGGATTACTTTGCTTTCACCCTCTCCTGTTCTTACTGTATGCCTTTCTTCCATAATCTTTTCAAGCTCCATACTAACTTTTTTATCTCCATATTCTTTTTTAGGAGCTCCGCTAACAGATACAATGGTATCTTTATCTGCAATTAAAATTATATTTCCTATTGTTGAATGCAAAGATTCAGCATATTCTTTAGAAAAATCACTCAATTCGCCTATTGGTGAATATTTTTTAAGTATTACACCGCCCTCTCTATCAGTGAAAATTTCTAATGGATCTCCTTCTCTGATTCTAAGGGTTCTTCTGATTTCTTTAGGTATAACTACTCTTCCTAGATCGTCTATTCTTCTTACAATTCCTGTAGCTTTCATATAGACTTGACCTCCTTAATTGTATTAATAATCTATTTCAACATTATTATCCGTACAAACATGAAATTTTATACACATTTGTATAGCATTAATTTTTATACTAAATAAAACAGTTCATGGCAACATTTTTTCAACCTTAAACGAATTTAAAATCGCTCTAAATAATTAACACTTTATTCATATTTTAT
Source organism: Clostridium grantii DSM 8605 (assembly GCF_900129965.1). GTDB lineage: Bacteria > Bacillota > Clostridia > Clostridiales > Clostridiaceae > Clostridium_AF > Clostridium_AF grantii. The sequence continues at coordinate 47,427 of NZ_FQXM01000025.1, read as the reverse complement.
TCTATTAAACAATAAAAAAAAGGTGATGCTAACGCATCACCTTTTTTTATATCAATCTATCTTCATATTTTTTTATTTCAGCAGCTTCTTTTAATTTATCAACAGTTTCAGTAATAGAATCATTTTGTTTATAGTATGTTAATTCTGCTTCTATAGATGTTTTTACATCTTCAAATGGAAGAGAATCTTTATCATTTCTAGCTATACATTTTATTATATGAAAACCAAATTGGCTTTTTACAGGTACTGAAACTTCATCAGCTTTTAAAGCCATAGCACCTTGCATAAAGTCTGCATCATAATCTTGAGTATTAGCTGGAATTTCTCCTAATTCTCCACCAGTTTCTTTTGTTCCATCTGTACCATACTGTGCTGCCATCTCAGCAAAATCCGCACCATCATCAATCTTTTTCTTAACTTCATTTGCTTCTTCTTCAGTTGCAACTAAAATATGTGCAAGTGTTAAAGTTGTTGGTTCCTCTGCATTAGCTGGATATTTTGCACTGTATTTATTATAATATTCTTGAATTTCTTCTTCTGTAACTTTAACATCTTTTAATATGTCTTCTTGTAATTTTTGATATATAACTGATTTTTTTATGTATTCTTTCAAACTTTCTTCTGTTGCTCCTTGAGCTTTTAAAGCTTCAGTAAAAGCTTCTTCAGTTTCAAATTGAGCTTTTATAGAATCATATTGTTCGCTTATGCCAGCTGTCATTTCTTCATCCGTAGGCATAATTCCTCTTTTATCAACCTCTGCCATTAAAAGTTTATCTAAAACCATAGTATCAAGAATTCTAGATTTTTCAGTTTTCAAAGATTCCATAGCTTCAGCATTTTCTTCGTAAGTTTCACCATACTGAGTTTTAATGCTTTCAATTACATATAAAGTTTCATCATCATTATCTAGTTCTTTTCTTGTAATTGCATCCCCGTCCACTTCTGCAACAATAGTTTTATCAATTGCTGCCTGTGTTTTTTTTATTTGATTACAGCCTGTTGCAGAAATTAATACAATCGCGAATAAACTAGCCGCAACTATTTTCTTTATATTTTTCAATTTTTCTTCCTCCATTTACTAATATTATTTTTTATGCATAAATTTATTCTACCATAAATTAATTATGTTTCAATAAGAGTTTTTAAATGTTCAAAAAATTCTCTTAAAATGTTAACCAAAAATTCTTTTTTAATGTCCTTTAGCATAAAGTTAATAACGGGTTTATCTCCTAAATCGAAAACTATATATTTACTGTAATTATCTAAAATAGCTTTGATAAATCCTTGTGAGAAATTTTTATTATTTTCAAATCGTATAGATACCTGTTTATTCTTCTCTTTTATTTCCTCAACACCAATAGAACTAGCCATACTTTTAATCAAAGCAATATTCATTAAATTTTCTACAGATTCAGGAATATTAGAAAATCTATCTTCTAATTCTTCTTGGATATCCATCAAATTTTCCTTTGAATCAATAGATGCGATTCTTTTATATACTTCAATCTTTTGAATTTCGTCTATAATATATTCTCTAGGTATATAAGCATCTACTTTTAAATCTACCGTAGTTTCAATAGGCTCTTTCTCAATGTCACCTTTTATAATTTTTATAGTATTCTCTAACATTCTGCAATACAAGTCATACCCTACTGCTGCCATCTGACCACTTTGTGCCTTTCCCACCACATTACCTGATCCTCTAATTTCTAGATCTCTCATAGCAATCTTAAACCCTGATCCAAGCTCTGTAAAGTCTTTAATTGCCTTTAATCTTTTTTCTGCTACTTCCGATAAAATCTTATCTGGTTTATAAGTTAAGTATGCATAAGCAATTCTATTAGTTCTACCAACTCTTCCTCTTAATTGATATAGTTGTGATAACCCGAATCTATCTGCATCATAAATTATCATAGTGTTTGCATTTTGTATATCTAATCCTGTTTCAATTATTGTTGTGCATAAAAGTATATCATACTCATATTTCATAAAATCTAACATGACTTTTTCTAATTCTCTTTCCTTCATTTGTCCATGCGCTATAGCTATTCTTGCATTAGGAATCAGCTTATTCAAATAAGAAGCCATTTCTTTTATGGTTTCAACTCTATTGTAAACAAAATAAACTTGCCCACCTCTTCCTAACTCTCTTTCTATTGCATCCCCTATTAATTGATCATTAAATTCTACAACATATGTCTGTACAGGATATCTTTCTTCAGGAGGCGTTTCTATTACACTTATGTCTCTAATACCTGTTAAAGACATATGTAAAGTTCTTGGTATAGGTGTAGCTGTCAAAGTTAAAACTTCAATATTTTTTTTCAAATTTTTTATTTTTTCTTTGTGTGCAACTCCAAATCTTTGTTCTTCATCAACAATTAAAAGGCCTAAGTCTTTAAATTGTACATCCTTTTGTAATATTCTATGCGTTCCTACTAATACATCTACATTACCAACTTTAGCTTCTTTAAGCGTTTCCTTTTGTTGCGCCGGGGTTCTAAATCTACTTATCATATCTATTTTTATTGGAAAATCTGAAAACCTTTTAACCATATTGTTATAGTGCTGTTCAGCTAATATTGTAGTTGGTACTAAAATCGCCACTTGTTTACCTTCCATAACTGATTTAAATGCAGCTCTTAATGCCACTTCTGTTTTTCCATACCCTACATCACCGCATACAAGTCTATCCATTACTTTTGTAGATTCCATATCTTGTTTTATCTCTTCAATTGCTCTGAGTTGATCCGGTGTCTCTTGATAAGGAAATTCCTCTTCAAATTGTTTTTGCCAAATGGTGTCTTTATTAAATTTATGTCCTTTCAACGTAGCTCTAACTGCATATAATTTCACTAAATCCTGTGCAATTTCATTAATAGCTTTTCTAACTTTAGCTTTAGATTTACTCCATTCATTTCCACCTAATTTAGTTACTTTTGGATGAGACCCTTCTCCCCCAATATATTTCTGAACTAAATCTAATTGATCAACCGGAACAAATAGTTTGTCCCCTGAATTATAAGTTAGTTCTAAATAATCTTTTTTACAATCTTGAACGTCTAATTGTTTTATACCTTTATACACACCGATTCCATGATTTACATGAACAACATAATCTCCAGGCTTCAATTCAGTGTAACTACTTATTTTAGATACACCTTTTCCTTTAGCTTTTTTAGTACTCTTTCTTGCTTTACCAAAAACCTCTTTATCAGAAATTACAGTAATACTTACATCTGAGTATTCAAAACCTTTATTTAAACTTCCAAAGGTAACTACTATCTCTCCAGCAACTATATCATCTAATTTATCCTTGTATACACAATTCAAATTTTCTTCTCTAAGATTTGCTGCTAACCGCTCTCCTCTAGGCCTTGTTCCTGCTAAAATCATAATTTTTTGCTTTTTTTCTTGCATATGTTTTATATCTTCTATTAACAAATTCATTTTACCTTGATACCCATTTAAGGTAGATTGTTTAAAGCTGTACTCTTTCATCTTATCGAGTTTTTTATTGTCCTTAAAAATAAGGTTTAATGTTATTAAGTCTGCACTTTTTAAGTTTCGATAGAATTCATCTTTATTTAAGATTAATTCTACTTGTTTAGGTAGGATACTACCTCTTTGTAATAGATTTTTATAATCATCTTCAAATTCATAATAAGAGCTCTCCGCTTTACCTAAAGTCCTTACCTCATCATCTAAAACTATCAAGGATTGTTTCATATAATCAAACAATGAATAAGTTTTCTCATAAAAATAAGGGATAAAGCTATCAATTGTATCAAAAGTGTTATTTTCTTTTAAAAGTTCTAGATTTCTATTTATTGATTTATTAATTCTTTCTGATGCCTCTTCATCCTTTAATCTAGATAAAACATCATTCAAATCTTCCTTAATTTTCTTTTCACCTTCTAAAAGTTGTTCTTCACTAAGAATAAGTTCTTTTGCCGGAAAAATATTAATTTTTTTTATTTTATCTATACTTCTTTGAGATTCAACGTTAAAATTTCTAATAGAATCTATTTCATCGTCGAACAACTCAATTCGATAAGGATTAGTCTCAACTGGTGAAAAAACGTCTATTATTCCTCCTCTTAAGGAAAATTGTCCTTTTGAATCAATCATACTAACCCGTTCATAACCACTAGAAATAAGTGTTTTAACCAAATTATCTATATTAATAGATTTACCAACAGCTAAATTAACAATATTCTTCTTATATAACTCTGGAGATATACATGAAGATAAAGCAGATTCTATGCTAGTAATAATTATTTTTCGTTCATTTGTTAAAATTTCCTTAATTACTTTTAATCTTTCCCATCTTAAATCACCCGATACTGCATATACATTATAAAAAACCACAGGTTTAGCAGGCAAAAAATATACCGACGGATAGTAAAATGATAAATCCTCGTATAGATTCTTAGCCTCCACATCTGAACTAGTTATAATAAATATGGATTTATCGCTTTTATTAAAAACAGAATATATAAAATAAGCTTTCCCCGAATCTGATAATCCATTAACCTGAAAGGGGAATCTCTTTTCATCTATATCTTTTATAATGCTACTAAATTTAGGGTTATTTATTAAAGGATCTATCAATCCCTGCAATCTCATAATCCACACCTCACCAAGCTATTTATGTATATTAAACCCATTATATTTATTCATTGCTTCATCACTATTTTCTTTAATTATTGTTTCAATTGCCAGTACAGATACTTTAAATATTTCCTCTATTTCTTCTCTATCTTCTTTGCAAAAAGTACCTAATACATGATTAACTAACTCTTCTTTATCAGGAGAACCTACACCAATTTTTATGCGCAGAAAATTTTCTGTGGATAATTGTGAAATGATACTTTTAATACCATTATGTCCTCCAGCACTTCCTTTTTTTCTAATTCTTATTTTTCCTACGTCCAAACTTATATCATCATATACTATGATAACATTTTCTATAGGTATTTGATAGTATCCCATTATTTCCCTTACACTTTCACCACTTAAATTCATATAAGTTTCAGGTTTTAATAGATAAACTTTTTTATTATCTATTGTTCCACTACCAAAGATTCCTTTAAATTTTCTCCTATTTATATCAATATTATACTTGTTCCCTAATATATCAATCATATCAAATCCTACATTATGTCTAGTATGCTCATATTTTTTACCAGGATTACCTAATCCAACTATTAAATACATAATATTACCTCCATTATCTCCATTCTAACTATTCTCTAAATATAAATGATACCGTAAAACCACAAAAATATAAAGTCCATTTTTATGGACTTTATTATTCATTAAAATCTTTTAATTGAATTGTTACTTTAATACTTTTATTATTTCTCCAAACCTCACAAACAACAGAATCACCCACTTTATGATTTTCTACTAAATTTGTCAATTCTTCAAACTTTGTAATAACATTATTATCGAATTTAACAATAATATCTCCTATTTGTAATCCAGCTTGTTTTGCTCCACTATCTTGAATTATTTCTGCTATATACACCCCTTGAACATCTGAAGAATCATTTCTTTGAGAAGTTCTTCCTCTAATGCCAACTCTAGCTCTTGAAACTCTTCCATTTTCAATTAATTGTTCTATTATTTCCTTTGCTTCATTTATTTCAATTGCAAAACCCATTCCTTCCGCATTTAAGCTAGAACTAACTTTCAATGAGTTTATTCCAATTATTTTTCCTTCTATATTGCATAAAGCTCCACCACTATTTCCTGGATTTATTGCTGCATCCGTTTGCATAACATTATATATTGTATCTTCATACCTTATCTCTCTATTTATAGCACTTATAATACCTGCTGTAACAGTCCCTGAAAATTTTTCTCCCAAAGGATTTCCAATAGCTATTGCTACATCTCCCACTCTCACTTTATCTGAGTCTCCAAATTCTGCTACCGGCAAGTTCTTTACATTTATTTTCAAAACAGCTAAGTCAGATACTGAGTCTTTTCCAATTATCTGTGCTAAAATAGGATCAATTCCATTAGATAATTTCACATAAACATTCTGTAAGCCATCAATAACATGATAATTCGTTACAATATACCCCTCTTGTTTAAAAACAATTCCAGACCCTATACTATTTGATTCAATAGAATTTTCCGTTGGTCCGTTTGTAATAGCAACCACAGCTGGTCCTACTGTCTCCGCGACAGAGTTTATTGAATTTTCATCTTTTTCTGTAAAAGATGGTTCATTTAAAACAAATTCATTCGGTTCTTTATCCATAGAAACTATTTTTTTATTAACTATATAAGTGGCAGTTATAGATCCAGATATTGCCGCTACTACAATAAAAATTATATATTTTATTGTAGCTTTTACAAACCTTTCCCTTCTACTTTTTCTTTTTTTAAAACTAATACCACTTATACTTTCCTCTTCAACTTCTCTCCAAGATACCTCTTTTACTTCTTGTTTATACTCATTTTCTTGCTTATTATCCAAAATCTCACCTCTCATCTTAATTGATGTGGCAAAAATCATACTTTTTTCAACGTGAAAGAAAAAGTAACTCCTTTTTCTTTACCATTTTCAACCCATATAGATTCATCATGCTCTATTATAATTTTCCTCACAATCGATAATCCAAGTCCCGTACTAACTTTTACAGTCCTTGATTTGTCAGACTTATAAAATCTTTCCCATATGTTTTTTATTTCTTCTTCTGGAATTAAAGCTCCATCATTATAAATATAAACAAATACCTTTTGCCCTTTAGATTTTGTTTTTATTTCAATATATCCTTCATCATTAGAATATTTAATAGCATTATCTATTAGGTTTGTAAAAACTTGATAAATCCTATCTCTATCCACCATAACTTTTACATCACCTTCTAACCATACATCCATTTTTAACTTTCGTGCTTTAATGGTAGTTTCAAATTTTATAACAGAAGCCTTTATAATTTCTGCTAAATCATTTTCCATAAGGTGTAATTTAAATTTACCTTCTTCTATAGTTGATAAATCCAATAAATCATTTATTAATCTAGTCAATCTTTCTATTTCTTCATAAACTATTGCCAGATAGTACCTTTCTTTAGACTTTGGAATTATGCCATCTAATATTCCGCTAATAAAGCCCTTCACCGATGTGATAGGTGATCTAAGTTCATGGGATACGTTTGCTATAAATGATCGCCTATTTAATTCAACTCGTTCTAAAGAGTCTGCCATAGTATTAAAAGCATCTGCTAATTCGCCTATTTCATCATTAGAATTTATATCCACCCTTTTATCAACTTCACCATTAGAAATCTTCCCGGCAACATAGTTGATTTTAGATAAAGGTTTTATTATAATTCTTTGAGAAAAGTAATAAAGAACTATAATAGATATAATAATAGCTATCATTGCTGAAATCCAAATTATTTCATATACCCTTGTTAATGGTTCTTGTATAAATGATAAAGGGGTAGTCATAATTATTGTTCCTTTGAATACATCCTTAAAAAAAATGGGAACACCATAAATATGTAATTCTTCGGAATTAGTACTCCCAAATTGCTGTTTTTTTTCAAAACTTTTTCCTAATCTCAATTCCGGTAATTCATCAGTTACTATCTGCGTTCCTATTAACTCTTGAAATTCTTCACTTGATGATGCATACATATATCCGTAAGTATCAGATAAAAGTATATCAGATTGCGAATAGGTTGATATAGATTTTAATATATCAGTTATTTGTTGTGTTGTTATTTGATTATACATATAACTAATAGAAGCATTAGCTATAAATTCTGCTTGCGAATCCAATTGTGCTTTCCTTTGTTGATTATAATACCCTTCAAACCAATATGATAGAAAAGAGGCTAGAATAACAAACGCTATGGATATAATCAAAATATAGGCCAACATCATCTTCGAGAATAGCCCCTTTTTACCCATTATTTCACCTCAAATTTATATCCCACACCCCAAACTGTTTCAATATTCCAGTTAGGTCCACCTTCTAATTTTTCTCTTAATCTTTTTATATGAACATCTACTGTTCTTGAATCTCCTGGATAATCATAACCCCAAACTTCACATAATAATTGTTCTCTGGTAAAAACTCTATTTTTATTTCCTGCTAAAAAGTATACCAATTCAAATTCTTTAGGCGGCATTTTAATTTCTTTTGAATTATAAATAACATTGTAGGAATTTATATCTATTTTTAGTCCATCAAATTCCAATACTTCTTTATCATTGTTTTCTACATTATATCTTCTAATAACAGCTTTAACCCTTGCTACCATTTCTTTAGGTTCAAAGGGTTTCACAATATAATCATCTGCACCTAATTCCAAAGCCAGAACTTTATCAAAAGTTTCTCCTTTTGCCGTAAGCATAATAACCGGAGTTTCATTTTCTTTTCTTATCCATTTCAAAACATCAATGCCATCCAAATAAGGTAACATAATATCCAAAAGAACTAAATCTGGTTTAAAATCCTGAAAAACTTCCTGTGCATTTTTACCATCGTTGCTTATTCTAGTGGTATATCCTGAATTCTCTAAATACATTTTTATAACTTCACATATATTTTTATCATCATCAACAATTAATACTTTACCCATTGTACCTTCCAAAGTTATTCCTCCTCAAAGATATAATAATATTCTTATTTATAATTTATCACACTTCCAGTTTTTTTAAAGCATATAATTGATAAATTTATATTTTCGTAACAATTTATTTTTGTAATATAGTAAAAAAACAAAAACAACGCCCATTGGCGTTGTTTTAATATTATACAAATAAAGTACTAACTGGTTCATCCTCATAAATTCTTCTAATAGCCTCTGCAAAAAGAGGTGCTACTGATAGAATTTCGAATTTATCAATAATTTTTTCTTCTGGTATTTCAATTGTATTTAGCATTACTAATTTTTTTATAGCTGAGCTTTCTATTCTTTCTATTGCAGGTCCTGATAAAACACCATGAGAACAGCATGCATATATTTCTTTAGCCCCACGTTCCATTAAAGCATTAGCTCCATTTGTAATAGTTCCAGCAGTGTCAATCATATCATCTAATAAAATTACAGTTTTATTTTTAACATCACCTATAATATTCATTACTTCAGAAACATTAGCTTTTGGCCTTCTTTTATCTATAATTGCAATTTCACAATTTAATCTATCAGCAAATTTTCTACATCTTGATACACTACCTAAATCTGGAGAAACTACTATTACATCTTCTCTATTATGAAAGCCTTTTTCAATAAAATAATTTGCTAGGATAGGTGCACCTGTTAAATTATCTACTGGAACATCAAAATATCCTTGAATTTGTGCAGCATGCAAATCTAAAGTAAGTACTCTTTCTGCCCCTGCTGTAGTTATTAAATCAGCAACTAATTTAGCAGTAATAGGATCTCTTGCTTTAGCTTTTCTATCTTGTCTAGCATACCCATAATAAGGTATAACTGCAGTTATTTTTCCTGCTGATGCTCTTCTAAATGAATCTATCATAATAAGTAATTCCATAAGATTATCATTTACAGGTGAATTTGTTGATTGTATTACAAAAACATCGTGGCCTCTTACTGTTTCTTTAGTATTTACACTAATTTCACCATCACTAAACTTCCCTATTTCCGAATCACCTAATTTTGCTCCCAAAATCTCTGCAATATCATCTGCTAGCTCTCTATTAGAATTACCAGTAAAAATTTTTAATGCTTTACCATTTACAATCATTGTGGACCTCCTCAAGTCTTCTTCCTATTTTAATAATCCTTTTTGTTTAACCCAACCTTCTTTTACAACCTGCCTAGCTCTTGCAACAGCTAGTGATTCCTTTGGCACTTTTTTAGTTATAGTAGATCCTGCTGCAATGTATGAATTTTCTTCAACTTCTACTGGGGCTACTAAATTAGTGTTACATCCTACAAAAACATTATCCCCTATAATTGTTTTATGTTTTTTCTTTCCATCATAATTAACTACAACTGTACCGCATCCAAAATTACAGTCTTCCCCTACTTCTGCGTCCCCAATATAAGTCAAATGAGAAACCTTTGTTCCATTTCCTATAGATGATTTTTTTATTTCTACAAAATCACCTATTCTAGCATTTTTACCTATATTTGATTCTGGTCTTATATAAGCAAATGGACCAACTGTAGTGTTTTCTCCAATTCTACTTTCTAGAATAACAGAACTTTGTATCGTTACACCAGATTCAATTACACTTTGATATATTCTATTATTGGGATATAATACAATATCTTGTTCTATTATGGTTTTACCTTCAATCACATTTCCTGGATATATAATAACATCCTCGCCAATAATAACATCAGCGTTAATATAAGTTCCATTAGGATCTATAATTGTAACTCCATTGTCCATGTGTTCTTTATTTATTCTTTCTCTCATTTTCATCTCAGCTTCAGCTAATTGAACTCGAGAATTAACACCTATAATTTCATCAAAACTTACATCAACAGCTCCTATCGAGCCATTCTCATTTTTAATTATTTCTATTACATCCGGTAAATAATATTCTCCCTGAGAATTATTGTTTTTTATTTTATGAAGTTTATCCATCAAAATAGCGATATCAAAACAATACATACCTGAATTAATTTCTTTAACAGATAACTCTTCATCAGTGCAATCTTTATGCTCAACTATTTTTTCAACTTTTCCTTCAGAATTTCTAACTATTCTTCCATATCCAAATGGAGTATCAATAATAGATGTTAAAATCGTTGCATCATACTTACCATTAATATGATACTCAATTAAACTTTCGACTGTTTCATTGGTTATCAATGGAGCATCTCCTGTAAAAATTGCCACTACACCATCTTTATTTTCTAAAAATTCTTTAGCACATAAGACTGCGTGTCCTGTTCCTAATTGTTCTTCTTGTAAAGAATAGTAAACATTTCTTTCCTTTGTAATTTCTTTTACAATCTTCGCTTCATTGCCAACAACAACATTTACATCTTCAATCCCAGCTTTTCTTAAATTGTCCACTACATGATTAACCATTTCTTTCCCGCAAACTTTATGAGCCACCTTTGGTAACTTTGATTTCATACGGGTTCCTTTACCTGCTGCTAAAATCAATGCGCATTTATACAATTTAAACACCTCTTTAAAAATATAGCATATATATCTAATAATACAACCTAAAATGATAATTAATGCTACTAATAAGACACAAACACCCTTTAACACCTATTTTATTATATTTTATCTACTAATAATTTTCAAGCCATTATATTTTATTTGAATTATTTTGAAAATTCTAAACAATAAAAAATAAGAGGAGGACCTAAGCCCCCTCTTACTTTTTATTGTTCTTCAACTTCATAAGCTATTTCTTCAATTCTATAATCTGCATTGTTTTTAGCAGATTCATACTCATTCAAAATAGCTTCTTGCATTTTTTGTCTAGTATCCGTATTAATCGGATGAGCTATATCTTTAAATTCTCCTGCAGGAGTTTTTCTACTAGGCATTGCAATAAAGAGTCCGTTTTGTCCTTCTATAACTTTAATATCATGAATAACGAATTCATTGTCAAAAGTTACAGATACTATGGCCTTCATTTTTCCTTCAGCAGAAATTTTTCTAATTCTAACATCAGTAATTTGCATAAACTCCACCTCCAAGCTGCTTTACATATACTATTCTACATAATTTACGTTTTTCCTTCTCAAATTAAATAAATTTTTTGAAAATTTAGGTTTTTTAGATGTTTATATGATTTTTGGTGGATTGTTTTTCAATTTTAATACTTTTTAGTAAATTACGGGCAATTCATTAGAGTCAATACCTCCATATTTAAACAAAGAATAAATAGAAGTAGTTATTTCTTTATGGCTGAATGAATAATCTATAATGGTTCCTATCTCTTTCAATTCCGAATGAAATTGTTGTAAAATATTTTTCACACCATCTATTAATCCACTATCTTTTATATCCATATTAAGAAAAAGCCCACATTTATTCTCTATTGAATTGTTCTTTTGCAAACTTAAGGTTTCCAATGTTTGAGTTTTATCCGAAAAATACTTAACTGAAATTATAGGTCCTTTGTTCTGCTCTTTTCCTTTTTGAACTAAAATAAGTTTTATGCCTAACCTTCTAGCCACTTCGTATGCTAAAATACAATTTATATCATCTACTGCCAAAATAAAATCTAAGGTTAAATTTTTAAACTTATCATAAAAATCGTTGCAAATGTAATCATTAAATTCTCTGTCTAGGATTAAGTCATCTATAAATAAATCATTACCCGGTAAAATTCTGTTCTCTTCACTTAATTTATCTTGAATTAATATTTTATAATTTTTATTTATTGATATATCTTCAATTTTCTTGATTTGTTCATTTTCTTGAATTATTTCTTTTACGTCATAATTTTCTTCTAGAATTTCTTTAAAATCATCTTCTTTATTATGTAACATTTCCATTTCATCCACTGTTATTTCTAAATCATTTTTTTCTTCCATAATAACTTTATGCAATTCACTAAATTTATTTGTTCTACAAAAATCTTTTTCAAATTTAAATTCACTATCCATACGTTCTTCTAAATATTGGTCATCCTCTTCTTTTAAACAATTGTGGTAAGCTTCTATTACAGCTTGCTGAAGTTTTATTCTTGTTGTAGATTTTAAGGGATGCGCAACATCTACAAATTTATCCTTGGAAATTTTCTTGCTAGGCATAACTACAAATAAGCCGTTTTTACCTTCAATAACTTTTATATCATGAACCACAAATTCATCCTCAAAATTTACAGAGGCCACGGCTTTCATTTTATCAATTCCATCCATTCTTCTTATCTTCACATCAACTATTTCCAATATATATCACCCCATCAAATTACATACTTATAATATATATTCTTCGTTTTTTTTCAAGTTCCTTTAATTTCAGTACATTTTTTATTAATTTTTATCTATAGTTTTTGAAATTATAGGATTTCCATCTTCACCTATTCCTTCGAATTCAACAATAGACACATAATTCTGCAAAATCTTTTTATTTGTTTTTACGTTATCTATTAAAACTCCTATACCAATAAGTTGACTCTCAAATTCTTTTAATAAATCAATTATTCCAATTGCCGTTCCTCCCGCCTTCATAAAATCATCAATAAATACGCAATTAGAATTTTTCTCAATTGATTTTTTAGATAAAGACATTGTTTGTATTCTGTTACTGGAACCACTAACATAATTAATACTAACTGTTGGTCCTTCTGTAACCTTATTTCCTCTTCTTACAATAATCAAATTAACTCCCAACAGCTTTGCAACTTCATATGCAAGAGGAATACCTTTCGTTTCTACAGTCACAACATAATCAATATCTTCTTTTACAAAAGCAGTAGCTAATATAACTGCAGCTTGATGAACTATAGATGGGTCAAACAATATGTCGCTAATGTAGACAAATTCACCCGGTACAATTCTTTTCTTATCTGCAAGAATATTTGAAAGCTTGTCAGAAAAATCTTCAATTTCCTCTTTAGATATTGAATATGTATACTTTATTCCTCCTGAGGCGCCTGAGATTGTTTCAATGTTACCTAGTCTCATCTTTTGCATAACTTCCCTTACAACAACGATATCTTCACTTACAGTTGATTTTGCAGCATTAAACATATTCATAAATTGATTTAAATTAATCACCTTATTTGGATTTTCTATTAAATATTTAGTTATAACGGATATTCTTTGATTTCTACTGAATTTTGGCATGTATTTCTCCTATCACTTCAAATTTTTACGAACTATTCTACTTATATTTGTTCCTATTATTCATATTTTATTCTAATTTATTTACATTATCAATATGAATGTTCAAATTTATGCCTATATTTTCGGTTATTCTTTATAAATAAAGAATTTTAACTAAAATTATATTTAATTTTGATAATAATGTATTGTTTTTATATGTTTTTGTATATAATTATTAAATAGAAAGTAATAAGTAAGGAGTGATAAAATGTCTTTCAATTTTATTAAAGACAACCACAAAAGTATCCACTTTATAGGTATAGGTGGAGTTAGCATGAGTGGAATTGCAGAAATTTTAATAAACAAAGGTTATACAGTTTCCGGGTCAGATAGAAATTCTTCAAAATCAACTGAAAAGTTATCAAAACTTGGTGCAACTATATTTATTGGTCATGAGGCTTCTAATGTTATAAAATCAGATTTAGTTGTTTATACCGCCGCCATTGCTGAAGATAATCCTGAGCTTAAAAAAGCAAAAGAATTGAATATTGAACTGATGGACAGAGCTGAATTTTTAGGCAAAATAATGAATGGTCATAAATATAATATAGGGGTAGCCGGTACTCATGGTAAAACAACTACAACTTCTATGCTATCTCATATAATCTTAAAAGCTCAATTGGACCCAACAATTCTAGTAGGTGGTTCCCTTGATATTATTGATGGCAATGTTAGAGTTGGTGAAAGTGAATACTTTATCACTGAAGCTTGCGAATACAAAGCTTCCTTTTTAAAATTCCCACCATACTTAGGCATAATCCTCAATATTGAAGAAGATCATTTAGATTATTATAAAGATATACATCATATAGAGGACACTTTCCTAGAATTTACAAAATTAATCCCTAATGATGGTTTTGTAATTCTTAACGCTGATGATCCCCGTTGCTTAAATCTCCAAAATAAATATATTTGTAATACAAAAACTTTCGGCATTAAAAATGGTGATTTAAAAGCTAAAAATATAGTTTACTCAAATAATGGCTGTCCTTCTTTTGATGTTACTGAAAATGAGAAAAAATTATTCCACATTTCATTAAATGTTCCTGGCAACCACAATATATCTAATTCACTTGCTAGCATTGCTGCTGCACTATGTCTTGCTATAGAACATAAATATATTGTGGAAGGAATAGAAAGCTTTTATGGTACTCATAGAAGATTCGAAATTAAAGGTAGTACACAAGGAGTTACTGTAATTGATGATTATGCCCACCACCCCACAGAAATCAAAGCTACCTTAGAAGCTTCAAGAAATTTTCCACACAATAAAATAGTATGTGTTTTTCAACCTCATACTTATTCTAGAACCAAAAGCTTATTTAAAGAATTTTCTCAATGTTTCACCTTAGCAAATAAAGTTATTTTAGCAGATATATACGCTGCTAGAGAACCCCTTGATGAAAGTGTGTCCTCATTAATGTTAGCTGAAGAAATTTCACAAAATGGTGTTGATTGTGTAAATTTCCATAGTTTCGAAGAAATTCTTCAAAACTTGAAAAAAACATTAGAAGAAGGCGACCTTTTGTTAACCGTAGGTGCTGGAGATGTTTATCTTATAGGTGAAATGCTTTTAGAACAGAATAGTTAGAATCGCTTAACAAAACTAAATATAATAAAACAACCACCCTAAGGTGGTTGTTTTATTATATAATTTATTATCTAAATCTATTTGATTGATTTCTAAATCTTTTTCTGTTGGCTCTAACCTTCCCCTTAATCCTAAAATCCTTATAAATATCTTTTCCAAAGAATATGAAAAAGTTAACTACTGCAGCTATTATAGCTAATTTATTTGAAAATGATGCAGTTAACAAATCAAATCCAAATAAAGCCCATGTAAAATAAGCAAGATATTTTATTTTTAAAGGAAGAATAAAATATAATCTAACTTCAAAATTAGGAAATAAATAAGCAAAAGCTAAAAATAAAGATAAATTCAAATATTCATTTGTAGCTCCATTAGTAATAAATCCAGCAATTATTGTACCTAAAATCCCCAATAAATAGTAAATGTTAAACTTAAAACTTCCCCATTGTCGTTCAAGCGTAGTCCCTATTAAATAATAGAAATATAGCGCAAAGATCATCCATATTGGACTATTTGAAAATGGTATGAATATAAACGTAATAATTCTCCATACCTCACCTTGCATTATTAAGCTAGGTATTAAAGCAAGTTTTTGTTCCACACTATAAGCTCCTGAAGGACTTATAGCTCCTAACAAGAATACAAAAGCATTTAATCCAACTATATACATAATCAAATTCTTAATAGCGTACTTCCCGTATTTTCTCTCTAATTTATTCAACCAACTCATCAGTTTCTCTCCTTTGATATTGTAGTAACTCTTATACCTATCATATCAAACTTTTGTCTTAAATTTAATAGATATATTAAATTTAAGAAATTATTAATATTTTAATTAATTTTTAGCACCTTCCAATTCCCCTTGAGTTTCCCTACCTTTGTGAAAATTATAGTAAACTTTCTTAATTATAGCTATAACTAAATATGAAAGTACTGATACTATTATTATAGAGGCTCCAGAGGCAATATTATATTCATAAGATATAAATAATCCTATGAATCCAAATATTATGCCAAGCACCACTGACCAAATCATAAGACTTTTAAGATTATAGGTAAACTGCTTTGCAACAGCAGGTGGCACTGTCAATAAAGCAATAACTAAAATAATACCCACAACTCTTATTAAAACAACTATTGTACAAGCAATTAAAAAATACATAAAATATTCTATAACTAGTACATTAATCCCCAAAACAGCTGAAAACTCATCATCAAATAAGTATGCTTTTAAATAATTAAACAAAGCACCAACTGTTATTATAATAATTAAGGCTAAAAACACCATCATTTTTAAATCTAAATTTGAGATAGTTAATATATCTCCAAAAAGATAGGAA
This sequence comes from Clostridium grantii DSM 8605, assembly GCF_900129965.1. GTDB lineage: Bacteria > Bacillota > Clostridia > Clostridiales > Clostridiaceae > Clostridium_AF > Clostridium_AF grantii. The sequence continues at coordinate 30,688 of NZ_FQXM01000025.1, read as the reverse complement.
GTCATATCTGGTGGATATCCTGGAGTAAAGGATATAAATAATATACCTATAGCCATGCCAAGAGCCCAGAACATACCAATTAAAGCATCAGCATTACCTTTAAAATCTCTTTGAATTTTAGCAATAGAAAAAGATGCTCCAATTGCAAATATTAAAGCTCCTATTATTGGTTCTATTCCAAGAAAATAACCCATACCAATACCACCAAAGGCCGTATGCGATATTCCTCCACTCATCATTACTAAATTCTTCTCAACAATTATTGTTCCTACCACGCCACAAATAATGCTAGCCAATACTATACCAAGAGCTGCATTTCTAAGAAAATTGTAATTAAAAATAGCTTCTATCAAAATATTCCCTCCCTATGTTCACCTAAAACTCTATGCGGAACACCATGAGCAATCAAATCCACAGGACATCCATATACTGCTTCCACTAATTTACTATCCATTCCTTTTTCACCATGATAATATAATTTTTTATTTAAACAAAGTATGTTTTTTACATAAGAATTTACTACTCCATAATCATGTGTCACAATAATAATTGTCATTTTTTCATTTAATTTTTTTAATAAAGCGTAGATTTGAGTTTTAGCTGCTCCATCTAAACTTGCTGTAGGTTCATCTAAAAGTAATATTTTAGGATCCATAAATAAAGCTCTCCCAATCAAAACCTTTTGAAGTTGTCCTCCCGATAACTCTCCGATTTGCCTATTTTTGAGATGGAAAATATTAAGTTCTTTCATTATTTCTCCAACTTTTTCTTTATCCTCTTTAGTATACTTATGAAAAAAAGAAATCTTTGATTTTAGTCTTCCCATAAGAACAACTTCCTCTACATTAATAGGAAATTTTTTATCAAATTTTGTGAACTGTGGTACATACCCAACCTTGCTTTTATTTTTTTTAGGATCATCTCCATGTATTTTTATGGTTCCACTACTTTTTTCTGCAATTCCTAAAATCAATTTTAGTAATGTACTTTTACCGCCCCCATTAGGACCTAAAATAGCCAAAAATTCTTTTTCCTCAACAGTAAAATTTATATTCTCTAATGCACAAATGTTTTTATAATAAACATTAATATTATTCATTTCTATGACTTTTTTCACTTTTTCACCTTGCTTTTTCCATTTATTTAAATTCTTTAATTATCACTAACTTCACTAAATAGTTCAGCCATTTTTTTTAAATTTTCGATATAATCCCCTGATAAAGGTTCCACTTGAATTGACTTACCTCCAATTTCAGTTGCAAAGGTGTCTGATTGTTTACTATCAACTTCTGCTTGATAAAAAATAACTTTTATATTATTTTCTTTAGCATAATCTATAACTCTTCTAAAATCTTCAGGAGTAGCTTCTTTTCCCTCTTCTTCTAATGCAATCATTTTTAATCCAAAATCCTGTGCAAAATAACCAAAAGCAGGATGATAAACTATTATAGTTTTATTTTCTAAATTTTTCAATGAATTTTCTATTTCAACGTTAACTTCTTCTAATTCTTTAATATATTCTTTAGCATTAGTTTCATATTTATCTTTATTTTCAGGATCTATTATTGTCAATTCATCTTTTATTGTTTCAATCATCACTATAACTCTTTTTGGGGAAAGCCATATGTGTGGGTCAGTACCTCCACTTTCTAGTGTTATTTCCTCATAGACTTCTGCTACTTCCTTATTTAATTCAACAATTTTTAGTTCACTATTGAAATCATCAAGTTTATTAAAAATATTAGCTTGTTCTGTGGGAACTCCTATTGAAAAATATATTTGTGCATCACTTAATTCTTTCATTAACTTTGGTGATGGAGCAAAATTTTCTTCACTTTGTCCTGGTGGAATCATTGTCGTTACTATAATATCTTCTCCTGCAACCGCTCTCACAAAAGCTGCTTCTGGTACAATAGAAACTGCTACTTTAATATTGGCGTCATTTAACTCCTTAATTATTTCGTTGTTATTGTTTGTGCAAGCTGTTAAACTTATTACAATAATAATGAAAATAATAGTTTTAATTTTCTTCATATATAATATTCACCTCAAATTTTAATTAATAATACTAGTTATTTAATTTTTGACATCATTTAATAATTGTATTCTTTTTTACATAATTATACGTCATAGTTTAGGATTTTACAATGCAATAAAGTTTAATGGGTAATATTTTAAAATGTGGTTAAACTATTAAAATAACAATTAGATTTAGGAGGTATCTATATGCAGAATTTTCTTATTTCAGCTATTGCTGATTTAGTTTTAATCTTGGTTTCATATTTTTCTTTTAGAGCTTTAATAAGTGGTCCTACTCGTCATAGAATATACGAAAAGTACTTTAGTTCTTTTGCAAAATTTGTTATTTTTATTTTTATTGGAACAGTTTTAATAACTACCGTCACCGCCTTAGTCCTTTATAAAACTAGATTTATAGTTTATTTAAATATTATAGCTCCAGCATTAGTTTCTATTTTTATAGGTTTAATTATTTCATTAGTCCCTACCCGTGGAATAGGAGACAAAGAAAAATCATGAAATAAGACATATGGAAAAATAATAATTGACAATCCCCTTAAATAGTTATATAATAAAACTTGTCGTCGGGGTGTAGCGCAGATGGTAGCGCGCGTGGTTTGGGACCATGAGGCCGCGGGTTCGAGCCCTGCCACCCCGACCATTTATCTTATATTATAACTTGATATGAATCCATAAAGAACTTAGTTTATTGAAAGTTCTTTTTTTGTTTCGACTAAATAAGTATATGCTATAAATTTATTTATTAGAATTAAGTTAATTTTTAATTCTCCTGCTATTAGAATTAAAGATATTGTGCTAAAATATATTTGAAGGGGTGCAAATATATGAGTTCTTTTATTGATACACTAAAAGCTAAAGATGTTTCTATATTAATGTTAATAAACAACACAATAAAATGTAAATTTATGGATTTAATTATGGTTCCTATTACTTATTTAGGTTCCGGTGCAGCAGTTTTAATTTTCACTTTATTTAGCTTAATTTATCCTAATAAACTTATCAAAATCATGGGATATAGAGCGGTTATTTCTTTAATGCTAAGCGGATTAATTGTTCATTTTATAAAAAATGCTGTGAATAGGATTAGACCATTTTTACAGATAGAAAATCTTCATACAAAGAAAATAGGTATTGACGAATATTCCTTCCCTTCTGGTCACACTACAGCTGCTTTTACAATGGGCATTTCTATTGCAATTATATTTACTCATCTCACTTTAATTTGCATTATAATAGCTTCCTTGGTTGGAATATCACGAATGTATTTAGGCGTTCACTTTCCTTCTGATGTTTTAGTTGGAGCATTTATAGGAACAATTACTCCATTTATAGTCAATATGATTTTTTAAATATTTGAATTTTATAGTTATTAAGTTTATACTCTTTATGTGTATAAACTTATTTTTTAATTTAGGAGGGTACTAATTTAATGCTAAAAGATATACAAGCTGTTATTTTTGATATGGATGGAACTTTAATAGATTCCATGTGGTTATGGAGTAAAATAGATGAAGATTTCCTCATGAAAAGAAATATTATTTGTCCATCTGATTTGAAAACAAAAATACAAAATTTCACCTTAAATGAAACTGCTCATTATTTTAAAAATACTTTTGTTTTAAAAGAAAGCATAGAAGAAATCTGTTCTGAGTGGGATGAAATGGCTTTTGAAGAATATAAATTCAATATAAAGCTAAAACCTGGAGCAAAAAGTTTTTTAAATTTTCTAAAAAAACAAGGAATTAAAATCGCCCTTGCTACAAGTAATAGTCAGCCATTACTTGAAATTGCTCTTAAGTCAAATGGTATTTATGAATACTTCGATGCTATCACAACTTCAAAAGAAGTCTCTAGAGGTAAAGGATTCCCTGATATTTATCTTTTAACAGCGGAAAAATTAAATATTCCACCAAAGCATTGTCTTGTATTTGAGGACATCCTTCCAGCTGTTAAAGGGGCAAAAGCTGCCGGTATGACAGTTGTGGCTGTAGAAGATTCTTATTCTGATTTTGAAAAAAAAGAAATAAAAAATTTATCAGATTATTATATTTCTGAATTTACCGAAATCAATGAGAAAGCTGTATAAATGTAGAGAAAACTCTATCTTTTAGAGCTTTCTCTATATATTATTTTTGTTTGCACTATAAAGGACTTTTCCACACCTTCTATGTTATTAATATTGTTTATTAACAATTCTCCAGATTTATATCCCAATTGATAAGCATTTACATCTACAGAACTTAATTTAGGATTGGTAAACTTACTAAGCGGAACGTTATTAAAACTTATTATTTCAATTTCTTCAGGTATTTTAACATCAGCATCTTTCAATGCTTCTATAACACCAAATGCTATAGCATCATCTGTAACAATAACCGCAGTAGGCCTATCTTTTAATTGTAATAATTGATTCATAGCAGCATATCCTTCATCTTTCAAATAATCCACACTAACAATGTAATCTCTATTAAATTCTAATTTATTATCCCACAAAGCATTTCTATACCCATCTAAACGATCTAAGGAAACAACAAATTCAAATTTACCAGAAATATATGCTATCTTAGTATGTCCTCTATTAATAAATCCTTGGGTAACTTTATAAGCAGCAGCTACATTATCATTGTCTACAAAAAGTACCCCTTTATTGTCTAATGGTTTACCAATTAGTAAAATAGGCATCTTTATTTCTCTTAAAAAATCCAAGATTTTATTTTCTGTAGATGAGTACATGAGAATAACACCATCTACCCTACCACTCATTACAATATCTTTTATGGATTTAAGTTGTTCATCCTCCGTACTTCCTGTAGAAAGCACAATACAATAATCCTGTTTATGTGCCGCTGCAGATACTCCACTTAAAGCCTGGGGAAAAAAAGGATTTAGTATAGCTATTTCTGTAGATTGAGGCATGACTACTCCAATAGTCTTAGTTGATTTACTAACTAAACTTCTAGCTATAGCATTTGGATGATATCCAAGCTCCTCCATTATATTCCGAACTCTTACTTTTGTATCTTCACTTATACGGTTACTATTTGATATAACTCTAGATACAGTGGAGGGTGATACTCCAGCAACTTCTGCTACTTCTTTAATAGTTATTTTCATAAAAGTACCTTCTTCGCTAAATTATAATAATAAAACTGTTTATCATTTATACACATTATACATCATATAAATAAACATTAAAATGATATGAATTTAAAAATTCTTTAAAATAAAAAAAGGCATCTCAAGTATGCCTATCAGCTCATTTCTTTCCATATTAAAAAAGCAGTTATAAAAATAGTTGCCTCTTTAAAATTCCTTATATCAAAGCCTGTTTCTTTTTTAATTTTATCAAGTCTATATATAAGGGTATTTCTATGAATATATAACTTCTTAGCAGTATTGCTAATATTCAAATCACAATCAAAAAATTTATTTATAGTTTGAATTATTTCATTATCAAATTTATCAAAATTTTCTCTGAAAGTAGCAAAAAGTGCCTCTTTCAGATTTGAATTGAGATTAAAAACCATTTTTTCAAATAAAATATTATCATAATTAAGAATTTCTTCTTTCATTCCAAACTTTTTCAATAAAACTTTTGATTCTTTTGCCGCTTCATAGGCTTTTTTTATACTATCAATATCATAAAATGGTTCTCCATAACTTACATAACAATTACAATACAAATCTGAAACAATAGAATCCTTTATGCTTATAGCATGATCTTCTACATCTTGAAAAGTTCCTACAATGATAATACTATCCCCATAAAGACTTACAAAAACATTGTTATCATATAATTGATTTATTATATTTACTGCCTCATATCTACTACCTTCAACTGAAATATAAAATAATATATATCCTTCATTTAATTGAGGAAAGTTGCTATGAATTTTATCCATAGCAACCTCTTTACCCTCTATTATATCTTTTAATAAGTTCTCACGTTTTAAACCTATTTGTTCATACTCTCTTTCAAGTATATATCTAAGCAGATTTATGCAAGACTCATTTTTTTTATTTATTGTAACAATTACTCTTGAATTATCAATAATGACTGGAAAGTCAATGCTTTCAGATTTATCAAAATCTAACCCACAGTTATATAATACCGTACCACTAGTATTAACTATATTGAAAGGTACTTTTGAACTGTAACTTATTTCTTGTAGATAATTTCTGAAATCATTCATATAACTGCCCCCTAGATTATTGTCAATTCAGTTTCTTTATCAAATATGTGTATTTTTTCTTCATTGAATGCTACTTTTATAGTATCTCCAGCTTTTGCACTTGAAGATCCGTTTACTCTGATAGTAAATGCTTTTTCTTCTATTGTAGCATAAATAAATGTTTCTGCACCCATTAATTCTGTAACTTCTACTTTAGCATTAACTATAGTTCCTGGATGTTTGCTTAAGAATTCAGCATCATTATCCATGTTCTCTGGTCTAATACCTAGGATTATTTCTTTTCCAAGCAATCCTTTTTCTTTTAATATTGCTGAATCTTCTTGTGGTAATTCAATACTTACCTTACCAAAGCTAGCGCATAATTTACCATTAGTTTCTACTAATTTTGCATCACAGAAGTTCATTTGAGGACTTCCTATAAATTCTGCAACGAAAATATTTGCTGGATGCTCGTATATTTGTTGTGGATTATCAACTTGTTGAATAATTCCGTCTTTCATAACAACTATTTGAGATCCTAAAGTCATAGCTTCTGTTTGGTCATGTGTTACATATATAAATGTTGTTTGTAATTTCTTGTGTAATTTAGCAATCTCTGTTCTCATTTGAACTCTTAATTTTGCATCTAAGTTTGATAAAGGTTCGTCCATTAAGAATACTTTAGGCGCTCTTACAATAGCTCTCCCCATTGCAACCCTTTGTCTTTGACCACCAGATAATGCTTTTGGTTTTCTTTCTAATAATTGCTCAATATCAAGAACTCTTGCTGCTTCTCTAACTTTTCTATCTATTTCATCTTTTGGAGTTTTTCTTAATTTCAATCCAAAAGCCATGTTATCATATACTGTCATGTGTGGATATAAAGCGTAGTTTTGGAATACCATAGCGATATCTCTATCTTTAGGAGCTACATCATTTACAACTTTATCTCCAATAAATAATTCTCCTTGAGAAATTTCTTCTAATCCTGCAATCATTCTTAAAGTTGTTGATTTACCACAACCTGATGGACCAACGAATACTATAAATTCTTTATCTTCTATAACAAGGTTAAAATCCTTTACCGCTGTAACATTTCCTGAATATACTTTGTAAATATGTTTAAGTTCTAAACTAGCCATTTATAATTCCTCCTAAATGTATGTTTTATTCTTAATATTATTGTACAACGTATACAATAATTATTCTATTCGCAAAACAAACAAATCTAATTATTCTTATTTGTAGGAAAGTACAAACCTTGATGTAAACCTTTTTCTTTCATTCTACTATCTATAGCGTTTAATACCTCCCATTTCTTCAAACTCCATTTAGGTTCTATCAGTAAGTTTCTTGGGGCATCCCCTGTCAATCTATGTATTACTATATTAGGAGGCAACTTAGTAATAGCCTCACATATTAATCTTATATAGTTATCCTTTGTCAAAATAGATAGCTGCCCTTTTTCGTAAAGCTTTACCATAGGGGTTCCTTTCATAAGATGCAATAAGTGAATTTTAATTCCTTGAATATCTTTACATGCTAGATATTCAATAGTTTTCATCATTTTAATTTCATCTTCTCCAGGCAAACCAAATATAGTATGAACCACTACATCAATATCTCTATTTCTTAAATTATTTAAAGCTTCTTCAAAAACCTTCAATGAATAACCTCTATTAATAATCTTTGCAGTATTTTCATCCACAGTCTGCAATCCCAATTCTATCCATACATAAACTTTGTTTTTATACTCTTCTAATAAATCTAAAACTTCCTTACTCAAACAATCCGGCCTAGTTGCTATAGCTAAAGCAACAACTCCCTCTTGACTTATTGCTTCATCATACTTCTTACGTAACTCTTCTACTTCTCCATATGTATTTGTGTAAGCTTGAAAATAAGCAATGTACTTTCCATTTTTCCATTTATTTTTCATCATTTCTTTTATAGTTGTAAATTGTTCTGTTATAGAAAATTCTCTATCTCCCGCATAATCCCCTGAACCTCTTTCACTACAAAATAAACATCCCCCTGAGCTTATAGTTCCATCTCTATTAGGGCACGAAAATCCCCCATCCAAAGATATCTTAAACACTTTTTCTTTGAATCTTTCTCTTAAAAAGTAATTTAAAGTATGATATCTTTTATCTTCCCACAATTTTGTCATATTCCACCACCTGTAATAAAATCTCAATTTATCTTTTTATTATTATCCTCAATTATAGCATGAGAAACAGATAATAGTAAATTTCTTTACAATAAGTGCTTATGATAGTTTAATTTTTCTTTTCAAGCATCATTTCTCTTAGATTTATTCCCCATTGACCTAAATATTTTGGATCTGCCCCATTCTTATCTTTAACTGAAAAATTAATAGCGCCTTCTTCAAAATCATCAAATTCAATATCCACTGAATTTAAAGGAAACTCTTCTTCAATCTTTATTTTAATCATTTCCCCTGATTCAGAAGAATAAACCCTAAAACAAATATTTCCTTCAATAGTTGAATATTGTGCTACTAAATATTTCTCATCTAAAGAAAAGGCTGTTTTTGTTACTATACTATTTTTTAACCAATCACAAGAAACTAAAGTTTTGCCCATGGGTTTTTCTTTTATTTTAATCCCTTTACTTGTTTCATCCTCAGATGCATCTGTACTCTCTCCTTGTGTTTGAATTGTTTCATCCACACTAACAATTCCAATAAATGCATTTTTATCCTCAGTGGTTATTGCAATTAATTGTGCTCCGTAGCTGATTGCAGTTATTGAAAATTCACTATTCGGTATAGATTGCATAGAAAGCTTACCTTTATCATCTTTTGAATAAGTATAATTTCCTATCCCATCCATATCTAAAAGCAAATTAGTATCTACACTATTCTGAAACCTAATCCTTAATGAATCTTTAAAATTAATAACTTCTCTAAATAAAGAATTATTTATCTCCTGTATTTTATACTCCATATTGGTCTTTCTAACCTTAATAAGGTAATTCCATAATAAAGCATTGCAACTTTCCTTATCCTGTTGAGATACTTTAACTGTAAAAAAAACACTATCATTTGATTCGTTGGTTTCTTCTATTCTAAATCCATTTATTGAAACCGAATTGTTGTTTTCTAAAATAGAATTTGTTTTAATACTATCTTCTAATAGTTTATTGCTTTTTTCTAGATCTCCTAACATAAGACTTTTTAAATAATCCTCTACAACTGTTTCAGCTGCATCTATACTAAATTCATCTTTCTTTTTAACATTTTCAACAGTTTCCTTATTACAAGCTGCTATGAAAAACAATAAAAATATAATAAAAATTACACTTAACCTTCTTCTCATACCTAATTCCCTCACTTTAGTTTTACTATTTAATGGTTTCAATTATTATTTTGTGCTAAAGAATTAATTTTATAATGCATTTTCTAATAAAAATTTTATATATTTATAAAGAATATTATTTTCATGGAGGGTTTTATGAAAAAAAGTCTTTTAACCACTTTTCAATTAGCTGCTGTTTTCATAGGCACCATTGTAGGTGCCGGACTAGCCTCTGGAGAAGAAATCACCTTGTTTTTCACCAGATATGGATATAAAAGTTTTTATGGTCTGACAATTTGTTTTCTAATTTACATACTAATGGGTTTTTTTACGGTTAGCGTAAGTATAAAATACAAATTAACCTCATATAACGAATTTATAAAATTAATTAGCCCAGGTTTTTTAGGTTTCTTAATAGACAAATTAACTGGTTTGTTTCTTTTAAGTGGGGCCTCAATAATTTTGGCCGCAAGTGGTGCTTTATTTAATCAATATTTTCACATATCCAAATGGTTTGGTATCGTTCTAATGCTTTTAATATCACTTTATACTCTTATGAAGAACACCGAAGGGCTTATAGAAATCAACTCATTTATTGTTCCTTCATTAATAATTATAATAACCACTATTTTTATACTTTATATGCTTTTTTCAAAAGACATGGTTAATTCCTCCTTCATAAAATCAATTCCAAATTTCAAAACAAATTGGATTGGCTCTGCACTTCTATATGCCGGCTTCAATATTTTATCTTGTAGTGGTGTACTTGTCCCTCTAAGTTTTGAATTAAAAGAAAAAAGCACATTACAATGGGGTATATTTTTAGGGGCAACCGTGCTAACTGTAATAGCTTTTATGTTAAATTTCATGCTGCTTTTAAATGTTCCTTATATTTTTAAATATGATATTCCTTTATTGTACATAGCTAATAGATTTGGAGCCTTCATACAAATATTATTATTAATGATAATGTGGTTAGAAATGTTTTCCACTGAAGTTTCAGATGTTTATAGTTTAGGAAAAACTCTTTCTCATGTTTTAAACATTTCATATGAAAAATCTATTATCATTGTTTTACTCTTAGCAGTCCCAATTTCTCAATTTGGCTTTGTAAACTTAATCACATATATTTACCCTGCCTTTGGAGTTGTAAGTATTGTTTTTATGTTACAATGTGGTGTATTCTATTATAAAAATGAAATAAAAAAACCTAAGAAGAATATATAGATAAAATTTTCAAAAGAGGTGAAGATAATGCCCAAGACAACTTACAATGAAATGCTAATGAATTGTAAATTATGTGCCCGGAATTGTGGTGTAAATAGACTTGAAAATCAAACTGGTTATTGCAATAGCGGCGTGAAAATTAAGATTGCTCATGTTTCTCTTCATCATTGGGAAGAACCCTGTATATCGGGAACTAATGGGTCTGGAACTATATTTTTCTCTAATTGTAATATGAAATGTGTTTATTGCCAAAATGGTAAAATAAGTACCAATGGTTACGGAAAAGAGATTTCAATTAATGACCTTACTGAGATAATGCTATCTCAACAAGCCAAGAAAGCACATAATATAAACTTAGTAACTCCTACTCATTATGTGCCACAGATAGTTGAGGCAATAAAATTAGCAAGAAAATCCGGATTACATATTCCTATTGTCTATAATACCAATAGCTATGAAAATATAGAAACCATAAAAGCCTTAAAAGATTATATTCAAATTTATCTAGCCGATTTTAAATACTTTAATAACAAATACTCCATAAAATATTCTAACTCAAATGATTATTTGAATACTGCAAAAAATTCAATAAAAGAAATGTATGCCAATGTAGGTTCCTTGTACTTGGATGAAAAAGGACTACTTCAAAATGGTGTTATAATACGGCACCTAATGCTTCCAGGGTTATTATTTGACTCAAAGAAAATTATTGATTATATTCATGAAACTTATGGTAACAATGTATATATAAGCCTTATGAATCAATATACCCCCACTTTTAATAGTAGTGACTTCCCTGAAATTAATAAACCACTTAATCCCAAGCATTACGATGCACTAATCGAACATTGCTTAGATAACAATATAAACAATGTTTTTATACAAGATGAAGGCACCTCATCTGAAAGTTTTATTCCTGATTTTAATTTAAATAATTTTTAAATATAAAAAAACTAAGTAGAATTATCTAAATCTACTTAGTTCTTATTTTTTATAATCATATTTTCCCCTAAAAATAATCTGAATTTAATATTTTTTAATAAATTCTCTCACCTTAGGAACTACGAAATGACTGCCACCTCTACCCTCTACATTTTCAATCATCATAGCTGTTATATAAGGTGTTTCATCACTTTTATCAATGGCTGCAAACCAACCCAATTCTTTTTTATTACTTTCTTCTGTCTCAACTCCAATTTCAGCTGTTCCTGTTTTTCCTGCTATAACTTTTCCACTTATCATAGCATCATGAGCCGTTCCTCTACTATCTTCAACAACTTTTTTCATCAAATCAAATACTTGATTTGCAACTTCCTCAGAAATAATATTGGTAGTTTTAATTTCGCTTCCATCCATAATTAACCTTGGTTCAACTATATTCCCATTATTTGCAAAAGTAGAATATGCTTTAGTTAGATTCAATATACTTATTTGTACTTGACCTTGTCCATATCCTGAATCTGCAAGTAATTCTTCTTTTGAAATAGTATCATTTGTGGCCAGTTGAGATTTTGCTATTCCATATGCTAAACTCAAATCTTCCCCAATTCCAAACTCCTTGGATTTTTGTAAAAATATTTCACTTCCAATTTCCAAAGCAACTTGAGCAAAATAAATATTATCTGAATATATCATCGCTTTCTCTATATCTACAATAGTACCTAAGTCTGAAACTCTAGTTACAAAATAATTTCCCCAAGAAGAATCTTTCTGCCATTCCTTGCCTTTAACGTCAATAGCAAAAGTTGCATCTATCGCCTTTTCATTAAGAGCTATAGCTAAAGTAATAGGCTTAAAGCTGGATCCTGGTGCATAAACTTTAGAGAATCTATTCAACAAAGGTTCCCTCTCATCATTTGTTAACTCATTGTATTCTTCAGTATTCATACCTAAAATAAACTGATTAGGATCGTAAGAAGGCTTACTTACCAAAGCAACAACTTCACCTGTTTGATAATTCATACAAGCAGCCGTACCTTCTTCTTCTCCTAATTGAGTAAATAATTCTGCTTGCTTATTTATATCAATACTTACTTTAATATCTTCACCATCTTTAACTTTTTCTTCTAATAAAATTTCTTTATCCTTACCATCTTTATCAATTATAGATATTACTTTTCCTGGTATTCCTCTTAATTTTTCTTCATATATTTTTTCCAAACCATTTCTTCCAACTTTAGTGTTAGCTGTATATCCTAAAGGCTCAAGAATTTTTAATTCTTCTTCGTTAATATATCCTAAATAACCTGTTAAATGTGCTACTAATTCTCCATAAGGATAAACTCTATCATTTAATACTTTATAAGTTGCCCCTTTATTTTTATTATATATTTCATCAATTAAATGCTGCTCACTGACCGAAATTTTAATTAAATCTACAAATGAATCATCTTTTACCCAGGAAAGATTGAGCCTTCCATTAATATACTCTTCTGAAATATTAAAAGTTTTAGCCAAATCACTTATTACTTCTTCTTTCATATCTCCAAGCCTTCCTGGCACTATTCCAACTTGAATTATTTCACCATTTAAAGCTAATGTATTATCATTTCTATCTAATATTTTTCCTCTTTTAGGAAGAATATTAGATAGCTTAACTGTATCTCCTTGTTCCATTCCCTCATAAACCATTTGATAATCCCATTTAATATTCCAAATTTCCTTATCCTCAATCTTTTCTTTAACTAAAACTATATCTCTATTATAATTCTTCTGTCCGTAAGTTGTTTCAATTTGTATACTAATAGGTATTGTAATATTATCTTGTTTTTTGATTTTTTCTTCTAATTCTTCATCATTAGCCAAATTTACTATAGCTACATTTTTCACTTCTATTGCTTCATAAAAATCTTTATAGGCTTTATTGAAGTGCTCTTCTGTAATTTTACTTTTATCCTCTAAAGCTAATTTGCTATACATTCCACTGTAATCAGCTCTTGCCCACATTTCATTAAAATCATTCACTTCGTCAATAGGGCTTTTAACCTTCGAGCATGAAGTTAATGATATTATTAGTATGCTTGCCACTATAAAAACAGAAACTATTTTTCTCATTTTACACCCCCGTTTAAGAATTCAAACTTTTAATAGTTTTCTCAGCCCAAGTCGAATCTTTATATATAGCTCTTCCAACACCTATCAAATCTGCCTTTTCATCCATCAATAACTTTTCTGCCGCTTCTGGTTCAGTAATACCACCTGTTAATATAACTGGAATATTTACAATCTTCTTAATTTCATTTGAAAGTTCTTGAAAGTATCCTTGTTCATTGTTTTCTAGAATCATGAACCCATTGAACCCACCAGAAATATCTAGAATATCAACTCCAGCTTTTTCAAATTCTATTGCCGCTACTTTACTATCTTCAATTGTAGTTCCACCTTCTAAATAATCTGCTGCTCCTAAACGCAACAAAACCGTAAAATCTTTACCAACAGCTTTTCGAATAGATTTTATAACTTCTAGATGTATTTTAATTCTATTTTGAATTATTCCACCATACTGATCTTCTCTTTTATTAGTTAAAGGCGAGAAAAATTGATTCAACAAATATCCATGAGCAGAATGAATTTCCACTCCATCAAAACCTGCTTCTTTTACCAACAAAGCCGCATCAGTAAACTCTAACACTATCTGATGTATTTCTTCCTCTGTAAGTTCCTTTGGAAGAATGTCTCTTCTTGGATTAACTACCCCAGAAGGCCCCACTGAATATAGTCCTGTGATTTCTTCATTAGTAGCACTTCCTGCATGATTTATTTGCATAACAGCCTTTGAACCATTTTTGTGAATAACTTCAGCAATAAGTTTCAACCCTTCTAACATGCTTTTATCTGCTACAGAAAGCTGATTATGATTTGCTTTACCTCTTTGAATAATAAAACTATGTTCAATTATTATTAAAGATATATATCCACCTTTTGATTTTTCTTCATAATAATCTAATATTTCTTTACTTACCTTTCCATCCACTTCTGCTTTTGAAGTAGCCATAGGCGGCATAATCAAACGATTCTTCAAAGTTAAATTTCCTGTCGTTAATGGTTGTAATAAATACGTCATTGGAAAGCACTCCTTTTATTTAAACTTAATAATGTAATTTTATTAATCTCATTTAACAAATAATTTCTACTTGATAATTAGCTTTAAATGTTTTGTTACCCTCTAATTTTTCTATTCCTATTTTATCCTTCAATTGTTTATTTGAATCTACAGTATCAGGTAATCCATACCAGGGTTCTATGCAAATAAAAGGTGCTTCTGGTGTCCAAATTCCCAAATATGGAAAACCTTTTATTGAAACTTTTACTTTTTCACCTGTTTTATCATCTCTTATAGAAATTGAATTTGATTTTATATTATCAAAAATAAGGGCATCTTCTTTAAATAAATCATAAGTTAATAATAGTTCTTTTTCATTTTCTAAAATTGGATTTTTGCCTTTTTCCATAAGTCCATTTTTTAAATTTGTAATATAACTATCTAAAGTTTCTTTTTCTTCGAATTCTAAATATTTATCTCCTTCATAAATATTGCAATTAAAAGCGGGATGTGCGCCTATTGAAAAATACATTTGTTTGTTATCTTTATTTTTCACCTCATAAGAAATATCTAATTTCTCATCATTTAAGGTATAAATTATGTATAATTCAAAATTAAATGGATATTTTTTCAATGTATTTTCATCACTATTAAAAATATATTTAAGCATATTATCATGTTTTTCTACCAATTGAAATTCATAATCCCTTGCAAATCCATGTTTTGAGATTTCATACTTATTACCTTGGTAAATATATTCATTATCTTTTAAAAATCCTATTATAGGAAATAATATAGGTGAGTGTTTTCCCCAATATTGTGGATCTGCTTGCCATAAATATTCTTTATTATTTTTTAAGGATTTTAGACTGCAAAGTTCAGCTCCATGGTTTTTAACTGATACACTTAAAAATTCATTCTTTATTGTTTCTATCATGATTGTAACACTCCTTATTATCATTATTTATAGTTTACTGAGTTTTATACTCATACACTGCATTGTACAATTTTTCCCTAATTTCTTCAAATTCCACCTGATTTATTTCACTGGGATATGACATTATGTATAATTCCACACTTTCAGTATTCTCATTATATGCTGGTTGATAGTATTCATACTTATTAATATTGAATTTTAAATTTTCATAAAATTTAATTCTTTTTTCTGCTAAAAAAGTATCTGGTTTTTCTGTTTCCAAAATTATTTTTTTAGAATATTTTTGTATAGTTTCTTTAAGTATTTTTGTTCCATATCCTTTTCCTCTAAACTCTTTTTTTACAGCAAAATGCTCCACAAAAATAAAATTTTGAAATTCCCAAAGGGCAATAAACGCAATTATTTTATCTTTAAGATATATCGGTTGCAACTTATATAAAGGATTTTTCTGTATTCTTTTTTGGTTTTGTACATTTCTACGTTGATTTTCCGGAAAACTTTCTTTATAAATTTTCCATATTTCATTATCTTCTTCCATCTGTACTCCTTTTACTAATCTAATTTATACTAATATAATATACCATATTCTCTAACGTCAATTTTAAATTTTAAAAAATTTAAAATTCTAATGGTATAAAATATTCAATATACTATAATTATATTAGTATGGAAGGAGAAATTCTATGAAAAAATTTATCTACCCAAGTATTTTTATTATTTTATTTTTTATCTTATTGTATTTATTTTACCCAAAAACCATAGAAAATGGCATTTATGTAAAAACTACAAATGGCAAATATGAAATTTTAAACACCGGAAAGTCTATACATATAAGAAGTACTAGCAATTCTCTAGAAAAATACCAAGTTATAAATTGTACTTATAACTTTTTTAAAACCTACAACTTAGAAATACAAATTCCAATCAAAGAAAGAATAATGGTAAAAAAAGAAAATTCCTACGAGTTGGAACACGAAGGCTCTGTAGCCTTAGACACATCTTCATATTTTTATAAAATAGATGAAAATAATGAAATTTCTTTATGCACATCAAAAGACTTGATTGTAGGTAAAGAAAATATTGAAACCTTTTATAATAAAAATGGATTTCTTCAAACCTTTTTGATTTATCCTATGAATTATTCAAAAATGAGAGTGGCTATTTCTGATAATTCTTTTAAGTCCATCTATCATGAAAATCTAACTATCAAATGCCTTGAAGATACAAAATTAATAAATTATCTAGAAAATAAAGAACTAGACTTGCCCAAAGATTCCTTGTTGACCGTAACATACAATACCGAATCCATCCTCATAACCACAGATAAAGAACCCTACCAATTTGATAAAAGAACGTATTTAATAGGTACTAAATTTACCATTAACGAAATAACTAGAGGTTGGCCAAAATTCAATGCAGACTATACTGATACGCTAGAACTTTATCCAACACCAAAGGGTATTATCTTAATCAATGAACTAGCAACAGAAGAATATCTTAAAAGAGTTGTTCCTTCTGAGATGCCTACTACTGGAGGTTTAGATTCCTTAAAATGTCAAGCAGTAGCTGCACGAACTTATGCAATTTCAGATATGTTAAATAACAGATATGCATATTTAGGTTTTCACGTAGATGATAGCACCAAGTGCCAAGTGTATAATAATACCCCCTTAAAAGATTTAACAACCCAAGCTGTTAATGAAACAGAGGGCCAAGTTTTACTTTTTAATAACAAACCTATTGATGCAAAATATTATTCCACCTCTTCTGGTTATGGTGCAGACTTTAATAATATTTGGTTTAGACTAGATAGCGACCCTACTAACATCCCATATTTAACTACTAATAATTTTATGGAATCAAAAATACTAAAACCTATGAGTGAAGAAGATTGGTTGAACTTCTATAAAAATGAAGAATTGCAATCCTATGATAGTCTTTCCCCCTACTTCAGATGGAAAATAAATTTTTCTCAAAGCGAATTGGTAGAAATCTTTAAGAAAAGCCTTGTTTATAATTTTGAAAATTCAAGAGAATATATGAAAATCTTTGCTAACGGAAAAGAAAAAAATGATTTTCCTACAGAATTAAGCGAGTTAAAAGATATTATAGTTTTAGAAAGAAGTGAAGGCGGTAATGTTATAGAGATTTCTTTTATATTTAAAGAAGTTACTATAAACATAAGAAAAGATAATAATATTCGTAGGTGCTTTAACAATGGAGCTGATATAATTTCTTCTACAATAAATATAGAAAGAAGAGATAGCTCACAACTAGAACTTTGGAGTACTCTACCCTCTTCTTTCTTTTCAGTTGAAAAAAAAGAGAATAATTTCACCGTTTACGGTGGAGGATTTGGGCATGGTGTGGGTATGAGCCAATATGGTGCTATGTATCTTAGCCAAAACGGTTATAAGTATAACCATATTTTGAGCATTTATTATAAAGATACTGAACTTGAAAAGCTATATTGATTTTATCTAAGGCAAATAGAAGACCCGATAGATATCTGTTCACAAACTCTATCAGGTCTTCTAAATATATCTATCCTTCCATAACTTCCTTACTGGTTCTAACTTTTATATTATCTCCAACTATAACCAAACTTGTACCAAGAAAAACTATAATACACCCTAATAAAACATTAGTTGAAATTTGTTGTGAAAAAGGTGGCAATAGTAATATTAGTGGTATCCATAATACGTAAGTAATATTTAAAATCATTGCAGGCGCTACGCTTATATACTTCATTGAAACATACCATAAAATATATGATGCTCCACCTATGAAAGATCCTAATACAAAAACTGGCCATATGAATGCAACATTCATAATTGACGCCACTTCCGAAAATTGAATTCCGCTATAAAATTTAATTATATATGAGTACTCTCCACTGAAAACCAAAAATACTATTAAACATATACCTAAGATAAAAAATGAATAAATATGTCTTAAGGTAATTGTTACAATTGGATTTATCTCATCCTTTATTAACTTATAACCAAAAATAGCTTCTAATCCCCACCCAAAAGCTGGTATCAATGCTATTATATATACAACTAAACTAACTGTTTGTAATTGATATGTTACCATAACACCTAAAATAGCAATTATACCTCCAATAATCTTTGGTTTTGACAATCTTTCTTTAAAAACTAAATAGGATGCCACAGCTCCTACCACAGGATATAATGCTGAAAATGCTCCTGCTACCGGTGCTGAAATAGTACTAACGATTGCATAAGGTATTAGTCCAAATGGACCTGCTAATATAGCTGCTGGAATTATTCTAAATCCATTCTTAGAAAAAAATACACTTTTAAACTCATGTATAAGATTTTTCTTACTTAGCACAAATATTTCAAATACAACATTAAAAAACAAATCTACTAAAGAAATCAAAACAGTTGTAATTAAAATTAACATAATCCCTTTTAAACTTAACAAATCTCCTTTTGCATTTACATATAAATTTAATACTGTGTATAATATTACCGTATATACTGCCCAAGTCAACCCCGACATTAACCCTATAAAATTACCCTTTTTACTAAACATTCCTACACTCTCCTCATTTTCTTACATAATAATTTCAAAGTTACTTTTTAGTTATTAGTTAATTCTATTAAATCCATATTAGTAAACTCTATTAACCTATAACAACTTCGTTCATTATTTGAACACTATTATAAGATAACATAACTTGTTTTCATTGTCAATATATTCTAATATAATTTTGTAACAAAATATCCCTATTACTACAATTCAAATCACATTTTACACCGTTATAATAAAGCTAAAAATAACAAAACAAGCCATATCACAATGAATTTCATTATGATATGGCTTATTATTAATATTTATAAATAGATTCTAGATTTCCTGGGGGGAATCCTATATCTTTAAATAACAATTATTTATCCAACATACTAATTTTCTTAAAGCTATCTTTTAAAATACCATACATATCTTTATAAACATTATAGTATTCATTATACTTCTCAACATTTTCTTGAATAGGCTCCACTGTTTCAGTAACTTTTATTAAAGCTTCGCAAGCTTCATCAACAGAATTATATAATCCACATCCTACTGCAGCAAGTATTGCTCCACCGTATGCTGGGCCTTCTTTTGAATTAATAGTTTGAACCTTAACATTAAACACATCTGCAAGAATTTGTTTCCAAAGCTTGCTTTTAGCTCCACCACCACTTACTCTTACAGCTTCTATTGGAACATTTAAGTCTCTTAGAATTTCAAGAGAATCTCTCAAACCATAGCACACTCCTTCAAGTATTGCTCTAGTCATATGTCCTCTTTCATGAGTCATTCCCATTCCTATAAAAGTTCCTCTAGCATCTGGATCACTATGAGGAGTTCTTTCTCCCATTAAATATGGTAAGAACAATAATCCTTTTCCACCAATTTCAGCTTTATCAGCTTCATCAATTAATTTTAAGAATAAATCATCATAACCTTCAAAATCAACATCTTTATTTACATTATCAACCCACCACTTTAAACTTGCAGCTGCTGATAACATAACTCCCATTTGATGAAATTTACCATTGGCATGACAGAAGGAATGCAATCTATTATTATCATCTACAGAATAATTATCACTACTTGCAAATACAACCCCTGAAGTTCCTAAAGCAACTGATACAATTCCAGTATCAACAGTTCCAGTACCTACTGCTCCTGCTGCTTGATCTCCTGCTCCGCCTACTACTACGGTATCCACAGATAGCCCAGTGTAGTCAGCTACTTCTTTAGTTAATTTGCCTGTCACTTCCCAAGATTCATAAATTTTAGGCAAAACTTTTTCATCAATACCAAGTATCTCAATCATTTCTTTTGACCAAGTTCTGTTCTCAACATCGAACATTAAAGTACCTGATGCATCAGAAACATCTGTAGCAAATTCACCAGTCAATTTATAGCTTATGTAGTCTTTTGGTAATAACATATGAGCTGCTTTATCAAACAATTCTCTCTCATGCTTCTTAACCCATAAAACCTTTGGAGCTGTAAATCCTGTTAAAGCCATATTTCCTGTATACTTTGAGATTTTTTCTCTTCCTATTTCATTATTTAAATAATCACACTCTTCTTGAGTTCTTTGGTCACACCATAATAATGCTGGTCTTAAAGAGTTACCTTCTTCATCTAACATTACTAATCCATGCATTTGACCACTAAATCCTATCCCTTTAATAGATTCTCCATCTACTTCTGATTTAGCTACTAATTCTTTTATTCCATTTAAAGTTGCATTCCACCAATCAGTTGGTTCTTGCTCAGCCCATCCGTTTTTGGGAAAATATACAGGATATTCTTTTGAAATGCTATCTACAATGTTTCCCTGTTTGTCCATAATTACGATTTTAACTGAAGAAGTTCCTAAATCAACTCCTAAAAAATTCATATAATACACCTCACAATTTTAATTAAGATTTATTTCTGAAGATATTTTTCCAAACCCAAAACTTTCATTAATTGGTAGTATTGACGCTCCTACAACATTAGAGTCATCTTTTAATTTAGAAAATTGAATTCTCACATCTTCTTCTGAATAAAATTCATTATTCTCATAAACCTTTTTCTTAATTCTTTTTAACAAACTTTCTTCGTACACACTTATATCTCCACCAATGACAATATTATCTGGATTGAATATATACATGAGATTTTGCATTCCTAATGCTAAATCTTCAATATATTCATGAATAATTTTTATTGCTATATCATCTTTATCATTATATTTATTTATAATTTCTTTTAAGCTAATTTTATATTCAATTATTTCATCTTTATTAATTTCACTTAAAGCATCATTAAACGTGTTTAATAATGCCCTAGTTGATGCATATGTTTCCCAGCAACCTTTTTTACCACAATTACACTGTCTTCCATGTTTATTTATAGTCATATGTCCTATCTCTCCGGCACGATGGTCTTTACCCTTATAAATCTTTTTATCAATTATAAGTCCACCACCAATACCTTCTGTTACAGATATATATATGAAATTTTTCAAATCTCTTGCAGCTCCTAATATAAATTCTCCTAGTGCTCCTGCATTTGCCTCATTTTCTAAATATACCGGTATATTAAAATACTCTTGTAGTTGTTTAAATTCAAGGTTCTTCAAACGAAAATTTGCAGCAACTTCAAGTTTTAAATCTTTTTCATTTATTGTTCCCGGAAGAGATATTCCCATACCCAACACTTTTTCTTTGTCGATGCCCGATTCGCAAAGTATTTTATCAATATTTTCTTGAATACTGTTTATCACAATATCCCCATCAATTACATTTAAATCACTTTTTATGTACGAAATAATCTTACTATCTAAGTTAGTAAGAATGACTTTTATATATTTCTTTCTAAGTTCTACACCGATTGAATATCTAGAATCTGGTAGAAACTCGATTATAACTGGCTTTCTACCTCCAGTAGAGGTAGCTGTTCCACCCTCTTGACATATTCCCTCCAACATCAATTCGTTCACAATTGTTGTTACTGTTGGAATACTTATATCTAGAATTTTAGCAACTTTATTTTTAGTTAAACTTCTTTCTTCGGAAAGTAGCTTTATTACTCTTTTTTTATTATTAGTTTTTATTTTACTTTGATCTAAAATTTCCATCTTATCACCACTAATCTAATATAATGTAGGGAAGTATCCCATCCCTACATTATATTATAGATTGCTTTTCTATGCTAGAAACACTTTAGCTATTGTAAATATATTGATTAACTAGTCCTTCTAACATTTCTTGTCTTCCAGATTTATTAACTATTTCAGTATTTCCTAAAGCATAAGCTTCTAATTCTTTAAAACCAACACTACCTTCAACTATTTGAGCTCCAATTCCTTCAGTGTAGCTTGAATATCTTTCTTTAACAAAAGTTTCAAGTTCCTCACCATCAAGAAGTTTTTGAGCAATTTGTAATCCTTTTGCAAATGTATCCATTCCAGCGATGTAAGCTAAGAATAAATCTTCTGGTTCAAAAGAAGCTCTTCTAACTTTGGCATCAAAGTTCAATCCACCTGGCTGAATACCACCATTCTTTAATACTTCATACATAACAAGAACTGCATCGTAAATATTTGTAGGGAATTGGTCAGTATCCCATCCCAACATTGGATCTCCTTGATTTACGTCAAGGCTACCTAAAATACCATTAATTCTTGCTAAGTGCACTTCATGTTGGAAAGTATGTTGTGCTAAAGTAGCATGGTTTGCTTCTATATTTACTTTAAAGTCTTTATCTAAACCATAATTTTTCAAGAATCCCATAACTGTTGCAACATCAAAATCATATTGATGCTTTGTAGGCTCTTTTGGTTTTGGCTCAATTAAAAATTGTCCTTCAAAACCAATTTCTTTTGCATAATCCACAGACATTTTTAAAAGTCTTGCTAAATTATCTTGCTCTAATTTCATATCTGTATTTAATAGAGTTTCATAACCTTCTCTACCACCCCAGAATACATAGTTTTTTCCACCTAATCTTTTAGTTATTTCCATAGCTTTCTTAATTTGAGCTGCTGAGAAAGCAAAAATATCTGCGTTACATGATGTAGATGCTCCATGTACAAATCTTGGGTTAGAGAATAAATTAGCTGTTCCCCATAAAAGTTTTTTATCATATTTTTTCATTAATTCTTCACAATAATCAATAATCTCATCTAAGATAGCATTAGATTCTGCTAAAGTTTTACCTTCTGGTGCAATATCTCTATCATGGAATGCAAAGTATTCAATATCTAATTTATCCATCAATTCAAAAGAAGCTTCTAATCTTTGTTTTGCCATTTCTATAGATGTTTCAGCATCATCCCAAGGTCTCAACATTGTAGCTGAACCAAAAGGATCTGATCCTCCACCTGTTAATGTATGCCAATATGATAATGTATATCTCAAATGTTCTTTCATAGTTTTGTCGCCAACTACTTCATCTGGATTATAATACTTAAAAGCAAATAAATTTTTTGAATCTCTACCTTCAAATTTAACTTTAGCTACATTAGGAAAATATTCTCTCATTATTTAACACTCCTTTATTATCATAATAAACTACATTACCTTAAAGAAAAAAGTTGGTGTGCAATTTTTCCAAGTAATATGTAATTGTTTTCTTGATTTAATATTATCACAAAGTTTTTTCTTATTCAAGTAGTTTTTAAAATTATTTTAAAAAGTTTTTAAAGAAAAAACTAGCAAGAATTTCTTGCTAGTTTTCTAGTTTTTGGGATAGTATATTGATGGTGTAAAAAAATCTATATAAGGTGTTGGAGGAACAAAAACACCCTTACTAATAACTTTTCTAGTTTGTACAATTTGCCTAGAACTTCTACTTTGCAATTCAGCAATTTTAGTAACTGCCACATAAATATCAGATATAGAATACCAGGTTGGATAGTTTACCACCCCAGTGGTTGGCAAATAAAATATCCCTTGAAATGTATTTACTGCATCTTTTGTTTTTTGTCCATACACCCCATCTACTATTTGTTTTGGGATGGCTGGATAATCTACAGCTATTCTGTTTAAATATTTCTGTATTGTTCTAACAGGTTCTCCACTTGAGCCAAGCTTTAAAATATATCCCGGGTAAGACATTGGAATTCCTTCCACTTTTTTAGCTGTCTTAAATTCAAGATTTGGTCCGTAAAAATTAGTTAGTATTTCGTATGGAACTTTTCCTTCATCTCCCAAATATTTGCTACCCCATTGTGTTAGCCAACCAGGGCATTGAACCTTTTGCCCATCACAATACTGAGTAAGTAACGGTTGTTTTCTTCCTGGTCTTTGTAAATAAGTTGAGAATATATCATCCACAATTCGACTAATGTTTGAATAAATATTTCTTCCATAAGAAAAAGCATGGTCATAGGCAGTGGAACTGGTAATATCATAAACTTTTCCTTTTCCCCTATACCATTCTGTATAAATTCTATTTAATGTAAAAGATAAAATACAATAAACATTTGCTCTAATTGTTGTTTCAGGCCAAGTAGCAAATATTTCGCATGATGCTACATTTTTTATATAATCTTTGAATGGAATTGTATAATTTGGTGCTGATGGATCTTCTGGACTTCCAGCATGTACAACTATAAGCCCCGGAACCACTGGTTCTGGTAACACAACTCCGCCAGTTGGTGGTGGAAGTATTTTGTTTGGATCTTCCGGAATCTTAGGAGGATACTTACCTACCAATGTATTTGGTTGAATATTTACTATTTCCGTTTCTTTTACTTCTCTAGTGCCATTATTTCTTGCAGTTGATGCTATTAATTTACATTCTTGTACTGCTAAAGTATCAGGATATAACTGACATCCCTTTATAATTAATGGAACAAAATTACTTGCTTCTACCCTAATATCACAAAATCCGTAAGGCAATAAATCGCTAGGATTCTGAGAATTCTCTAAAGGGGGAGTGTTTAATTCTAATTCTTCTGTTGCGCCTGATGAGTTACTGATAGTAGTTTTTTCGATTTTACCACTATCCACTTTGTCCTGAATTATTGTGATTTTTGCTCCTTCTATAGGAACATAAGATTCACCTTTTAAAGCCTTTATCTGAAGTCTTCCCTTTGCCATATAAAACTCCTTAGAATATTATTTCACTCTTTATAATATGAAGTGTTTATTTTAAAGGTGAAAGAAAATCCTATAAGTTGTTGGTTCAATTCTATATTCTATTGTTTTTAAATACTTTAGGTAAAAAAGATAATCCTACAAAAGCTACAGCTGCTATTCCTAGATAAATAAAAGTGTTTTTTATATTGCCCCCATTAATAATCGCTCCTGCTGCGAAGGTATAAGCAATTGTCCCCGGTATCATACATATCCATGAAACCAATACATAAGTGAAAAAATTTATTTTAGTAAGACCATAAACATAATTTTGAAGATTAAAAGGGAAAATAGGTACTAATCTAGTAATCATAAGCATTCTCCACCCTTGTTTATCAACACCTTCATCTATTTTCTTTAATTGTGGATTTGAATTTACCCACTTACTCACCATATCCCTAGCAACAAATCTCCCTACCAAAAATGATAATGCCGCTCCTAAAGTAGACCCAATAGATACCCAAACCGTTCCCCAAATAGGTCCAAAAGCTAAGGCTCCAATAATAGTAATAGGCACTCCTGGCAAGAAAAATAAGCAAACTGCTATATAAATTAATATATATACTAAAGGACCAAAGAATCCAAAACTATTTATCCATTTGTTTATTTCATTTACATTTTCTAAATTTAAATAATTAAAGACTCCTAAAAATTTTAATAACAAAATAACAATTATTATTATAATTAATATCATT
Organism: Clostridium grantii DSM 8605; assembly: GCF_900129965.1. Classification (GTDB taxonomy): domain Bacteria; phylum Bacillota; class Clostridia; order Clostridiales; family Clostridiaceae; genus Clostridium_AF; species Clostridium_AF grantii. Next base: position 4,596 of record NZ_FQXM01000025.1, on the reverse strand, counting down.
ATACTTTTCGTATATTTGTTTTTCATTTAATCACTTCCTTAGATTAGTTTATAAAAAAATCTTGTAAGCTTATAGTAAAGTCTTACAAGATAATTGTATGTTATTTGATTTTTTATGTCAAATTATTATTGTTTAATAATTAATATCACGCTATCTTATCTCCTGAAATACCCCTTTCATATCGAGCATCCCATATCCCCAAGTTCTATTAGGATAAACATCCCCCGGTCTTTGCTGCGCTCCTCTTATAAGATAGGTTTTTATCTTTGTGGAATACATAGTTGGATCATTTCCTTTCACTATTCCCCATTCTAATAGTTGAGCACAAGCACCTGCTGTTACTGCTGCCGCTGCACTGCTTCCTGTTATTGTGGTGGTTCCTCCATCATTAGATATTGTTTTAACATTTACCCCACCGGCTGCAATATCCGGTTTTACTAATCCCTCTCTTGTAAATCCTCTTCCCGAATCTGACACCTGCGTATTGGCGTTTTGATTATAATAAGCGGCCGTAATAACTTTTTCACTGGTAGAAGGCACAGTTAGTGTTACATTTTGAGATGGATTGATAAACCTAGTTCCTTCTTTTAATAGAACCCGTTGAGGCAACCAGGCATCATATCTTCCATTTACAATATAATCTCCATACAATTTAAAATTCCATATACCCGCTCTTATATTTTGTATTCTTATGGTTATTTTTTCATCCCCTGTTATTTCTTCAGGTAATGAATAATCCACAGTAATTACGCTTCCTTCATATACTAATTTAATTATTTCTTTTTCATTAAGCTTAGCGGGTATTCTATCTATAACTTCTCCTGAAGGTGATACAATTCCAAGAGAAACTTTATCTGGTTGTTTGCACCATATTTGAAATTTCAAGTTATTTTGAAATGGATCAACTTTAAGTTCTATGACTTGTTGTTCTCCTGTTCTTGCAATTCTACCTGAAGCATGTATATCTCCTGCTCCTTCATTACCTGCTCCAGTTACTACTGCCAAGCCCCTAACTTTAGATATTTCATCTATATATCTTTCAATGATAGAACTTCCATCATGAGCCCCTTTATTAGTCTCAACTGGCAATAATATAACTAAAGGTTTTCTTAATTCTCTAGCTTTGTTATATAAGTATTTTATACCTAATACCAATTCCGCACTACAATAAGTAGGTATTTCTAATTCTCCTACCCCTTCTTCTTTTAAAATTGATTTTTTTGCTCCTCTCATTTTAACTATAAGAAATTCACTATCTGGAGCTGCTCCTACCACCTCTGGATTTTTACCTCTAGCACCTACAATTCCTGCCATAGCAGTACCATGGCCATTAGTATCTCTGCTTCTAACCACCGTGTATGGATCTCCACCATTTTGTTTAACTTTTATTGCTTCATTAATTTCTTCCCTAGTATATTCTTTTCCTACACCAAATACACTAGCTGACCCCTCTCCTTCTATACTTTGGTCCCAAATATTTATAATTCTTGTAGTATCATCTTCATAAATAAATTCATCATTTAAATAATCAATACCAGTATCAATTATTCCAACTATTACTCCTTGTCCTCTCAACGTAAAATTTGGATTATTATGAAAACTAGAAATATTGGCAACATCTATAGGAGACAGTTGTGAAAGTGTAAAAATAGATGGTTCTTCTATATAAACTATTTCTGTGGTACTAATAAAAAAATCATAACTTTTACTATTGTCTACAAAAGCTACTGCATATCTTTCATCTAGTTCAAATACAGCGCCAAAATCTATTCCTTCAAATACTTTAGCTATATCTCCCTCATATTCAATAATAAAATTTCCATACTTTTCATCAAAAAAGTATTTATTAAAATCCTTACTACTTGGTGGTAAGCTTTCTCTATTATTTCGATTTAAGTTAGCCAAATCTAAACCCCCTTTTACGCATAATTCTCCATATCCCCATAATGGACCTGGATATTTTACATCTTTTCTATTCCGAGCTGCCCCTTTTAATAAATAGTATTTCAATCTATCCCCGTACATAAAAGCATCATTACCTTTAACAATTCCCCATTCCACAAGTAATGCTACCCCACCTGCTACATGAGGTGCTGCCATAGATGTTCCTGATAAAGCATCATAAAACCCACCTGGAATAGGGGCTATAATATTTTCTCCTGGAGCCATAATATCTGGTTTTTCTCCTAGTAATTTTCCTCTACCTGAAAAGCTAGACAAAGAATCTGAATTATAATTATAACTTCCTACTGAAATCACATTCACCACAGTAGCTGGTATTCCTAAGGTATTATAAGCATCAGGTTTTAAAAACTTTGTATTTATATTTAACCCCTCTGCCACTGGCATCCAGATATCAAAAGTGCCTGAAGTAGTGCCTTCATTATAAATATTTATTTCCCAATTACCAGGTGTTAGATAACCCTCTCCAGAAACAAAACTTATTAAAATTTCTCCATTAATATCAAAAGGTTTAGGCCCACTATTATAAATAAAATAATTATCCTGACCTAAATTTCCTTCAATATAAGTTCTGTTAATTTGTATTTTTCCAGTTAAAAGTCCCATTGGAGATTTAATCTCAATACTTATATCATCTAAAAAATTCTTATAAAATTGTAAGATAAGAGTTCTTTCATCCTGTGCCATTACAAAGGAAATATTTTGACTTTCTCTTAAAGTTCCTCCTACATGATGAGCCCTGTCCCCTTCATTTCCTGCAGCCACCACAAAATTTATTCTTTCTAAACTACACACCGTACTAATATATTTTTCTAGTAAGCTGCTTCTATTATGAGCTCCGTCATTGGTACTAAAACTTAAACTTATTACCAGTGGTTTATTTAAAAGCTTACTTTTATCTATTAGAAACTTTATTCCTCTCATAAGTTGAGTACTTTTACCAAAATCAGCTTTCCCCACTCCAGTCATTTTAACCATGGCAATACTAGCCTCATAAGCAGCGCCATAATAAGTTTTTTCTATATTCCCACCTGCACAAGCTATACCTGCAATATGAGTTCCGTGCCCATTTGCATCTATTTCAGGAACAATTGAATAAGGATCTTTGGATAATAAAGCTTTATCTATATCAACTTTATCCCAAACTTTCTTTCCTTGAGAAAGATCATAAATATAATCAATCCTAGTTCCACCCTCTTTGTTCATAAAAGCTGGATGAGTATAATCTATTCCAGAATCTATAAAGCCTACTAAAACTCCCTTTCCCGTTACCTGATACAAGTCCCAAACTGCCACTGCGCAAATTTCTCTATTACTTTCAAAATTTGAAGTATATAATGTTTTAGGTAGCTCAAGATATTGTATTTCTTCAATAGAAGAAACTTTATCTAAGTCTTTAAAATCTAAAGTAATTATTCCAAATCCATACCCTAAATCCTCAAAATTTCCACCTAATGCTTCAATTTTAATTTTTACAATATCAGCATCGCTACCACTCAAAGAAATCAGCTCTATGTTGCCTTTAATTATTTCATCATTATTGGAGAACTCTGCAATCTTATTAAGAATTTCACCTGGGACATTTTGTAGCAAATCTAATAATCCATCTAACTTTTTCAAAACACTACTCCTAAAGCTTATTATTATTACATAATATGATTGGTTTCAAGTAACTATGTTTTAATAGAAAAACTCCTTTTGTAATATCTTGTTGTACAAGTTATTATCAAAAGGAGTTTTTTTTATAATTATTTATCAGTCTTTAAGATTTATTTTTTCAAGCAAATAATACAATAGCTTTTCATCTCTAGTTATCACCTCAGCATTACATAACATTCCAGTTTTTAATTCGGATTTTTCATTTTTATGGTTTTCTAGAATATTTTTATCCACTAAACCTTCTGCTATATAGTAGCTATTTCCTGATTCGTTATCCATAGTGGTATCAGCACTGATTTTTACAATCTTTCCTGTTACATATCCGTATTCTTTATAAGGTAAAGCTAAGAAATTATATTTTATTTCTTGATTTAATTTTATATTAGCAATATCTTTATTTGAAATATATAACATAACTTTATGGTTTGATTCATTAGGTAGAATTGTTGCTACCTGTGTTGCTGCTTGCAATATATCTCCTTTATTTACTTCTGATAAAGTATTTATAGTTCCAGTACATTCTGCTTTTATAGTACAACTTTCTATTTTTTGATTTGTACTATCCAAATTATCCTTTAGTTGTTTCAAACTATCTTCACAGCTATTTATTTGATCATTTATTTGAACCATATAACCAATCTTTGTTTTATCCTCAGATAATGAATTTGTATTATCTAATGTATTTATATTATTATTTACAGAATTTAAAGCAGTTTTACTTTCAGCTAAAGAGGTTTTTATGCTTAGAATAAAGCCATTTTTATAATTAGCTAAATCTGATTTTGCTGAATCTATAGCTTTTAAGGCTGTTTCTAACTGTTTCTCAGTTGGAGCTTCAGATGTGGCACTTGTACTAGTGGTGGTAGCTGAACTTTCAGCATTTTCTTCTGCTTCTACCTTTAATGAACTTTGGTATTCATCGTAAGTTTTTTTCAGAGTATCATAATTATCTTGTGCTTGTACTATTAAATTATT
>NZ_FQXM01000029.1 GCF_900129965.1 Clostridium grantii DSM 8605 | reverse complement strand
TAATGCGCCGCGGGCCCATCTCGAAGCAATAAATCTTTAATATTTCTTACATGCGTAAAAAATATGTTATGCGGTATTAATCTTCCTTTCGGAAGGCTATCCCCCACTTCGAGGTAGGTTGCCCACGTGTTACTCACCCGTCTGCCGCTAATCCGTTCCCGAAGGAACTTCATCGCTCGACTTGCATGTGTTAAGCACGCCGCCAGCGTTCGTCCTGAGCCAGGATCAAACTCTCAATTTAAAAAGTTTAATCTGTTTACTCATTTACTTAAATTATTGACTGGCATTTTATATCATTCTCTGTTTAATTTTCAAAGATCAATTATATTTTGTACAGCTAGATAATTATATATCTTTTACATCTTGTTGTCAAGAGTTATAAAGTTTTTTATTTAAATAAATTTTTAATTTCTCTTGGCGACAAGGAATATCTTATCAAAATTATAAAGAGTCCGTTTCTTTAATTTCCCTTTAATTTTAAATTATCATTGGTTTTCTTTTAAATTCTATTTTTTTCGTTGTTTTTCATATAAAGACACACTAGGATGAGTTTTATTATTCTTTATAAATTACTTATATAATTATGTATTAATTACTGCTCTTTACTAAATGTTTTTCATACTCGAAATTACTAAATAAGTTCTCTTTTACCCAAAATTAAAAAGAGTTCCCTTTATTTATATCAAAGGAAACTCTTTAATCCATACAAATTATTATTTATTAACTCTTTTTTCTAGATATAAATTTATAATATATATTATTCATTTATATCTTCATTATCTACGTTTTCGTCTATTTCTTCATCTATGCTTTCATTTATATCTTCATTTACTTTAGTATCAATTTGTTCTGTTGCTACTTCATTTTCATCAATTATAATTTCATCATCTTCACTTTTAGTACTTATTACTTTAGTCATTGCCATTATTTTGTCTTCTTCAGTTGTTCTCATTAATGTTACACCCATAGTATTTCTACTTGTAGTTGATATTCCAGAAACATTAATTCTTATTGCTATATCATTATTGTTAATAAGCATTATTTCATCAGAATCTTCTACTATTCTAGCCCCAACAAGTTTACCTGTTTTATCACTTATTTTATAAGTAATAACCCCTTTTCCGCCTCTTTTTTGTAAATGATATTGGCTTGTAGGTGTTCTTTTACCAAAACCAAGTTCACTCACAACTAAAAGCTCTTGTTCACTATTTAGTACTTCCATAGAAACAACTTCATCATCATTTCTTAATGTAATAGCCTTAACTCCTGAAGCAGTTCTTCCTAATGGTCTTGCATCTGTTTCATCAAATCTGATAGCATATCCATTTTTAGTTACATAAATAACTTCACTTTCTCCAGTTGTCACTCTTACTCCAATTAATTCATCATCATCTTTTAAGTTTATTGCTATTAATCCATTTTTTCTTATTGATGAATACTTATCTAATGATGTTTTCTTAATTAATCCTTGTTTAGTTCCCATTATTAAGAAATTAGTTTCGTCGAATTCCTTTAAGCATATAACTGCTTGAATTCGCTCATCACTTTCTACAGGAATTAGATTTATTATATTAGTTCCTTTTGCTGTTCTTCCTGCTTCAGGTATCTGATATGCTTTTAATACATAAGCTCTTCCTCTATTAGTAAAGAAGATTACATTATTATGTGTAGTTGTAGCAAACATATTTTCAACAAAATCATTTTCTTTTGTTGACATTGCTTGTATTCCTCTTCCGCCTCTTTTTTGAGAACTATATGCATCTACTGGTATTCTTTTTATGTATCCAGCATGAGTTAATGTAAGAATTACATCTCTTTCTTGAATTAAATCTTCCATATCAATATCACTATCTTCGCCTTGGATGATTTGTGTTCTTCTAACATCTCCATACTTTTCTTTTATTTCATTTAATTCAGTTTTTATAATGTCTAAAACTAAATTTTCATCTTCAAGAATTTCTCTCAATTCTTTTATTAATGCTACTAAAGCAGAATATTCTTCTTCAATTTTTTCTCTTTCTAATCCTGTTAATCTTTGAAGTCTCATATCTAATATTGCTTGTGCTTGCTTATCACTCAACCCAAACTCAGACATTAAACCTTCTTTAGCCTCAATAGTAGTTTTAGAAGATCTTATTAATTTAATTACTTCATCGATACGATCTAACGCTATTCTTAAACCTTCAAGTATGTGAGCTCTTGCTAATGCTTTATTCAAATCAAAAATAGTTCTTTTTCTTATAATTTCCTTTTGGAAATCTAAATAATAAACTAAACATTCTTTTAAGTTTAATACTCTAGGCTCTTTATTTACAAGTGCTAACATTATAACACCAAAAGTATCTTGTAATTTTGTATGTTTATATAATTGATTTAATATTACATTTGCATTTGCATCTTTTTTCAATTCAATAACAATACGCATACCATCCCTATCTGATTCATCTCTTAAGTCAGATATACCCATTATCTTTTTATCTTTTACAAGCTCTGCAATATTTTCAATAAGTTTAGCTTTATTAACTTGATATGGTATCTCAGATACAATAATTCTATTTCTTCCTTTTGATTCTTCAATTTCACTTGTAGCTCTAACAACTATTCTACCTCTACCTGTTTCATAAGCCGACCTTATTCCTGAACGTCCTACTATATTTCCATAAGTAGGAAAATCTGGTCCTTTTATTTCTCCCATTAATTCTTGAATAGTTGTTTCTGGATTTTCTATTAAAAGATTGATTCCATTTATTATTTCTATTAAGTTATGAGGTGGAATGTTTGTTGCCATACCTACTGCTATCCCAGATGATCCATTAACTAATAAATTAGGAAATCTAGCTGGTAGAACATCCGGTTCATTTTCTTCCCCGTCAAAGTTTGGAACAAACTCAACTGTATCTTTGTTAATGTCTCTCAGCATTTGAACAGCTATTTTATCCATTTTTGCTTCAGTATATCTCATAGCTGCAGCACTATCTCCATCTACTGATCCAAAATTTCCGTGCCCATTAACTAATGTATATCTAATTGAAAAATCTTGAGCCATTCTGACTAAAGCATCATAAACAGCAGTATCTCCATGTGGATGATACTTACCTAATACGTCTCCTACTATTCTGGCACATTTTCTATACCCTTTATCTGGCGTAAGTCCTAGTTCATACATGGAAAATAAAATTCTTCTATGTACTGGTTTTAAACCATCTCTTACATCTGGAAGAGCACGCCCTACAATTACACTCATAGCGTAATCAATATAACTTTTTTTCATTTCTCTACTTATATCAACTTCTATTAAATTTCCTTGGTTGCTCATTTACTACACCTCTTTACTAGCTAGATATCTAAATTAACGACTTTATTAGCATTTTCTTCTATAAATTCTCTTCTTGGTTCAACTTTATCACCCATTAGGATTGTAAATATTTCATCTGCTTGTATTGCATCATCTACCGTAACTTTCAATAATGTTCTATCTTCTGGATTCATTGTAGTATCCCATAATTGAGTAGCATCCATTTCACCTAAGCCTTTGTATCTTTGTATATTAGTGTTTTTATCTTTTCCACCAAATTCAGTTAACAATTGTTGTAATTCCTTATCTGAATATGCATATTGAACTTTTTTACCCTTTTGTAATTTATATAATGGTGGCTGTGCAATATATATATATCCTTTATCTACTAAATCTTTCATGTATCTATAAAAGAATGTTAGTAACAGTGTTCTAATATGAGCTCCATCCACATCTGCGTCTGTCATTATTATTATTCTATGATATCTCATCTTGTCGATTTCAAAATCTTTCCCTATTCCCCCACCAAAAGCGGTTATCATAGATCTTATTGCTTCATAACCCAAGATTTTATCCAATCTTTGTTTTTCAACATTCATTATTTTACCCTTTAAAGGTAAAATTGCTTGGTTTTTTCTATCTCTACCTTGCTTTGCTGAGCCTCCTGCGGAGTCTCCCTCAACCAAATATATTTCACATTCTGATGGATCTTTTGATTGACAATCTGCTAATTTACCAGGTAATGACGTAGAATCTAATGCGGTTTTTCTTCTTGTTAATTCTCTTGCTTTTCTAGCTGCTTCTCTTGCTCTTGATGCCATCAATCCCTTTTCTATAACTATTTTAGCTATTTTAGGGTTTTCCTCAAAAAATATATTAACTGCTTCACTAACTATACTATCAACAATCCCTCTAACTTCTGTATTTCCAAGTTTTGTTTTTGTTTGACCTTCAAATTGAGGGTCAGTAAGTTTAATTGATACAACTGCAGTTATTCCTTCTCTTGTATCATCACCAGATAAATTTTTATCATTTTCTTTTATATATCCATATCTTTTAGCATAATCATTTAAAACCCTAGTTAAAGCTGTCTTAAATCCTGATAAATGGGTTCCCCCCTCTATTGTATCTATGTTATTTGCAAAAGAAAATATATTTTCTGAATAAGTATCATTATATTGAATAGCAACTTCAACAACATAGTCATCTTTTGATCCTTCAACATATATTGGTTCTGGATGGATTTTTTGTTTATTTCTATTTAAATAGGAAACAAATGACTTAATTCCACCTTCATATAAAAATTCTTTTAACTTTGATGTTCTTTCATCTTCTAAGCTAATTCTAATACCTTTATTTAAAAAAGCTAATTCTCTTAATCTCTGCTCTAATGTTTCATATTCAAATTCTATAGACTCAAAAATAGTTTCATCTGGTTTAAAATATGTTATTGTTCCATGTTCTTCTGTTTCACCTACTGCAACTACATCATTTAAAACTATACCTTTTGAATAGTCTTGCTCCCATATTTGACCTTCTCTTTTTACCGTAACTTTACAATATTCTGATAAGGCATTAACAACAGAAGCACCAACACCATGTAATCCTCCTGATACCTTATATCCACTTCCACCAAATTTACCACCAGCATGAAGAACTGTCATAATAACTTCTACAGTAGGTCTTTGCATTTTAGGATGATTTCCTACTGGCATTCCTCTACCGTTATCTTCAACCAATATACTATTATCTTTATTAATTCTTACTTTTATATCGCTACAATATCCTGCTAATGCTTCGTCAATACTGTTATCTACAATTTCGTATACAAGATGATGTAAACCTCTTAACCCTGTACTGCCTATATACATTCCCGGTCTTTTTCTTACGGCCTCTAAACCTTCTAATACCTGGATTTGGGATTCATCATATTTTTGTTGATTTTCCATGTATATCCTCCTAACTAGCTTCTATGTTTCAAAAATGTTTATATCACTTCGTTTTGTAAGTGTTGATGATGATATTGGAGAAAGAAAAATCTTGCTTTTTTTATCAACTTCAGCCACAACGAAAGATTTAGGTACTTCATTAGTTATTTTTTGAATAAAACCATCTTCCTCTGCCAATCTCAAAAATTGTCTTGTATCAGAGTTATCCATAGCTGTTTCTATATCAAATATGCCAATAATATCTTTAATGGGTACAACAATATTCTCTCCTAAATGTAAAAACATGATTTTCCTCCTAACACTTAATCAAGTGTTTCTATCTCTATACTACCTTCTTTTACATGATAAATATTTATATTATCTTTTAAATATTTTTTTATATCCATTATTCCAGTACATGTAATTATCGTTTGAAATTTGCTTATAGAGTTTAAAATATATTTCTGCCTATTTATATCTAGTTCAGACAAAACATCATCTAAAAGTAGCACTGGGTATTCTCCATAAATTTCTTTTATGATTTCTAGAGAGGCAAACTTAATGGATAAAACAGCTGTTCTTTGTTGACCTTGAGATCCAAAAATTCTAGTATCTATGTCATTTATACTAATTAAAAAATCATCTCTGTGTGGTCCTACAGAAGAAATTCTTTTTTCAATATCTTTTTGCCTTGATGCATTAAGTTGCTCTTTTAAATCAAACTCAATTTTATTTAAATTTACTGGTTTATCTAAATTCTTGACAAAAGTTAGATATTTAAACCCTATATCTTCCTTACCTGTAGTAATTTCTTTATGAATTATACTAGCTTTTTCACTTAGTATATCTAAATACTCAAATCTTTTATTAATTATATAAGCCCCATACTTACTTAGTTGAACATCATAGACATCTAATAAAGATTCTTTGTCCTTCCATTTTTTAAGTATAATATTTTTTTCATTTAGAATTTTATTATATTGTACTAAAGCATTATAATATTTTTTATCTAATTTACTTAATTCAATATCAAGGAACTTTCTTCTGTATGTAGGAGATTCTTTTACTATTTTTAAATCTTCCGGTGAAAACATAACTGAATTGAAAGTACCTATCAATTCAGAAAGTTTATTCACTTTAATTGAATTGATAGTAGCTCCTTTTTTGCCTTCTTTAAAAATCTTAATATTAATCTTTTTATCTAATCTTTCTTTGGAAATATAAGCGCTAATATAGGCTTCTTTTTCACCCCAAATAATAACTTCTTTGTCTTTGTTAGTTCTATGTGATTTTCCTAAACTACAAAAATAAATACTCTCAAGAATATTTGTTTTACCTTGAGCATTATCTCCAACAAAAATATTTGTTCCACTGCTTAATTCCAATGATAGATTTTTATAATTTCTATAATTTTTAAGTTCAATATATTTTACATACATAAAAAACACCTATTCTTTATTATAACATAAATAAAGTTTTATTAAAAATTTATTTACTCATTAGCTACTTTAAATTCTTCTCCATTAAATTTAACAATATCTCCTGCCACTATTTTTTTTCCACGTCTAACTTCTACTTCTCCATTAAGAAAAACTTCACCGTTTCTAATAAAAAATTTAGCATCTGCTCCTGATGATACCATATTAGACCATTTCATAAAAGCATCGAGTTTTATAAATTCTCCACTAATTACTATTTCATTCATTTTTTATTCTATAGACAATTTTATGCCTATAGATTCCACCACCTTTTATATTTGTTTTAATTTGAATTTAATAATCTAACCGGTAAAACCAAATAAGTAAATTTTGTATTCTCATTATTTTTTATTAAACAAGGACTAACACTACTTGAGAATTCAAGAGATATCTCATTCTCATCTATAATTTTTAATACATCTATTAAGTATTTTGAATTAAATGCAATTTGTAGTCCTTCACCTTGCAAAATTATATTCAATTCTTCTCGAACCATTCCCAATTGAGAATTAGATGTTATAACAATATTTTCATCATTAATATCAAATTTTATAAGATTTGTATTTCCGTCTTTAGCCATTAATGAGGCTCTCTCAATACATTCTAGTAGTTCTGTCCTTTTTACTGTTATTTTAGAGTTATACTCTTTTGGAATAATTGAATTATATTTTATGAATTCACCTTCTAGTAACCTAGAAATTATTTTTGTATCTCCTAAATTAAACAAAATATGATTTTGTGTAAAAGTAATATTTACATTATCTTCTTCATCACTTAAAATCTTGGACATTTCACTTAATGTTTTACCTGGAATTACAGCAGTCAAGCTATTTTCATTTTCAATAAATTCACTTCTAAATGCTAATCTATAACCGTCTAAAGCAACCAAATTCAAGGTATTTCCTTCAATTTCAAAAAGTATACCTGTTAAAATAGGTCTTGTTTCATCTTGTGCTATAGCAAAAATAGATCCTTTAATCATGTTTTTTAATAATTTTTGATTAACAGTAAATACTAAATTTTCGTTTATATCTGGTAACGTAGGAAATTCATCCACATTAAGATTAGCTAATAAAGTAAATTCTGTTTTTTCACATTTGATATTAATATTTTTATCTTTCTTTTCTATTTTAATTGAGCTATTAGGTAATTTTCTAACTATTTCTCCAAAAAATTTTGAATCAACTGCTATTATACCATCTTCTTCTACTATTGCATCTATTTTTGTTTCTATACTTAAATCTATATCTGTTCCAACTAAAGTTAATTGATTTTCCTTAGCTGTTATTAAAATACTATGTAGTATTTCCATAGGGGATTTAGTAGATACAGCTTTTTGTACTACAGAAATAGCTTCTGCTAATTTGTTTTTTTCACATCTAAATTTCATAATAATAACCTCCTTTTATTCACAAGCAATATTTATATATTAATAGAATAGTAAGTAATCTTTTATAGTAGTAATAGTAGTAGGGACGGTGGATATGTGGATAAGTACTTCAAAGCTAGTAATACACTCAAAAATTACATAAAAATAAGTGTGGATAAGTAAGTACAGATTTTTGGACTTTTCCACAACAATTTTAGAAAACAGGTTTTTTTTATGTAATCCACAATTTATCCTAGTTAAATTATACACAGGTGTTAATTATTTTTGATTTATTTTTTTTGTTAGTTCAGATATTATGTTTTTTAGGGATTCATCTTTCTTCAAATTCATTGAGATTTTTTCGTAGGAATGAATAACAGTTGTATGATCCCGACCCCCGAATTCTTCTCCTATTTTAGGTAAAGACATCTCAGTAAGTTTTCTAGAAAGATACATAGCTATTTGTCTAGGATAAGTAATATTCCTAGTTCTACGAGAAGATTTTAATTCTTCAACCTTAATATTAAAATACATAGCAACAACTTCTTGAATAAATTTAATTGTGATTTGCTTTTTAGCATCGTGCGAAATAATATCTTTTAATGCTTCTGCAGCTAAATCTTCGCTTATCTCTCTATTAGTAAGAGATGCGTAAGCCATAACTCTTATCAAGGCCCCTTCTAATTCCCTAATATTAGCTTTTATTTTATTAGCAATATAAACCATAACTTCATTAGGAATATTTAAGTTTTCAACATCAGCTTTTTTCTTAAGAATAGCTATTCTTGTTTCAAAATCTGGAGCTTGAATATCAGCTATTAAACCCCATTGAAATCTAGATCTTAAACGATCTTCTAAAGTAGGGATTTCTTTTGGTGGTCTATCACTAGATAATATGATTTGTTTATCAGCTTCATGTAGTGAGTTAAAAGTATGAAAGAATTCTTCTTGAGTTCTTTCTTTACCAGCTATAAATTGAATATCATCTATTAGCAAAACATCTACATTTCTATATTTATTTCTAAATTCCACATTTTTATCATCTTTAATTGAATTAATCAATTCATTGGTAAATTTTTCAGAGGAAACATATACTACTTTAGCTTTAGGGTTATTTTTTAAAATGTAATGTCCTATAGCATGCATTAAATGGGTTTTACCTAAACCAACGCCACCATAAATGAATAAAGGATTATATGCTTGAGCAGGTGCTTCAGCTACAGCTAAAGATGCAGCGTGAGCGAAGCGATTACTGTTACCTATGACAAATGAATTAAATGTATATTTAGGATTCAATGTACTATTCATTTCTTCAGAAGCAGATACCTTTTGATTTGAGTCATTTTCTTTTTCTTTTGTAGTTTCAGTTATAGCTGTTTCTTCGGATAAGATTAAAAACTCAATGTTATAGTTTTTTGCCGTAAGAACATTTATTGCGTTTATTAATAAGTTTTTATATCTATTTTCTAAAATTCCTCTAGTAAAATCATTAGGAACTTCCAATACTATAGTATTCTCATCTATTCTTAAGGGTGAGATACTTTTTATCCAAGTGTTGAAGCTTACTTGGCTTAATTCCTTCTTAATAATATCAAGAGTATCATCCCATAGTTTATCCAATTGGGCAGCCATAATTTATCCTCCAGTTTCTTTTTTAATAACAAATTTGTAAAAATAATAATTAAAAATTTAAAAAGTACAAATTATACACAGATTATTAACAAATAAAAAATCATCTATATAAAGTGTTGACATTATTAATAAAATTAATAACATGTTGATAACTTTGTTAATATAAAAATAAAAATATATTTATTAACAACTGTTGATAAATATATATTAACAGTATTAACAGGGGTGAAATTGTGATAAATATTAGTGTTTTATATAAAATAGAGAAAAAAAAACAAAAATCGAACAAGTTATACACATAAATATCCACAGCTTGTGGATAAAAAAAAATCTCCACATTTTTTCAACAGTTTAGTTTTATAATAACAAAAGTAGTGAAGGGATACAAGAACTTATCCACAAAAAAACTATTTAAATAAAAAATTATCAACAATTGTGTATTTTCTTGACATTGCTATAAGGTATATATATAATTAAAAGGTAAATTTACTTTTACTCTATAGACAATTTGCTTATGCTTAACTATAGAAATAATTGAGCAACAAAGGAGGTGTTTTTAAATGAAGATGACATACCAACCAAAAAAGAGACAAAGAAAGAAAGAGCATGGTTTCAGAAAAAGAATGAAAAGTCATTCTGGTAGAAATGTAATTCAAAGAAGAAGACAAAAAGGAAGAAAAAGATTAACAGCATAAGGGCCGCAGAAAAGTGGCCTTTTCTGTAATTGCAGAAAATGAGGAGTTCCTATCAGATATGAAGAAGGAAGAAAAAATAAGAAAAAACAAACAATTTACTATAGTATATAGAAGAGGTAAATCAATTGCTGATAGTTTACTTGTTTTATATGTCTATAAAAACAATCAAAATAATGATATAAATAAAGTCGGTATATCTGTAAGTAAAAAAGTAGGAAATAGTGTAGTTAGGAGTCGAGTTAAAAGACTCATTTCAGAAGGATATAGATTGAATAGAGATGACCTAAAAAAAGGTTATGATTTTGTTTTTATTGCTAGGAATAATGCAAAAGGAAAAGATTTCAAAGAAATAGAAAAGTCTGTTATTAAGCTAATGAAAAGGGCAGGTCTTTACAATTAATGTTGAAAAAAATTGTTATTTATTTTATAAAAAAGTACAGAAAATATATTTCACCTCTTAAGGCACCATCCTGCAGATTCTATCCCACTTGTTCTCAATATTCTATTGAAGCAATTGAGAAATATGGTTTAGTTAAAGGCGGTTTATTAGCCATAAAAAGAATTTTTAGATGTAATCCTTATAGTAAGGGTGGGTATGATCCTGTTAAATAAAATTAGGAGGTAATTAGATTGAATGTAACTGTAGCAGCTAAGTTTTTAGAAATTGATTGGTTAAATAACGCGCTGGTTCAATTTTTCGGAATAATTCATAGTGGAGTGAAAGTTGTTTTTTCAAGCGATAACTGGTCATATGGATTGACAATAATTTTGGTTACGTTAATAATTAGAGGTTTATTATTTCCATTGAATTACAAACAATTAAAATCATCTTCAAAGATGAGTGAGGTTCAACCAAAAATAAAGGAACTTCAAGCAAAATACAAAAACAATCCAGAAAAATTAAATCAAGAAACTATGAAACTTTATAAGGAAGAAGGAGTTAACCCATTAGGAGGGTGTCTACCTTTATTATTACAATGGCCTATCCTTATTGCAATGTATTATTTGTTTATGAACTTAACTATAATAAATCCTAACATAGGAGACGTTACTTTTTTAGGTTTAAAATTATTAGGTACGCCAGCATCTTTTAGTGAAGTTTCATCTAATATATTATTAGTAGGAACGTGGATATTACCTTTATTGTCTGGTGCAACTACATATTTCTCATCGATTATAATGTCGCCTAAAGGATCAGAGGCTTCAAAACAAACAGGAACATTGAGTATTGGTATGAGCATAATGATTACTTATATGAGTTTTAGATTTACAACGGCTTTAGTTTTATATTGGGTAACTAATAACTTATTCCAATTAGTTCAATCTTTATTAATAAAAAAAGGATCTAATAAAAAAGTACAAGAAGCTTAATATAAAATAGATATTTAGTGCCTTATGAAGAAAAGTGGAAAGGCAGGTGCCAAAATGAAAAGTATAGAAATGATAGGTAAAACCGTAGAAGAAGCTGTAAAATCGGCATTGGACAGTTTGAAAGTTACAGAAGATAAAGTAATAATTGAGGTTATAGAAGAAGAATCTAAAGGTTTGTTCAAGTTTTTCAAAAACAAAGAAGCAAAAATTAGAGTAACTGTTAAGAAAAATCCTGTAGATGATGCAAAGAATTTCCTAGGTGACGTTTTAGAATCAATGGGTATTTTAGCAGAGATAGAAATAAAAGAAGAAAAAAACACTTTGAGGATTAACTTAGTAGGTCCTAATATGGGTGTTATTATTGGACATAGAGGTGAAACTTTAGATGCTCTTCAATATCTAGTTAATTTAGCAGTTAACAAAGGTAATGAAGGAAGTCATATGAGAGTTATAGTTGATACAGAAGATTATAGAGCTAAAAGAGAAGAAACATTAAAATTATTAGCTAATAGATTAGCTAGAAAAGTTAAAAAAACAAGAAGAAGTGTTAAATTAGAGCCTATGAATCCATATGAGAGAAGAATTATTCACTATGCACTCCAAAGTGATAAAACTATTGTTACTTTTAGTGAAGGTGAAGAACCATATAGAAGAGTTGTAATTGATTTAAAAAAGAAAGCCTAATAGGCTTTCTTTTTTGATATAATAGCATTAAGCTTTTGATGGGTAAAATATATAGGTAAATATAAATAGATTTTACTTTATTTATAACATTTGAAAGGATGAAATTAATGAAAGAATTTGATACAATAGCAGCTATTGCTACCAGTGTAGGTCAGAGTGGGATTTCAATAATAAGAATTTCAGGAGAAAAAGCATTAAATATAGTTAGTAAAATATTTATAGGAAAAAATAATAAAGGATTAGAAGATATAATATCATATACTATGAGATATGGTCATATAATTGACATGGTATCGGAAGATAAGT
Source organism: Clostridium grantii DSM 8605 (assembly GCF_900129965.1). Lineage (GTDB taxonomy): Bacteria > Bacillota > Clostridia > Clostridiales > Clostridiaceae > Clostridium_AF > Clostridium_AF grantii. The sequence continues at coordinate 32,199 of NZ_FQXM01000029.1, read as the reverse complement.
TGGATGAAGTTATTATAAGTTATATGAAAGGTCCTAAGAGTTTTACGGCAGAAGATACAGTAGAAATAAATTGTCATGGTGGAGTAGTTGTAACTAGTAGAATTTTAGAAGAGGTAATTAAAGCAGGAGCAAGATTAGCAGAACCAGGCGAATTTACCAAAAGAGCTTTTTTGAATGGAAGAATTGATCTTAGTAGTGCGGAAGCTGTTATAGATATAATTAATGCTAAAACTGAATTAAGTGTGAAATCAGCTGTTAAGCAAAGTGAAGGCAGATTATCTAAGGAAATTAATAGTTTACGAGAGGTCCTAATTGAAGATATTGCACACATAGAAGCTACAGTGGATTATCCAGAAGAGGACCTAGAGGAAATTACTGCTGAAAATGCATCAAGGAGTATTAAAAAAATACAGGAAATAATACAAAACTTAATTAATACAGCAGATGAAGGTAAAATTTTAAGAGAAGGATTAAATGTGGTAATAGTAGGTAAACCTAATGTTGGAAAGTCATCTTTAATGAATGCATTATTAAGTGAAAAAAGAGCAATTGTAACTGATGTACCGGGTACAACTAGAGATGTACTTGAAGAGTTTATAAATATTGAAGGTATACCAATAAAGATAATTGATACTGCTGGAATTAGAGAAACAGAAGATGTTGTTGAAAAAATAGGTGTTGAAAAATCTAGGGAAAAATTAAACGAAGCCGATTTAATAATATTTATGTTGGATACATCCAGAGAATTAGATGATGAAGATATAAAGATAATCAATTATTTAGAAAACAAGAAATATATAGTTTTATTGAATAAAAGTGATTTAGATAAGAAATTTGAAGAAGATAAGTTAAATTTATTAGATAAAGATAACTTTATAATTTCATCTGTAAAAACAGGAGAAGGATTAGATGAATTAAAAAAGAAAGTTAAAGATTTATTTTTTAAAGGAGATATAAATATAGGAGACATAATGGTTAGTAATACAAGACACAAACAAGCATTGATTAAAGCTGCAGAAAGTTTATCCTTTGCTCAAGAAGCTTTAAATGATACAAGTGCAATTGATTTGGCATCTATTGATATTCGTAATGCTTGGACATTTCTTGGCGAAATTACAGGTGATTCTTTAGGAGAAAATATCATAGATAAGATATTTTCAAAATTTTGTTTAGGAAAGTAGGGAGAATAATGAGTTATTTTGGTGGAAAATACGATGTTGTAGTAGTTGGTGCAGGGCATGCAGGATGTGAAGCAGCTCTAGCATCTGCTAGAATTGGATGCACAACTTTACTATGTGCTACTGATTTGAAAAGTGTAGCTATGATGGCTTGTAATCCTAATATAGGGGGCACTGCAAAAGGGCATTTGGTAAAAGAAATTGATGCTTTAGGTGGAGAAATGGCAATAAACATTGATGAAACATTTATTCAGTCTAGAATGTTAAATACTTCTAAAGGACCTGCTGTTCATTCTTTGAGAGCTCAAGCGGATAAATTTAAATACTCTTCAAGAATGAAAGGAATTGTTGAATTAACGGATAAGCTTACTTTAAGACAAACAGAAGTAGTTAAAGTGGATTTTGTAGATAACAAGGTAGTAGGAGTTTTAACTAGAACGGGAGCTTATTTTGAAACAAAAGCAGTAATTATAGCATCAGGAACCTATTTAAATTCACAAATTATAATAGGTGAGTTAATTATTGATGAAGGTCCAAGTGGATTATCTTCTGCTAAAGGAGGACTCACAGAAAATTTAATTTCAAATGGAGTTCAAATGAGAAGATTTAAAACAGGAACCCCAGCTCGTATAAATAAAAGATCAGTAGATTTTTCTAAGATGATTGAACAACCAGGTGATGAAAAAATAGTTCCATTTTCATTTATGAATGATGAATTATCAAGAGAACAGTTATCTTGTTTTTTAACATATACAAATGATGAAACACATACTATTGTTAAAGGAAATATTGATAGAGCACCTCTTTATAATGGATCTATAACTAGTGCAGGACCAAGATACTGTCCATCTTTTGAGACAAAGGTTATGCGTTTTCCAGATAAAGAAAGACATCAACTATTTGTTGAACCAGAGGGAGAAGATACAGCAGAAATGTATTTAGATGGAATGTCTAGTTCTATGCCAGAGGATGTACAAATAGAAATGATGAAATCTGTTCCAGGTCTTGAGAATGCGGAATTAATGCGTCCAGCGTATGCCATAGAATATGATTGTATTGATCCTACTCAACTAAAATTATCTTTGGAGTTTAAAAAATTACAAGGATTATTCTCAGCAGGTCAAATTAATGGAAGTTCAGGTTACGAGGAAGCAGCAGCACAGGGATTAATTGCTGGTATTAATGCAGCTTTAATGGTTAAAGAAAAAGAACCGTTAATCTTAAATAGATCTGATGCTTATATAGGAGTTTTAATTGATGATTTAGTTACAAAAGGAACAAATGAACCATATAGGATGATGACTTCAAGATCAGAATATAGACTTTTATTACGTCAAGACAATGCAGATTTACGTTTGACAGAATTAGGGTATAAAGTTGGATTAGTATCTGAAGATAGATATAATAGATTTAAAATTAGAAAAGAAAGAATTGAAAATGAAATTAAAAGAGTTCAGAAATTTCAAGTTACAAATAGAAAAGAAATAAATGAAATTCTAGAAAAACTAGATTCTACTCCATTAAAGAAACCTGTAAGTTTATATGAATTAATTAAAAGACCAGAGTTGGATTATTTTTTAGTTGAAGAAATTGATTCAGAGAGACCAGAATTACCTTATGATGTTAAGGAACAGGTTAGTATTATTTCTAAATATGAAGGATATATAAAAAAGCAAATGGAACAAGTGGAGCAATTCAAAAAAATGGAAAAAAAATTAATTATAAAAGATATTGATTATTATTCAATCAAAAGTTTGAGAATAGAAGCAAAAGAAAAATTAGATAATATTAGACCAATAAGTATAGGGCAAGCTTCTAGGATTTCAGGAGTATCTCCAGCAGATATTACAGTTCTTTTAGTTGCAATGGAACAAATGAATAGAAAAGATACTAGTAAGGAGGTTTAAACAAGTGGAGTATAATATAATAAACTATAATGTTTTAAAAGAAGCTTGTAATGATATAGGTGTTGAGTTTACAGATGAAATATTTGAGAAGTTTGATTTATATAAAGATTTATTGAAAGAATGGAATGAAAAAGTAAATTTGACTGCAATTTTAGATGATGAGGAAATATTTAAAAAACATTTTGTAGACTCTATCAAAATCTTTAATTTTAAACCTTTAATGGAAGCTAAAACATTAATAGATATTGGTACTGGAGGGGGATTTCCAGGAATACCTATAAAAATCATTAAAAGCGATATAAAAGTTACTTTATTAGATTCGTTGAATAAAAGAATAACTGTATTAAATGATGTTGTCTCAAAATTAAAATTAAAAGATGTAGAACTTGTACATGGAAGAGCAGAAGAATATTTAAATGAAAAAAAATTAAGAGATTCTTTTGATATAGTAACTTCTAGAGCAGTTGCAAATTTAACAACTTTATGTGAATTGTGTATTCCTTATGTAAAAGTTGGAGGTTATTTTGTATCCTTAAAAGGCCCTAATGCAGAAGAAGAATTAGATCAATCAAGAAATGCAATAGGAACACTTGGTGGAAAGTTTGTAAAAATTATTCCTATAAAAATTGAAGATTCAGAGTTACACCACAATTTGGTAATTATTAAAAAGGTAAAGGAATCAGAAAAAAAATATCCTAGAAAATGGAAACAAATAACAGGGAAACCTATTAAATAAAAAAATTGAGCTAGGTTATATAAAATCTAGTTCAATTTATTTTGATTTATTTTTACGTTATTAAATAAACTTTAGGAGTTTATAGTATAATATAAACTGTATCAGTAGGTATATTTTTGAATATAATATAAATTTTTAATGTTTTTAATTTTTTACGAGAAGGATGGGGTAACATGAAAAAAGACATTGAATACATATCATTAGAATGTATTGTGCCTAATGCTTATCAACCGAGAAAAATTTTTAATGAGGATACAATTGAAGAATTGGCACAATCAATCAGAACATATGGTATAATTCAGCCTTTGTCTGTTAGGAAAGTTAAAGATAATATGTTTGAATTAGTTGCTGGAGAACGAAGATTTAGAGCAGCAAAAAAGCTTGGTTTGATAGATGTACCGGCTATTATAATTGACATTACGGACAAGCAATCAGCCGCCATAGCTTTACTTGAAAATATTCAAAGAGAAGATTTGTGTTTTTTAGAAGAAGCAGAAGCTTATAGTGATTTACTTCAAGAACATAATTTTACACAAAAAGAATTAGCCGATAAAATTGGGAAGAGACAATCAACAATTGCAAATAAAATAAGATTGTTAAAGTTAGATCAAGAAATTAGAAGTAAAATATTAGAGAATAAATTATCAGAAAGACATTCAAGAGCTCTATTAAAATTACCCAACAAAGAAATTCAAATGAAAGTATTAGATAAAATAATTAAAGAATCTTTCAATGTAAAAAAATCTGAAGAATTAATTGATAAAGAGATAAATAAAATAAATGGTAATGTTATTGCTAAGGATGGAAAGAAAAAGATCAAAGGTATTTTTAGCTCTAGAATTTATATTAATACAATAAAACAAGTCTTTGATAAATATGGAATTAATGCTTCATATAAATCTAAAGAGAATGATGAATTTGTAGAGGTTATTATAAGGATTCCTAAAAATTAAATGTTTCACGTGAAACAAACTTAAAATATTTTAATATTTTAAGTTTTTTTTTCGATTTATCGTTTATTTAAATACATAAAACATTTATAATAGTTCTATGTATAATTTCTCATTTTTATAATATACAATCATAAAAAAAAGCGGGATGGTGAAAAAATGAAAGTTATTTCGGTTTTCAATCAAAAAGGGGGAGTAGGTAAGACAACTACGTGTATAAATTTATGCTCATATTTAGCAATGAAAGGCAAAAAAATATTAGCAATAGATATTGACCCTCAAGGAAATACAACTAGTGGAATGGGTATTGATAAGAATAAATTATCAGGTTCAATTTATGAAGTTTTAACATCAGATAAATCAATGGATGAAGTAATTATTGAAAGTGAGTTAGTAAATAATTTTTTTCTTGCTCCTTCTGATATGGAGTTAGTTGGTGCAGAAATAGAGCTAATAAACATCAAAAATAGAGAATTAATTTTAAGAAAAAAACTAGAAGATATGAAAACAAAATTTGATTACGTTTTTATTGATTGTCCACCATCATTAGGGTTTTTAACAGTTAATTCATTAACGGCATCTGATAGTGTAATGATACCTATTCAATGTGAATTTTATGCTTTGGAGGGTGTTAGTCAATTAGTTAATACGATTCAATTAGTTAAAAAATCACTTAATAAAGAACTGTACATTGAAGGGGTAATTATGAGTATGTATGATAAAAGAGCAAACCTTTCTAATGAAGTTGTGAAAGAAGTTAAAAATTATTTTAGCAATAAAGTGTATGATACAACTATACCAAGAAATATTAGATTAGCAGAAGCACCAAGTTTTGGACTGCCAATAATGTTATACGATGAAAAGTGTAAGGGTGCCGATGCATATGATAATTTAGCAGAAGAGTTTTTAGCAAAACAAAAGGTGGGGAGTTAATTGAGTAAGAAATATGGACTAGGAAAGGGATTAGGAGCTTTAATTCCAGAAGATAGCTCATTAGATCAAGGAGTTAATAAAATATCTTTGAACTTAATAAAAGCTAATAAAGAACAGCCACGAAAATATTTTGATGATGAGAAAATTTTAATACTTTCAGAATCAATAAAGCAACACGGCATTATTCAGCCTTTAATTGTAAAGAAGGAAAAAGAAACATATAGTATAGTTGCAGGAGAACGAAGATGGAGAGCAGCCAAATTAGCAGGTTTAAAAGAAGTACCTATTTTAATAATTGATTCTACTGAGAGAGAAATACTTGAAATTTCGCTTATTGAAAATATACAAAGAGAAGATTTAAATCCAATTGAAGAAGGTGAAGCTTATCAAAAACTTTTAAAGGAATTTAGTCTTACTCAAGAAGAATTAAGTAAAAGAATAGGAAAGTCAAGAACTGCAATTTCAAATACTATAAGATTACTGAACTTAGATGATAGAGTTAAAAATTATTTAATAGAAGATATTATATCAGAAGGACATGGAAGAGCTTTATTAGCTTTAGAGTCTGAGGAAGATCAATATTTAATGGCTCAAAAGATAATTGATGAAAATTTAAGTGTAAGACAGATAGAAAAATTAATTAAGGTTGCTAAAAAAAATAATTATGAAGAAGAATCAAATTTAAATAAAGAAAATAGTGACAATGATAGGAATAATTTATTCTACAATGATTTAGAAGATAAATTAGAAAATTTATTTAACACTAAAGTTGTAATAAATTCAAAACATAAAGAAAAGGGTAAAATACAAATAGAATATTATTCAGAGAGTGATTTACAAAGAATAATAGAAATTCTAAAAATTTAATGTTTCACGTGAAACAGTTAGGAGATAAAAATGAATATGAAAATGATAGAAGAATTCATAAAAGATTATTACATTTGGATTGTTTTTGCAACTGCATCACTTTTAATCATAATGTTTATCAGTATAATTATAATGGCAGCAAAAATTTCAAAAATAAAAAAAAGACATAATAAGTTAATAAGAGGAGTGAATAATACAAATTTGGAAGGGATAATTGATAGTTATTATGAAAAAATTGATTATCAACTACAGGAAAATGATTTATTGAAGCAACAAATAAATAAATTAAATGAAAAGGTTAAGTTTTGCGTGCAAAAAGCTGGGTTTATAAGATATAAAGCTTTTGAAAATGTGGGAAGTGATATGAGTTTCTCATTAGCATTATTAGATGAAAATGATGATGGTATTATAATGACAAGTTTATATAGTAGAAATGAAAGTACAATGTATGGTAAATCTATTGAAAAGGGTAAATCTAAGTATGAGTTATCTGAAGAAGAAAAAAAAGCATTGTATGAGGCAATTAAAAAAGACCTATAAAGGTCTTTTTTAATTGCCTAAAAGAGAGTCTATCTGAGAATTGTTATCATTAGAAACAAAACGTTTACTTCCTAAAGTTTGAATGATTGCATGATAAACACCGCCAGAAATTATATCAGACAATAACATAACTATATAAAGCCTTGTATTTTGAAGAACCATAAAATCTAAGGTTCCAGATACATTTACTATGCCTTTAATACTTATATCACCCACAGGAGGAAGATTCTTATCCAAAGCTGAGCCTGGAAATAAAGGAGTATTTTTAATTACGATATTACCGACTTCATCAGCAGTTCCTAAAGATGCATCTACTGCTATAACAAATGGGTTTTGATATAAAATATTTATGTTATCCAAAGTTTGTCTTAAATTTTTAGCGTGTACTGGATTTTCTAGTGTTCCAAATAAAGCAAATCCTTGTCTTTTTAAAAACTTTAGTTTTTCGCCAACTAAAGGGCCTAAACTATCTCCAGTAGACCTGTCAGTGCCGATACAAATAAGAACAATCTGTTTATTAGATAAAGAACATTTTTTAATGCTTTGAGATAAAGCGTCTCTAATTTTAAATAGTGCATTTTTCTCATTATAAGAAATTGTATATGTTTTGCTCATAGAAAAAACCTCCTAATAATATTGTTTACTAAAAAAAGGTTTTTTATTCTCATTATTTGGTGTAAAAGTACAAAGTGAATAAATAAGAAAAAAATATATAAGAGTTATTAATTGTATTCATTCTTAAAGATTAAATATTATAATAATTTAATTTTCTAAAAGGTATGTATTTAAAAAACTATTTTTGTTATAATTTTCATAACAATTATAAAAAGTGGGGTAAAAAATTATGAAAGAATTTAATGTAGGAGATATAGTAGAGATGAAGAAAACTCATCCCTGTGGGACAAAAGAATGGGAAGTAACAAGGCTTGGAGCAGATATTAAAATAAAATGTATGGGTTGTGGTAGATTAGTTATGCTACCAAGAAGTAAGTTTGAAAAAGGAATAAAAAAAGTAATAAAAGAAAATAAAGTAGAAAATTAAAAAAAACTTGATTTAATTAGTATTAAATGATACAATAATTTAATGTGGTCCCTGCTGTATGTGGTATTTATACCATTTAGCCGTTAGTCCATAGGGAGGAGGTGAAAACATGAATAATTACGAAACTCTTTTTATACTAAATGCAAGTTTAGATGAAGAGACTATAAAAGCTAACATCGAGAAATTTAAAGGTGTTATTGAAAAAAATGGTGGTGTAATTGATAATGTTGACGAATGGGGTAGAAGAAAATTAGCTTATCCTATTAATAAACAAAATGATGGTTACTACACTTTAATCAACTTTAAATCTAACCCAGATTTACCTAAAGAATTAGAGAGAAATTACAGAATTAGTGATGCTGTTATTAGATTCATAGTTGTTAATCCTGATAAATAGGTGGTGCAAACATGAATAAAGTAGTTTTAATTGGTAGACTAACTAAAGATCCAGATTTGAAATTCACAGCAGGTAAAGGTACTGCAGTTGCAACTTTTACTATTGCGGTTGATAGAAGATTAAAAACTCCTGGGCAGCCTGAAGCTGATTTTATACCTGTCGTTGTATGGGGAAAACAAGCTGAAGCTACTGCTAATTACATGAGTAAAGGAAAACTTATATCAGTTGCAGGCAGAATTCAAACAAGAAGCTATGAAGCAAAAGACGGATCAAGAAGATACGTTACCGAGGTTACAGCTGAAGAAGTTCAGTTCTTGGAATGGGGCGGAAATAATAACCAAAGGCAAAATAATGGTTATGACAGTGGAAACACTGAACCAACTCAATCAAATGAAAGAACTAACAGCAACTATGGTAATTTCAATATTAATAGCTATGATGAGGATATAACTCCTATGGATGATGGAGATATTCCATTTTAGAGATTTTGGTAAGGAGGGAAGATAATGGCTTTCAATAACAATAACAAAAAGAATAACAGAAAAAAAAGAAAAAAGGTTTGTTCATTTTGTGCAGACAAATCTAAAGCTATAGATTATAAAGATGTTAATAAATTGAAAAAGTACATAACTGAGAGAGGTAAAATTTTACCAAGAAGAATTTCAGGAAACTGTGCTAAACATCAAAGAGAATTAACAGTAGCGATCAAAAAAGCAAGAATTATGGCTTTGCTACCATATACAACAGATTAATAAACAGCAGTGTCTTATATGGCACTGCTGTTTTCACTATAAGGATTTTTAATATAAAAAATATATTAGTTGAAAATTGGAATAAAAAAACATAAAATATTATTATACGTATTTCTTTGAAAAGGAATGATGATAATGAAAAAAGAAGATTTTAATGTTATGGCAAATATAAAAACTTTAGAGAAACTAAAATCACAATTATTATATATAGTTGCAGATTTTTTTGGTATCTTAACAAAAGGTAGTAGTGTAGCTCAAGAGACTATATTACAATGTATTTCAAGTGGGATAATTATTTTTTACTTTATAGGAGAAAAATTAGGTTATTCTTATAGTACAATAGATGAGAATATAAGAAAAAATTTAATAGTAGGCATATCTGAAAATGATGAATTAGAAAAAGAAGATAAAAGTCTTAGTCGTTTGAATTCTCATATTTCAAAAAGAAACTAATGGGGGATATTATGCAGAAAAATACTTACAATACAAAATCTATAGTGGAAGCAGGAATTATTTCTGCACTTATAGTTGTTGTTTTTTTAATGAGTGCTTATACAGCTACGCTTTCATCTGTAGGAACATTTATATTACCAATTCCAGTAACTATACTTTATTTAAGAAATGATTTTAGAATTGCTTTGTTAGCAACTATTACAAGTTTTATTTTAGCAATAATAATGGTAGATATTCCTTCGGCATTAGGAGGGGCTATGACTTTTGGTATTATTGGCATGACCTTTGGATATTGTATAAAAAATAAATATTCTAAGAAAGTAACTGTACTTATTTTGTCTATAGCAAATATTATAGCTTATATATTCCAAATATTCATATTGCTATTTTTTGTAACAAAGCAATCATTATTTGAACAAATCAATTTTATGAGTACTACTTTTAATGAAGCGTTTGAGGAAACAATTAATATGTATCAAAAAATGGGAATTACTTCAGAACAATTAAAATCTATGGATTTAATAAAAGAAATGTTCTCCACTGATTTTATCATGAAAATGATACCAGCTACTATTATTCTTTGGGGAGTAGGAGCGGCTTTATTAAACTACACTTTAACGCGAACAGTTTTAAATAAACTTAAATATTATAAATTAGAAAAGTTTAAACAAATTCAACATTTTTATGTTACAAATTTAATAACAGCAGGGCTAATTATATTATGGTCATCAGGCGTGATATTAAAATATTTTGGATTTGATATGGGTTCATATTTAGAAACTACAATGATAGTGGTTATACAAATAACCCTAATGGTGAATGGATTTGCTACCTTGATATACTACTTAAGAGTTAAAAGTAACAGAACAATATCTAAACCGGTAATAGCGTTATTAATAATATTTATGTTTATGAGTAGTTTTTTTGCTAACATGGTATTCTTTATAGGTTTAGTTGAAAGCATTTTGGATTTTAGAAATCTAGATCCATATTCTTTTAGGAAAAAAAAGATTAAGGAGTAATTATGAAAAATAAGTTCCAATTAGAATTTAATAGACTATATTTGGTCTTTTTAGGGGTATTAGTAGGAATTTTATTTATACTAGAGAACTATATTATAGCATCTATCTCAAGCATAATTCTTGTAGTACTAATAATCTTTAATATCTATATAGACAAAAGAAAAAAAAGTGAGTTCCAGAAATTTATAGATGATTTTTCTTCAAAAATGGATATAGCAACAAAAAATACTTTGATGAATATACCGTATCCACTAATTATTTGTAATTTACAGGGAAATATATTATGGTATAATGATGAGTTCAAATCTAATTTTGAACCGAATCAATTAATGGGAAACAATGTAGGAGATATCATTCATGAGTTTTCAGCTAAGGAAGTATTTATAGAAAAAGAAAAAAAATATAAATATGTAAATATTGAAAAAAGGTATTTTGAAGTCACAGCTAAATTATTGGAGACTAAAATCAAAAGTGAAAAAGATAGTTTATTTTTGATATATCTTAACGATAAAACTTATGAAGTTAATTTATATAAGGATAAAGAAGCTGCAAAAAATGGGGTTGTCTTAATAGATGTAGATAATTTAGAAGATGTTTTAAAAGTAACAGAAGAAGATAGCATACCGTTGTTAATAGCAGAAATTGAAAGAAAAATAAAAGCATATTCGCAAAAAAATAATGCAGTGTACTTGAAATATTCTCACAGTAAATATATGCTTATAGTACAAGAAAAAGATATTGAAAATGAAATTCAAAATAAATTTGAAATTTTAGAGAATATTAAGGAACTTAAATTTGGAAACAGTATTAGTGTAACACTAAGTATAGGAATAGGAAGAGGGGGAATAACTCCCTATGAAAATCAGCAATTTGCAATTTCGGCTATGGAACTAGCTCTTAGTAGAGGTGGCGATCAAAGCGTTGTTAAAACAAAAGACCATTTGGAGTTTTTTGGAGGTAAATCTAAAGAAATAGAAAAAAGAAGTAGGGTTAAGGTTAGGGTAATTTCAAATGCTGTAAAATCAATAATAAAAGAAAGTAATAATGTTTTTATAATGGGACACATGAATCCAGATTTAGATTTTTTTGGAGCGGCTGTTGGTTTAAGCAGAGCGGTTAAAATGTTAGGAAAAAAATGTTTTATAATTATTGATGAAAATAGCAATAGTTTAAAAAATGCTTTAAATGAATTAAATAAAGAGGAAGAGTACAATGGATTAATTATTACCAGTGAAAAATGTTTCAAGATAAAAGATAAAGAAAGTATACTTATAATTTTAGATGTGAATGCAAAAGGATATGTGCAAAACCTTGATTTGGTAAATAGCTTTTCAAAAAAAATAGTTATAGATCATCATAGAAAGGCTCCTAATTCAATAGAAGATAATATGATATGCTATATTGAACCATATGCCTCATCTACTTGTGAATTAATAACTGAAATTTTGCAGTATATTGTTGAGGATTTGCATCTTAAAATAAAACCTATAGAAGTGAATTTGTTATTAGCAGGAATGAGTGTAGACACGAAAAATTTCTATTTTAAAACAGGAGTAAGAACATTTCAAACAGCTGCATATCTTAAGAGAATGGGAGCAGATTCTTCTAGAGTTAAAAAATTACTATGGACTAATCTAGAAGGATATAAAAACAAAGCAAAAGTAATTGAATCAGTAAAAATAGTCGATGGAATTGCTTTGGCAAAGTGTCCAGTTGAAATGAATGATAATATTTTAGCAGCACAAGTAGCAGATGAATTATTGAATATTTCAGGGGTAAGAGCATCTTTTGTATTAATTAAAATTAATGAAGATGTATTAATAAGTGGAAGATCATTTGGTGATATTAGTGTACAAATAATACTAGAGTCACTAGGTGGTGGAGGACATTTTACTATTGCAGGTACAAAAATAAACAATGTTTCTTTAGAAAAAGCAGAAGAAATGTTGAAATTAGAGATTAATAAATATTTAAAGGAAGGTGTATACTAATGAAAGTTATATTATTGAAAGACGTAAAAGGAAAAGGAAAGAAGAATGAAGTTGTAAATGTATCAGATGGATATGCGAGAAATTTTTTATTTCCTAGGAAATTAGCAGAGGAAGCATCTGATAATAACGTTCATATACTAAATAAACAAAAAGAAAATGAAAGAAAAGTTAAGTTAGAAGAAATTGAAGCTGCTCAAAAATTGGCAGAATCACTAAGAGACAAACAAATAATAATTAAAACTAAAGCTGGAGACAGTGGGAGATTATTTGGAGCCATAACAAGTAAGGATATTGCAGATGAATTAAAGAAACAGTATAAAGTAGACATAGACAAAAAGAAAATTTCTTCAGGAAGTATTAAGCAATTAGGAGAGTACCAAATTGATGTTAAAATTTATCCAGAGATATCTACAAAAATAAATGTAATAGTAAGCGAATTATAAAAATAGAATGGGGGAACGCTCTAGATTTATTGGGGCTAGAAATATATTGAAATTATCTAAAGAATTAATACAAAAAGCATTTGGAGAAGTTATAGACAACTCTTTAACAATTGAGGCTAAAATAGAAAAGTTAGAGGAAATAATTAGAACTATATTGGATCCTAAATTAATTAGTACTAGAATAGTAAAGTTTAAACTTTCAAAATATATTAACTCAATGGATCCTTGTAAAAAAATATATGCACTTAATAAAATTTGTTCAGATGGAAATGGATTAGTGTTGCCACCAGATAAAGATAACCTAGAAAGTGCTTATGATGACACTCAAAAATGGATATCAGAAATTGTTGCTAGAAAATATGTAGAGAACACAATAGAAAAAGAAGTTGAAAAAGTTGTTATGGATAAACAAGAAAAGTATATTGATGAGGTAAGACTTGGAATATTAAAGAAGAAAAAAGGCGTTGAAAATACAAAAACTTTAAAAAAGATGTCTGAGTTAGAGGATTTAGATGATAGAAAACTTTCTAAAAATATTCAAACTTTGTTAAGACCACAAGCTTTTGAAGAAATTGTAGGTCAAGATAGAGCAATTAAATCCCTTCTATCTAAAATATCTTCTCCATATCCACAACATATTATTTTGTACGGACCACCAGGAGTTGGAAAAACAACAGCGGCAAGATTAGCATTAGAAGAAGCTAAAAAATTATCTTTTACTCCATTTTACGAAGAGTCAAAGTTTATAGAAGTTAATGGAACTACTTTAAGATGGGATCCAAGAGAAATAACTAATCCATTACTAGGATCTGTTCATGACCCAATATATCAAGGTAGTAAAAGAGATTTAGCTGAAATTGGTGTTCCAGAACCAAAGCCAGGCTTAGTAACGGAAGCTCATTGTGGAGTTTTATTTATTGATGAAATAGGAGAACTTGATAATATACTTCAAAATAAATTATTAAAAGTTCTTGAGGATAAAAGAGTAGAATTTTCATCATCTTACTATGATCCAGATGATGAAAATACACCAGAATATATTAAATATCTTTTTGAAAATGGTGCTCCAGCTGATTTTGTGTTGATTGGGGCAACTACAAGAGAACCTAAAGATATAAATCCAGCATTGAGATCAAGATGTACTGAAGTTTATTTTGAGCCTTTATCATCAAAAGAAATTGCAAGCATTGTTAGAAATGCTGCAAGCAAATTAGATATAGTTTTAGAAGAAGGCGTGGCTGAGTTAATTAGTAGATATACTATAGAAGGTAGAAAAGCAATTAATATTTTAGCAGATGTATATGGCTATATATTGTATAAAGAAAAGAATATTGAAAAAGATAAAATTTATATATCTATAAGTGATGTTGAGGAAACCATTTCTATAGGTAGATTGATTTCATATGAGCAAGATGCTAAAAATGAAGAAATGGAGATTGGGCATATTTATGGTCTAGGAGTTAGTGGATATATAGGTTCAACTATAGAAATAGAAGCTTCATCTTTTGAAGCAAGAGAAAAGGGCAAAGGAACAGTGAGATTTAATGACACAGCAGGCAGTATGGCAAAAGATTCAGTTTTTAATGCAGCTTCTGTGATTAGAAAAATTACCGATAAAGATATAAGAGACTACGACATACATGTTAACGTAATTGGCGGAGGAAAGATAGATGGACCTTCAGCGGGAGCGGCTATAACTGTATGTATAATTAGTGCTTTAACAAACAAAGCATTAAGACAGGATATTGCTATTACAGGAGAAATATCTTTGACAGGTAAAATTAAACCAGTTGGTGGAATTTTTGAAAAGATATATGGGGCTAGAAGAAAAGGAATTAAAAAAGTAATGGTTCCTAAAGATAATGAAAAAGAAATACCAGTTGGCCTTGAAGATATTCAGGTTTATGCTATAGAAAACATTGAAGAATTAATGAAACATGTATTTTAGTTAAGAAAGTAGGCGTGATTTAAATGGATGAACCAATGAAGAGTTTACCCCATAATATTCAAGCAGAGCAAACTGTACTTGGGTGTATGCTTAAAGATAAGTCGTCTATTGTAAATGCGGCAGAAACTTTGAGTGAAGATGATTTTTATAGAGAATCACATAAAATGTTGTTTAAATCAATTCTAGATTTATTTATGAAGGATACTCCAGTTGATATGATAACTTTGATTGAGCATTTAAAATCAATACACATGTTAGATGGCGTTGGAGGAATAACATATATTACTGAAATTTCAGATTCAGTGATTATAACTTCAAATTTGAGTTCATATATAAAAATCGTAAAAGATAAAGCAATACTTAGAAAGCTGATTAAAGCTTCTACAGAAATTATGGAAGATAGTTATACAAAACAAAATGATGTTCCAGATGTATTAGACTTAGCTGAAAAAAGAATATTTGATATTGCACAAAATCGTGCTACTAATGAATATGAAGCTATAGGAACAGTACTTGAGAGAGGTATAACTAATATTGAAAATGTTTTTAACAGTAAGGGAGATACAACAGGCGTTCCTTCTGGTTTTCCAGAGTTAGATAGTATGACTTCTGGGTTTCAACCAGGGGATATGATATTAGTTGCAGCTAGACCTTCTATGGGTAAAACTACATTTTCCATTAATATAGCTGAACATGTAGCTTTAAAAGAAGGAAAAAGTGTAGTTGTATTCTCATTAGAAATGTCAAAAGAACAACTGGTATACAAAATACTAAGTTCTCAAGCTAATGTAGATATGCTTAAACTTAGAACAGGAGAATTGTCTGAAGAACATTGGTCAAGAATAGGAAAGGTAGCAGGTCCTATAGCAATGTCTAAAATATTTATTGATGATACGGCTGGGGTTTCTGTAATGGAAATGAGGTCTAAGTGTAGAAGAATTAAAATGGAACATGGAATTGATATGATATTAATTGACTACTTACAATTAATGTCGGGTAGTTCAAGGTCTGAAAGTAGACAACAAGAAGTATCTGAAATTTCAAGATCAATAAAAGCATTAGCAAAAGAAATGTCTTGTCCTGTAATTGCTTTATCACAGCTTTCTAGGGCGCCAGAGCAAAGGGCAGATCATAGGCCTATGCTTTCTGACCTTAGAGAGTCAGGATCTATTGAGCAAGATGCGGATTTAGTAATGTTTCTTTATAGAGATGAGTACTATGATAAAGAAACAGAAGATAAAAATGTAGCAGAATGTATAATAGCAAAGCAAAGAAATGGTCCTACAGGAACAGTAAAATTAGCATGGTTAGGCCAATTCAGTAAATTTGGAAGATTAGATATGATTCACCAAGAGTAAAGAACTGAAAAATTCAGTTCTTTTTTTGTGCAATCAAAATATAACTATTATGTAGTAGATAATTATTATTAGTGGTATAATATGAGAAAATAATTATAAAGTACCATTAAAAAAATAATAATTAATAGCATTTAGACAATAAAGTAAAAAAACTAACTAATAAAACTAGGAGGATTTAAAATGAAAAAAGAAAAGAATAAAAAAGATAAAAAGGGAATAAAGGCTAAGAAAACAGTAAAAGAAGTGGCTAAGATAATTGCGGATGCTACTGTAGAAACAAAAGATGCCGCATTAAAGAAATCCGGAGAAATCATAAACAAGGATAATATAGAAAAAGGAATTGAGAATGTTAAGAATACAGCTCAAAGTATAAAAGAAAATACGCAAAAGACAGGAGAAAATATTTATAAAAAAGCTGAAAAAATCATTCCTAAAAAAGCAGTAAAAAGTGAGTTTATAGTTGAGTATAATGATAGAAAGATTACTGAAAAAGAAATAGTAGATAAATTTAATCATATCTGGAATGAAAGTGATAACAAAGAAGATATAAATTCACTTAAAATTTATTATAAAATTGAGGAAGAAACAGCATATTGTGTAGTAAACGAAAAAATAACTATAGCTATAAAGTTAATCTAACCTATGATAATATCATAGGTTTTTTTTATTGTATAGAAATTTATAAATTTCAGTTTATAGTTTCCTGGTAAATAATTTTATAAAATAAGGGAAAGCTAAAAATACACTTAACATGGATTTAACATGGATATAATATTGGCTTAACATTGACATGATAAATTAGTATTGTACTCAATAATGAGTTTATAAAAATAATGTTGATTAATTTATATGAAATTTTAGGAGGAGTTAAAAATTATGAAAAAAAGAATTTTAAGTGTGATTTTAGGGATATCTTTAGTTGTTGCTTTAGTAGGTTGTGGATCAAATAATGCAACAAACAATTCAACAAGCAATGCTGGAGAAGAATCAGCAGTAGAATCAAAATTAGAAGGAACAGTTGCAGTAGTAGGGTCCACATCTGTACAACCATTAGCTCAAGAGTTAGCTGATGCTTTTTCAGAAATCGAACCAGGAATTCAAGTAGATATTCAAGGAGTAGGTTCATCTGCTGGTGTTAAAGCAGCAAATGAAGGAACTGCTGATATTGGAACATCTTCAAGAGAACTAAAAGAAGAAGAAAAGGGTTATGGATTAACAGAACATATAATTGCATATGATGGTATTGCTATAGTAGTAAGCCCAAACAATACAGTAGAAGATTTAACTACTGAACAAATAGCTCAAATTTTCAAAGGTGAAATAACTAATTGGAGTGAAGTTGGTGGAGCAGATGCAGATATTTTAGTTGTAAGTAGAGAAGATGGGTCAGGAACAAGAGGAGCTTTTGAAGAATTAGTTAAATTGTTAGATGAGAATGATGCAAGTTTAGTTAGAGCGGATGCTTTAATAGCTGATGGTAATGGCGCTGTAAAGGCTAATGTTGCTTCAAAAGAAAATGCTATAGGGTATGTTTCTTTAGAATACTTAGATGATACACTTAAAGCCGTAAAAGTTGATGATGTTGAAGTTTCTGTAGAAAATATCAAAGCTGGAACGTATAAAATTTCAAGACCATTCTTAATGTTAACTAATGGTGAACTTAATGAAGCAACTCAAGCTTACTTAGATTTCATCATGAGTGACGCAGGACAAGAAATAGTTGGAGAAAAATTAATAACAGTAAAATAGTAAAAGAAGCTAAATCATAAAAAATAGAATTGAGGAAATGCATAGGATAATGTATTTCTTCAATTTTATGTCTTTAATTTTGTGTAGCAATTAAATATAGGTATCCCAGTTCAACTATTAATTTATACGTGTCCAAAACTCCTAGAAGCTTGGAGATTTTGGACACGTATAAATTAAGTTTCACAATGGGATCCCTATATAAGGTCATTATTATAAAGTAAATGAAATCTATTTAAAAATATATAAAGTATAAATTAGAGTTATAAAATTAATACTATTTAGGAGGAAAATAAATGTTTAATGGGGAAACTTTTTTGTCTAAAGCGACAAAGAAAAATGAAAAAAAAGAAAATTTAAAAGATTTCTCCCAAAAAAATATAGGAGGAGCTAAATTCAGAAACTTTATTGAAATTTTTATGAAATATGTATTTTTATTTTGCGCAAGTGTTGCTATTTTAAGTGTAATAATAATTACAGTGTTCATATTTATTAAAGGAAGTCCTGCAATTTTTGAGATTGGAGTGCTTAATTTTATTTTTGGGAAGGTTTGGTCGCCTTCTGCAAATCAATTTGGAATATTATCAATGATTATAGCGTCTATATATGCTACGCTTGGAGCAATTCTATTAGGAGTTCCAATTGGAATATTTACCGCTGTTTTTTTAGCAGAAATAGCACCTAGTTGGGCGAAAAAAATCATAAGGCCTGCAGTTGAGCTTTTGGCTGGAATACCATCAGTTGTTTATGGTTTTTTTGGCTTATTAGTTTTTGTTCCATTAATAGATAAGATTTTTAAAAATGGTGGAAATAGCTTGTTGGCGGCTATATTAATATTATCAATAATGATATTACCTACAATAGTTAGTATTTCAGAAAGTGCAATTAATGCAGTGCCAAAGGAATATAAAGAGGGATCTTTAGCATTAGGGGCATCACATGTACACACAATTTTTAAAGTTATTCTACCAGCGGCTAAATCAGGTATATTAGCTGCTACAGTATTAGGAATAGGTAGAGCTATGGGAGAGACTATGGCCGTAATATTAGTAGCAGGAAATACGGCTATGATTCCTAATGCAGTAACAGATAGAGTTAGAACAATGACATCAAATATAGCATTAGAAATGTCGTATGCATCAGGACTTCAAGAGAAAGCTTTGTTTGCTACCGGCGTAATATTATTTATATTTATAATGGGTTTAAATTTAATACTAAATAGTGTAACGAATAAGGTAGGTGAGTAAGTTGAAAAACAAAGGAAAACTTTTAGATAAAATATTTTTATTTTTAATATATTTTTCCGCTTTTATTACTATAGGGGTCTTAATTTGGATTTTAACTTATGTAATAATGAATGGTATAAAGGAAATAAATTGGAATTATCTAACCGCAGAGGCTAAGGGGGATAATCCAGGTATTTTTCCTATGATAGTTAGTACATTATATATAGTAATTCTTTCAATAATTATTGCAACGCCTATAGGGATAGGTGCAGCAATTTATTTAGTTGAATATGCTAAACCAGGTAAATTAGTTAGATTAATTAGGTTTGCAACAGAAAGTTTATCAGGTATTCCATCTATTATATTTGGATTATTCGGTATGTTGTTTTTTGTAACGGCATTAAAACTTAAATTTTCACTTTTATCAGGAGCATTAACATTAAGCATAATGGTACTTCCAACATTGGTAAGAACTACTGAGGAGGCTTTAAAGTCGGTTCCTGATATTTATAGGGAAGGAAGTTATGGTTTAGGTGCATCAAAGCTTAGAACAATAACTAATATTATTTTACCTTCAGCAATACCAGGTATATTAGCAGCTGTAATTCTTAGTATTGGCCGTATAGTGGGGGAAACAGCAGCAGTATACTTTACAGCTGGAATGGTTCCAAGAATACCTAGTAGCATAATGAATTCAGGTAGAACATTAGCAGTACACTTATATGTTCTAGCAAAAGAGGGAATTTCATTTCAGCAAGCTTTTGCTACAGCAACTATATTAATATTTTTAGTTGCTATAATAAACTTTTTAGCCAATAGAATTGCAAAAGCATTGAAAAGAGCGTGATAGTAATAGTTGAATTTTATAATATTTGGAGGATGAAATATGAGTAATTTAAAATTATCAGTAAAAGATTTAGACTTATATTATGGGGAGTTTCAAGCACTAAAAAAGATAAATTTACAGGTTGAAGAAAATAAAATTACAGCTTTAATAGGACCATCAGGATGTGGAAAATCTACATTTTTAAAAACTTTAAATAGAATGAATGATTTAATAGAAGGTGTAAAAATACAAGGAGATTTAAGATTAGATGGTCAAGATATCTATGGAGATATAGATGTAATTAAATTAAGAAAAAGGGTTGGTATGGTATTTCAAAAACCCAATCCATTTCCAATGAGTATCTATGATAATATAGCTTATGGGCCTAGAACACATGGTATTAACAAAAAAAATGAGTTAGATGAAATAGTTGAAACAAGTTTAAAAAATGCTGCTATATGGGATGAAGTTAAAGATAGATTGAAAAAGAATGCATTGGGTTTATCAGGTGGACAACAACAAAGAATTTGTATAGCAAGAGCTTTAGCTACTCAGCCAGAAATATTGCTTATGGATGAGCCAACATCAGCACTAGATCCTATTTCTACTTTAAAAATAGAAGATCTAGCTGCAGAATTAAAAAAGAATTATACAATAGTAATAGTTACACACAATATGCAGCAAGCAGGACGTATATCAGATAAAACAGCTTTCTTTTTAAATGGAGAAATTGTAGAGTATGATGATACTAATGTGATATTTAGCAATCCAAGAGATACAAGAACAGAAGATTATATAACAGGAAGATTTGGTTAATAGTGTAGAGGAGGGTACGTATAGTATGAATACAAGAATAGCATTTGAAAAAGAATTAAAAGAAATTCATAATGGATTATTGAAAATGGGGAAAATAATTGAAGAATCTATTGATGAAACAATAGAAGCGTTGGTTAATCAAAATGAAGAGCTTGCAAAAAGGGTTATAGAAAAAGATGATATTATAGATAAAATGGAATTAGATTTAGAAGCGGAGTGTATAAAAATAATAGCACTTCAGCAGCCAATAGCTACTGATTTAAGAAGTATTGCGTCTGGTCTTAAAATAATAACTGATTTAGAAAGAATAGCAGATCATTGTTCTGATATATCAAAATATACATTAAAATTATGTAAAGAGAATTATAGAAAACCCTTAGTTGATATTCCTAAAATGGCTAAACAAGTAAAGAAGATGGTTGGAGAGACAATTGAAAGTTATATAGATTTAGATGTAGAAAAAGCAAAACAAATAAAAAGGGAAGACGATGTAGTTGATGCTTACTTTCATGATTTAGTTGAAGAAATAAACGAATTTATGAAAGAAGATAAAGAGTATATTTATCAAGGAACTTGTTTGTTATTTATAATTAAGTATTTAGAAAGAATGGCGGATCATGCTACAAACATATGTGGATGGATTATATACAATGTTACGGGTGTGCATAAATAAAATTTGTTTTATTATTAATATTGTATAAGGCTCCTTTTTTATCTGATTTTTATGTCCTATAAAAAAGGGGCCTTTTGTGTATAAATTATTATTTTAAGAATCTTAGTTGTACTAAAGCACAATCTTGAATTGCGGTAATACTATTTTCTTTACAATAAGTTAAAATCTCTAGGCTTTCTGCACCTGGTTGAATAAGAATTTTATTAATTCCAAGTTCGTGTGCTTTTTTTATATGTTCTATACCAAATGTTGGATTTATACATAAATCAACACAATCAATTTTGTAAGGGACTAAGTCTAAAGATTTAAAAGCTTCACCAGTTTTATCAGTGGGGGATACGCCAACTACGTTAAAGTTATTAATTTTCAATGCATTTAATATTTTATAGGCATATTTATCCATTTTTGTGGTACTTCCTATAACAACCCAATTTTTAAATTTAAATAATTCTTTTGCTTCCATAAAATCACGCCTTTCATAAGATATATTTAGTGTATAAAGTATTTAATAGTTTAACCATGTACATATTTTATTATAGTATAAAACATAAATATATTTAATGGGTTAATGAATAATATTATTAATCATAATGAATGGATACATTTATTTTGAAATTTTAGTATATAAACCAATAAATAATATAGTAACACAACATTGATAACTTGAAAAATACTAGTAAAACAATGTATAATAATGATATACATAAAGAATGTAGGGAATTTTGATTCAATAACAATAAAAGAAATACCAACTAGGTGTAACTTGAATTTTAATATTAAAAAATAAAACACAAGTAAAAATGTTTACTGTGTTATGGGAGGTATTCAAATGTTTTCAACAACGAAAAAAGGGAAATCAGGTTCAAATATTTCAGGAGATATGGATACAATTATTGGTGCATCATCTTGTATAGAGGGTAATATCAATTCTAATGGAGCTATAAGAATTGATGGTAAATTTATAGGAAATGTGGATACAAAAACAGATTTAATATTAGGAGAGCAAGGGTATATAAAAGGAAATATAGTTGCGAATAATGCAAGTATTTCTGGTAAAATTGAAGGCAATGTTAAATGTTTAGGTTTGTTAGAAATTATGACTACAGGTAGAGTTTTTGGAGATATTGAAGTTGTTAATATTGCCATAAGCGAAGGAGCATTATTTAAAGGTAGTTGTACAATGATAAATGAACCAGACGAAATGGACGTTAAGTTAATTGAATCATCAATACAAGATGAAGAAATAATATTTACTGAGGAAAAAATTCAAGAGTAACTATAGATATAATCAAGATGCAATAATATGAATTAAATAAGTATTTATTTTAAGTATTTATTTTAAATATTTAAAATAAAGAATAAAAGCTTTTGCGATTTGCAAAAGCTTTTATTTATAAAAAATTTATCTAATCTGACCATTTCCATAAATAATATATTTGCTAGAAGTAAGTTCTTTGATTCCCATTGGACCTCTTGCATGAAGTTTTTGAGTGCTTATGCCTATTTCGGCACCGAATCCAAATTCACTTCCATCAGTAAATCTAGTTGAAGCATTTATATAAACGGCAGCAGCATCAACTTCTTTTAAAAATCTTTGAGAATTATTATAATCCTTAGTCAATATAGCCTCAGAATGTTTTGTGCCATATTTATAAATATGCTCCATAGCTTCGTCTAGGGAATCAACTATTTTAACAGCTAAAATCAAATCTAGAAACTCATTTTCCCAATCACTTTCTTCAGCTTTAATTGTTTGAGGAAGTATTTTAAGTGTTTTCTCACAACCACGTAACTCTACGCTATTATTACAAAGAGATTTATAAAGTAGTGGTAAAAAATCTTTTGCAATTGCAGTGTGAACTAATACTGTCTCAAGTGCATTACAAACAGCAGGTCGTTGAGTCTTCCCATTAATAATAATATCTATAGCATTTTTAAAATCAGCACTTTCATCAACGAAAACATGACAGTTACCTACACCAGTTTCAATAACAGGAACAGTAGAGTTGTTTACTACAGCGTTTATTAAACCAGCTCCTCCTCTTGGAATTAAAACATCAATGTATTGATTTAAAGTCATTATTTTATTTACAGCTTCTCTTTCAGTAGTTTCAATTAGATTGATACATCCTTTAGGTAATCCAGCTTTTTCAGCAGCTGCAGATATAATTTCACCTATTTTCATATTTGAATTAAAAGCCTCTTTTCCACCTTTTAAAATAACAGAACTACCAGCTTTAATACAAATTGCCGCAGCATCAACAGTTACATTTGGCCTTGCTTCATATATTATACCAATAACACCAAGAGGAACTCTTACTTGCCCTATTTGAAGTCCATTTGGACGAGTAAACATTCGAACAACCTCACCAATAGGATCATCAAGTAAAGCAACTTCTTTTAATCCTTGAGACATAGACTTAATTCTATCTTCAGTTAAAAGCAATCTATCAAGAAGAGAAGCAGATAAGCCATTTGATTTTCCTTCCTTCATATCTAATGAATTAGCGTCATAGATTTCTTGTTTTCTAGATATTAATGCATCAGCCATTGATAGTAAAGCATTATTTTTTATGTTAGTAGGTATAGTTGACATAATTCTACTAGCAGATTTTGCTAGCATGCCTTTTTCAATTACATGAGACTCAATATTCAAAATAATTCCTCCTTGAAATTTTTTTATAAGAGCAAAACCATGTTATTTGTATGAATAACAACATGATAACTTTTATAGCCTAGAACAGATTCGATTTTATTAGAATCTAATCCTTTTATTGAATTAACATCATCAGAACTAAAGTTAGTTATTCCTTGAGCTAGTATGGTACCTTCTTTGTTTTGAAGAGAAATAACATCCCCTTCTACAAAAGAACCTTCTACAGATAGGATACCTTTTGGTAATAAACTTTTATGTTTATTGATAATTGCTTTTTCAGCACCAGAATCGATAATAACAATGCCGGCAGATTTTGTACCGTAGGCAATCCAATGTTTACGAGCATTCAGTTTGTGTGTATTAGGATGAAAAAATGTGCCTACTTCTTCACCTTCAAGAACTCTATTTAATATGTTATCTTGAGAACCATTAACAATAATCATAGCAGAACCAGCTGCAATAGCTATTTTAGCAGCATTTAATTTTGTAATCATTCCACCGGTTCCTAAATTTGAACCAGCACCGCCAGCACAAGAGACTATCTCATCAGTTAAATCAAAAACATTGCTAATAAGAGTAGCATCAGGGTTAGTTTTAGGATTGCTGTCATATAAACCCTCTATATCAGAAAGAATTATAAGTAAATCACTTTCTACTAAACTAGTTACCATAGCTGATAAAGTATCGTTATCACCAAATTTAATTTCATCAACTACAACTGCATCATTTTCATTGATAATTGGTATAACATTAGCTTCTAGTAAAGAAAAAAAAGTGTTTCTTATATTGAGAAATCTTTTTCTATCAGACATATCTTCTCTAGTTAATAAAATTTGAGCTCCAATTTTACCATACTCAGACAGAAATTTTTCATACATATGAATTAAAATACCTTGACCAACAGCTGCGGCAGCTTGTTTTTCAGGAATGGTTTTTGGTCTAATTTTAAGCCCTAATTTACCCATTCCAGCTGCAATTGCACCTGATGAGACAAGAATAACTTCAATTCCTTTATTATTAATATCTGAAATTTGACGAACTAATTTTTCTATTCTTCCAAAATTCAACAATCCTGTTGAGTGAGTTAATGATGAAGTTCCAACTTTTATAACGACTCTTTTAACTCCTTGTAGATAATCGTTTCTATTAATAGTACTCAAAATATTTCACCTTCCCAATTTAAATGTGAATAGTTATACGTATAATTTATTTTTTATTAATAAAGTAGTATAATAAAGGCTAACATATAAATAAATATATTTTTTAAAAAGATTTATTTGATTTAGCAAATTATATCATATAAGTGTATAAAAATTCAATTAAAAGGGGTGTAAATATGAGTAAAAAAATTGGATTCATAGGTTGTGGAAATATGGCAAAAGCTATAATAAAAGGAGTCCTAAATTCAAATATATTTTTAGGTGAAGATATTATTGTTAGTGATATCAATTTAGAAATGCTAGAAAAAACAAAATTAGAAATGGGTATTGAAATAACGTTAGATAATAAAGTGGTATCTAAAAATGCTGATTACATAGTTCTTTCAATTAAACCTAATATGTATGAGAAAATAATACAAGAAATAAAAGAAGATATAAAAGAAAAAACAATAGTTATCACTATAGCAGCAGGAATAACAAGAGAAAAAGCGGAAAGTAATTTTGGCAAAAAAGTTAAGTTAGTTAGAGTTATGCCAAATACACCAGCACTTGTTGGAGAAGGTATGAGTGCACTATGTCCTAATGATATGATAAGTAAAGAAGAGTTAAAAGAAGTTGAAGATATATTTAATAGTTTTGGTAAAACTGAAATAATGGAAGAAAAATATATGAATGCTGTAACAGCTCTTACAGGTTCATCTCCTGCCATAGTATATAGCTTTATAGAAGCATTAGCAGACGCAGCAGTACTAAAAGGATTACCAAGGGATAAAGCTTATAAATTAGCATCTCAAGCGGTTTTAGGGTCAGCAAAGATGGTTTTAGAAACAGGAAGACATCCAGGAGAATTAAAAGATGCTGTATGTTCACCTGGTGGCACAACAATTGAAGCTATGTTTTCTCTTGAAAAAAATGGTTTTAGAGGAGTAGTTATGGAGAGTTTTGTTAAATGTGTAGATAAAGCTGATGAGATGTCAAAATAATAAATACGAATCTTTAATTAAAATTACATAAAATTATTCGTATTTCTATTGATTTTAATAATAGGGTCTGTTACTATGTTATTTGGAGGCAACAACAATTATAATTAAGTAGATTTTGTTGAAATACTTCCTAAAATTAACTAAGTCGAAATATTAATAATAATAGATATTAATTCCAAAAATGAAAGTGAGGAATAAGCATGTCAGCTTTTATAGTATTAGGTGCTCAATGGGGCGATGAAGGAAAAGGAAAAATGACTGACTATCTTGCAGAAGATGCAGATGTTGTTGTTAGATTTCAAGGTGGAAATAACGCTGGTCATACAGTTGAAGTTGGAGAAAAACAATACAAACTACATTTAATACCATCTGGAATTTTACATGATGAGAAATTAAACATAATAGGAAATGGTGTAGTTGTAGATCCAAAAGCTTTATTGGAAGAGATGAAATATCTTGAAGATTTAGGGGTTAAAATAACTCCAGATAAATTAAAAATTAGTGATAGAGCTCATTTAATAATGCCATATCATAGAATATTAGATGGATTAAAAGAAAGTGCAAGAGGTCTTAATGATATTGGAACTACAAAAAAAGGTATAGGACCATGCTATACAGATAAAGCTGAAAGATGTGGAATAAGAACTTGCGATTTATTACATCTTGATATTTTTAAAGAAAGATTAGCTTTAAATATTGAGGATAAAAACAAACTTATCCAAATGTATGGTGGAGAAGCATTAGATTTTAATGAAGTATATGAAGAATTTTTAGGATATATAGAGCAATTAAAAGATTATATTGCAGATACTTCTGTTATTATATATGATAAAAAATTGGAGAACAAAAATATATTATTTGAAGGAGCTCAAGGAACTCTTTTAGATATAGATTACGGTTCATATCCATTTGTTACATCATCTAATACAATAGGTGGAGGAGTATGTCCTGGAGCTGGAGTTGGACCTACTATGATAGATAGTGCTGTAGGTATAGCAAAAGCTTATACTACTAGAGTTGGTAAAGGACCATTCCCTACTGAATTAGATAATGAAATGGGCGAATTAATAAGAGAAAAAGGATTTGAATATGGAGTAACAACTGGAAGAGCTAGAAGATGTGGATGGCTAGACTTAGTTATTCTAAAAAGTGCGGCAAGAATTTCAGGATTAACTAGTTTCGCAGTAACAAAAATTGATACATTAGCGGGTATTGAAAAATTAAGAATTTGTGTTGGATATAAACTTAATGGAAAAGTTATTGATTACTTCCCAGCAAGTTTAGAGGATGTTGCTATTTGTGAGCCTATATATGAAGAATATGATGGATGGGATGATTCAATAGCTGCAGCTAGAAGTTATGATGAAATACCTGAAAATGCTAAGATATATATGAAAAGAATAGAAGAATTTACTGGAGTTAAGATTTCTATAATTTCAGTTGGACCAAAAAGAGACCAAACTATGAGAATAACAGATTTATAGAGAAAAGCATTGCCTGAAGAGGCAATGCTTTTCTATTGTAAATTATATGTGATTTTGGTTCATTTGTTTTTTTGTGATGTTTTGAATTGCAACAGCAGCAGAGGACCAAGCCCATTGTAAGTTGAAACCACCACAGTCACCATCTACATCTAATATTTCACCAGAAAAATATAGCCCAGGTAATATATTTGACTCAAGAGTACTAGGGTTTACTTCTAAAGTGTTTATTCCACCAGCAGTTACTTGAGAATTCTTAAATCCATTAGTATCAATAACTGTGAAACTCCAATTCTTTAAATTATTTAGAATATTTTCTTTATCTTCCCAACTTATTTCCCAGCAAGGTTTATGCATATCAATAATCTTTGATTCTTTTAATAACACAGGTATAATTTTTTTATGGATAATACCAATAAATGAGTTATAAAGGCTTCGATAAGAAAAAGTACCCCAGTGGTTTTCTAACATAATTTTTAATTCGTCATAAGATTTATTATTTATCATATCAATTTTTATTTCTACAGTAGATTTATTTTGTAGGGCTTTTGAAGCAATTCTACTTAACTGAAGTATGGGTGGGCCAGATATTCCGTAATCTGTAAATAATAGTTCGCCAAATTCAGATGTAATTTCTTTGTTATTTACAACAATTGTAGCTTTACCTTCGAATTTAACTCCAGATATAGCTTTTAATCTAGGATAATCTAGTTTAAGCTGAACTAAAGCAGGTGCAGGAGGTATAAGAGTATGCCCTAAATTTTTAGCTAGAAGGTATCCAGAACCATCAGAACCTGTATTAGGAGCTGAAACCCCACCAGTAGCTAATAATACTGATTTTGACCTTATTTCCATATCAGAAGAGATGGAAATATAGAAATTATCTCTTGATTTTTTTATTGAAGTTACTTTTGAATTAAGATATATAGGAATATCGCGTTCTTCTAAAGCAAGTAAAAGAATATCTAAAACAGAGGAAGCTTGAAGTGATAAAGGATAAAGTTTGCCTTCATCTAATTCAATGAAATTTATTCCTAAAGAATTAAAAAAGATTTCAGTATCTTGTAAAGAAAAATTTTGAAGAATTTTATTAATAAAATCAGGGTTTTCACTATGAAATCTATTTATACTAATATTTTTATTAGATATATTACATCTACCATTTCCAGTAGTTAATAATTTTTTACCTATTCTATTATTGGATTCAACAATAGCAACATTTAATCCAAAATCTTTTGCCATTATAGCGGAAAGTATTCCAGATGCTCCTCCACCTATTATTATTAAATCATGGTTCAAAGTAAAACCTCCTTTTATTATTAAAACAAATACGAATACAACTAATTTTAAAGTATTATAATATTTAAGTAAATGAAAATATTAACTTGAAAAAAAATTAAGGTATATTTATAATAAAATCATGGAATGACAAACCATAATTTGAAAATATATCTATGAGATTATGGCGAAAGGGAGATTATTATGAGTGGAGTAATTACGGAAAATAAATTTCAAGTGCATTATTCTCAAATTGATTATTTTAAAAGAGCAAAAATAACAACAATAGTTGATTTTTTTAATGATATGGCTGTATATCAAAGTGAAAAATTGGGAATAGGGCTAGAATATTTAAATGACAATGGTTTTGGATGGATAATTTTAAAATGGGATATAAATATAATCAAAATGCCTAAGTATTTAGATGAGATTATAGTTAAAACTCAACCGGTAGGTAAGAGAAAAATATTTGCATATAGAAAATTTGAAATTACAGATATACATGGGAATTTAATGGTAGAAGCTAAATCTATTTGGTCTTTGGTGAACATAAAAGGGTTAGTACCTGTAAAAATACCAGAGCAGGTTTCAAATAAATACAACTTAAAAGAGAGTAATGATATAGGAAATAAAATTAAAGATTCTAGTAATTTTGAAGATACCTCTAAATCTATTAGCATTAGAATTAGATATGGGGATATTGATACAAATGGTCATGTTAATAATGAAAAGTATATAGCTTGGATTATAGAAAGCATGTCTAAGGAAGTGATTATGCAATATAATTTGAAAAAGCTAAAGATAAGCTATAAAAAAGAAACAAAGTATGGAGAAAATATTCAGGTTTTAATAAATGAAGAAATAAAGGATGATAGAATTATTTGTTTACATAAAATAATAAATGAAGCACAAGAAGTACTAACTTTGGCAGAAACTCAATGGGAAAGGAATTAAAAGTGATAGTATGAATATAATTTCGGTAGATAGTAAAAATGATATGAATTACGTGAGAACTTTGTTTTTAGAGTATGCTCACTCATTACCTTTTAAATTAGATTTTCAAGATTTTGATCAAGAACTAGAAACCTTACCAGGAAAATATGAAGAGCCATTTGGGTGCATACTTGTAGCCTTTATAGACAAAGAAGCAGTTGGATGTATAGCTATTAGAAAAATTGAAAATAATACTTGTGAAATGAAAAGATTGTATGTAAAATCTAAGTATAGAGGCAAAGGCATAGGAAAAAAATTGGTAGAACATTCTATTAAAAAAGCCAAAGAAAAAGGTTATGATTATATGAAATTGGATACTTTATCTTCCATGAAGGGTGCAGTTTCATTATATAAATCCATGGGTTTCATGGAAATAGAACCATATATATATAATCCGTTTGAAAATGCTGTATATATGGGATTAAAGCTATAAAGTAGGTACTAAAATGAAGGAGGATGGATAAATAATGATTATTTATGCAGTATCAGATTCAATAGGTGAAACAGCGGAACTTGTTGCTAAAGCGACAGCCTCACAATTCATGGAGGAGATAAATGTTAAAAGAGTTCCTTATATAAAGACTGCGGAGGATGTAAGCAATTTTGTAAATTCCTTAGAAAATACTGATAGAATCATGGTTATATCCACCATTATTTTAGTTGATGTTAGAGAATTTTTAGTGGAAAGATGTATTGAAAAAAACATTCATATAGTTAATGTTTTAGGGCCAAGTATAAGTACGGCGGCTAGGGTTTTAAAAGCAATACCTACTTATAGACCAGGGGCTGTTTGGAAAATGGATGATGAGTATCATAAGAAAATTGAAGCAATGGAATTTGCTATTCAATACGACGATAGCAAGGATCATAGTGGATTAAAACATGCTGATGTGGTTTTGGTTGGACTATCAAGAACATCAAAAACACCACTATGTATGTATCTAGCTAATAAAGGTATAAAAGCATTAAATATACCTATAATGCCTGAAGCACCAATTCCACAAGAATTATTTGAAATTGATAGAAAGAAAATAATTGGATTAACAATAGACCCAATGCAGTTAATAGAAATAAGAAAACATAGATTAGGAAGTATAAGAAATTATTCTGCTACAAATAAGGACATACAATATGCAAATGCAAAAAGAGTTTTAGATGAATTAGATTTTGCAGATAGATTAATGAAAAAAATAGGATGTAAAGTTATTGATGTAACAAAAAGAGCTATTGAAGATACAGCTTTGATAATTATGGAAAGAATAAAAAAATAATTATTTTTTATAAAATTTATTTTAGTAATAATGTTATGAGCTATAATACTCGGGTAATTAATACAATATGTTTACCCTATATATAGTGGCTAAATAATTAAAAAACACTATATGCAGTACTAAAAATATATTTATGATATATATATAAAAAAGATAAAAAAATTTAATCAAAATATGTTGACAGAAGGAAGTATTTGCGGTATCATATATTTCGTTGGGTCAAGCGAAAGTTTGAGCACAATATATGTATGGCTCCTTGGTCAAGCGGTCAAGACATCGCCCTTTCACGGCGGTAACAGGGGTTCGATTCCCCTAGGAGTCACCATTATTTCATGGGCGCATAGCTCAGCTGGGAGAGCACCTGCCTTACAAGCAGGGGGTCACAGGTTCGAGCCCTGTTGTGCCCACCATGAAATACCTAAGTTAAATGTGGCCCAGTGGCTCAGTTGGTTAGAGTGCCGGCCTGTCACGCCGGAGGTCGAGGGTTCGAGTCCCTTCTGGGTCGCCATTTTTACATACATTAATTAAAACAAACATTGGATATGCTGGCATGGCTCAACTGGTAGAGCAACT
>NZ_FQXM01000027.1 GCF_900129965.1 Clostridium grantii DSM 8605 | reverse complement strand
CTCTGATTCAATTAATTCAGCACATAATTTTCCAGTGTAATGTGGAGCCGCCATTGAAGTACCACTCATACTCAAATACCCATTACTAAGATAAGTTGAATAAATATCAACCCCAGGCGCATATACATCTACACCTTCTAAAGCCGAAAAATCAGCAATTGACCCATTCTCATCAATAGCACCAACTGATACTACCTCTGGATATGTTGCTGGAAACTCCGAAGCTCCTCCATAATTGTTCCCTGCTGCGGCAACCATAATTATTCCAGCATCATTTGCCTTTTTAACAATGTCATGCAGACTTTCAGAATTATTTGTTGTAGAAATACTCATATTTAGAATATCAAGATCATTTTTAATTGCCCAATCAATTCCTTCAATAATATCAGATACATAACCATCGCCATTACTATCCAATGCTTTGATAGCATAAATATCAGCATCTGGCACCATACCTACAACTCCAATTTCATTCATTGAAGCGGCTATAATACCCGCCACATGTGTACCATGACCATTATCATCATTAGCAGATTTATTGTTTCTAATGGCATTAAAGCCACCTTTGATATTTTTCACTAAATCTGGATGGTCTAAATCAATTCCAGTATCTACTATACCAATTTTTACATTATCAGTATTAGAAACTCCCCAATACTGTGGTGCCTCCATATACTCAATTCCCCAAGGGATGATCTGAGACACTGTGCTAGGTGGTATTTCTGGAATATTAGTAGTCTTTTTGTTAATAGATACAACAAAGTCATCTTCAATGTATTTTACTTCTTTTTGATCTCTTAACTTATTGTCTTTTGAAAGATTAACTACTACCCCATTAATGCTTGGTAAATTTTTAATTTTTTCTGTATCATGTTTTTTAAGAATTTCATCTACTTGATTTTCATCCGTTGTGTTACTAAATACAACAATTTTTCTATCTTGCTTATTTAAAGCAGATGCTGGTACAGTAGAACTCATACCGACTAAAATTAGTACAAGTACAATTAAAGCTACAAAATTCAATTTTTGCTTTAGCATATTTCACCTCCTTATTTTTATTTAGAGATAAACAACTCCAACTACAAATCTATACAAGTACAAGAGTGTTAAAGCTTCACTATTTAGTACATGGATAGATTAAGTTTTCGTAAGATTTATCTATGCAACCCTAAATAAAAGGAGTATACTAAAGCCATGGCTTCCTTTTATAAGGGTTTCATATTGAATAGGCTCTCTTACGGATTAACTTGTCAGGTTGACGTAAGGGAGTTTTTCTATTTGCAACAAACTCTGCGCATTCAGCTTGTCTTCTCTATGATACCATAATATTCTAATTTTGTTTGTCGAAACCTGTTCAAAAAAAAAAAAAAAAAAAAATAAAAAAAATTTACAAGCTATCTATTTATCTATCTATAAAGCAACTTATGAATAGTTTATATATGAATATATCTCGTTTTTAGGCACTTTATTGTATATTCAATTCAATATTTTCTTAATATTCATATAAATTATTGTGAAATCACTTTTATATAGAATATTGTTTTTTAGTACTTTTTTAATTAAATTAATTTTTTTGAAATTAAAAGATATAAACCATATCTTTTATATACACAAAAGCACCCATAATAGGGTGCTTTCTAATTATTTAAAATTCAAAATATCCATAACTTCTTCATTAATAGCTTCTTTAGCACATATTCTTGTATGAAGAATTTCTCTTTTTTCTAAATCTTTTATTCCTTCTGGAATAGCTATAGATGTTAGCTTTTCCATTTCTTTTACCAATTCAAAATCATCCACACCTTCATATTTTTTATCCACAGCTTTCATTACTGGGGCTGTGAATTTATATGGGCTAGCTGTGGAAATTATAACTGCTTTGTTTGTATCTTTTGTTTCTTTCAAATATTCCTCATAAACTGCATGAGCTACAGCAGTATGAGTATCCATTAAATAATTTTTCTTTTGGAATACTTTTTTAACAGAGTTTAAAGTTTTTTCTTCATCAGCATATCCACCAAAGAAATCTTTTAAGCTTTCTTTCATTTCCTCAGTAATTTTGTAAGAACCCTTTTCTTTCAAATCATTCATAAGAGTTGCTACAGTTTCACTGCTGTTTCCGCTTATTATATATAATAATCTTTCAAGATTACTAGATATAAGTATATCCATAGATGGAGATATTGTTGTAAAGAATTTTCTTTCTTTATCGTATTCTCCAGTGCTCATAAAATCATAAAGAACTTTATTGTCATTAGACGCACATATTAATTTATCAATAGGCGTTCCCATTTGCTTTGCATAATAAGCAGCTAATATATTTCCAAAGTTACCTGTTGGAACTACCACATTGATTTTTTCCCCTTCTTTTATTTCTCCATTTTTAAGAAGTGTTGCATAAGTATAAACATAGTATGCAACTTGAGGAACTAATCTTCCTATATTGATTGAATTTGCAGAAGAAAAAGCAAATCCATTATCATTTAATAAATCATTAAACTCTTTGCTTGTAAAAATATTTTTTACAGCTGTTTGAGCATCATCAAAATTTCCTTTTATGCCTACTACACTAGTGTTATCACCTTTGTGAGTTATCATTTGCATTCTTTGTACTTCACTAACGCCTTCTTGTGGGAAGAAAACTATTATCCTAGTTCCTTCAACATCAGAAAAACCCTCTAATGCTGCTTTACCAGTGTCTCCAGAAGTTGCTGTTAGGATTACAATTTCTTTATCCATTTTTCTTTTCTTAGCTGCTGTAGTCATAAGGTATGGCAAAATTGATAAAGCCATATCTTTGAAAGCTAAAGTAGGTCCATGATAAAGTTCTAAATAATATTCATCTCCTGCTTTTACAATAGGAGCAATTTCTTCACAATCAAATTTTTTATCATAAGCATTGTTTATGCAATATCTTAATTCTTCTTCTGAATAATCTTGAAAAAACTCTTTCATAACTGAATAAGCAACTTCTCTATAATCCATTTTAGAAAGTTCTTCAAAGCTAGATTTTAATGTTGGAATCTCTTTAGGTACAAAGAGACCTCCATCAGTAGCAATTCCTCTCAGAATAGCTTCTGCTGCTGTTATATTATCTTCTCCGCCTCTAGTACTTTTATATAATATATTATTCATAATTCTACCCATCCTTTATCCTATAACTTTTCTACTCTTATGATATTACTTACTTCTTCAACAAACGAAAGACTTTTAATCTCTTCCATGGCAGTATTTAATTTTCCTTCTAAAGTTTTATGTGTAACAAAAACTAAAGAAACCCATTCATGCCCTTGGCCTTTTTGAATCATTGAAGAAATACTCACATCATGTTGACCTAGAATAGTAGAAACTTGCCCTAATACCCCTGGAATATCTTTTATCTTTAATCTTATATAGTAATCAGTTTCTGTTTCATCCATGCTTTTTAGTAATAATGGTTTTTTTACATTAATTGCTCTTGGTGCAGTATAATTATCTATATCTTTTCTTAAAATAGAAATTATATCTGCTACTACTGAACTTCCTGTTGGTAAATCTCCTGCCCCTCTACCATACATCATTAAATCTCCAATTGCATTTCCTTTTATAAAAATAGCATTAAAAGAGTCATTAACATTTGCAAGTGGATGTCTTTCTGGAATCATAGCTGGATGAACTCTTATTTCTAAACCGCCGTTATTTTCTTTAGCAATACCAAGTAATTTAATTACATATCCAAATTTCTTAGCATATTCTATATCAACAGATTGTATATTTCTTATACCTTCTCTATAGATATTATCTACATCATAATTAACTCCAAAGCCTAATGATGTAAGAATTCTAATTTTGTATAAAGCATCATAAGCATCTACATCAGCTGTAGGATCTGCTTCTGCATATCCCATATCTTGTGCTTCTTTAAGTGCTGATTCAAAGCTACAATTTTCATAAGTCATTTTTGTTAAAATATAATTAGTAGTTCCATTTATAATTCCGATAATTTCTTCTATTTTATTAGCTGTTAAAGATTCATTTAATCCATTTATTATAGGTATTCCGCCTGCAACACTTGCTTCATAATAAAGCATAACTCCATTTTTTCTTGCTTCTGCTATTAGTTCGTCCCCAACTGTAGCAATAGCAAATTTATTGGCAGTAACCACGTGCTTTTTAGATCTTATAGCTCTCATCATATAATCATAAGCCGGGTCTACTCCCCCCATAACTTCTACAATGATTCTTATGCTATCATCATTAAATACTTCTTCTGGATCTGAAGTTAAAAGTTCTTCTGGAACTTCAAATCCTCTGTTTTTAGCCACATCTCTAACTAAAATTTTAGCAACCTCTATATCATAGCCGCTTCTTTCAGATACTTCTTCTTTATTTGTCTCAAGTATCTTCCATACCCCTCTACCTACATTTCCTAGGCCAAGTAAAGCAATTTTCACCTTTTTCCTCATAAATACATGCCCCTTTTCTTAAATTATTCAACCCTTTGCATATTTATAACCAAGTAAAATTATTAATATTATACTGTTAAACAAAGAAAAAAGAAAGGGGTTTGCTCAATTATAATTGAGTTCTTATGAATATTCTTCCGTTCTCAAGAAAAATTTTACCGCTATCATCAATATAATAGATAAAACATATAAAATTGTTGCAAGTGCAGCTGCCATGGTTATATCGCTTTGCAAAAAAGTATATATTTGCAAAGGAACTGTTCTTGTTTTTCCAACTATATTACCAGCAAACATAATAGTTGTACCAAACTCTCCCATTGCTCTAACCCAAGATAATAACAACCCTGATATTACTGCTCTTTTCTCCATTGGAAGTATAATCTTTGTAATAGTTTGAAATCTACTTGCTCCAAAAACATAACTCGCTTCATAAATTTCATAAGGAATATTATCTACTGCCGCTCTTAAAACTTGAATATAAAAAGCCGAACATATAAAAAATTGTGCTATAACAACTGCTATAGGTGTAAACACTATACTAATACCAAAAGAGCTGAGAAACTTTCCTATAAGGCCATTTCTTCCAAAGGCAAGAAGTAATCCAATACCAGCTGTTGCTGGAGGAATAACTATTGGAATTTGTATAATAATATCTATTATATTTAGAATAACCTTATTTTTAATATTTGTAATAAAAAAAACTGTACAAGTACCAAATAAGAAAGTAAGTATCAATGAATAAGATGAGGTTTTTAATCCTAATTTGATAGAAGAAATAG
The DNA here is from genome assembly GCF_900129965.1 of Clostridium grantii DSM 8605. Taxonomy (GTDB): domain Bacteria; phylum Bacillota; class Clostridia; order Clostridiales; family Clostridiaceae; genus Clostridium_AF; species Clostridium_AF grantii. The sequence continues at coordinate 44,958 of NZ_FQXM01000027.1, read as the reverse complement.
CCTCTTCATTTCCTAACAATTTTACAATTTTATTTATTCCTGCAAAGCTTGATAAAGACACAATAGGTAATAGTAATATTAATATATACATTACTACTACCATAAGAAAGATAATCTCTACCATTTGTGTTTTTTTTGCTTTTTTTCTACTATTATTAATTGTATTATTTGTTAGAACACTTTTTTGATATCCTTTGTTTCTACGGTAATATAAATCCATACTGTTCCATAGTTTCCTTGCCTTTTTCACTATTCATAACAAATTCTATAAATTTATTAGCTAGTTCTTTATTTTTACTATTTTCCATAACCGCTATTGGATATTCTGCTATAACTGAATCAAAATCACTAGACTCAACTATATTTACATTTTCCTTTGCTGCCTCAGTAACATCTGTTTTATATACTATACAAGCATCTGCTTCCTTTAATAACACTTTGCTCAATACACTTTTCACATCTACTTCCTTACTTTTTATATTATTTAATATTTTTTCTTTATCATCTTCTGCTAATGTTTTTGCCTCCAACGCATTATCTAATGCTTTATAAAAATAATTACCAACTGGAACACTATCTTCTGCCGCCACAAGTATTAATCCTTCTTGAGTTAAATCTTTTAAACTTTCAATCTTAAATTCAGAATCTTTCATAACCCCTATTACTAAACCATTTTTCACAAAAATATTGCTATCCCCAACCATTTTGCTTTCAGTTAATTGTTTCATATACTTAGTATTTGCTGATGCAAAAACATCCGCTTCTGCTCCTTGATCAATAGAAGTATATAAAGCTTGGCTACCTGCGAAGTTTAAAACAACTTTAACATTGTTTTCTTGCTCAAAAGCTTCTGCAATTTCAGTAAAGCTTTCCGTTAAACTAGCTGCTGCAAATACATTTAGTTCTTCTGTTACACTTACTTCAGTGTTTTTCTCACTAGAAATTTCATTTCCCGCACTGATATTCCCCGTATTAGCTGATGAACAACCAGTGAAAGCAAAACACATAATTAATACCCCTAAAACTAATGACACAGTTTTCTTTAACATTTTAAAACCCCCTTTTAAATAGCTTATAGTTTATAAATAACTCACTAATGCCCTCACAAATTATCAAATATCGCCTTAAAACCAAACAATACATAACTAAACATAGCCAAACATAACTAAAGGTTTTATTAATATCTTTTACATCATTATAAACACTGTCCTATTAACAGTCAATACCATATTATTGTTTTATCAAAATATCATCGTTTACATTTTGTTATTACTAATTTAATATCTTTTTTTTAATTACTATAGCAATAAAAAGTTTTCTTTTATAACTTTAAGTAATTTTTCATTTTAAATTTTCTTATAAAAAAATACATTTGATAGTTATTATTTTGTGCTTACTATTTTAAAATGATATAATATGATTTAATTATATAAATTATCTCCATTCTAAAAAGGAGCGATTCATTATGAACCAGAATAACCCACTTACTGCTGAAGAAGTTTCACAAATATTAAAAATTGCTAAAAATACCGTATATGAACTGATAAAAAGAGGAGAACTCCCCGCTTATAAAGTTGGTAGAAAGTTAAGAATTAATTCTAAGGATTTAGATTATTATATGAATGGGAGTACAGGAAAATCTAGTATCCCTGAAATTAATAATGAAACTTCAAATAACAAGCATGATGTAATCTTTCAACCTGAAATATCAAATACACAAAATAAATTTTATAACTTTAATACTCAAAAAATCAACCAAAATTCAATCGTTCTATGCGGAAGAGATCCAATTCTAGATTTAATGAGTAATCACTTGCAGAAAAATTCCAATGGTATTCCTGTTCTTAGGTCTTATGTTGGTAGTTTTGATGGTCTTTTATCTTTGTATAAAGGCTCCGCACAAATTGTTTCTTCTCACCTTTGGGACAGCGATACAAACACTTATAATGTTCCTTATGTAAGAAGATTTTTACCTGGTATTCCCTGCATAATAATTCATTTAGCCAAACGTTATCAAGGTTTTTATATAGCAAAAGGTAATCCTAAAAACATAAATACTTGGGTAGATTTAACAAGAAATGATATTTCCTTTATAAATGTTGAAAAAGGAACTGGTTCTAGAGTTCTTCTTGATGAAAAGCTAAGAAACTTATGCATTTCAAGTTCAGATATAAATGGCTATAATAATGAAGAGGTATCTCATCTCTCTGTTGCTAGTGCTATTGGTAGAGGCACTGCAGATGTTTCTATTGGTTCTGAAAATCTTTCAAAACAAGTTAGTAATATTGATTTTATTCCTATGCAACAAGAAAATTATGATTTAGTTATTAAAAAATCTGATATGAACCTACCTATTTTCCAAATGCTTTACCAACTAATAAAATCTGAAACTTTTATTAGCGAACTAAAAGGTTTAGGAAATTATGATCTTTCAGATACAGGAATGATTGTTGCAGAAACTTAATCTATTACATAAGAAAAGAGCCATAAAGGCTCTTATTTTTTATTTTTTATTAAATAATCCTCTATCTACATAATGAGTGTGAAGTAACTCATGAGCTTTATGAGAATTTGGTTTTTCTAAAAATTCTTCATAAATAGCTGTTATATGAGGATTTTCATGAGATTTTCTATAAACTTTAGCTTCATCTTCATCATAGGTTGCCCTAGCTCTTAATTTACTAACTTCTTCATTATCCATTTTTTTAGGATTTACTATAGGCTGTCCTCCACCTGTTACGCAACCTCCTGGACATGCCATAACTTCTATGAAGTGATATTCTTTTTGCTTATTTCTTATCATCTCCATTACTTTTCGCGCATTACCAAGCCCAGAAATTACTGCTGTATTTATAACTGCACCATTAGGTAGTTCTATGGTATTTTCTTTTACTCCTTCAACCCCACGCACTGCATTAAACTCTAATTTTTCTAATTTTTCACTTCCTGTAATTTCAAATATAGTTCTTAAAGCTGCTTCTGCAACACCTCCAGTAACTCCGAAAATCACCGCTGCCCCTGTTGATTCTCCTAATGGATTATCAAATTCATCTTCTTGTAAATTAACAAAATCCATAGATGATTCTTTAATCATTTGAGCCAATTCCCTAGTAGTAATTACTATATCTACATCTTGAAGTTTATCCTTTGATAATTCTTTCCTTTGATTTTCAAACTTTTTAGCCACACAAGGCATAACGGAAACCACCACAATATTTTTAGCATTAATACCACTTTTTTTTGCAAAATATGATTTTATAAGCGCACCTTCCATTTCATGTGGGGATTTACAAGTAGATAAATTATCTAAGAAATCAGAAAAATTATGTTCTGCAAATTTAATCCATCCTGGGCAACATGAGGTCATTAAAGGGAGTATGCCTCCATTATTTATTCTTCCCAGTAATTCAGTTCCTTCTTCCATTATTGTTAAATCTGCCGCAAAATCTGTATCAAATACTTTATCAAAACCCATTCTTCTTAAAGCTGTTACCATTTTTCCCGTAGATCTAGTACCTATTGGCATTCCAAATTCTTCTCCTAATGCCACTCTGACTGCTGGCGCAGTTTGTACAACCACATATTTATCCTCATCCATTATAGCTTCCCATACATCTCTAATATTTTCTTTTTCATGAAGAGCTCCAGTTGGGCAAGCATTTATACATTGACCACAATTGATACATATACTGTCTCCTAATGGTCTATTATAAGAAGGTGCTACCTTTGTTTCAAAACCTCTTCCTGAAAAATGTATTGCTCCAACTGTTTGCACAGTATTGCAAGCACTAATACATCTTCCACAAAGAATGCATTTTTCAGCATCTCTTACAAGAGACGTTGACGAAATATCTAATGGAGTTTTACACATTTCACCTTCATACTCTATACTCCTGATATTCAAATCTTCTGCTAAACTTTGAAGTTCACATTTACCGCTTCTATTACAAGTAGTACAATCTCTTTTATGATTAGAAAGCAAAAGTTCTACAACCGTTCTTCTTGCTTCTCTAACTTTTGGAGTATTGGTTTTAATTTCCATACCTTCTGATACCTTTAAAGTACAAGATGGTAATAGTCGTGGTCCTGCTTCTACAAGACAAGCCCTGCAACTAGAAACTTCATTTATATCTTTTAAAAAACATAAAGTTGGAATATGAATTCCAGCAATTTTAGCTGATTCTAAAACTGTTTGTTCCTTTGGTACTTCTAATTTTATGCCATCTATAATTATATTAACAGTATCCATTATCTCACCCCTTATACTTTAAATTGTTATAATTGCATCAAAAGGACAAACTTCAACACAGAAGCCACACTTAATACATTTTTCTGAATCAATCACATGTAGTTCTCCAACTTTGCCGCTTATAGCCCCTACATTACAATTTCTAACACACATTCCACAAGTTTTACATTTATCCTCTAATATTTGGAATTTAAATAATGGTTTACAAACTTTTGCTGGACATTTTTTATCCTCAACATGAGCTTCATATTCATCCATAAAATATCTCATAGTTGATAAAATTGGATTAGGTGCAGTTTGCCCAAGCCCACATAAAGATGTTAGTTTAACTTGCTTAGATAATTTTTCTAATTTCTTAACATCGCTTTTTTCTCCATTACCAGAGGTTATTTTTTCTAATGTTTCTAAAAGCCTCTTGGTCCCTATTCTACAGGATGTACATTTACCACAAGATTCATCTTTGGTAAAATCTAAAAAGAATCTAGCAACGTCTACCATACAATTATCTTCGTCTAATACAATCATCCCCCCTGAACCCATCATTGATCCTAAGGCAATTAAAGTATCATATTCAATAGGTGTGTTTATATGTGTTGATGGAATACATCCTCCTGATGGTCCTCCTGTTTGAACCGCTTTAAATGCTTTTCCATTAGGTATTCCTCCACCCACATCAAAAATAACTTCATTCAAAGGCATTCCCATTGGTATTTCTACTAAACCTGCATTTCTTATTTTACCTCCCAAAGCAAAAACTTTGGTCCCTGGACTTTTTTCTGTACCAATACCCCTGAACCACTCAGCTCCATTTAATATAATTGGACATATATTCATTAAAGTTTCTACGTTATTTATGCATGTAGGTTTCCCCCATAAACCACTAACAGAAGGAAATGGTGGTTTAGTTACTGGCATTCCTCTTTTTCCTTCTATAGATTGCATAAGCGCTGTCTCTTCCCCGCAAACAAAAGCCCCTGCACCTAATCTAATTTCAATATCAAATTCAAAATCTGTTCCAAATATATTTTTCCCAATCAATCCATACTCTTTTGCTTGATTAATGGCTATTTCTAATCTTTCTACAGCTAAAGGATATTCTGCTCTTACATAAATAAAACCTTTTGTTGCTCCCATAGCATAGCCTGCTATAGCCATTGCTTCTAGTACCGCATGAGGATCACCTTCCAAAGCAGAACGATCCATAAAAGCACCTGGGTCTCCTTCATCTGCATTACAAATAACATATTTTTCATCATTATCTTGCTCAGCAGTTAAACCCCATTTTAATCCCGTTGAAAAACCACCGCCACCACGACCTCTAAGCCCTGATTCTTTAACTACTTTAACTACTTCCTCTTTTGTCATTTTAAAAAGAACTTTTGCTAAAGCTTTGTATCCATCAAGTGCTATATATTCATCAATATTCTCAGGGTCAATAATTCCACAATTTTTTAAAGCAATTCTATTTTGCTTTTTAAATATTTCTAAGTCCATTAATGATTTTACCCTGCCATTATATCCTTCGCCCTTATAAACCAATCTTTCAAGAACTCTTTCTTTCATTATATGTTCTTCAATAACTTCTTTTATATCTTTAGTTGTTACACGGGTATATACTGTTCCTTCTGGATAAATTATAACTACAGGTGCTAGTTCACATAATCCAACACAAGATATATTTAATACTTCTACTTCATTTTCTAATTTGTGCTGCCTTAATTGTTGCTTAAATACTTTAGATAATTTTTTTGAATCTGAAGTATTACAAGAGCCACAATTACTAATCAAAATCTGTGATGTATAAAATTCCATTATTATTCTCCTTTTCTCCCTAGAAATTTACTACAGTATAATCATTTAGTATGGTATTACCTACTACATGAATAGTACAATCTTCTACTACATTGCCTTTTAGAATATGCTCTTTAATAACCATTCTAGCTTTATGAGGAGTCATTTTAACATAAGTAATTTTATCTTCACCAGGTCTTATTACTTCCACAATAGGTTCAAGTTTACACACTCCTATACAACCCACTTTAACAAGTATCACATCTTCTAGACCCAATGCTTCAAGCTTATCCTTCATTGCACTATAAACTCCATCCGCTCCCGCTGCTATTCCACATGTGGACATTCCTACCACAATCCTTGTAGTTTTTCTATTCTTACTTTTTTCCACTCTATCTAAATTATTTTCTTTTATTTTATTTAAGTCCTCTACTGTTAACTTTTTCAAAATATCGCCCCCATTATTTATACTCTTCTAGTATTCTAATAACATCATTAGGATGCAATCCACCGTAAACCTTATCATCTACCATAATAATAGGTGCAAGGCCACAAGAACCTAAGCATCTAGCTGCTTCTAAAGTAAATTTTCCATCTTCAGTGGTTTTACCAACTTCCACATTTAATAAATCCGAAAATTTATCCAGAATATTTTGAGAACCTTTTACATAACAAGCTGTACCAAGACAAACTTTAATAGTATGGTCACCTTTAGGTTCTAAGGAAAACTGCGAATAAAAAGTGGCAACTCCATAAATCTCTGCCATAGGCACTTTAAGTTCTTCTGAAATCACTTCCAATGCTTCTTCTTCCAAGTAACCATACATTTTTTGAACTTCATGCATTACAGGGATTAGAGGACCTTTTACATCTTTAAAGCTTTGAACCATTGTTCTAATTTTTTCTATTCTGTCATCTTTCTCTTTTGAGCAGCAACATTTCTCCTTCAAAAAAATCACCCCTTAATAATTTGTTATTTAACAAACAAAACTTTATATTATAATAAATCATATTCAGGACCATGTTGCTTTTATTATACAAAGCCCTAAATAATAATTATTAACTTCATTTTATACGGTAAAAATTTTATAAAATTTTAAATTTTCACACTTTTCATGCTATAAATATATCATAAATTGAATTATTTTTCCAATAATCTATTTTTTGTCAATCAAAAAAACAGGTAACTTTATTATAAGTTACCTGTTTTTTTGATATTATCTCAATTCAATTATTTAAAACAACTTAAATCTAACAAATCATAACTACTCATAAATTCTTTCATAGTTTTTTCAGCTATCTTGATTCCTTCTTCAGAATTAGATTCAATATTGATTGGAATTACTGGGTCATGTAATGACATTCTAACCAAGAACCAACCATCACCAGCATCCTTACTTAAATCAACTCTAACCCCTTCAAAATTATTAGGAACAACTACCCAGCCCTCTTTTGCTTCAGCATATTTATTTAAATCCTCAAGTATAGCTTTGCCATATGTAGCAAAATCTTCAGTTTTAATTGTAATTCTGTATTCATTTGAAATCAAAGGAGTTTCTAAGCTTTGAATTAATTCTGTCACATCTTTATTTTCTTCTAACTTCATTTTAGCCATTTTTATAAGAATCTTTGCCGTTAAATATGCACCATCATCTAAAAAGTAGTTTTCTTTTATAGCACCATGTCCAGAAGTTTCTATAGCTAGATGAGACTCTACACCCTGCTCATTTAATCTTATGGATTCATTAATAACATTCTTATATCCTCTTTTAAATCTATGATGAACCCCGTTTAAATCTTCTTCAATAAATTTTTTTAAGCCATTAGAAGTAACAGAATCTGTTACAATAGTTGAACCTGGATGTTCCTCTAAAATTATTGCAGAAATTAAAGCAATAAGACTGTTTCTATTTATAGCATTTCCATATCTATCAACAACAGCAGCTCTATCTACATCTGTATCAAAAATTATTCCAAAATCAGCTTTGCTTTCTAATACAGCATTTTGGATAGCTTCCATAGCTTCCTTTTTTTCGGGATTAGGAATATGGTTTGGAAATCTTCCATCCGGATCTAAAAATTGACTTCCTTCTGTATCCGCTCCTAATGGTTTCAATACTTTTTCTGCAAAAAATCCACCAGCTCCATTTCCTGCATCTACAATTATTTTCAATCCTTTTAAAGGTTCATCCCAGTTTTCTTTAGAATTAACTTCTTCTCTTATTTTTTTAACAAATATATCTGAATAAACAGATATAAAATCTATTTCCTTTGCTTCAGCCTCTTTATCTCTTCTAATATACTCACTATCTTCTGCTATATGAAGAATATCTTCTATATCATCATGCTCTAATCCTCCATCATTTGTGAAAAACTTAAGCCCATTTCTGTTAAAAGGAAGATGACTAGCAGTAATCATAATTGAAGCATCGTACAAGTATCCTTCTACCACAGTAGTCATAAACATAGCTGGTGTAGACGCTAACCCACAATCAAAAACTTCACTTCCATCAGCACTTAATCCTTTAATCAATGCTTTTTTCAATGAATCTGCTGATAATCTAGAATCATTTCCAACAGCAAATTTCAACTCACTAGGATTTTTGCTTAATTTCTTTGATACCCATACTGAAAAGGAATATCCTATTTTTTCTACTACTTCTTCAGTTAAATTAATTTTTTCTCCTGGAATTCCTTCTAAAGCAACCCCTCTAATATCTGTTCCATTCTGCAATTTGCTCCAATTAGTTTTCAAAAAATTACCCTCCAAAGATATAATATTTGTTTTGATGCTCTTTTATCATTTTATCACAAATATTGCTAATAGTTATATATAAACTACTTAGTAAATTGATATATAATTTAAGTTATAACTTTTCCTTAACTTCATTACACTTTTTTATAAATATCTTAATATTTTCATTCTCTTCCATTACTTTTTCTTCTGTCATATCCCCTCTACCCATTCTATCACTTATAGTAAGTAAAGCTATCTCATCGATAGGTACTTCCTTTACCAAACTTTGCAAATCTCCAAAGGGTAAATCTTTCACCACAAAAAGGGCGCTCATATGCCATCTAACTAAAGCTCCAACTTTTTTTATTAAATCATCATCCTTTGTTAATACTTTTAAAAATTCTATTGCTAAATCCTTTCCCACTTTATCATGGTCATAAGATACTATTCTACCTTTCTTCATTCTAGTTGTAGGTTTTTTACCTAAATCATGTAGTAAAGCAGCCCACATAAAAGATTTTTCATGCTTACTTTCTTTTCTTACCTCCGCTGCTCTATCTATAACCAACATAGTATGATTCCAGACAGATCCTTCAGGATGATACTTGAGATTCTGCGGAACCTCTTTTAAATCATTTAGCATTTTAAAAGGGTATTCATTACTTAATTTTGTATCACTAAAAATTATTTCAAAGTAGATAGAAGGCTTTTTATCATTTAATAAATGCTCTGTGAAATCCAAAAAAGTGTTATCCATAAATTTAATTTCCTTTCTTATATTTATACAAGATAATTATTAATTAATAGCCCCTTTTTCTTTTAATTTTAGTAAACAAATAGTATAATGATTATTGTCATATTAAAACCATATCTTGATTTCAGTATTGTATAAGGAGCTAAAAAAATGTTAGGAATTTTAATCGCTTTAACTTTAGGCATTATAGTAGGTCTATTATTTAAATTTAATGAAAAACAAAAATCCATACTTTCTAAGTTTCAACTAATAGGAGTAACATTTTTACTATTTTCTATGGGTGCTTCAATAGGAATTAAAGATTCTATTTTACTCAATTTAAAAAATATCGGACTATCATCATTATTTTTCGCTTTATCTACATCTTTATTCAGCATCATTACAGTTTATTTTATTACAAAGCTTTTTTTCAAAGGAGATATCTAAGCATGACATATATTATAATTATATCAATTATTTCTGGTGCTATAACTGGTTATTTTTTCTTACCCGAAAGTATTGCTTTGCATTTAGACGCTATTTCTAGTATAAGTCTATATGTACTTATTTTTCTAGTAGGCATAGATGTGGCAAGTAATAAATCCTTAATTAAAGATTTAAAAAAACTAGGATTTAAGATTGTATTAATTCCAATGAGTATTATCTTTGGCAGCTTGATAGGAGGTTATTTTACTAGCCTTATCCTTAAATTACCTATAAATACTGGCCTAGCAATTGCCTCTGGTTTTGGTTGGTATAGTCTTTCTGGAGTATTACTTACTAACTTATGCAATGCAGAAGTAGGAACAATTGCTTTTTTAACAAATGTTTTCAGAGAATTAATAGCTGTGATTACTATACCTATTTTAGCCACAAAACTAAATTTTTTTACTGCTATAGCTCCAGCAGGAGCCACTTCTATGGATACAACCCTTCCTTTGATTTCTAATTCAACCAATTCAGAAATTGCAGTAATATCCTTTATTAATGGAGCAATTCTTAGTACATTAGTGCCAATACTTGTAACTTTCTTTTTCACAATTTAAAAAGAAGGCTGTCTCAGGTTTTTCTGATACATCCTTCTTTGTTTAACTACAAAACAAGTTAAAATCGATTATTTAATTCTGTATAATCTTGTTCAATAGCTACATTTTCATAAGCTGGTCTAATTATTCTTGTTTCACTAATAATTTGTTCAATCCTATGAGCGCACCATCCAGAAATTCTCGCAGTTGCAAAAAGAGGTGTATATAATTCTCTTGGAATATTCAACATTTCATAAACAAATCCAGAATATAAATCCACATTAGCGCATATATCTTTTCCGTCCCTTTGCTCTTTAAATATTTCTTTTGTTAATTCCTCGATATTTTTATATAAGTCAAATTCAGCAATCCTATTTTTTTCTTTTGCTAGTTCTAAAGCCTTTTCCTTTAGCAAAACAGCTCTTGGATCAGATAAAGTATATATTGCATGACCCATTCCGTATATAAGACCTTTTCCATCAAAAGCTTCTTTTCTCAAAATTTTATAAAGATAATCTTTTAATGCTTCTCTATTGTTCCAATTGCACACATTTTCACGAATATTAGTTATCATTTCATAAACTTTTAAATTTGCCCCTCCATGTTTAGGGCCCTTTAAGCACCCTACAGCCGCTGATATAGCTGAATATGTGTCTGTTCCACTAGAAGAAACCACATGAGTTGCAAAAGTAGAATTATTTCCGCCACCATGTTCACTGTGTAAAACTAAGGAAAGATCCAAAAGTTCAGCTTCTTTTTCCGTAAATTTATTATCCGGTCTAATCAAATATAAAATATTTTCAGCCGTATCTAAATTTTGTTGTGCCGCATGCAAATACAAACTTTTCTTGTCATAATAATGAGCTTTAGCTTGATATCCATATGCAACAAAAAGAGGAAATCTAGCAATTAATTTTAAACTTTGTTCCATCAATGCTTTTACACTTATATCATCTGGGTTTGGATCTATAGAATAGGAGGCTAGAATACTTCTTTGAAGTTTATTCATTATATCGTTACTAGGAAACTTTAAAATCATATCTTCTATGAATGCATCAGGGACTTGCCTAAAATTTGAAAGAATAATCTTGAATTCTTGCAATTCTTCTCTATTTGGTAATTTCCCAAATAATAATAGATAGCTAGTTTCTTCAAAACCATGTCTTTTGTCCTTTTGAAAACCGGTTACCACTTCTTTGACATTCATTCCTCTATAGTCTAAAATTCCTTCCATAGATACTTTTTTTCCATCCAGAACTTTATATCCATTAACACTACCAACTTTAGTGAGTCCTACTAAAACACCCGTGCCATTCTCATTTCTTAATCCTCTTTTAACCTTATATTTATCATATAAACTTGTTTCTATTTTATTATTTATCTCTATCTTTAGTGCAAGTTTATCAAATATGTCATATTTAAAATCTAAATCCATTTAATCCCCTCCTAAATTTACTAACATGCTACCCCTAGCATATTATATATTCTATCATAACACACAAAAGAATTAAATACTTATTTATATGATTGCATATAAATTCGTTATATCAACGCTTTTATTTATAAAAATACAATCTTTTTGTTCTAATTATGCATTTTCTACATTTGCATTACCAATTACTCATTATTGACGTTCTAATGTCATCTACCATTTAACTAGTATTCGGGAGATTATTTATTATCATTTCATTTGTTTTTATGTCATTTTATCAAGTATAAATGCAAGATAAAAATTGAATGTTTCAATTTTTATCTTGCATTTTAATATTTATACATTTATATTTTTTCTTTATCCACTCAATATATTTCATCTTCTTTTAGCTATATAAATTAGTTTAACCTTATGTTTGTAACTCATACCATTAATTATTTATATTTTGACGTAAAAAAAGACTAGTTTCCCAGTCTTTTTTTTTTTTAACTATATTGTATTTAAAACTATTTTAATTTCTTAATTTAAGTAAAAAGCTTTATTCTATAGCAGTACTGCCACAATTAATTTTAATAAAGAAATCTTATAGATACACAATAAGTTTTCAAAATTCAAAAGTTAAATTGAATTTGAATTTATGTACTTATCAGTCTTTTAAATTTGTAATGAAATCAGCTAATTTTTCTACAGCTAACTGCTCATCATCACCTTCAGCTTTTATAGTTATAATTGTGCCTTTGTTCATTCCTAAAGATAAAACGTTCAACATACTTTTACCATTAGCTGTTTTACCTTCTTTAATTAAAGTAATATTACTTTTAAATTTCATTGCCTCTGCAATAAAAAGAGATGCTGGTCTTGCGTGTAATCCTGTTTCATTAATTACTTGAACTTGTTTTTCGTACATTTTAAATCCTCCTTATAATTTTAATCGTAGCTTGTGATTTTTAAACATAATATATCCACCTTAATTATATATTATATTTATGTTTTTTTTCAACTGTTTATTTGTAATTATTAAAATTAATTTAAGCTTTTAATTCTACTCATTATATTTAATTATAATTTTTTCCAATTCTTCTATTGAATTAGCATTTCTCATTTCTTTAAAAGTCTCTGGTTTAGAAAATAATTTAACTACTTGCCTAATAGATTCAGTATGTGTTTCCTTTTCTGTAGCAGCAAAAACAATAATTATATCTACAGGATCATTTTTCTCACTTCCAAATTTTATAGGTTTTTCTAATGTTATCAAGCTAAAACAATTTTCTTTAACGCTTGTTCCTGGTCTACTATGTGGCATAGCAAGTCCTGGTGCTATAACATAATATGGTCCTATATCTTTTGTAAAATCTATTATATTGTCATAATAGCTTAAATTTATAGCATCAACTTCTACAAGCATATCTGTACATATTTTAACCGCTTCTTCCCAAGAAGATACATTAAGTTTACATCTTATAGTTTTTTTATTCAACAAAAATTCTTTTAAATTGCTCATTTCTTTCTCCTATTATAATATTAGTTTTAGATTTCATCTGCCATTTCTAAAACTTTTAATGCTGTAGCTTCATCTGTAACTAAGACATTAATAAATTTGCCTCTTATAGCACCCAAAATAGCTTCTGCTTTAAAAAATCCACCTGCAACACCAATTATTGTATCAATTTTATCTAGCTCATCTAAATCTAGACCAATAATCTTATTATTCATAACCTCATTAAGAATTCTACCATTTACATCATAAAAATGTGCGGATATAGTTCCTGCTATACCTTGATTTTTAAGTGTTTTTCTTTCTTTTTTAGTTAAGTATCCTTCCCACAAATTATTAAGTGTATACCCTTGCCATAGATTATTAGGAACATTTGGTTCAAAACACCCTATTCCTGTTAGAATAATATCAGATTTTCTAGCTAATTGCAAAGTTTCTTTAATAGTATTTTCATTCATTAATGAATTTCTTACATAATCATCTTCCACGTATAAAGGTGCATATAAAGTATGAAATTTACCATTATACTTATTGGCCAATGTTCTTATCAGTTCCGGTGCATCAATAACCGGATCTTCTGTACCAGCTGTTCCCATGATTTGAACTACTTCAATTTTATGTTTTTCTTCTGGTTTTAATGCCTTAACCGTATTATAAACAGCTTTACCCCATGATATTCCAAGAATCATATCATCTGAAATAACTTCATCTAAATAATTTGCAGCTAACTGTCCTACTCCTTCTACAATCTCCTGGTAAGTTCTATCTCCACCTTTTAAAACAATTGCTTTTTTTAATCCGAATTTTTCTTTAAGTGCTGTTTCAATATGCCTTACTCTATCTGTTGGATAATGTATTTTTATCTCAACAATACCTTTTTCTTTAGCAAGAGTTAATAACCTTGAAATCCTTGATCTTGAAGTAAAAGTTCTTTGCGCTATTTGGGACTGTGTTAAATCTTGTTCATAGTACATACTAGCTACCTCAGCTAGTAAAGAAAGCTTATCTTCTTTATCCATATTATCTCTCCATTTTCTAAAATTTATTAATATTAAGATATTTTGCACTTTTGTTGATTTATCTATTCATTTTGCACATATTCCTACTTATTAATATTATATATCATTCTTAACAAAAATAAAATATATATTTAAAAGAATATCTAGGTTATTCTTAACCTAGATATTCTTTATTAAATAACTCTAAAAATTCTTCTTTAGATTCATGTAAATCTATTTTCAACTGTAATCTATTCAAAAATGTTTCATAATCCCATTCCTTAGCTCGTGTGTAATAATTTCTCAATATATCATATATGTCTTTAGGAAAAGTCAAAAATCCATAAAGTACACTTAGTTCCATTTCATCTAAAGAATTTATAGAATCATAGTTTTTTATTATTTGTTTACAATCCTTAAAATCATAATAAGAATTCTTCTCAATTTTGTTTATAAAATTACATAAATCATGTACCTTTAAATCAATTACCGCATAATCAAAATCAATAAAATAAGCTTTGTCATCTTTTATCAATATATTATGATGGGCTAAATCATGATGACAAAGTACGATCTTGTCTTCTCTACTACATAATTTATAATAACAAGATTTTTCTAATATGCGAATGCTTTTATTTATTTGAGCAATTATTTCACTAAAAATACTTTTAAACATAATATCAAATTCATTATTTTTTCCCATATCTGCAATACCGTAAAATATTTTCATTTGATTTTCCATTATTCTATAATGATGAATCATATTTCCACAAATATTTCGCTTTGTATTATAAAATTTGAATCCTTCTGAGGCCAAATGAAGATTGGCAATTCCTTCAATATCCATTTCAACATCTATAGGATTACTAAACTGACTTTCCCTTCCATCAACCATATCCATTACACAATACAATTCACCTTTCCACTCTAAATATGGTTTTCCATCAATAGTAGAATCAATACTTATAACTCTACGAAATCCATTAGATTTTATATACTCTAACCCCTTTAAGATGAAATTATAGTTTTCCAATGAATAGTTTAATCTTTTAAAAACTTTATACCCTTTATCAGTTTCTAATATATATATTTTTCTAACTGGAATTATATCTAAAACTTTAAAATCATATTTTTTGAAAATATTAATATCTAAATCATACTTTATCAAGTCGGATTTGTTCTTAACTTTAACAAAGGGAAGCATTAATACACCTCTTTTATTTAGTATTATAAATCTTATTAATATATTTATTAGCTTTCTCTTGCGAAAATACTTCCTTATATCTTTTTGATATCCAAAAATATTTTAAGGCTGATTTTATATAATCATAAGGAAAATTAACCATATTATTTATATAATTTTCACTAAAATAATCCATATTTTGGTTTTTACAATATTTATTTATCATAATATCCCAATCAAATTTATATCCTTTCCTTTTTAATTTTGAAAGAAGATAAATCGCATCATTTTCATAAACATCTAAAGCTGATTTTTTTAAATCATATATTACAATGCCATTATCATTCCATATATTTGTGAAATAGACCTCTTTTAAACAAATCTCATTTCTATCCATGCTTCTTTTTATCATTTGTTTATAACCTTTATGTTCTACTATGTTCAACATTTTATCAGCTTTAGAAATGTTTTCTTCACTATTGGAAAGTAAAAATTCTTCGAATTTATTTTCCAAATCTCTATTCTTTAATCTTAAAATATCTCTTTTTACTATTTTTACTTTATTACTAAAATCTTGTACTAATGTTCCTCTATCATCAATCATTCTATTCCAAATTTTAGGTTTATACCCCTGACACTTATAATGAAATTCAGTAATTAAGAAAAGTTGTTGAATCAAATCATCACTAAATACTATAGTTTTATTCTTTTCCTTTATTTCAAATTTAACATTTTTTTCACTTAAAAAAATTGCCAGAGATTCTGTATAGTTTTTCATGAGTTCACCTCTATTTCAATTCTTTACTGTATTTTTTAGTTAAATATCTTTTTTCTTTTTCTAATTTCTTGAGTTTCTTCTTTTTTTTATTTATTTTTTTTATTCTTTTAATATAATCCTTTAGTTCCTCTACTGATTTATCATACTCATCTAAATCTAAATCTTTTTTAACATCATTAATTTTTTTATCATTTTTTTCTTCCCCCATAAATACACCTCCTAAATAATTTCATTCAACCTTATATTTCTTAATTCCTCAATAAAATAATTTTTTTCTTTTCTATCTTCAATGTATTTATTAAGTTTTTTTATAAAAAAGTCTTCTCCCCAACCTTTTTTTTCCCAATAATATTGTATTCCTCTTTGCCAATAATCCTGTGGAAACTCTATAAATGCAGCCATTATAGCTAATTCTTTTTCCTGGATTTCATAGACAGAATTATATTCCTTGATTATATTTTTACAATTATTTATTTCCCAATTACTCTCTTTCATTTTTCTTATAATAAGAGAAGATAAATCATGAAGATGAGAGTCCAATATACAATAATCAAAATCTATAATATAAATATTTTCATCCTCACCAATAAGAACATTGTGATATGCAAAATCATGATGACAAAAGCCATTATACTTAATTTCTTCTTTCATTATCTTTAAATAAGAGCTATTTTTTAATTGTTTTATAGAATTTTCAGCTTGTAATAATTCCTCTTCCATAATTGACAAATATAATTTATCAAACCTATTTATATTTTCTTTGCTATATATACGTTTCTTAAAATCCAAAATTTCCTGTTCTCTAATTTCAAAGGTTTCTATCCATTTAAACCATCCTACTCTAGGTTCCATTTCCTTTGTTTGTAAAAACCCCCTACTTTTCAAATGAAGTTCTGCTAATTTTCTGCTTACCAGTTTTAATTCATCCTCTTTTCTATAATCGCTTTTATGAGAACTTATCCATGGACACAAATAGCAATAACACTGATTTACATTTATATAATATTTATCTTCCTTAGTTTTTAAAATTGGTGGAATATATTGAAAATTATTTGTCTGAAGATGCTTTATGGCTTCTAGTATAAATTTGAAGTGATTATAATTGTATTTAATTTTTTTTAAGCAGTATTCTCCATTAAAAGTAATTATTTTATAAATATTCTTAAATTCCTCAATGGATACTATACTCAAATCATATTTTTCTTGTATGAGTTTTTTTAGTTCCTCAGCATCCAATTTTTAAGCCTCCAATAAATTAGTACATTTTATTATATGAAGAATAAATTTACTATGTGATTATCATTAATGTATTCACCAAATCACAGTTTCATTAATATTTTATATTATAGGGTTTTTCAAGGAGAGGATTAAATGAAAATAGCATTAGATGCACGAGGTATTAATTGGTATTCCGGTACAGGCATAGGTACTTATACTGAAAATTTAGTTTTAAACCTTATTAATTCAAATGAAAACCAATATAAATTATATTGGTCAAAAGATAAATTAAATAATTATATAAAAAATAATGTTGACTTGGTTCTTACATCTAGTAAGTCACAAAAATTTTTCAACGAAAGCTTTATTCCCACTGATATAAACCGTTCCAATATAGATTTATATCATGTTCCTCAAAACGGTATTGGATTATCCGAAAAAATTTCATGCAAAAAAATAATTACTATACATGATTTAATTCCTTATATAATGCCGGAAACTGTTGGAAAGGGATATATAAAAAAGTTTTTTCAAGAAATGCCTCAACTTATGGATTTGACAAATAGTATACTAACGGTTTCGGAATGTTCTAAAAAAGACATAATAAAGTTTTTTAATATAGATTCAAATAAAATTTTTGTAACTCCTTTAGCTTCAGATAAAAAATATAAACCGCTAAACAAAACTTTATGCAAAGATTATGTAAGTACAAAATATAAAATTTCAAAACCATTCCTACTCTATCTTGGGGGCTTTAGTGAAAGAAAAAATGTCCGCCAACTTATTTTGGCTTTTTTAAATATTTATAAATCTTTCAACGATGAGTATTGCTTGGTAATAGGAGGGGAAAGAAGAGATATAGGTAAACAACTATATGAAGAATTTAAACATAATGATAATGTTATTTTTACGGGTTATATCCACTCTGAGGATTTACCTTATTTGTATAATGCCGCTACTACTTTCATTTACCCTTCATTATACGAGGGCTTTGGATTACCACCGCTAGAATCTATGTCCTGCGGGACTGCTGTCATAAGCTCAAATCTATCATCAATTCCTGAAGTGGTTGGTAATGCTGGAATACTTATTGACCCTTATAGTATTTCTCAATTAGAAAGTTCCATGGTTACAATGATAAACAATCCTGATATTAGGGCAAATTATATTACTGAAGGTTTAAAAAGAGCCGAATTATTCAATTGGAAAACTACTAGTAACCTTACAGAAATTGCTTACAAAACAACTATTGATCTTTTATAGAAAACCTTATAACAACTGATAGTAAAAAAAAGGCTTCCGATTCCTCGGAAGCTTTTTTTATATCATCTCATGTGTTCCATCACCAATTCCACTAAAATAGAAATCTGGTGCATAACCAATTAATTCAGTGTAATTTTTCTTAACTATATCAGTAAATTCTTCTACTTTTGAAGTTAAAACTAAAGCAATTGCACAACCACCAAATCCTGCTCCAGTCATTCTTGAACCAATACATCCTTCTACTTTCAAAGATTCTGCAACTATTGTATCAAGTTCTTTTCCTGTAACCTCATATAAATCTCTCAAAGAATTATGGGATTGAGTTAATAATTCACCAAAAGCTTCAACTTTGCCTTTATTTAAGTACTCAAAGGATTCCTTTACTCTATCGTTTTCGAAAACAGCATGTTTTGCTCTTTTTCTAACTGTTTCATTTTCAATAAAATGTTGTAATTCCACAAAATCTTCAGTTGACAAATCGCAAAGGTTTTCTATGTTTTTATATTTCTTCAAAATACTTAAAGCTTCTTCACATTCCGCTCTTCTTTCATTGTATTTTGATTCATTTAAAGCTCTTCTTTTATTTGAATTCATTATTACAAGAGTATATTCTTTTAAGTTAACATCTGCATATTTATATTGTAATGTGTTACAATCTAAAAGAATTCCTTTTTTCTCTTTACCCATTCCAATTGCAAATTGGTCCATTATCCCACAATTGACGCCCACAAAATTATTTTCACAATTTTGACCAATTTTAACCAACTCAACTCTATCTATTTCTCCGTTATTGAATATTTCATTTACAATAACAGCAACTAATAATTCTAAAGATGCTGATGAAGATAATCCTGCTCCATTTGGGATATTACCACTAACTAAAATATCTAGTCCACCAACATTGTAGCCTTTATCCTTCATTATTTTAACAATACCTTTTGCGTAATTTCCCCAGTCATCCTCCTCTAAATACTCTATGTTATCAATATTTGATGTTACTTTTAAATCAAAATTAGTTGAGGCCAAATTCAAAATATTATCTTGTCTTTCTCTAACAATTGCATATGTGCCATATTCTAAAGCACATGGGAAAACGTATCCTCCATTGTAATCAATATGCTCTCCAATTAAATTAACTCTTCCTGGAGAGAAAAATTTTCTATATTCCCCCTCTCCATAAATTTCAATAAACTCATCTATTAAGTTCTTTAATTCCACTTTAATTACCTCCACTTTTCTAAATAATTTTTATATTTCTTTGCAACTATCTCTAATAATAAGCTCAGTGTCTAAATTAATTTTTCTTTTTCCTTTAAACTGCGTTTCTATAATATGAATTAAATTTGTTGCTGCCTTTTGTCCTATATCCTTTATTTTCAAATCAATTGTAGTAAGTTTAGGACTGGTTATTTTAGATAAAATCGTATTATCACAACTTATTATTGAAATATCATCTGGTATTTTCAACCCCAAATTATTACAAGCATTAATTGCTCCTAAGGCCATTAATTCGTTACAAGCAAAGAAAGCTGTAGGTTTTATTTCATTTTCAAAAATTTTAGTAACCTCTTCTTCAACAATTTCCACTACTTTTATACTATTTCCATCACTTACAGATAGTATATTACTATATTCTATATTATTGTCTTCAATAATTTTATCATAAACCTTTTGCTTTATATCATAAGAATAACTTCTAGCACCCCTAATAAAAACAATATTTTTATGATTTAACTTTAATAAATATTCTAAAGCTTCTTTAGTACCGACTCTTTCATCATAGGATATAAAATTACTTTCTGCGCCTTCACCAGAACCATTGATAATTATAGTAGGAACTTCCTGGCTTATTGAATCTAATGTTTTATTTTTTAAATTTTCATAAGTAGGGTCAATAATCAGCATTCCATCTATTTGCCTGGAAATCAAATTTTCCATTAACATTTTTTCTTCTTCTGGATCTCCAAAAGTATTGCACAAAGAAATTGAATAACCAGAATTTCTAACTTCATTTTCAAATGCTTCTACAATAGTTGGAAAGAATAAATTTGTTATCCCCGGAACTACCACTCCTATCATAGAAGTTTTTTTGGTTATAAGACTTCTAGCCATTGCATTTGGTTTGTAATTCAACTCTTCTATAACTTTTTCCACTATAATTCTAGTTTCCTTTTTAACAGGATAATTATTATTTAAAACTCTTGAAACTGTGGTTATAGAAACTCCTGCTTTTTTTGCTACATCATTAATGGTAACCGCCATTTTTTCAACCTACTCACTTGTTATTTTTTGTATCCTTCTGGATGATTCATATGCCAAGCCCATGCTGTTTCAATAATAGTTTCTAAAGAATTATATCTAGGCTCCCATCCAAGTTCTTCTTTTGCTTTATCGGAAGATGCTATTAATGTAGCTGGATCTCCTGCTCTTCTACCTGAAATTTCAGCTTTAATTTCTCTGCCTGTCACTTTTTTTGTTACTTCAATAACTTCTTTAACAGAGAAACCTGTTCCATTCCCAAGATTATAAGTCTTGCTTTCACTTCCTGAAATAAGTTTCTTTAATGCTAATAAATGTGCAGATGCTAAATCTGTAACATGTATATAATCTCTTACGCATGAACCATCTTCAGTATTATAATCATCTCCGTAAATCATGATTTTTTCTCTTTTACCAAGAGCTACTTGAAGAATTATAGGTATCAAATGTGATTCTGGTCTATGATCTTCTCCTATTTTTCCGCTTACATGAGCACCAGCTGCATTAAAATATCTTAGTACTGCATACTTTATATCGTAGGCAGCATCACACCATTTAAGTACTTTTTCAACTGTTAGCTTTGATTCTCCATATGGATTTGTTGGAAAAGTTCTATCCCCTTCTAAAATCGGAATATTTTCCGGTTCACCATAAGTAGCTGCTGTTGAAGAAAATACAATTTTTTTAACTCCATGTTTATTCATGGCTTTTAACAAACTCAAAGTAGACCCTACGTTATTCTCGAAATATTTTATAGGATTCTCTACACTTTCACCTACTAATGAATCTGCAGCAAAATCAATTACTGCTTCTATATTATTTTCTGTGAAAACTTTATCTAAAATTTTTTCATCCCTTAAATCTCCAACATAAAGTTTACCACCTAATATTGCATCCTCATGTCCTTTTTGAAGATTATCTAGAATAACAACTTCTTCCTTATTCTCTAATAATTCAGCCACCATGTGACTTCCAATATAACCTGCACCACCACAAACTAATATTGCCATTATTAACCCTCCTCATTTATATAGATAAGCTAATTCGATTATAACTTATACATGCCCAAAACTCTCGAAATCATGTGGATTTTGTACAAATACAAATTAAATTCACATAAGCTTTACCCATAGAAAACCTTTTCTATTTATATAGTATCAAATTATATAAATAAAATCAATATCTATCTTGCTTTAATTATCAAAAATATTTTTTAAGAATTTATAATTATAGTACATTTTCAAAAACAAAAACTACAAAAAAGTTTTTCAACTATACTTGTAGCTTTTATTTTTCAATTATTGTATTTGAAATTGACTTGGATTTTATAAAGCTTTCTTATAAATACTAACCATATCTTCTTTTGTAGGGTTTTTAGGATTTCCTGGCGTACAAGCATCAATCATTGCTAAATCAGCCATATGACTTAATTTTTCTTCATTTACTCCTAATTCAGCTAATCCTGATGGTATTCCTACATCTTCAGATAATTTTTTAATTGCACTTATAGCTATTTTATTAGCTTCTTCAATTGATAATCCTTCTACATTTTCACCCATTGCAATTGCTATGTTTTTTAATTTATCACCAATTGTAGCAGCATTATATTCTACTATATAAGGAAGTAATATTGCATTACATACTCCATGAGGCAAATCATAAGTGCCCCCTAGTTGATGAGCCATTGAATGAACAATTCCTAATCCACAGTTACTAAAAGCCATCCCTGTCATGTACTGTCCATATGCCATCTTGCTTCTAGCTTCTAAATTTTCACCATTATTTACTGCTTCTCTTAAGCTAGATGAAATTATTTTAATAGCTTCCAAATTTAAAGTATCTGTTAAAATTGAAGCACCTTTAGTAGTATATCCTTCAATAGCATGTGTTAGTGCATCCATACCTGTTGCAGCAGTTAAAGCCTTAGGCATTTTAATCATAAGCTCTGGATCATTTACTGCTATAGTTGCCAAACTATTACTATCTACTATAACCATTTTTACTTTTCTTTGTTCATCAGTTATGACATAATTAATTGTAGCTTCACTAGCTGTTCCAGCAGTTGTATTTACAGCAATTATTGGCAACCCCTTATTAGCTGTTTTATTAACGCCTTCATACTCTTTTATATCACCTGGATTAGTTGCTAAAATTGATATAGCTTTTGCACAATCTTGAGGCGACCCTCCCCCAATTGAAAGTAAAAAATCACAAGAGTTAGCTTTTAGTAATTCAAAGCCTTCATTTACATTTGCAATTGTTGGATTTGGTTTTACATTTGAATAAACAGTGTAATCAATTTCATTTTGAACTAAACTTTCTAAAGCTTTATCAACTACACCTATCTCTAATAATACCTTATCAGTAACTACAAGCGCCTTTTTTAAACCCATTTTTTTTATTTCAGCACCAATTTCTTTTACACATCCTGGTCCTAATAAAGCTAATGCGGGCAAATACATTCTTCTTGATTCTAGCATAACATCCTCCTAATTTTAAATTGTTTATTTTTTAACTATCTATATATATGTTCAGCAATAATCATGCCAATAGTGGATATATGCATTAAGGCTGTTTTACCAGGTAAATATCTAACAAAAAAAATCCAACTGTTTAATTTTTAAACAGTTAATTATTATACAGTGTTTAATTTTTAAACACTGTATAATAATTAAACTATATTTATATTATATTTTTTTACCTTAGAATATAAAGTTGCTCTAGTTATTCCTAAAATTTTAGCAGCTTTTGTATAGTTATAATGGCAATTAATTAAAGTATTTATTATAGCTTTCTCTTCCCATTCACCCAGTGTCATATTTTTATCAAACTGAAAATCACCTGTCTGATTATTAATCTTTTTAATATTTTCTCTATTATTATTTAATTCAAGGTCAAATGACATTTGTCCATCAAAATTAACTATGTTTTCTATACAATTTTCTAACTCTCTTATATTACCAGGCCACGTATAAGAAATAAGCTTTGAATACATTTCGTTACTTAGTTCTGGCATATCTTTCCCTAATTTTATTGCTTTAGATTTCAGAAAATACTCTATTAATAACTCTATATCACCGTTTCTTTCTCTTAATGGAGCAATGTAAATAGGTATAACATTTAATCTATAATATAAATCCTCTCTAAATCTTCCTTTTTCAACTTCCTCTTTTAGATTTTTGTTTGTAGCAGCAATTATTTTTACATCCAAGTCTATATTTTTTTTATCTCCAATTCTAGTTATTTTACCTTCCTGCAGAAATCTTAATAGATGAACTTGCATATGGATTGGCATTTCTCCAATTTCATCTAAAAATAAGGTTCCTTTATCAGCTAAAGCTAATTTTCCTGAATATCCACCTTTTTGTGCTCCAGTAAATGCTCCCTCAACAAATCCAAAAAGTTCACTTTCAATTAAACTATTTGGAATTGCACCACAGTTCAGAGCAACAAAGCTTCTATGTTTTCTATTGCTTTCATTATGAATAGCTTGTGCTAATAACTCTTTTCCTGTACCACTTTCCCCTTGAATCAAGATAGTAGATGGACTACTAGACACCTTTTTAGCATATTCCTTTACCTTAATCATTTGAGTACTATTACCAATTATCATATTAAAATTATATTTAGCATCCATGCCCACATACTGCTTTACAAATTTAAGAACTTTCTTTATATCCTTTAATAGAATTACATTACCTGAAATATTATTTTCATCATCATATATCTGATAGGTAGTTGCTAGAAATTTTTTAATCTTCCCTTTTGAGTTTGTACATATTTCTGTATCAGAAATGGTCTTTTGTTTAAATAAAGAATCTTTTAATATATCTCCCTGCTCAAATAACTGAAAAATATCCCTTCCTATTGCATCTTCTATATATATTTCTATCATTTTACAGGCTTCATAATTTATATGCTTAATACCCCCATTGAAATCAACTGTTATGACACCCATATCCAAGGAGTTAATAATAGTATTTGTATATTTATAAGCTTCTATTATTTCTTTTTGCTGTTTATTAACTTTTATATCATTTTCTATTGATCTTACAGCTGCCACTACTAATGCAAGAGTATGTTTATGCACTCTGTAAGACCAACCTGTAAGATTGATACAAGCAATAATTTCATCTTTCTCATTATGAATAACTCCGCAAGAACAAGTAAATTGATGAAATATTTCTAAATAATGTGCAGTTCCAAGTAATTGTACTGGTTTATCTATTTCTAATGCCAAAGATATGGCATTGGTGCCTACTTTTTTTTCACTCATATCCGTTCCTATAATCATATTCATTTCAGTAGATTTATCTATTATATCTTGATCTCCAATAATACTTAAAATAATTCCATTTTTATCAAAGAGTTCTATAAAAAATCCAGTACCTTTTACATAATTATATAGATCTTCTATAAAGGGTTTACATATTTTTAATAGTTCTTTATTACTTTCTAAAATTCTTTCTAATTTTTTCTCACTGATTATTGTTGAAATGTTATTGCTTTTTTTATTTACTCCATATCTTTTCGATCTAATATGGGATTCTTTTACTTCAACATTACTAATATCATATGTTTTAAAGAATGTATTCTCACTCATAATAATCTTAATCCTCACCTACCATTTTATTTAATCAACCTTTTTAAATTAATTTCCTATTCTCACACCTGATACATATAGACTCAAAAATGTTTCTGTCTCAAAGCATTCTCCCATATCTTTTGCCCTAGAATAATTAATTATCTCTTCAAAATCAATTTCAAATAAATTTTGCAATTTAGCATGTCTCCACTTAGTCACTTTGTTTTATTATACCCTATACCATTATAATTTTCAGCATTTCACTTTGCATATTTAATACTATCGCCTGTTGACATTAGCCTACTATTATATAACAATACTTCTAAGTTAATTAAATCACAAAATCTCACAGTAAATATTTTCACATCTATATATAACCGAACATTGTAAAATTAATTCTACTATTTAAAAGTAATCCTTGCAAAAACTAAAAAGTACCGGCATAAGCCGGTACCATTAAAACGGTGGATATTCTACATTATTATATTTACTCTCAAAAAAGGCTATGTGGATTCTCTTACCCTTTAGACAATTTATCATTTCCTTTTTCATTAAATACTTTTTTCCATTCTCTATCTGCATAAGGTTTCCACTCATTAGCTATATTATCTAATTTTTTATTAAAATCTTTATCCTTAAGCATCTTAACTCCGCCTTTATTTGTAGGCTTTGCTCCCACTTTTTCACAAATTTCTTTAACTACCTGTGGATTATCAATCATCATACAGGGTCTTAACATATTTTTATCATATGGTTGTCTATGCCTAATTTCTTTAAAGAAAGGATCTCTAAATGCTTCTATTAAAGGAACTCCTTTAATATTTTTATTAGAAAAATGTGCAAAAACACAAGGTTCTACATCTTCATTTACATTTATATGACAATAATACTTTCCTGCAATACATCCCCCTACATAAGGGGCATCATTAAAGAAATCAATTGTGAAATAAGGTTTAGTTTCCCTGATTTCTTTGGTTCTTTTTCCCAAATAAGCTCTTTGCTCTGCTGTTAACATCATACTAAAATCTGAAGTTTCCCCGCCTACAGGCATAAAAAGGAAATACCAATTCATTTTAGACCCTTTGTTAATAAGTTTTTCAACAAACTCATCCGATAAAACAGAATTAATATTTGTACTAGTAACCGCAGTAGAAACCCCAAATAAAATCCCCTTCTCATTCAATATATCCATTGCTCTCATAACTTTTTTATAAACACCTTTTCCTCTTCGCTCATCAGTATCTTTTTCGCTGCCTTCCACAGATAACATAGGAAATACATTTCCACACTTTTGTAATCTATCAGCTGTTATTTCATCTATTAAAGTTCCATTTGTAAATGGCGAAAACATTACATCATTATATTTTTCATAAATACCTAATAACTCTTTATAAAAAAATGGTTCTCCACCCAAAATAATTATATAGTATATGCCTAGTTCTCTAGCTTCTTTTACTATTCTATCAACTTCTTCAATATTAATTTTAGAATGATTAAGCATATTCTCTGCATAACATCCATTGCATCTCAAATTACATTCCATAGTAGGACTTAGCAATATAGTAAAAGGAATTTTTGTATCCTCATTTTCTAAATATTTAGCACGCTCAATAGCCCCAAACCAATTTGCATTAGTTAAAAAATTTATAAAAAATTTTTCTAAACACTTTTTATCAGTATTTTTCAATATATTCTGAACTAATTTATTTGTAGCTTCATCTGTTTTATAGTAATTATATGCTGTATCTATATTATCCAATTGTGTTTTGTCTTTAGTAACCTTTTTAATTAATTCAAATAATTTATCCACATTTTCCTCTGGTTTTTTATGAATAATATCCACAGCTTTCTTTAGAAATGTTTGTTTAATGCTTTTTTCAATATTACTTTTAACTCCCATATTCCTTCCTCCTTTTGTATTCATTTATAGATATGAATATAAAAAGAAAAATATGATTCAACATTTAATAAGTTATTATTGTACTTTATTGGATAATAATGCTATAATGTATAAGTATATATTTGATTTAATTTTAACCTGCATTAACTATATTTATTTTAGGTGGTAGAATATAATGTCTTATAGAAATTTATCCCAATCAAATAGTAAAAAAGGCTCTGATAAAAAACCTTCTCCTCTTAACTACGAGCGAGTATTAAGAAAAAAATATGAACTATCTTTAAGAGAAACCGAAGAAAAGAATAAAAAACTTTTAGACCTACTACCTGATTCCGTGTTTATTCATAAATATGGTGTTATTACTTTTATGAATAGCTGTGGTTTAAGCTTACTTAAAGCAACTTCTTTTAAACAAATACTTGGTAAAAATATTAAAGACTTTTTAACTCCCGACTACCACAGTTTGACTGATGAAAGAATAGCAACAATGTACTCGCAAAAAAAGTCCGCACCTCCTATTCAAAGAAAAATTATAGCTTTAGATAAAACACTCATAGATGTTGAAGTAACTTCCAATGTATTAAACCTTTGTCATAACAGTATTATTACAGTGGTAAGAGATTTAAGTGAAAGAAAAAATTCAATTCAAAAATATAAATTACTAGAAGAAAAACTTCATTATGACAATTTAAAAACTGAATTTTTCACAAACATATCTCACGAGTTTAAGACTCCCTTAAATGTTATTCTTTCTGCAGTACAAATGCAGGATTTACTCTTAGCGCAAGATAAAAATATTAATCAAAATATTTTAAAATACTCTAAAATGATAAAACAGAATTCTTATAGATTAATCCGACTTGTGAATAATATAATAGATACCAGCAAAATTGATTCTGGTTATCTTTCTTTACATAAAATCAATTGTGATATTGTTAAATTAATTGAAGATATCACTTTATCTGTTGTAGATTATGTGGAACAGAAAAACTTAAATCTAGTTTTTGATACCAATATTGAAGAAAAAACCATTTCTTGTGATCCAGACAAAATAGAAAGAGTAATGCTTAATTTATTATCCAATGCAGTTAAATTCACTGATGCAAATGGAAGTATTTTTGTAACAATTATGGATTCTAACGATGATCTTACTATTTCTATTAAAGATACTGGGATCGGTATATCCAAAGAATTACAAAACACTATTTTCAAAAGATTTATTCAAGTTGATGAATCATTATATAGAAATACTCAGGGCTCTGGAATTGGATTATCCCTAGTAGAATCCCTAATACATCTTCATGGAGGTTCAGTAAGCTTAGAAAGTAAAGAAGGTTATGGGTGCAACTTTTTTATAACTTTTCCTCAAGATAGCATTAAAGCAACAGAAAATATTTGTGAAGAAAAAACTGAGCAAAATGCTTCAAATTCAAAAATAGAAACTATTCATATAGAATTTTCTGATATTTATTAATAATGGAACAAAAAAAGTGGTAGAGTATATCTACCACTTTTTTTGTTCTATTTAATTACTGGTGGAGTAAACACCCTTTGTGCTAACTCAGCATCTATCATATATATTCCATTACTATCTTCTTTTACTCTCTTTAATTTGCTTAATATTAATGAGAAATTTGCTTCTTCTTCAACTTGCTCATCTATAAACCATTTTAAAAAGCTGATAGTTGCATGTTCTCTTTCTTCAGTAGCAATATCTGTTAATAAGTAAATTCTACTTGTAACAAATTTTTCATGATCTAACCCTTTTTCAAAAACATCTCTTAGTGATTCAAAATCATTTTCTGGAGTATCTAGTGCTTCTAATTTTACTCTACCGCCCATTTCATTTATATAATCAAAAAATCTCATAGCATGAAATTTTTCTTCCTCAGCTTGAACCTTAAAGAAATTTTCAAATCCCGGCAAATCTTCTGATGCTGCATAAGCTGCCATAGCTAAATAAAAATGAGCTGAAAATAATTCATAAGTTATTTGCTTATTTAATTCATTAAATAATTTTTCACTAATCATTGTATCATCCTCCTGTTATTGTTTTAATATCCATCTAAGCTATATTATAGAATTTAAGTTTAACTATTAACTTATTATATATTAAACAATAATCAAAGTAAAGATTTTACAAAGTATAATTTTTAACTAATAATGGTTGTCCCTATAAATATTCTTCCATCCTTTCTTCTTTTAATCTATTTACTAGATGTTTTATTTCTTGATCTTTTTCTTTTTTCATTACTAAAACAACATCTTCCGTATCTATAATAATAAGATCATTTATCCCAAAGCCGATTATTAATTTTTTATCCCCAAAAACATAACAATTATCGCTTTGTTCTAAAAATGCATTTCCTTTAACATTATTTCCTCTATAATTATTCAAAAATCTACCTAAAGCTAAAAAACTACCAATATCATCCCAGTCAAAGCTACACTTTATAACATAAGCTTTTCTAGTTTTTTGAAGTATTCCAAAATCCACGGAAATTCCATCTATCAATTCATATTGTTGTTTTAAAACTTTTTCTTCCTCATCAGTATCAATAACTTTATAAATTTCCATCAAGTTTCTATAGGTTTTAGGTAAATATTTTTCCATTTCTCTTAAAAATACATCAGCTCTCCACACAAACATACCACTATTCCACAAATAAGAATCTGTTATCAAAAAATCTTTTGCCACTTCTATGTTAGGTTTTTCAGTAAATCTATCAACTTTAAAAGTAGGCATTTTAGCTATAATACATTCACCCATTTTAATATATCCATAGCCTGTTTCAGGTCTAGTTGGCTCAATACCTAAAGTAACTAACCCTCTTTTTCTTTGAGCAACTTCTATGGCTTCTAATATTGTATCTCCAAATAATTTTTCATTTTTTATATAATGGTCAGATGGAAGTACTAGCATTGTAGCATCCTTATCTTTTTTCAATAATTTCACAGCAGATAATCCTATGCAGGTAGCGGTCTCTTTATTAGCAGGTTCAATAAATATATTTTCTTCTCTAAGTTCACTTATTTCACTCAAAATATTTTCTTTATAAATCTCATTTGTAACAATGTAAATGTTATCCATAGGAACTATTGATTTAACTCTATCAACAGTTTTCCTTAAAAATGAATTATCATCTATTACGTTTAAAAACTGCTTTGGTTTTTTTTCCCTAGACAATGGATATAGCCTAGTTCCTCTTCCCCCAGCTAAAATTAAAACGTATACCACTTTAATTCCTCCAAATTATTATTATATATTATCCTATGACTATAATTTGTATAAAGTGCTTGTATAATAAAAAAGAAAAAGGCTGTCTCAGTTTTTTATTTTGAGACAGCCTTTTTTCTATCTAATTATAATCTCTTTATTCTTATCACATATTATATTAACTTCTTTATTTAATCTTTTTGTTTTTAATATAACTTTATGTTTCCACAAATCCACAATATATTTTAAAGTACTTTCTGCATATGACGTATCTAATTCCCTTCCGTCATATACATGTTCTAAAGTTAGTGTTTTATCATGATTTGACATATCCAATACTCTAATATGAGGTATTCCTCCCATTCCACAGGAATTACTTAAAGTATTTCTTATCTCTTTCCATCCCATATCATCCGGCACTTCATCAACTAAATAATCTCTTCCATGCTTTCCGTATTGGAATAAATTTAAATCTTCACATAATTCTTTAGTTAGGTATCTTCTAATAAATGAAGAGTCCCTCTCTAAAAGCCTAACTTCAAATATTTTTTCTCTACCATATGTTTTTTCCAAATATTCAAACATTCTAAATCCCAAATAATAGGGATTTAATCTTCCCATAGCAGGCGCTATAACATCATTGTGCCTTTTAAGAAACTCAAAATTCAAATTTTGAGGTAGCTTCAATTCTTTTAATATATTATAGTGCCAATAACTTGCCCAACCTTCATTCATAATCTTAGTTTCTATTTGAGGAATAAAATACTGAGTTTCCTTTCTAACAATTTCTAGAGTATTGTTCTGCCAATGTTGTAGTTCTCCATACTTACATATAAAATAAATCAAATCATCCTCTGGCTCTATAGGTACTTTATCTATCTTTGGAGGCTCTGGTTCTTCATGAGGCTTTAAAATATCATATTCATCTCTATTTTTTTTATAAGCATCAATTCTAGATTGAATTATTTCCTCATGGCTAATCCTTTTTTCCCCCACCACTTTCCAAGTTTGAAATTTAATAGCATGTGCTGCATCTAGCATTTTTTCAACTTCTCCATAACCTATACTAGGGTCATTAATATAATTTCTTATACTTCTAGTATTGTTTTTAAACATTTCTAAAGAATATTCTGCACTTGTACCTTTGGTAAACATTCTATTATTCTTAAAAAAATCATTATGCCCATAAACATGGGCCATTGTTAAAATTTGAAGTAGTAATGTATTATCCTTCATCAAATAAGCTAAACAAGGGTCAGAGTTTATGACCATTTCATAAGGTAGTCCTGTTAAATTATATTTATAAAGAGTTTTTAATCTTTCATAAGCTTTTCCATAACTCCAATGAGGATATTTCGATGGCATTCCTACATAAACTTCATAAGCCAGCATATCAGTATAGCTTATTATCTCAAACTCTTGAGGATAATAATTTAACCCTATAGCATTAGCAATTTTCTCAATTTTTTCATTCCACCCTAATAGTTCATCTACAGTATAGCTCAAAAAATCACCCCACTTTCTTTGTGATATTTTCATTCAAAATTTCAATTGGGTTCAATCAACCAGTTCTCCTTATTCACTAAAAACATCTTTTTCTAATATTTTTTTCAGTGTTGGCCATAATTCTTCTTTGTATTCTATTGCTGCTGTAGTGAAATTTTTTCGATTTACTTCTTTGGTCAATTTATCTTTTATGGTATTATAATAACTTTGTTTTCCTATTTCAACGTAACCAAATAAATTTGAAATATCACATAAACTATTAGCTGCTACAACCGCTCTTTCATTATCATCCGCCCAGTTATCTCCATCACTTACATGAAAAGCATATATATTCCACACATTAGGATCATATCGTTCTTGAATTACTTCTAATGTTTTATAGTACCCGCTAGAAATATAGGTTCCTCCTGACTCTGCTTTGTAAAAAAAGTCATGTTCGTTAACTTCCTTACCAGTTGTGGTATGAGAAATAAATATAACTTCAACGTTCATATACTTGATTTTTACAAATTGGTGTAGTAGAAAGAAAAAAGACCTAGCTAAATATTTTTTATTCTGTGTCATAGAGCCTGATACATCCATTATGCAAGCTATTAAAGCATTACATTCTTTTTTAGTTGTTTTCTTTATCCTATGATATCTTAAATCTTCTTCTTTAAAAGGAAATCTGTCAACCTGTTCATCTATTTCCTGTTCTTTAAGCGCCCTTATATATCCCTGTTTTCTTTTGATTTTTTCCATCATAGTTCTTTTCTTTGCTAATCTCGGAGGGATACCTTTCATTTGATATCCCGCTTTTTTATGAGAATTATTTGTTTCTATTTCCGAAAATTTCTTTTTATTCATATTAGGCAACTCTAAATCTTCAAACAAATAGTTCATAATATCTTCAATAGTAACTTCTGTTTCATAAATATCGTCACCTTCACCATTGCCAGCACCTGAATCTCCTTGACCTTCTTTGCCTTCTTTATCTGACCCTACCTTATCTCCTCTTTTTTGTTCTCCATCTCCACTACCTACACCTGAACTATTTTTGCCATATATAAACTGATATTCTTTAAGTCCTTTTATAGGAATTTTTATTTTTCTATTTTTACTTTCTCCAATAATACTTTCCTCTGACAAAATATCCGCTAGATTTTTTTTTATTGTGTCTTTTACCAATTCTTTATGACGCCTTCTGTCTTCTACCGCTCTATCATGATCTATTGGATTAAACTCTCTAAATATTGCCATAGAATCAATCCTTCCATAGATTATTAGCTGCATATTTCAAAATTACGTCACAGCAATGGTCACAATATCCATTAGCTTTCATTTCCTCCACCATAATGCTATATTTTTTAGATTGTTCTTTATCTCTAACTCTTGATTTAGTTACAATTCTTGATAGTTCTTTTACTGATGAAGTTAATTTACCTTCTATAGCTTCTTTTAATGGTTCATAAGCAGTATAATCTAATTTAGCTCCATTTCTTATTAAATAAAACATATATGAAGTTACATCTGTTCTAAATCCCTTAGCTGAATTTTCTGGCACTCCAATTTGTTCTTCAATGGATCTCATAAACTTAAGATCTGGTTCAAGTTCTTCACCAGTAGCTCTGTCTTTTAACTTAGATTTATTCACAAAAGCTTCAGCATTATCCAAGTAATTGTCAAACAAACTTTCAGCTTGTTCTCTAAAGCTTTGAATAAAGGCTTTTGTAATTTCCTTCTCAAGAATTTTATTATATTCTTTTCTAATTGTATCCTGAATAAATGCTAAATATTGCTTTTTAGTATCCTCTTGAATATCAACTTCTTTTACAGATTTTATAAGAGTTTCCATTACACTTAAAGGATTAATACAATCATATTCTGATACTGAAAGAGCGTCATCAATAGCCTTAATAATAAATCTTGTGGATATGCCAGACATTCCTTCTCTCAATGAAGAAACTTCCTCTTTCAATTCCATAATATTCATTTTTTTAGTTGTACCTTTTTCAACAATTTCTTCCCCATTATAAATTTTCAATTTAGTTAAAGGATCTACTTTTGTAGATGGCAATAATCTAGAAAGTATCGCAAACATTGATGCAATTTCTATTGTATGAGGTGCCATATGAGCTTTGAAATTACTTCTATTTAATATTTTCTTATATATTTTCATTTCCTCGCTCAATTCTAAACAATAAGGAACCTCTATCTTAACTATCCTATCAAGAATTGCTTCATTTGTATGATCTGATTTAAACTTATTCCATTCTGCTTCATTTGAATGTGCAACAATTACTCCATCAAAATAAATCATAGAATTTTTACCAGGTGAAGGTATAGATTTTTCCTGAGTAGCAGTTATTATAGTATGCAAGTATTCCACATCATTCTTAAATACTTCTATAAATTCGATAACTCCTCTATTTCCTACATTAAATGCTCCATTTAAAGAAAGAATCCTAGGATCATCTTCTGCATATAAATCCATTTTAGAGATATCTACACTACCTGTAAGTACGCTTGTGTCTTGGTTATTAGGATCTACCGGTGGTACTACGCCTATACCTTTTCTTGACCTAATTGAAAAATCTGAAGTTATAATAGGAAAACTTTCATATTCTCCGTTAAATTCTGTTTTTAATCTATGTCTACATACTGGACATAAATCACCTTCAATTTTAACACCTAAATACTCTTCAAATTCTGCTCTTAAATGCTTTGGAACCAAATGAAGAGGTTCTTCTCTCATAGGGCAACCTTTTAATGAATATATAGGCTCACTAGTTTCCAATGACTTTTTCAATTTTTCAACTAAGGAAGATTTACCTGCTCCTACTGGTCCTACTAAATATAAAACTTGTCTAGCTTCTTCACCTTTCATTCCAGCTGAATGAAAATAGTTCACTAGTTTCATAATTACTTTATCAATGCCAAAAAATTCATCTTTAAAAAAACTATAGCTTTTAATAATTTCATTTCCATATATTTTTCTTATTCTAGGGTTATCTTCTGGTTTCAATACTCTAAACCCGTCTTTTGTTATTATATGATACATTCTTTCATGTGCTAATTCAGTTGCCTTAGGGTTCTCTTTTACTTTTTCTAAATAATTGAGAAAAGTACCCTCAAAATAGTTTTTTTTATTATTTTCTCTATCTCTCTCAATAATACTTCTAAAATCCACGATATACCTCCTCCATACCATTTATAAAATGATAAAAAAGTGTTTCTTTTTAAATATATATGTGCTTAGTGTTTAAACTTATTCTAGTTATTTATTTTTTCAACGAAATTCATACATTTTAACAATACTTTTTAATAAAAGAAAAGCTAGTAGATTTATTATATCTACTAGCTTTTCTTTTATTATTATTTTTTTTGACCATAGTAAGCATTTGCGCCATGCTTTCTTAAATAATGCTTATCCAACAATATTTTATCTATAGACACAATATCTTTATTTATAGCTTCTGTTCTATGCGCCATCTTAGAAACTTCTTCTAGGACTTTTGCATTATGAACAGCTTCTTTTGGAGTTTTTCCCCAAGAGAATGGTCCATGATTAAATATTATTATTGCTGGCATTTCTAAAGGTTTATATTGCTTTGCCTTCATAGTTTCTATAATCACATTTCCAGTTTCTAATTCGTACTGACCTTTTATCTCTTCATCAGTTAATTTTCTTGTGCAAGGAACACTTCCATAAAAATAATCTGCATGAGTAGTTCCATAACAAGGTATTTCTCTTCCAGCCTGAGCCCAAGATGTAGCCCATTCAGAATGAGTATGTACTACCCCGCCAATATCTGAAAATTCTTTGTATAAAGCTAAATGAGTTGGCGTATCAGAAGATGGATTCATACTACCTTCAACTATATTCCCCTCTAAATCTACTACCACCATATCCTCTGCTTTCATTTCATCATAACTAACTCCACTAGGCTTAATTACTACATACCCTTTTTCTCTATCAATGCCACTTACATTTCCCCAAGTGTATATTACTAATCCTTGTTTTACTAATTCTAAATTGGCTTCAAATACTTGTTTTTTCAAATTCTCTAACATACTATTTATTCACCCATCCTTTTTTGCAACCATGTTTTTGCACTTTTTATATTCTTAACAGTTTCCTCAATAGTTTCATCTTTTGAATTATCTGCCCACATTTCAACTAAAAAAGGGCCTGTATAATTCAAATCAGTTAATTTTGTTAATAATTTTGGAAAGTCTACAGTACCTTCTCCAAAAGGAACACACTTAAATATTCCTGGTTTAGTATCTTTTAAATGAACTGCAACTATATGTTCAAATCCTTTTTCTAATTCTATTGAAGGTTCTTCACACCATTGTGTTAAGTTTCCTAAGTCTGGATAAATCTTTAACCAAGGTGATTTTACTAAATCTATATACTCTAAGCATCTTGTTATAGTTCCAATAAACTCTGTATCCATTATTTCTATTGATAACATCACACTTGCACTTGCTGCTTTTTTAGCTGAATATTGTAAACCTTCAATAAACATTTTTTTTGTTTCTTCATCTGCATCTTCATAATAAACATCATAACCAGCTAATTGAATATTCTTTATTCCTAAATCCAAAGCAAGGTCTATAGCTTTATTCATTAATTCATAAGCCTTTTCCCTTGTTTCTACATTTTTACTTCCAAAAGGATATTTTCTATGTCCACTTAAGCACATAGAATTTATGTAAAAATCATTTTTCTGCAATATATCTCTTAATTCATTTCTTTCTTCTTTAGACCAATTCAATCGAGCTAATCTTTCATCACTCTCATCTACTGACATTTCAATAAAATTAAATCCTGCTTTTTTAGCTGCTTCAATTTTTTCCTTCCAGCTAAAATTATTTGGCATAGCCTTTTCATAAATTCCGATAGGATTATTTTTTAAATTTACCATATTATTTATCTCCAATACCTTTTAAAATATAGTTAAACCTTTAAAGCATCAAAATCTAAAACTTTCTATACAAAGTCATATTTCATAGTAAGAAACGGTTATTTTTTACAATTAAGTAATAATAACCGTTTTTTTATTATAAGCCTAACGCTTCAGATACTTTTTGTTTTATTTCTGCTTCTGATAATAAATTTACTAAACCTACTACTTTTGTATCTCCAGTTGGTTTAAATTCTTTAACTAGTTGTTGAGAAACAATAACTAAATCAAAGTTATTTACTTCACTTTTTCCTTGACCAACTGAAGCATGATGAACCTTTGCTTCTATATTTAATTCTTTAAGTACTTTTTCAATTCTCATTTTTATAATAAGACTTGATCCCATTCCATTTCCACATGCTGCTAATACTTTTAACATAATAATACCTCCCATATTTTGTTTTGGATTTTAATAATCCTTAGGAATTAAATGAATTACTTTTTATTCCTATCTAGTTTGTGGATTATTTCTTCTATTATAACATTGATTTGAAAGGAAGGTCTGGCTCAATAGCAAAAGCGTCCTCAAATCCTCTTGGGTGATGGTATTCTAATCTATCTTTATCTTGTGGATAAATGAATTTTGATCCCACTTCCCATATATATGGTTTGAATTTATATTGTAATCTATTCTTTTTCATGTTCCATAACATCATGATTTCCATTGGGTCTGCTTGGAAATTTGTCCATATATCATGATGGAAAGGAATAATAACTTCTGTATTTAAACATTCTGCCATTCTTAAAATATCAACTGAAGTAATTTTGTCAGTCATTCCTCTTGGATTCTCGCCATAAGAACCTAATGCAACATCTATTTTATGATCATTACCATGTTTAGCAAAATAGTTTGAGTAATGTGAATCTCCACTGTGATATATGTTACCACCTGGTGTTTTAATTAAGTAGTTAACAGCTAATTTATCCATATCTTGAGGCATTTTATCTTTTAATATAACACCTTTTGGAGCAGTTACTAATTCAGTTCTATCAAAAGAATCAAGAGCTACAATTTCAGTATCTTTAATTTTTACAGTATCTCCTGGTTTAACTACTATACATCTTTCAGCAGGAACTCCCCATTTGATCCAAAGATCAACACAAGCTTGTGGTCCTATAAAAGGAACTGCGTCCGCACAATTTTGTAATACTGCTGCCGCTACGTTTTCATCAATATGATCACCATGATCATGAGTAGATAAAACTGCATCTAATTCTTTTATAGCAAATGGATCTATAACACAAGGAACGTTTCTCAAGTTTGGTTGTAATTTTAAACATCCTATCATACGTTGATGTTGGTGTTGATCTGTCATCATTTTATTTTTAGCAGATTTCTTACCTGTTTTAACCCAAAGGTCAATTAAGATATTAGCATTTCCTTCAGATTTAATCCAAACTCCTGTACAGCCTAACCACCACATAGCAAATGTTCCTGGTTTAACAACTTCTTCTTCTATTTCTTCATTTAGCCAAGTTCCCCATTCTGGGAATGTATTTAAAATCCATTTTTCTCTTGTGATTTCACTAATAGTACTCATTCTTATTACCTCCTAAATTTGTTTTTAGTTTTTAGTTTTAATTTTTAGTTTAAATTTGAATAATCTATTACACAAATATATTTAAAATTTCATCAATTGTTTTCGCTTCTAGAACTGCATTATATTTTTCTTCATCAGATAAAACTGTAACAATAAATTCTATCATTTCAATATGCGTATTTGAATCTGCACAAGCTAATGTAATTAATAATTGTGCTTTATGTTCTTCTTGTTCTGAAAAATAAACAGGTTTCTCTAATTTCATTAAACTAAAACCAGCTTTATTCGCTCCCTTTTCTGGTCTAGCGTGTGGCATTGCAATATTAGGTGCTATAACAATATATGGACCAAATTCTTTAACAGAGTCTATCATAGCATCTACATAAGATTGCTCAATAAATCCTTCTTTTAGTAATGGCTTTGCTGATTTAATTATTGCTTCTTCCCAGTTACTAACTTCATCTACCATCTGTATAAAATCGCTTGTTAATTTAAATCCATCTAACATTTAATTATCCTCCTCAATATTACCCTTTTATATACTTAGAATATCTCAATAGTGAACATATGTCAATATGCATTACTGATTTTGCACATTTGTCTTGTTTTATGAAAAATATTATTTTTAATAAATTATACAAAAAGCATTTCAAATATTAACTTACTTAATGTTTGTGTATAAAACAAATCCCAATTTAAAATTGGGATTTGTAAATTTATATTATTTATCTCTCATTGTTGTGAAATAAGTTTCCTTATGACGTTTGTATTGTAATTGAGGGATTATCATTAATAATGGTATTAAAGCGATTGGTACAATGATACCTAATGCTTTAGTTAATAAAGTAGTTCCCATAAATAATGTTGCCCAGTCAAACATTCCCATCCAACCGATAACATTTGGGTCTCCTTTTAATACTGTTAATACTAATGCTGATCCGAAAACTTGAATTAAACCAGCTAAGAATGGGATAATTGCTGCAGCTCTACGACCACCATTTTTGTTAGCAAATACAGCTAATGTACCATTATCAAAGAACAAGCATATAAATCCTGCAATTATTAATACTGGAGATTTCATAGCTATAAGTACGAATATAGCTAATAATTGACCAAAGAATCCAAATATAAATCCGAAAGTTGGAGAGTTTGGCGAGAAACCAAATGTTACTGCACAGTCAACTGCTGGAACTGAACCTTGAAGTAATTTATCAGATATACCTTGGAAAGATTCTGATAATTCAGCTACGAACATTCTAACGCCTGTTAAAAGAACTGTGATATAAACTGCAAACATTGCACATGTTTCAAATATATATGTTCCAAACCAATAGTTATTTGGGTTATATCCACCTGGAACTGCTTCACTTGCTATGAAAGCTCCTTTTCCAAGGATAATCATTATAGTTCCTACAAACGCTGTCATTAATATAACATTAGCAACTATGTTATCATTGAATATTGATAACCAACCCGGGAAATTAATATTATCAACTGATTCATCTTTATTACCTATTTTTCCTGCTAATTTATAAGCTACCCAAGCACCAAACATTTGTTGATGACCAACTGTAAATCCTGCTCCATCTGTTACTTCTTGAGTTGCTTCGATAATTAAGTTAGACATTACAGACCAGTAAGTTCCCATTAAGAATCCAGTTACTATAACTGTAAACATTGTAACAGGTTGTCCTGTACCTTCTAATACCCAATATAAAGCCCATAATAATACTGCTGATTGTTGATACATAATGTGACCTGTAATAAATAATGTTCTGATCTTAGAAATTTTTCTAAAAGCAACTAAGAAAATATTCCAAGCAAAAGCTATTAACATTACATATCCTACATATTGAAGAGAGTCTACTGAGTTCAACACTTCTGTTGCAGATGTTTGACCAAAATATGGATCAATAACAAATGCTTCAATACCAAATTTAGTACTCAACGAAGTAATTATTGGTTTAAATGTACTAACCAATCCACCAGTACCTACTTGTAAAATTTTAAAACCTACAAAAGTTTTAATAAATCCTGCTGCTGCTTCATAAGGCTTCCTGCCTAATAGCAAATAACCGATAAATGCTACTGTACCAAGCAAAAGTGCTGGTTGACCTAAAAATTTGCTTACAAATTCTTGGAATAAAGTAACTAACATTTGACAACCCCCATTTTATATAATTTTTTATGATTACGTTTTCTAGGGTAAACGTTTCCCACTAGATGAGTAAATTATATCATCGTGTATAACATTTGTCTATGCCATTTGATTTTTTTGCACATTTGTGCGCAAACTGTTTTGTGCTCATTTTCCCATTTTAATGTAGAATAGAGTTAGAAGGCGAAGTGATTATTTGTAGGGGCGGGTTTCCATGCCCGCCTGCTGTTTCCCAATAAAATTACAATTACAGTAAAATCGTAATGAAAATATTATACTACTTTCTGTATTTTGTATTTTTTATCAATATTATATATGTAATTTATAGGTATATCGGGGCGGCATGGAAACCGCCCCCTACGAGTTAGTTCGCAATTTTTCTCAATTATGCCCTACAACAATAAGGATGCCTTCTAAAAAAAGCATCCCCAAAATTATTACTCTTTATTCATTTATATTACTCGCTATCTAACATTTCCTTAACATAGCTAGGAAGAGCAAACGCTCCCACGTGTAAATCTGTATTGTAGTATTTAGTCTTTAATCCTAAGCTATTCCATCTGTCTGCATCTAAGTCTTTAATAGGATCTAATTTCTTTGAAGCAAATCCAAATAACCAGAAACCTGATGGATATGTTGGTATGCAATATTGATATGGTCTGCATATTGGGAATATATTTTTGATTTTAGTATTTGCTCTTTTCATTTCTCTTGCATTATGCTCATAGAATGGACTCTCATTTTGATTGATAAGTATTCCATTTTCAGATAAACAATTGAAACAATTTGTGTAGAACTCATTAGTGAATAAGCCTTCCCCTGGTCCAATAGGATCAGTTGAATCTACAAGTATTAAATCATAAACATCCTTTTTGTTTTCTACAAACTTAAGTCCATCTTCAAAGTATAAACTTACTCTTGGATCATCAAGTTTGCATGCTGTTTGTTGAAGGTGTTCTCTGCAAGCTATTACAACAACTTCATCAATTTCTACCATATCTATTTTTTCTATAGTACTATATCTTGTTAGCTCTCTTACAGTACCACCATCTCCGCCACCAATAACTAACACTCTTTTTATTTCTGGATTTGTAGCCATAGCTACGTGAGTTATCATATCATGATAAACAAATTCATCTTTTTCTGTTACCATAACTAATCCATCAATAGTAAGCAATTTACCAAACTCTTCAGTTTGAAATACGTCTATTTGCTGAAAAGGACTTTTTCTAGAATACAATTGTTCCTTTATCTTCATTGATAATCTTACATTTTCTGTTTGTTCTTCTGTATACCAAAATTCCATTTTGTTACCCTCCTAATATTTTATTGTATATTTTTAATTTTCTATGCTTTTAAAAACTACTGTGAACTAATTAGTCATTTAAATTCCTAATACTTTTATATAATTAGCCTTTGAATCCTCTATATCTGTCAACATACTATGTTGATCTTTCAAGAAATTTATATAGTCAATCATATCTCTTGTAATTCTTTCACCTGGCGTTACTATTGGAATTCCTGGTGGATATGCCATTATAGATTCGCCACTGATTTGTCCATCAGCTTCCTCTAATAAAACACTTTTCTTTCTAGCATAAAAAGCATTCCTAGGTGAAACTACAATATCCGGATTTTTCAAACTATGACCACCATACTCTAAAGGATTCCCTTTATCGTATTTTTTACTAATATCTTTTAAAGCTTCTACTAAAGTGTTTATTGAATATTTACTATCTCCAATACTAACTATAGCCATAATATTATATACATCAGCAAGTTCTACTTGAATTTCATACTCTTCTCTAAGTATATCATATACTTCAAAACCTGTTAGACCTATTCCTGCAACATTAATGCCTAGTTTTGTTTCATCAAAATCATAAACTCCTGGTGTTCCAATTAATTCTTTTCCAAAAGCATACAAACCTTTAGTTTTATTTATTTCTTCTCTTGCTTCTCTTAAGTGTATTAATAACTCTGAAAAGATTTCTTCTCCATTTATAGCCAAATTCTTTCTTGCCACATCTAAACTAGACATTAAAAGATAAGAAGCACTTGTGGATTGAGTTAAATTTAAAATTGTCTTAACTTTATGTCTATCCACTAAACCTTCATTTAACAACAAAGCTGAACTTTGAGTCAAGCTTCCACCTGTTTTATGTAAACTAACCGCTGCCATATCAGCTCCTAAAGTCATAGCTTCACTTGGAAATTCAGGATGAAAATTAAAGTGAGCTCCATGAGCTTCGTCAACTAAAACTCTTATTTCTCTTTCATGTGCAAAATCTATTATTGCTTTTAATTCAGATACAGCACCATAATAAGTTGGATTTATTATAAAGATTGCTTTTACATCGTGATTTAACTCTACAGCTTTTTTAACACTTTCTAATGTAATCCCCATTGCTATTCCTAATTTTTTGCTTGTTTCTGGTTGAATATAAACGGGTAGAGCTCCACTTAATATAAGTCCATTTGTTGCAGATTTATGAGCATTTCTTGGCATTATGATTTTATCTCCAGGGTGGCAAACACTCATTATCATACACTGTACTCCACTAGTAGTCCCATTCACTAAAAAGAAACCATGGTCAGCTGAATAAGCTTCTGCTAACAATTGCTCTGCTTCCTTTATAACTCCTATTGGATTACCTATATTATCAAGTTCTTTCATAGAATTAACATCTACTTCTAAAACTTTTTTTCCTAAAAATTCACTGAATTCTGGAATTCCTTTACCTCTTTTATGTCCTGGAACATCAAAAGGTAAAACTTTTAATTTATTATAATTCTTAAGCGCTGTAAAAAG
This sequence comes from Clostridium grantii DSM 8605, assembly GCF_900129965.1. Classification (GTDB taxonomy): domain Bacteria; phylum Bacillota; class Clostridia; order Clostridiales; family Clostridiaceae; genus Clostridium_AF; species Clostridium_AF grantii. Next base: position 1,129 of record NZ_FQXM01000027.1, on the reverse strand, counting down.
CGGTGTACTGTTTTGATTCATTATACTATACCTCCAAGAACATTTAAAATAAGGTAACACTAAACTCAAAGTTTACGACTACTAAACTTTTGACTAAATAATTATACAAATATTACTTTTAAAAATCAATAGTTTGTATCAATTTTTTTCTCTTTTTTATTATTTTCTTTAGCCTTAAAAAATACTCATAAATAGTACTTTTACATAAAAATACAGATAAATTTCAATTTCTAAAATCTATCTGCATTCTCAATACTTATTAGTCTTTTAAATTTATCTTTTCAAGCAAATAATACAATAGTTTTTCATCTCTAGTTATCACCTCAGCATTACATAACATTCCAGTTTTCAATTCAGACTTTTCATTTTTATGGTTTTCTAGAATATTTTTATCCACTAAACCTTCTGCTATATAGTAGCTATTTCCTGATTCGTTATCCATAGTGGCATCAGCACTGATTTTTACAATCTTTCCTGTTACATACCCGTATTCTTTATAAGGTAAAGCTAAAAAATTATATTTTATTTCTTGATTTAATTTTATATTAGCAATATCTTTATTTGTAATATATAACATAACTTTATGGTTTGATTCATTAGGTAGAATTGTTGCTACCTGTGTTGCTGCTTGCAATATATCTCCTTTGTTTACTTCTGATAAAGTATTTATAGTTCCAGTACATTCTGCTTTTATAGTACAACTTTCTATTTTTTGATTTGCACTATCTAAATTGTCCCTTAATTGTTTCAAACTATCTTCACAGCTATTTATTTGATCATTTATTTGAACCACATAAGCAATCTTTGTTTTATCCTCAGATAATGAATTTGTATTATCTAATGTATTTATATTATTATTTACAGAATTTAAAGCAGTTTTACTTTCAGCTAAAGAGGTTTTTATGCTTAAAATAAAGCCATTTTTATAATTAGCTAAATCTACTTTTGCTGAATCTATAGCTTTTAAGGCTGTTTCTAACTGTTTCTCAGTTGGAGCTTCAGCTGTGGCACTTGTACTAGTGGTGGTAGCTGAAGTTTCAGCATTTTCTTCTGCTTCTACCTTTAATGAATTTTGGTATTCATCGTAAGCTTTTTTCAGAGTATCATAATTATCTTGTGCTTGTACTAT
>NZ_FQXM01000024.1 GCF_900129965.1 Clostridium grantii DSM 8605 | reverse complement strand
GATTATCACTTAGAAGATGGTCGCCATCGTTCTACTAAAATGTGGTATATCCGTACTTATGCAATCATGATGTGCCAGCACATTGATGCTTGGCAGAGCCATAATAATGATTCTTTAGATCTTAAAAAAATTATTTTTAACTAATCTATGGTTTTAAAGAATTTAAAAAAAATTCAACCTCGTAGGTTTATTTGCCATGCCCTTTTTTACAAATTGAATACTAAATTAAGCTACTTTTAGAACACAAATAGAATTCCCAGTTAATTTATTACTTTTTTTAATGTTATTTTCAATTTATTCCGAGAGTCTATATATCTTACTTTAATCAGTTATTTTCAAAAATTATCATACAAATATCATAATATCACTTTACTCCACTAATATTGTATAAACACTTTTTGTATCTTGTGTGCTATCTTCTTCCCATGATTTTTTATAAGTGAATTCTAGCGTATATTTCCCTTTTCTCAGTGTTTGAAAAATCCAACATTTTTCATTTCCAACACCTACCATATCCGATTTATTTTGATCTTGATTTTGAAGTTCACCTTCTTCAACTAAAATAATTGCCTGTTCCTCTAACATATCTTTTTTTATCCCCATATATCCAAATATACTAACTATAGCCACTCCTGCTATAATCATTCCTATCAAAGCGTATTTTTTTGAGTTATGCCCTGCCATCCTAAAAAAAATTAAGTTGATTACAATTTTTGTTCAATTTCAGTAACACATTGACTTTTAATTTTTTCAACTAAGTATTGTAATGCATCTATAACATGTGGTCTTATGTCTCCCCCTATTAGCACATACATTATATCATCACCAAGCTCAAGATGTCCTTCGTTGAGCCAAGCCCTTACATGAAATATTCCTTCCATCTTATAAGTTTCAGCAATGGCTTCATCAACTTTTGCTGCATCATAAGAAAACTCCATGCCATTTACCAAAGAACCATCATCAATTCCTTGACGTACTTTGACTTTTGGTGTTTGGCGTACAACTCCATTATGAACTAAAAACATTCCTTCTTGTAAAGCTTCTACATGGCTTTTTGCCTCTTTCAGCCATTGATCCATGGATGGTGATACTTTTTTAATTTTTTCATTAAACATAAAAACACGTCCCTTTTTAGTAATAATTATATCATATTCCTGAAATTATAAAAATTTGTTTAATACTAATTTACAATTGATAAACTAATGGAAGCATGTAATCAAAGAAAAGGAAAGGAAGAAATCGAAAACACTTTGATGTTCCTTTACGAATATACAAAAACACATTTTAGAGATGAAGAAAAACTTTTGCTAGATAATAAATATCCTAAATATGCAGCACAAAAAATGAGCCAAGATAAATTTACTGAAGAAGTAAGACAAGCACTTCAACAATACAGTACTCAGGGTGCTAGTTTACTTGTATTAATGAACGTTTTAAATAAATGCAACCAATGGCTACTTGAGCACATTATGAAAATGGACAAAGAATACGCTACATTTTTTAAAGAAAAAAATTTAAAGATGTAAGAACTGAGGTTTGTATATTTCTAGAAATCTTGTAAATACTACTAACATAAGAAAATTTATCATTCTTGTTTTATGTTGTTTATATCAACATATTTTTGCTATAATATAAATATAGGAGTGGATTATATGGATAATAAAATTTACGATTTACTAGAAAAGATGTATATTGAGTTCAACCAACGTTTTGAGAGCTTAGAAGGAAAATTTTCAGGCTTAGAAGGAAAATTCTCAAGCTTAGAAGGAAAATTCTCAAGCTTCGAAGAAAAATTCTCAAGCTTAGAGGAAAATACTAATGAAGGTTTCACAAAATTAGAAGAAAAATTCTCAAATTTAGAAGGAAATTTCTCAAGCTTCGAAGAAAACACTAATCAACGTTTCACAAGATTAGAAGAAAACACTAATCAACGTTTCACAGATTTAGATAATACTACTTCTGATATTAAATATAAAGTTGATAAAAATACAGTGCTTCTAGAAAATCTTGATACTAAAATTAAAACACTTGCTGAGGTTCAATCTTCTTTCTCTGAACAACTTGATAGATCAAAAGATAAAGATGGTAAAACCCTCGGAGAACGCTTAGATATTATTGAACTTTCTGTTACCGATACTTCCCACTCTGTAAATGAACTATTGTCAACTATAGATGTTATAAAAGACCTTACTGGTTCTCATGAAATAGATATTAAAATTCTTAAAAAACATAGAAATAGCCATGCGTTTTAATACAGTAAACTAAAAGAACTGCCATTTTCGGCAGTTTTTTATTATATTGTGAATCTTGGTTTATTCCATACCTTCAATTTCAATGGAATAACTTCCTTTTGTATCTATTCCTATTAATTCAATCACATATGATCCATCACCGCCAAAGGTAATTTCATAAGTTTCCTCAACATTTGATGGTAATTCTTCTATAAGATTATTTTCCTTACCATATAAATTAATTTTAAGCTCACCATCTTTTACCACTGATGAGTAACTTATACATCAGCATAGTTTATTTTTCCTTAAAATCCTTCTGAATATTGAGATGTGCTTTTATCTATATTAGTTGAACAGTATGGGCAACTTTCCCAGTCTGGATTAACGGCTTTTCCACATTTAGAACAAGTTCCTTTTAACATCTTTCCACAATAAGGACATTTTACATATTCATTATCCACACTTTTCCACAATTTGGGCATTTAAGCTCTTCTTTTTTCCCTGAACGAACCACTAAATAAATAATAAATCCTAATATATTATAACTCTCAATAATTAATATAACCATAGCTATTCATCGCTAAAACTTGCCTAATTATATCATCACTATTGTATTCTACATTTTTTTTATGCTACAATACATCTATGAGTAAACAACAAATAAAACAAATAATCGAAAATAGAATTACAAAAGATGGCATAATGGAAACTGGTATAAAAGGTATACAGCTCTTCCGAGTTAGCGATTCTCTTCGCTGTGCACCTGCGGTATATAAACCTACTGTTGTAGCTATCGTAAATGGGAACAAAGAAGCTATTTTAGACGGTAAGTCCTATAAATATGACAGCAGTAAGTACATGTGTTGTACAATGTCCATGCCTGTGGAAGCAGGTACACCAGAAGCCTCTCCAGAAAATCCACTCCTTGGTGTCTATATATCACTTGACACAAAGGTAATGACCGAATTGGCAATTGAAATGGAAAGTGCTGCTGGTGCCATCAAAAAACCAAAAGGTAGTCCTCTCCCGCAAGGAATGGCCTTCTCTCATTGGGAGGATATATTTACTGAAGCACTATTGCGCTTACTACAATTAGGAAATAGCCCTATGGATACAGCAATACTTGGAGATAGTAGGCTCCCAGAGTTATACTACGCTGTTTTGAAAGGAGATGCAGTGGAATCCGCAATGCGTGCATTTGGTATAGGTAACGAAATATCACGCTCTATTGTATATTTATCATCTAATTTAGATAAAGCCGTTTCCATTGAAGATATGGCCACACAGATTGGGATGAGTAGAGCCGTATTCCACCGTAAATTTAAGCAAGCCACAACCATATTACTCTAGCATTATATTCTTTTGCTATATTAATAATTTCGGGTAATGGAGCTATATCACCTTCCATACTAAATACTCCATCCACAATAATTAATTTACCTTCATTTAATTAAACTACTTGTCTATAATAATCTTACATATTTTTCTTTAAACGTCAAAATTATTCCTTATTGTTTACAATAATTCTAATTTGTTTTAAAATTCTATTATATTGATAATTTAATTAAAAGGAGCTGTGCCCATGAAAATCTACAATAAGCTAGTACGTGATAAGATTCCTAACGTGATTCAAGCTGCTGGGAAAGACTTTGATTGCCATATTGCAGACAAATCTGAAGCTTACTCTCTTCTATTAAAAAAACTAGATGAAGAAATTCTTGAATTTAAAGAAGATAAAAATTTAGAAGAGTTAGCTGACATTCTGGAAGTAGTTATTTCTTTAGCTAATAATCTTGGTTATTCTCAAGAAGAATTGATAAAGGCTCAACTTTTAAAATTAGAATCCCGAGGGGGATTTTCTAAAAATATAGTTTTAGAAAAAGTTTATGACTAATGCCTTTTTTATAGAATCATAAGTTTCCGCCACACTTAATATTTTTGCTTTCACAGATATTTGATTTTTTTCAATCCTCGAATTAACAATCAATTCCGCTTCAATAGAATTTGTTTTAGGTAGTAACATAACAAATTCATCTCCACCAGTTCTTACCAAAATATCTTCATCTCTGGATTCACTTTTCATGATATTTTCTATTTATTTTTTGTTAAAATTAATTACACAATTAACGTAATATTCTAAACTATTGGATTTATTATAAATTTTTGTTGAAAATATAGCTTTCAATACCAAAAAATGATATTATATATACCGTCAGTAAAATTATGTATACATATAAATGTTTGTATTGAATACATAGCGAATTAGAATAATATATAATGCTTATTCTAGTTAAAAAAATTTACAAAAGATGAAATAGCAAATCTGCTATTATAAAATACTCTGGAGGAAGAAAAGATGAAATGGTTCAAAAATTTAAAAATTTCAATTAAACTTATTAGTGCCTTTGTTTTAGTAGCTATGATTGCCGGGATAGTTGGATTAATCGGCTTGTTTCAAATGTATACCCTATCGGAAAATAGTACTACAATGTATGAATATATGACAGTCCCTGTAGAAACTTCTGGACAAATGGCTAAATCATTTCAAATAATTAGGGTGAACTCAAGAGAAATGATTTTAGAAGATGATTTAAGTGTTATAAATGCAAGATATGATGATATTACTACTCTTCTTGAAGAGTTAAATACATTGTCTACAGAATATGAAAAAACTATCTTCTCTGAAAAAGAGCAAAATATTTTTGATATGTTTACTGATGCACATATTGCATTTGGTGCAAACCTTGATAAATTGCATCAATTATGTTTAGAAAATAAAGATGATGAAGCTTTTGAACTAATTAAAGGAGATATGAAAGTTACTGCAGACGCTGAAAGAGTAATTTTAGATTCTTTGGCATCTATGAAGGTTGAAGATGCAGCTGCAAAAAATACAGAGGATAAGTCGATTGCATCCAATGCTTCTCTAAAAATGATCATAATTATAATTCTAGGTATTTTATTAGCAATTGTTCTTGGCATCTTTATCTCAAGGTTTATCATAAGCAAACCACTTGAGAAAATTTTAAATTCTGCAAATTTAATTGCAGATGGAGATTTAAATACTACTTTAAATATAGAGTCTAAAGATGAAATTGGTCAGTTAGCAAATGCTTTTAATTATATGAGTAATAATGTTAATGATGTAATGCTCAATATAAGCTCTGCTTCAGAACAAGTTGCTTACGGCTCTAAACAAGTATCAGATTCAAGTACATCTTTGTCACAAGGTGCTACCGAGCAAGCAAGTTCCATTGAGGAATTAACAGCTTCTATGGAAGAAATTGCATCTCAAACTAAATTAAATGCTGAAAATGCTAATATAGCAAAAAGACTTGCTGATATGGCAAAAGAAGATGCATCTACAGGTAATTCACAAATGAAAGAAATGTTAGAAGCTATGTATGGAATTAATGATTCTTCTAATAATATTTCTAAAATAATTAAAGTTATTGATGATATTGCTTTTCAAACAAATATATTAGCTTTAAATGCTGCGGTTGAAGCAGCCAGAGCTGGACAACATGGAAAGGGATTTGCAGTGGTAGCTGAAGAGGTTAGAAATCTTGCCGTTCGTTCAGCAAATGCAGCAAAAGAAACTACCGATATGATAGAAAATTCTATTAAGAGAATTAATAGTGGTACTAATATTGCTAATGCCACTGCAACAGCACTTGAAAAGATTGTAAATGGTGTGACTAAAGTAAGTAATTTAGTTGGAAATATAGCTATAGCTTCTAATGAACAAGCAATTGGAGTAGCTCAAGTTAATCAAGGAATTACTCAAATAGCAAATATTGTACAAGCTACTTCTGCAACATCAGAAGAAACCGCCTCTGCTAGTGAACAACTTTCTAGCCAAGCAGAACTATTAAAGAGTCAAGTAAACATATTTAAATTAAAAAACAATAGCCAAAAATATTTAATTGAAGAAGAATTAAGAAAATATTAGCAAAAAATTTAACTGCCATATTGTACCCTGGATCTATTATGAAGTACTCTTATTCTTGACACTTATTTAAAAGATTGCTACAATCAATAAGATGATTCAAATGTTAAAACTTAATTGTTTTTCTACTTGTTTCTAAAAATATAATCAAATTCTAAATCTAACAGAAAAGAATGCTCTAATCTGGAAGGAAATTAGATATATAATAATTCTTATGCTTTTAAAAAATAAAAAGAAGCACTAGATTTTTTTGTAAATACTAACTTTCCTTTAAAGGAAAGTTTTTTTATTTTGCTGGGAAAGGATAAATATGAAAAAATTAAAAGGATTTTTATTGCCTCTATTACTGATATTTGTATGGATGATTGTGTCCAAGCTAAATATTTTTAGCAGCTACATAATACCATCTCCAAAAACAATATTAATAACAACTATACAACTTCTTAAGTCTGGAAAACTCATTATAAACTTAATTGTAAGTTTAAACCGGGTTATGATTGGATTTATAATAACTTTTTTTATTGCATTCCCTTTAGCTATTTTTCTTGGAATAAGCAAAAAAGCCCTTCCTTATGTGGAACCATTTTTAGAATTTATGCGTCATATACCGCCAATAGCAACTATTCCTTTATTAATACTTTGGCTTGGTATTGGTGAATCCTCTAAAATCGTAATTATAATTTTAGCTACTTTTTTTCCTATCTTCTCTAATACTTTAACAGGGGTAACGAACTACGATGAAAAACTTTTAGAAGTAGGTCAGGTATTTCATTTAAGTGACTGGGATAAATTTATAAAAATAATATTTCCACAAGCATTACCTTATATTTTAACAGGAATACAATTAGGGCTTGGTTACAGTTGGAGAGCTTTAATGGGTGCAGAACTTGTAGCCGCCTCTTCTGGTATTGGCTATATGATAATAGATGCGGAGCAACTTTCTAGGCCAGATATAGTAATAGTAGGTATACTATCTATTGGGATTTTAGGCTATGTGGTAGATTATTTATTTATAAGATTAACAAAAAACATATTAACTTCTTACGGAAAGGATTTGTAATATGGCTGGATTAGTACTTAAAAATTTATCTAAAACCTATGAAATTGATAATAAAAAAATCACTGCACTAAAGAATGTAGATTTAACTGTTTCGCCAGGAAGTTTTGTTACTATAGTTGGGAAAAGTGGTTGTGGAAAAAGTACTTTGTTAAAAATACTTTGTGATTTAGAAAAAAACTTTTCTGGAACTATAGAGTATACTCATATTGAAAAAAACAAATCACCAAAAATCGCTATAGTATTTCAAGAACCTAGGCTTATGCCTTGGCTTACCGTTGAACAAAACATGGCTTTTTCTCTTCAAAATCATAAAGATAAAGCTTATGTAAAACAAATAGTGTCAGAACATCTAAACTTACTTGGTCTTTATGATTTTAGAAAAGCCTACCCTTCCCAAATATCAGGAGGAATGGCTCAAAGAACGGCTTTAGGGAGAACCCTTTGTTATGATCCGGAAATTATCTTAATGGATGAGCCTTTGAGTGCTCTTGATTATTTTAATAGACAAAAATTACAGAATGAATTAGTTAATATCTTTCTTAAAACTGGTAAAACAATTCTATTTGTAACTCATGATGTGGAAGAAGCTATTTATTTGGGACAAAAAATAGTAGTTATGGATAATGGTCTTTTAACAAAAGTAGTAGATATTCATATGGATTATTTAAGAGATACTAGCAGTACGCAGTTTTTAAACTTAAAAAAATATATTTTAAATATTTTTAATAATATTTCCAAGGAGGAAAAAAATGAATTTCTTTAAAAAAAGTTTTGTATTACTAACTACTTTATTATTTACACTATCTTCTGTTGGGTGCTCCAAAAATCAGGTTTCAACATCCGATGAAACCAAACTACCAAAAGAAATAAATATTTCTTATGTAAAAGCTCCTTTAAATGTACCTTCCATTGTAGAAAAAAACAAACAACTTTTTGAAAATGAGTTTTCATCCGATGGCATAGAAATCAACTATCCTGAAATAACATCAGGGTCAAAAATGACAGAAGCGGTTGCAGGCGGTTCTTTAGATTTTTGTAACGCTATAGGTGCTACTTCTGTTATTCTTGCTGCAGCTAATGGGGTGGATATAAAAATAATTGGGGTTTATAGCAGAGCTCCAAAAGCTTTTACTATAATGGCTAAAGATCCAAACATAAAAAGTATGAAAGATTTAAAAGGCAAAAAAATTGTAGGGCCAAAAGGTACAATACTTCACCAATTGCTAATTGGTGCTTTAGTAAAAGAAGATTTAACTATTGATGATGTGGAATTTATTAATATGGATATATCAAGTGGAGTATCTGCTCTTTTGTCAGATAATGCAGATGCAGTTCTTGTGGCTGGTTCGGCAACTGATAATCTTTTAGAGAATGGTGCTCATGTTATTACTACTGGAGAAGGTATATTAGATGCAACCATAGTAATAGCAGCTAGTGGTGAGTTTATAAATACTTATCCTGACATAGTTAAGAGATACCTAAAAGTTCACGCTGAAAGTCTTGAATTTATGAAAGAAAATCCTGAGGAGACTTTTGAATTAACTTCTACTGAAACTGAGCTTTCTCTAGAGCAAGTTGAAAATATGTACGCCTTATATAATTTTGATCCTACTATCTCTGAAAATGATATAAAAGAATTAGAGAAAACTCAAGATTTTTTAGTTGAAAATGAAATGCTTACTAAAACAGTAGATATTAATAGCTTAATTGCAGAAATAAAATAAAAAACCCTAAAAATCAATAAATATTTTCATTTACACAAAGTCAAAAAAATTATAAATCAAACCATAAATTTGTTAATATACCCAACTATATAATTTTTAAATTTAATTGACCATTTTAAAATCCTAAGATACAATATAATTATATTTTGTTTTGATAATAAACTTTATTATTTAATAATTTTTCTAAAATCCATAGGGAGGTATTATAAATCATGAAATGGACAAATGACATATCGGTAGGAAGCTTAGCTGTTGACAATCAACATAAAAAACTATTCGATACAATTGACAAACTAATGGAAGCTTGTAATCAAAGAAAAGGAAAAGATGAAATTGAACCTACTTTAATCTTTCTTTATAAATACACTCAAATACATTTTAAAGATGAAGAAAAGTTGTTGCTTGATAATCATTACCCTAAATATGAAGAGCAAAAAAGAAGTCATGATAAATTTACAGAAGAGATAAGACAAGCCATCCAACAATATAATGAAGAAGGTGCAAATTTAACTGTTTTATTAAATGTACTTAATAAATGTAATGAATGGCTATTAGTGCATATTATGAAAATGGACAAAGAATATGCTACATTTTTTAAAGAGAAAAACTTAAAAATGGAATAATAAACTTTTATTTCATAATTAATAGTTTAGCTAGGATACCTATAATAATGGCAGCCACATATTTATAACTTATGTGACTGCCATTATTTTTTTAATTTCAAGCTAATTTTGCAGCTAACTCTTCGTCTATTTTTTTTACTATATCACATATCTTTTCAATTTCTTTTTCTGGATTGCTCCACCAATCATAACTCCATATCCTAGCCATCTTCCATCCTCTAGCCTCAAAATATCTTTGTCTATGAATATCTCTTTCTCTAGCTGATTTAAAGCTGCGGTAGGTTGCTCCATCACATTCTATTCCCAAAACATATTGTGATTTTATTGGATCATAAATAGCTAAATCAATTTTATAACTGGATACTCCTACTTCTGTGTGAACTTCATACCCTTTTTTCTTTAAAGCTTTTCCAACTTCTAATTCAAAATCCTTATTATATTGAACATCTTCTTTATTTTTAGATTTTGTATCCAATACTGATAATAATATATTTTGAGCTTCTTCTTTGTTACTATTAGACACTGCTCTTGCATATTGTAAGTATTTTTTAAATAATTTTGGCCCTAGATTTTTGGTGTTTTCAACTTTAAGCTCTTCCGGTTCTACAGAGGTTACCACATATATCTTTTTCTTTGCTCTACTTATGGCAACATTTAATCTGTTTTCTCCACCATCTTGGGATAAAGAACCGAAGTTTACTGAAATTTTATTGTCTTCATTTTTCCCATAACCTACCGAAAAAATAATTACATCTCTTTCATCACCTTGTACATTTTCTATGTTTTTAACAAATAAACTTACATCCTCGTTATCTTCAACTCTATCAATTTCTTTGGTATATAATTCTTTAAACTCTTGATTTTCTCTTGCTCTTTTTTCTAGCATATCTTCTATACAAGTTCTTTGATTGATATTAAAGGTTATTATTCCTAAAGTTTCATTGTTTTTTCTTTCCTTTAATATTCTTTCCACATTTTCAACTATAATTTGAGCTTCTTCAATATTTGCTCTATTTGTCCATTTTCCTTCAACTTTTATTCTTTCTATAGGGCCACCACAATCACTATTAATATTTACATTTGGCGAAATATTCAGTCTTCCTTCATAAAAAGCATAATTGGAAAAATTGATTAATTCTTCAAAACTAGAACGATAATGATAACTTAAATTTATTCCCTTGTAATTTATTTTTGCTAAATCAAGAACACTTTCTTCTTCTAATGCTGCTGACATCTCCTCTTGGTATTCCTCATCCTCTTCTACAAATCTATTGGCAAAAGTTCCATTTGGACGAAGTTGTTTGTCATCTCCTGCAATGATTACTTGCTTGCCTCTAAATATTGTTGGAATAGCATTTTCCACATACATTTGAGAAGCTTCATCAAAAATTACAATATCAAAGAATTCTTCTTTTAAAGGTAGTATTTCCGAAACTGTTTCTGGGCTTGCTAAAAAGCATGGAAATACTTTTAATATCATATGGCTATATTCTTCTATATATTTTCTAATTGGCCACAAAGCTCTTTTTTTATTAGCTTGCCTTTTAAATTCTTTAAAAGATTTTTCTTCTTCAATTAAAGAAATATTACTATTCCATTTGTTTAATATAAGTTGTTCCACCATATCTTCTTTGGTTTTAATATTTACATTAACTTTATCCACAAGTTCTTTATATTGAGATAAGAATTCCACAGCTTTTTGCACTTCTTCTTCTTTTTCTATTTCTCCAATATGATAAAGAATAACAAATTCCATTAAACTATTCACTGCAAATTCCGTTTTATTAGTTTTATCATCAATATTGTTATTCCCCTCCAAATCAAAAGCATACTCCATGATTTTTCTTTGAAGCTTGGTTAAGTTTTTGCTGGTTTTTAATTCAATTTTATATTCTTCAATGGCGTAAAGTGCTTTTATAACATCATTGAAATACTCTGTTAAATCTTCTCCTTTAAGCAAATCTTCCACTACAATATTGTAAACTCTTTCGTTTAAGGCTTTTTTTACAATCAAAATATCATCAAAAGCTATTTTTATATCTTTATATAAATTGATCAATCTTTCCTTTGTTTGCATAAACCTATTTCTAAATTCCAATTCATTTGCTTCTTCTATTTTTTTGTTAGCTGAATAATTCATCCAATATTTCAAACTCCACCATCTTCCATCATTAATGGGTTCTAGTAGATTTTTATTTGCTTCTAAATTTATTTTTTCAGCTAAAACTTCTAATTTTTCCTCACTTAATACATAGCAATTATCCTTAAGATTATCCATTAATTTATGATAAATAGCTTCATCCGTATTAGCTTTTTCTGTAATGGCTTTTATTGGTGCTATAATATTTTGAACTTTTATTGATAATTCATCTATGTCCATAAAATTCATATTCAAATCCAAATCATCTATAAAAGGATTTTTACTTAATAATTCCTTGTAAATTTTATAACTTTTTATTTCTTTTTCTTTTAATCCTTCAATAGCTTCATTCAATTCATTATACACAACATCTTTAAATACATTTTTTTGTCTAAAACTTGCGTAATATGAATATCTTTCATCTTCCCTATTTTTAATTGCCTTGGTTTTAGCATACATACTTTGAAGAGTTAAACCAAAAACTCTTTCTTTGTGTAAAGACAAAGCTAGTAATTCTAGATATTGAATTTTTTCATCTATTTCCTTGGAAATACTCAAAATATTTTTTTCATATTCTTCATAATCCTCTCCAAGAACTTCTAATGATTGAGCCACCACATTATAAAATGATTTTTTATCTCCCTCTGTATCATGAATAAGCAAAGCTTTTGTATTAAGTTTAGCAAGTCTATTATAAATTACATCTAAGGCAGCTCTTTTTTGAGATACCATTAAAACTGTTTTGTTATTTGCTAAAGCATTGGAAATTATATTGGCTATAGTCTGAGATTTACCCGTACCTGGAGGCCCGTAAATAACTAATTTATCAATGTTATTTGTCAATCTAACCGCTTTTTCTTGACTATAATCTAAATTGGTAACTAAATTAATTTCTTCTTCATTAAAAGATAGTTTTCCATGAGCTTCGTTTATTTGTAATAATTTTTCTTCATCATTTGGTGTTGCTATTAATAAATCTTGTAGAAGTTTATTACTTGTATCCATAGCAAGCAAATTTTCATAATCAGCATAAATTGAATTTGCTATAGGAAATTGACCTAATATTAAATTGAATGAAAGCTTTAACTGTCCTAGCTGAAAGCTTGGCATATTTTCTTTCTTATATTCCTTAAATTTAATTAATTCACTGTTATCTTTTTCAATAATTATATTATTTTCTTTTAATATTTCTAATGTATCCTCTATAAAATTTTCATTTATTTCATTAAATTCAGTTTCTATATTATTAATTTTAACCTCATTATGCTTAGCTATTGCAAGTAAAAGTACTTTGTTAAGAAAAATGGTGCTTTCATCTTTATTGTTTAATTTATAGCTATCCCCATCTCTCATTAAATCCACTGGAAAAATAAATAAAGGTGCTCTTACAAAAGTTCCATCTTTTAAACTCCCTTCCACAAAAGGATAACCCACATATAATTCACTTCTACCTGTTTCTTTAATTATGCTTTTTATTTCTCTCTGCAAAGCTCTTAATGAATGAGAGTATTCTATTAATTTTTCTTTTTCCCCATTAAGTTTTTCTTTTTCTATTTCTAATTTTTCTGCATATTTATTTCTAATTTCAATTAGTTTTTCTTCTTTTTTATTATATTCTGTTTTGCTATCTTCATGTAATTCTTGCTCTTTTGCCATTTCTATCTCTATTATTTCTTTAACTTTTTCTAATTCTTCTTTTTCTTCATTTAATAATTTATTTTCCAACTGCAACATAGCTTCACTATGATAAACCGTATAATCTGGTAGAATTTTAATTTCTTTTGATTGTCTATGAATAATAAACTTTAATAACTTTTGCATGAACCCTGGAGAAAACTCTTCTACCTTAAACAAATCAAAAGCTCTAATTTTAGGCAAAGTTTTGCTAACTAAACTTCGATTTCTTCCACTTAAATTTATCAATCTTTCTTTATATTTACTCAATATTTCGTTCATGCCTTCACCTCATTTAATAATCCTTAATTATATGTTTTTTCATTTATTTTTATTATAGCCACAAAATTATTTTATTAACCTTTTTTAGAAAAATAAACCACAATTAATCCTTCAAGCCTTATACTATCTCATTTTATCACAAAATTATTATATTAATAATAATTTTCCATAACATAATTATTTATTGTATAATCTTCTAAAATATCTTGGCTTTATTATACATTTAACTGTATTTCTACCTATTAGTTTTTATTGCATACTCATAACTTTTATTGACTTTATATTAATTTTATGGATTAATAGTCTTATGCTAAATATTCTTGGAGGAAGTTTCATGAAAAACAAAAAAATTATTTTTTTAATGATATTGTGCTCATTATTTTGGTCTGGTGCATTTATTGCGGGTAAAATCTGTTCTCCTTTTATTCCCGCTTTCACTCTTACTTTTTTAAGATTTTCTATTGCAACCATAGTGCTATTTCTTTTCTGCAAAATCAAAGATCATGAAATAAAAAGACTTACAAAAAAAGATATACCCGTATTTTTATTTACTGGCATATTGGGAATGGTAGGCTATCATGTTTTATTTTTTACTTCTTTAAAATACACAACTGCTGTGAATGCTTCCTTGATAGGCGCATCAAATCCCATATTCACAGTTATAATTTCACTTTTCTTTTTAAAGGACAAGCTCAATACCAAAAGAGTGCTGGGTATTATTCTTTCTTTTACAGGAGTGGTTTTAACTATAACAAATGCAGATTTAGAAATTGTTAAATCTCTTTCATTCAATAAAGGAGATTTAATTATGCTGGTTGCTGTTCTTTTATGGGCTTCTTATTCAGTATTTAGTAAGATGGTAATGAAAAACTACACTCCTATTACTTTAACTTTTTATAGTTTCTTGTTTTGTACTGTATTTTTGATTCCCTTTGTAATCTATGAAAATCCATTAAGTTTTCTGCCCTCAGTTCCAAGCAAAGCTTATATGGCAGTTATTTATATGGCTATATTTCCTTCAGTTATTGGATACTTAGTTCAGCAATATTCTATTAAGGAAATAGGTCCTGCTAAAACTTCTATATTTATTAATTTAGTTCCTGTTTTTTCAATTATTTTATCTGTAGTAATATTGAATGAACAACTTTTAATTATAAAAGTATTTACAGCTGCCTTGATTATAGTTGGAGTACTTATCTGCCAAAAAAGCTAATTTAAGAACTGAAGTTTGCATATTTTTTTTGAATTATACAAATACTACTAACACAAGAAAATTTATCATTCTTATTTTATTTTGTTTATGGCAACATATTTTTGTTATAATATAAATAAGGAGTGGAGTGGATTGCATGGATACTAAAGTTTACGATTTACTTGAGAAAAAGATATTACCGGATCCCATGAAATAGATATTAAGATTCTTAAAAAACATAGAAATAGTCATTTTTAATAATTCTCATTTTTTATCAAATTTGCAACCATAGTAAATTCCATATCAACACCCATCAAAGCAAAAGCCAACAATTATTATAATTTCTAATTATGCTTATCTGGTGATATAATTATCTTTGTATTCATTATTGCAATTCAATGTAAATTCAATTATAGGATTATCTGTTGAATTTAAAATTTGTAAAGCAAAAAAAATATTGGAGGAGATTTAAATGATTAAAGTTGTAGCAAAAAACTTTCCTAAAGAAGATAAGATAGCAGAAGTTATTGAATTATGTAAAGAGCTTGTAGATGCTACAAGAAAAGAAGAGGGCTGCATAAAATATGAATTATTCCAAGATGTAAATGAACCCAATGTTTTAACTTTTATAGAAGAATGGGTTGATGTAGAAGCATTAAATAAACATATGGCGTCAGAACACTTCACTAGAATAATCCCTGAATTCGGTGAATTTATGCTTAAAGATGGGGATATAAACGTATATACAAAAGTAATATAGTAGCAATAGGGCAGCCCAACGGGCTGTCCTTTGCTACTATATTTTAAAAATAAACTATATTTTCTATAAATCAAGTTTCACAGTGGGATTCCTATATAATTTCATAATTTTCATTAACTAATGCTTCTGTAGCATTATCTATCTCGCTTTCTTTAACAAGTATATAATCTGTATCATAAGTAGATATAGCAAATATACTTATTCCCTTTTGTGCTAATATTGTACTAATTGAAGCTAAAATTCCTATTAAAGCAAAATCTAATGGTCCTTCAATCTTTAAAACTCTCCAATCTTTTTCACATTTTATATCACTAGGAATATTATTTTCAACACATACAATTGATAATTCATCTAATGTTCTTGTTATTGAAAAAAACTCACCTTTTTGTGCCCAAGCAGGAATTAAATCTTTTTTATCCAACCTACAAACTCCATATTTTTCACTTAATAATTTCATTGTTAATATTTTTTTTGACATTTTTTATTTCCACCTTTCTTTATTAATCATTAGTACATTTTTGAAAATTAGTAAAAATAAAAAAAGCCCATAGAAATATTATTTTAATATCTCCCAGGCTTTTATCCTTCCGTGTACACAGAGAACTGTGTGTTTTCTCTTGGACCTATCCAGTTACAAACTGTGGAACCCTAGAAAACTATTTTGAACTTTTAAATTTTCAATACTAATATATTAATATTATCATAGGAATTGTTGTCAGTCTAGATTATTATACATAATTTATTAAAGATATAAATTCATATTTTACAGAACTTAGTAAATACTAGAATTAATAAAGCTTAAGGCGGTGACTTATATGAATGAAGCTTTAGTTGTTTGTTTTCGAGGGATAATTGGTTTTTTTTCCCTTCTTATTTTCACAAGAGCTTTGGGCAAACAACAATTAGGAGAAATATCTTATTTTGATTATATATTAGGCATAACTCTAGGAGCTTTTGCAGCTAGTCTTACAATTGACTTAAGTACTGCTGCATGGCCACATTGGGTAGGCTTATTAACTTGGTCCACACTTGGTATTTTAATGCAATCTATTTCCTTAAAATCAAGGAAAATAGCTACATCTATCAATGATGAACCTATTATTGTTTTACATGATGGAAAAGTCTTAGCCGAAAATTTAAAAAAAATCAAATATACCTTTGCTGAGCTTATAGAAGAGCTTAGACTTAAAGATATCTTTGACTTTAACGAAGTGAAATTTGCAATAATTGAAGCAAACGGTCAAGTATCTGTTTTAAAATATGAAGCTTTTAATAATATAATTTCCTCCATGGACATTTTTCTTAGTGATTATAATACTAATAATGATTTGATTTTTAGTGGTATGGTTATTGATGATAATTTGGCAAAATTAGCTTTAGATACTGATTGGCTTTTAAATGAATTAAAAAACCAGAATATAGATTCTCCCTCAGAAGTTTTTTATGGATTTATAGACTCTCATAATAATTTTAAGCTTTTTTCATATAAAAATAATATTATTTGCGAAAAAAATATATTTAAATAATAATTTTAAGGTGACTGTGATGAAAAAAATCAAACGATTCATACTTCCATTATTAATTATGAGCTTATTTGTATTACTAATGAATTCTGGCGTATTATTAAAAAACTCCTTTAATAGTGAGGATAATGTGTCTCTCTCTGTTGAAAAATTAGAAAAAGAATTATCTATAGAAAATTGGACTGAAGCAAATGATGCTTTAAAAGTATTAGATCTTGCATGGAAAAATGTACAGAAAAGAGTTCAATTTAGTGTAGAAAAAGATCAAATGAAAAGAATTGAAGTGAATTTATTAAGACTTGAAGGCTGTATTAAAGCAAAGGATAAATCCTCTGCTTTAATAGAATTAAATGAAATGAAAGGTCATTGGTATGAGTTAGGTGATACTTTACTATTTGGTGAAAAACCTTTTAAAGATTAAAAAACAATTTTGTACCTATTCTTCTCTTTTATTTACCTCATTCTTTTAAGTATTTCATCCAACGAAATACATTCTGCATACCTTCCTTTCCACATAAATTCATTATAGTATTTATATGTTTGTTCTGCTGATATAAATTTATTGTCAACGGTTGTGTTTGCATAAGCTGGAACTATCATATTAAATCCATGTTCAAAGCCACATTTTATTGTAGCATCAATACAATAGTCTGTTTGAAGTCCTACAATAATTATATCTTTTTCTTCTTTGATTTTTAAATATTCTAATAATCCACTTTCTTTAAAAGCACTATTTACTTGTTTATCAAATATTTTTTCTTCTTTAAATGGCTTAAACTTTTCATATATTTCAAACCCATCAGTTCCCTTGGTTAACTCACTTTCAGCACCATCATCATGGCGTACATATATTACTTCAATATTATTTTTCCTTGCAGTATCAATTATTTTTTCTACATTGGATATAAACAAATTAAAATTATATAAATTTTCATTTGTTATTAATTTTTGTGTATCAACAACTAATAAAATCATTTGTGTGCCCTACAATAATAATAAATAGCTTTACTCATAAATTCAGCAAGTCCTTCACCATATTTATCAATATTTTTAGTGAATCTTTCATCTGCCACATACATTTCTCCTAAACCAGCTAGAATTTCTTTTGTACAATTATAAAAATATTTTGTTATATGATTTTGCCACTCTTGAACAAAATGCTGTACTTCTGGTGAGGACACTTCTTTATCCATATTATCTGCAAAACCTTTATAAATTATTGCACTATCTTTTGAAATTTCCTCCCAATCTTCTTTACCGTATTTAGAGGTTTTTCTGTTACTTTCCTTGTAAGCCTCTGTATCGCCCCATCTTTCCTTGGCTTCTTCTTTATATTTCTCTTTCACTTTATTTATTTCATTCATATCAAATTCTTTAAAACTCATTTCTTTTTCCCCCTTTAATGTTTTATCCACAAGTGTGATTAATTTTTCCATTCTATTTCGCTTAAGTTCTAGTAGCTTCTTGTGTTTTTCCAAAGCTTTTACTTTATCAAAATCAGGATTATCAAGGATTTCTTTAATATTTTTTAATTCAAAATCAATTTCCCTAAAAAATAATATTTGTTGCAATCTTTCAAGATTTTCATCATTGTATAGTCTATACCCTGCTTCTGTAATCGTGGCTGGCGTTAGTAGTGCTATTTCATCGTAATAATGAAGAGTCCTAACTGTAATTCCAGTAAGCTTTGCTACTTGCTTAACTGTAAGATTCATTGCTTTCCCCACCTCCTTAAGTATATTGTAGACTATAACGTTACGGGAGAGTCAAATGTTTTTTCGTTTTTTTCCTGACTTTCTTTTAATTTTTCTGTATTGTTTAAAATCTTCAAAGTTTCAATATATATTGTAAAGCACTAAATCTTATTTAGGATTTAGTGCTTTTTTGTTAATTATATAGTTTTACCACAACATTTCTTGTATTTTTTGCCACTCCCGCATAAGCAAGGTTCATTACGGCCGATTTTAGGTTCCTTTTTTATTGGCATATCTATTTCTTCATTCCAAAAATAACTATATTCTTCCTTATACTCTTCAAACTCTTTCTCATATATAACCTTAAGTTTTTCAAATATTTCATAAACCACAGGACAAACTTTACAAATATTTATTAGATTCAAAAGCCTACCCATTATATCTTCTTCATGTGTAAATGGATACTCTTTACATACCGTTGGACAGTCTTTATAAATTGTGCATCCATTTTCCCCTAAAAATTTGCAGGGACACGCATTCAAAAATAATTCTCCTTCTGATTCTTCTAAATATTCAGATATAAATTCTTCTTTTGATAGTTCTTTAATAGCAGCTATTCTCTCAATATCATCATTATCAAGTACTGGTCTTATAACTTTACAACAATTTAAACATTTTTTACAATCCATTTTGTTAAATAAATCTTCATGAAGTTTATTAACAATCCTATCTAACTCTTGTCCATCTTGACCTTTTAGAAATGTTCTAAAAATATAATTTTCTTTTTCAACTTTTTCCGCATATTCTTTAACTTTCTCTGGTGAAATCATTTATATTCTCTCCTCTTTAACTATTCATTTGTTATATGTATCAATGTTTACTACTTAATATTATCAATAAATTCTTCTAAACTTTCTACCGTACGCATTTCAAAAATTTACAAAGGATAAAGCAAATACATACCTTCATTATACAACATTTCAAGGTTATAATTCCAATACTTTAAAAACAAAGCACTTCCTCTGGAATATTTTTTTATCAAAAGTATTTATGTTATAATTAAATCAATTAATTACATGGAGGAAAAATTATGAAATACGAAATAATAATATTTGACGCCGATGAAACTTTGTTTGATTTTAAAATGTCTGAAAGAGATGCTTTTAAAAATACCATGCTTGAATTTGATGTAGCCTATGATGAAGACCATCATTTAAAAGTATATCACGGTATAAATTCAGCTATTTGGAAAGAGTTTGAGAAAGGTCTTATTACTCAAGAAAAATTAAAGATTGAAAGATTTAAAAGATTATCTGATAAATTAGAAATTAAATTTGATGAAAATAAATTTGCAAAATCCTATATGAATCATTTATCTAATGCATCATTTTTATATGATGATAGTATAGAGCTTGTAGAAAGTCTTCATAAAGATTATAAGCTTACAATAATCACTAATGGGCTCAAAGATGTGCAAGATAAAAGAATAAGAAAATCCATTATAGCAAAATATTTTCAAGATATAGTAGTGTCTGAAGAAATTCAAATTGCAAAACCTGACCCTAAAATATTCGAACATGCTTTAAATAATATTAATCACACAGACAAAAGCAAGGTCTTAATGGTAGGGGACAGCTTAACCTCAGATATACGAGGGGGTATTAATTTTGGCATAGATACCTGTTGGTACAATCCTAATAAACTTGTAAATACAACAAAAATTAAACCAACTTATGAAATTTCTGATTTTAAAGAACTTAAAGAAATACTTAGCACCAATAGAAATACAATTGAAATGGATTAATAAGGGGTGATTGATATTGAAGAAGAAATATTTGATACTCATCGTATTATTAGTTGTAATAATTTTCACAGTAGTTTACAAAACAATAAACAAACCTTTATATGGAAATGATCAAAACTCCATAATTGAGGTTATTAATTCAAATGAATTATACAAAGGAAAGACAATAAATATCTTAGATATTAAAGATTTTGGTGACCACCGTGTAGTAGCCTTCTTAAGTAATGATGCACCCTCAGTAATTGAGTTTCGTAGAGATAAAAACATGAATTATAAAAGCACACTCTCAGAAACCTGGCCTAATGATAATTTAAGCAACTTTATCATAAATAACCTTGAAAAAGAAGATTATTTAGTTGTTTTAAGTGTTAAAAATCAATATAGTGATATCAATGAATTTTCATTTAAGGCAAACGAAGATGAATATGAAGTGTTTTTTGATACTAATAATCCCAACGTACAATGGACTAAATTAAAGAAATCAATTGATGGAAGTTATAGCTTTGAATGGTATTATTCAGCTGATTAATTTATAAAGAATTTAAAAAAGAGCTTTCGCATCTGCGAAAACTCTTTAACTATCCACTATCCACTGTCCACTACATTTATTATGCTGCTTTAGCTTTTGATTTTGTTTTAGATTTTGAATATACATCAAAAGCAACTGCTGCTAATAATACAAGACCTTTAACTATACTTTGCCAGAATGTGCTAACTCCCATAATAGACATACCATTATTAAGTATCCCCATAATAAGACCACCAATCATAGCACCCATAACTGTACCTACTCCACCAGTTGCTGATGCGCCACCAATGAAACAAGCTGCAATGGCATCAAGTTCAAATCCTTGTCCTGCTAAAGGAGAAGCTGAATTTAAACGTCCTGCAAATATAATTCCGGCTACTGCTGATAAAAGACCCATGTTTGCATAAACCAAGAATAATATTTTTTTAGTTTTGATACCAGATAATTCTGCTGTTTTAGCGTTTCCACCTAATGCATAGATATGACGTCCTAGAACTGTTTTATTTGTAATAAATGAATATATAAGAATTAATACTGCAAGTAAAATTACTACATATGGTAATCCCTCTGCAAGTGCTAACCAGAAAAAGAAAACATTAATTACTATAAATAATATAGAAGATTCTAATAAAAATCCATTGAAAGTTGAAACCTCAAAGTTATGCTTCATTTTATTTTTTCTACTATCATATTTTGTGTAAACATAAAGCAAAGAACATATAAATCCGATTACAATTGTTGTAATGTGAATGCTACTATTTGCTCCACCTATAAAATCTGGCATAGTACCTGATGCCATTGTTACATAAAGTTGTGGTAAACTGATAGTTTCACCATTTAAGATTAGGTTATTAATTCCTCTAAATACAAGCATACCTGCTAGTGTAACAATAAATGATGGTATTTTTATATATGAAATCCAATATCCTTGCCACATCCCTGCTAAAATACCACATCCAAGAGATAATATAATTGCTATAATAACTGGTAATCCCATTTTAACACTAAATAAAGCTGAAGTTGCACTTACTAAAGCAACAATAGATCCAACGGAAAGGTCAATATTTCCTCCAGTTAAAATACATAAAACCATACCTATTGCAAGTATTAATACATAACTATTTTGCATGATTAATCTTTGTACATTAATTGGCTTTAGCAAAATTCCACCTGTTAGCATTTGAAAAAGTATCATAATAGCAACTAGAGCTACCAACATGGCATATTGTCTCATGTTTTGATTTAACTTTTGCTTAATTTTTTCCATATTTATTATCCTCCCTATATTGCTTTCTTTTTATTTGTACTTTGAATAATACATTTCATAATACTTTCTGGTGAAGCTTCTTTTCTTGGCATTTCACCAACCATTTCACCCTCATTCATAATATACACACGATCTGAGATTCCTAAGATTTCAGGTAATTCAGATGATATTACAACAACACATTTACCTTGTTCAGCTAATTCATTAATGATATTATATATCTCATATTTAGCTCCTACATCTATTCCTCTAGTAGGCTCATCTAAGAACAATACATCTGGTTCAGAAAATAACCATTTAGCAATAATAACCTTTTGTTGATTTCCCCCTGATAAATTACCTGTCTTTTGGGAAATGCTGGAGGATTTTATTCTTAATTTTTCTCTATAATCTTCTGCTATTTTAATTTCCACGTTATTATTAACAACACCATGTTTACTAATACTGTTTAGATTAGCAAGTGTAATATTATTTTTAATATCATCAATTAATACAAGTCCCGCTTCTTTTCTATCCTCAGTTAAATAAGCCAAGCCCTCTTTTATTGCAGTAGGTACATCATGAAGATTTACTTCTCTTCCATCTTTTATGATTGTTCCTTTGATGTTTTTACCGTAAGCACGTCCAAATATACTCATAGCAAGTTCTGTTCTACCAGCACCCATTAATCCAGCAATACCAACAATTTCGCCTTTTCTAACATTGAAATTAATATTTTTAAGTCTTAATTTTTCTTCGTCTAAAGGATCATAAACATACCAATCTTTCACTTCAAAAGCAATTTCTCCGATTTTAGGGTCACGTTTTGGATATCTGTCTACTAACTCTCTACCAACCATCCCTTTAATTATTCTATTTTCCGAAATATTATTTTCACTTTTTATTAATGTTTCTATAGTAGCACCATCACGTAATACTGTAATCTTGTCCGATACCTTTGTAACTTCATTTAATTTATGAGAAATAATAATACTTGTTATTCCTTGTTCTTTATTTAAATCAATCAATAATTCCAATAGATTGTCTGAATCCTCATCATTTAAAGCCGCTGTAGGCTCATCTAAAATTAAAAGTTTAACATTCTTTCCTAAAGCTTTTGCGATTTCTACTAATTGTTGATGACCAACTCCAATATCTTTAACCAATAAATCGTGAGGAATATTAAGACCTACTTTTTTCATTAATTTTGCTGCTTCTTTATTTGTATTGTCCCAATTAATAATTCCTTTTTTTTGTTGCTCATTTCCAAGAAATATATTTTCAGCTATAGTTAAATAAGGACTTAAAGCTAATTCTTGATGAATAATAACTATGCCTTTTGCTTCACTATCTCTAATATTTTTAAACTGACATACTTCTCCTTCATATATAATATCCCCAGTGTATTCTCCATAAGGATATATACCACTTAAAACCTTCATAAGAGTGGATTTACCTGCACCGTTTTCTCCTACTAAAGCATGTATTTGCCCTTTTTCCACTTTAAAATTAACATGATTTAATGCTTTAACTCCCGGAAACTCTTTTATAATATCTTTCATTTCAAGAATATTGTTAGACATATGAAATACTCCTTTTATAGGCATACCTTACGTAAACTTAATTTATTCATGTCAAAATCTCAGGTATTTATGAGTTTTAAACTTGAATACATTTATAGTTGAAGTGGTATGTCTTTAGTTTTAATAATAAGCTGTGATATTTTGTACCACAGCTTATATAGTTGAGATTATATTTGTGACAAGAGGATTATTTTATTTGGTCTTCAGTGTAATATCCTGAATCTATTAATATTGCTTTATAGTTATCTTTATCAGCAAATACTGGCTCACATAAGAATGAAGGTACAACTTTAACTCCATTGTCATATGTTTCTGTATCATTTACAGGAACTTCTTTACCTTCTACTATTGCTTTAACCATTTCAACAACTTGATCTGCTAATGTTCTTGTATCTTTGAAGATTGACATTGATTGCTCTCCAGCAATTAACATTTTAACGTTTGTTGTATCACAATCTTGTCCAGTTAATATTGGGTATGGTTTGCTTCCTGAACCGTATCCTGCCGCTTTTAATGATGCAACAATACCTTGAGCTAAACTATCATTTGGAGATAAAACTACATCAACATTTTTATCAGCATAATTAGCTGTTAATAAGTTATCCATTCTTTCTTGAGCGCCTTCTGGTTTCCATCCTTGAATAGCTATTTGTTCCATTTCTACTTGTCCAGAATTTATTACTAATTTACCTTCTTCTATAAATGGTTTTAATGTATCCATTGCTCCACCATTAAAGAAATATGCATTGTTATCGTCTGGAGATCCACCAAATACTTCCATGTTAAATGGACCAGCTTGATTTTTAAGATCTAATGCTTTAACTATATATTCGCCTTGAATTTGCCCAACTAAGTAATTATCAAATGTTGCATAATAATCAACATTTTCAGAATCAGTTATCAAACGATCATAAGCGATAATTTTTATATCTTCTTTTGCTGCTTGCTCTAAAACACCTTTTAAAGCTGTTCCATCTATTGATGCGATAACGATTACTTTACAACCTTTTGTAATCATATTTTCAATTTGAGATACTTGTTGTTCAACTTTATTATCTGCATATTCTAATACTACATCATATCCAGCTGCTTCAAGTTTTTCTTTCATATTTGCACCATCTTGATTCCAACGTTGTAAAGATTTTGTCGGCATAGCAACACCTATCATATTGTCGCTAGTTTTCGCACAACCTGTCCCTACAACTAAAGCAAACATAAGTACTGCTACCATTAAAATTGATGTAATCTTTTTCATTTAATAAATACCCCCTGTTAATAAATTTAACTACAATGAAATTATATCCTTTTGTAAACGTTTGTTGAATGGATTATCTTTATGCTATTCTTCACTTTTTTATAATTTTTGAGTATAACTAAAAAAGCATAGCAAAATATTAATATTAATATTTTACTATGCTTTAAATTTTTCCTTCTATCTATATATGTCTTCTTCTTTATGGAATAGGTCTGCAATAACAGTTTCTTTCATATTACTAGCATCTACTGGTATTGCATCAAATTTAAAATATGGAACATCATAAGTTCCATCAAATATTGTTTCTTCTGATTTCTGGTCTTGCTTGGCTAGCAAACTCATAGCTACTTTAAAAGCTCCCTCTGCCAAATTTTTTATTGGTTTATATACAGTCATTAATTGCTTTCCTTCTATAATATTTTGACAAGCACTGATATCTGCATCATGCCCAACCACAGGAACTTTACCCACTAAACCGTATTCAGATAAAACACTTATAGAACTTTCCGCCAATCTATCATTAGCACCAATAATCCCATCTATTTTAATTCCTTCTTCAAGTAGTTCACTTACCGCATCATAAGCAAACTCCTCTCTCCAATCTTCCGCCCATACTTCTTTAACTATTTTTATATCCTCTTTATCAATATATTCTTGTAAAATATTATAGTAGCCTTCATTAAACATTGTAGAATTATTATCTTTTGAAGAACCGTTAATAATAACATAATTCCCCTTTGGAACTTTCTCTACTAATGCTTTAGCCATATATTCTCCTACTGCCACATTATCAAAGGAAACATAAGCATCTACATTTGCATTTCTGATAAGTCTATCATAAGAAATAATTATTATATTTTTTCTTCTTGCTTCTTCAATGACTTCACTAAGAGAATCTTTGTCATAAGCAATAATAAAAATAACTTTTGCTTTTTGTTCTATGAGAGATTTTATTTGCTGTTTTTGTTTATCTGCATCCTCATAAGCATTAACTACTTCTACATTATAGCCCGCTTCCTCACCCTTATTTTTTAAAATTTCTACATCTCTTTGCCATCTTTCTATTACTAAAGAATCTGCGCTTATGCCTATCATTGGTTTATAATCTTCTGTTTCAGTATTTGTTTTATTATTCCCATCTTTAGTGACAATCCTTATTGCTGTTATAATTAAAAGTAATAAAATAATAATACCCATAATTTTAATTGATATTTTTTCTTTAAATTGAAACATACTTCACCATCTCCTTAAATATATTCCGTTGGTGATACCCCCACTATTTTTTTGAATAATCTACTAAAATAATTTGGATCGTTGTATCCAATCTTAAAACATATTTCTTTTATTGATATATTTTGTTCCTTAAGCATTTTTTTAGCTTCTTCAATTCTTACTGTTGTCAAATAATCTATAAAATTTACTCCTACTTCATCTTTAAATATTTTACTTAAATATTGTGGACTGATACATATCGCCATAGCTACATCCTTTAAATGAAGTTCTTCATTATAATTCTGTTTTATATAATCTTTTGCCTCGGATATTAATCCGGAAGTATTATTTTCTTTCTGTAATCTAATAGCCTCTGTTATTTTTTTGGTTTTTGCAATACACCAATTTTTTAGATTATGCTGCTCTTTGAGATTTTTTAAGTCATCCATATAAGTTGCTTGATTATTTTCTTTACTTATGATTCCCTCCCTATAAGCAGTCATTCTAATCAACACCATAAGCTCCATGATTATGTTTTTTATAGCTTTTTCATTATTTCCGTAACATTTATATATTTTATCAAAAAAGTTTTTCATTTTCCTTTCTACTTCGCAAATATTACCCTCTTTTATACTATTAACAATAGATTCTTCATCATTCTTTAAATGAATATATGTACTTGAATCCTTTAATTCAAAACTTTCTACAACATCTTCAATATGTAAAACTCTTCTTTTTTCAGTTAATCTTAAAGCTTTAATAGCTTCTTGATAAGATGAATTAAAATTATCAATTTTATAGCAATTTCCAATACCTATCTTTATATCCGCATTTAAAATATTTCTTAGATTTCGTTGAATTTCTTCTGCCAAACGAATAATATTTTTCTTTTGCTCACTATTACTTATACTTTCATCTTCGTGAACAGAAATAATTATACGATTTCCCATAAGTGGCCCTACCACTGCTTTACACTTGTATTTAATAGAATTTCTTATTCTGCTTTCTAAGTCCGCCAATATTACTTCTTCTTGAAATTCAATTATCATAATATAACCATAATCTTTTCTTATATTTAATAAATTATGGTAGTCCTCAATTTCCTCTGTAAAATGAGTATTCATTATAATTGAATTTATATATCCATATTCAAGTATAGAAGTTGTTTTATCTAATTTTTCTTTTATATCAATTTCTTTTCTTTTTAATTCTTTTTCTTTTTCAATCTCTAGTATGATTTTATTTAATACAGTTTTTAATTTGTCTTTTGTAATAGGTTTTAATAAATAATCATAAACCTTAATATCCAAAGCTTGTTTAGCGTATTCAAATTGCTCATAAGCTGAAATGATTACGGATTTTATTTTAGGATTGATGTTTTTTATTTCTTTAATAGCCTCTATTCCATTTATGCCTGGGATTTGAATATCCATTAATACAATCAACGGTCTTTCTTGTTCAAATAATTCAATAGCTTCTCTCCCTGTTTTTGCTATGGCAACTATCTTTAAAACATCTGAAAACTCTGTCTCAATTATAAACTTCAATCCATTTCTTACAATAAGTTCATCATCTACAATCATTATTTTTATCATTTTAAATCTCCTTTACTATGCGGAATTGAAATAATTACTTTTGTCCCAATGCCCTGGGTACTTGAAATTTTAACAAGGTTTTTTTCTTTAAAAAACAATTCCAACCTGTTAATAACATTATTCATTCCAATTTGTGGGGATTCTTTAGTGGATTTATACTTAAATTCATTCTTTGGTGTTTTAATATTATCTATATTTAATATAAGATCTATTGTTTCTTCCGGCATTCCTACACCATCGTCTTCTACTATAATTTCTGTTTCTGCTAACTTATTTATTACTTTTATACAAATATTCCCTCCCTCTTCTTTTTTACTTAATCCATGTATATAAGCATTTTCAACAATTGGCTGTATTATCAACGGTGGCATTTTGAATTCTAATCCACTTTCATCTATTTCAAAATGAAACTCAATTAAATCTCCAAAGCGTACATTAAGCAATTCATAATAATCTTTTATATTCTCAATTTCCTGAGATATAGTTACTTCTGAATCAATTTGCTTTATATTATATCTAAAAACTCTAGCCATTCTTTCCAAAAACTCACCTGTATTATCAGCACCTTCCATAACAGATAATTGTACTGCTGCATTTATGGTGTTAAATAAAAAATGTGGATCCATTTGCGACTGCAATGCATATAAACGTGCTTTGTCCAAAAGACTTTGCATTTTAAAATTTTCCATTTCTTGATCTTTAATTTTCACTTCCATAGATGCTTTTTCTTTTAACTCTTCAATATAAGCATGAATACTTTTCTTCATTTTATTAAAAGCATTTGAAAGAATTTCTATTTCATCGTTAGTTTGAACTATAACTTCTTTTGTTTCAAAATTACCTTTTGAAATATCCTCTGCTGAGTGAGATAGTTTTATTAATGGTTTAATCATGTTATTAGTCATTCTATAAACCAATACGATAGAAAGGAAAATCAAATCAATAATTAATCCTAAATTAAAAACATTAGCCATTGAAATTTGTTTAGACATGTATGTATAATTAGATGCATTTCTATAAAGTTGTCTATTATTTAGCTCTGAAATATAATCAGATATATAGCTCATTGTGTTTAATAAATCATTATATGTTTTAGTATAAGCTGCTATATCAGTTTTTCTTTTCTCATATACGGCTTTTTCTGTTTGAGCAATATAACTATTCACCATATTCTCAATATCTTTAAACATTAACTCTTCTTCCGTATAATTTACAACCTGATTTGAAAGCTTTCCTGCAATATTTTGTAGCTCATCTGCATTTCTCATATAATTATTTAAGTTTGTTGAATTTTTAGTAGATAAATACATAACTAATTCTTTATCCACTAATGTTAATTGATTTGAGAGATTATTCAAAATAAGATTTCTAGCAAATAAGGAATCTATTTGTTCTTTATACTTATTAGTAATACTCAAGGAATATATGCTTATAATACTCATAAAAACAATCATAATAATGTAATAAAAAGTAGTTTTTATTTTTATGGAGTTGATTTTCTTTAAGAATACTTTTTTAATTATCATTTTTTTCACCCGATTCAAGGATATAATCTTTTAAATTTTCTTTTGTTATAATTTCAATAGAAATATCATTATACATAGAAACAAACTCACCCTTATTATGTTTAACCATATTATCTATTGCTTCATATCCTAGCTTTTCATTTTGTGCTACAATTGTTGCCAGTATTACTTCTCTATCTATATAATCCAATATTTCTTTTGAATTATCAAAACCAAATACCACCACATCATTTATTTTATTTGTATCTTTTAATGCTTGAATAGCTCCCAAAGTTTCTTCTCCACTAGAACATATAATTCCCACTAAATCTTCATATTTATCAATTATATTTCTAGTAAGTCCCCCCGCATTCAAAGCATTTTCCCCTGAATAATTTAGTTCCTCTGCTTTAATAATGTATTTATCATCTAATTGTTCATTTAAAGCTATAACTTCATCATAATTATAATTTTGATCATTTTGAATTACAACAATAGTTCCTGTTTCAATAGATTTTTCATTCAATTCACTATTTAATAATTTACCTATTTCAGTACTGATTTGGTATCTATTAAAACTAATAAAAGAAACTTTCTCTTTTGTAGGAATATCAATATCAATTGTAATAGTTGGTATATTTCTATCATTTGCTTTTTTTAAAATTTCATCAAATCTATCATCTTCAAAGGGCTGAATGATTATGCCATCAACCTTTGACTCAATAGCAATATCAAACTGTCTTAAAATCTTATCTTCTTTCCCATCCCCTTTAAAATCCCAAAACTCAAAAGCAACAGAATTATCTAAACAAGCCTCTGTAATACCTTTTTTAAACTTCTCAACATAACTTTCATCGGCTCCATCTACTATAACCATGAAATGATACAAAGGAGGATTTTCTTTGGTGAAATTCAAATTAGTTATTGTATCCCGACTAAGTTTTGCGGAATTAAATATAGATGCTACTCCTATACCGGTTAAGATTACAACTAGTATAAATGTTATTATATTAATTAAACGTTTTCTCATTGTATTCATCCTTATGTTAAATTCTTTTTTATATGCACATTATTTTTCACTCTATTTATAATTATAGTATGAGAAATATTTTTATGCAAACAAAAAACAACAAATAAAATCTGCTGTTTTTTATAAAAATATTAAATTTCAATATCACTTACTAAACTCTGATATCAATTGTATGATAGCTGGGCCAAGCAATACAATAAATAAACTGGGAAATATAAATAAAACAAGAGGAAATAATATTTTGATTGGAGCTTTCATTGCAGCTTCCTCAGCTCTTTGTTTTCTTTTTTCCCTTTCTTCTTGAGACCTGACCCTGAATATTTTAACAAAACTAATACCTAGTTTTTCTGCTTGAAGTATACTATTAATCAAAGATCTAAATTCATCAAAATCAAGACGTTCTTTAACTCTTGTTAGTGCCTCTTTTTTTGTTTTGCCTAAACGAATTTCTTCTAGGCAAATATGAAATTCACTAGATAAAACTCCTGTTTTTTTTGATATAACTTTGCTTAGCGCTGAATCAAATCCTAGTCCAGCCTCAAGACAAACAGTTAAAATATCAAGAAAATCCGGTAATTCTCTAATGGCTTGCTTATATCTTTTTCTAATTTTTATATTCAAATAATAATTAGGTATTACTATGGCTAAACTTAATCCTATTACTGCCAGCACAATAACCCCACCAAAACCTACATCTAATAATCTACCATAAAGAGCAAAAATTACTGGTAATAATACTCTTAACCCAATCTTTATTATGTGAAAATCAATAGTACTCATGCCAAAGGGATTCCCTGCTTGAGTTAGTTTTTTATCTATACTTTGCTCTTCATTTGAAGAAATCTTTTTACCAAAGTATATATTAAATTTATCTCTTAGATATTCCATAATTTCTTTTACATTATCTTTGCTCTTTGTTTCTTCTTTTATATAAATTGATTTTTCTGTGTTTATAAAAGTTTTTATCCTTTTTTTTGTTTTTGTATTAATTTCAAATATTTTTAGAACTACATAAAGTGAAAATAATACCATAGTTAATAAAAAGAAAATTACTATCACAGCTCATCCCTCCTTACACCTGAATTTTTGTCAATTTATTGATTAATATAAAGCCAATTACTCCTGATAAAATGCTAAATCCAACAAGAATTCGTCCTATGTTGTTTGAAAATAAAGGTTTTATATATTCTGGATTCATTAAATAAATCATACCACCCAATATTACAGGTAATGCTCCAATTACTCTTCCTGAAAGCCTTCCCTGAGAAGTCAATGTTTGAACTTGCCTTTGTATTCTTATTCTTTCTCTTATGGTTTCAACTATTATTTCAAGAATCCCAGCTAGATTTCCACCAACCTGTCTTTGAATTAATATTGCTTGTATTAATAATTCTAGATCATCCGAGGGCATTCTTTTATTTAAATTTTGCAAAGCATCATCCATGGTTATACCATAGCTCATTTCCTTCATCAATATTCCAATCTCATCTTTTGTGGGAGAATCACATTCTTCTACTACGGTTTTTAAAGCCTGTGGAAAGCTGTAACCTGATTTTAAAGAACCAATTATAATATTTATCATATTAGGTAATTCTTTATTGAATTTCTCTATTCTTTTCTTTATCTTACCTTTAACCCAAAACTTAGGCGTTATATATCCAAGTACCCCTCCCACAAAAAGGAAGATAAAATTATTTAGTATAAAGTATAAAATTCCTCCCATGATTGCTGCTAATATCCACTTAGCCATGATATATTCTTCCACATCTATTTCTAAGCCAGAACTTATAAGCATTTGTTCCGTATCATCATTATTTATATGAGATAATTTTTCACTAATTATTTTATTTAATTTTTTTAGGGTATTATTATCCAAAGTATTTTTTGAATTTGTTTTATCATTTTTTCTTTTATTCTTGTGTTTTTCAATTTTTAAATAATAATCAATTCTCTTTTTTATTCTTCTATCTGAAACAATAAAGCTAAATAATATTGATACAACTGATAAAAAGGAAAGCAAAAACATCAATAATAAAACCATAGCTTTCATAATTACCACTCCTCTATTTGAAATATAGAATCCGGCACTTGTATCCCTGATGCTAAAAGCTTATCATAAAATTTAGGACGTATGCCTGTGGAAATCATTTTTCCAATTAATTTCCCATTTTGATCTTTTCCTTGCTGTTTAAATGTGAAAATATCTTGAAGAACAACCACTTCCCCTTCCATACCTTGTACTTCTGTTATACTTACAATTCTTCTTGAACCATCACTAAGTCTTGATTGCTGAATTATCAAATCAATGGCTCCAGAAATTTGTTGCCGAATAGCTCTTACTGGTAGCTCCATTCCAGCCATTAAAACCATGGTTTCAAGACGAGCTATCATATCTCTTGGGCTGTTTGAGTGACCTGTTGCTAAAGAACCATCATGTCCAGTATTCATAGCCTGCAACATATCTAAAGCTTCCCCACCACGAACCTCACCGATAACAATTCTCTCTGGCCTCATTCTCAAGGAATTTTTTACAAGATCTCTTATAGTTATAGCTCCTGTCCCCTCAATATTTGCCGGTCTTGATTCTAAAGAAATAACATGGTCTTGTCCAAGCTGAAGTTCCGCTGCATCTTCAATGGTTATTATCCTTTCATCATCTGGAATAAATGAGGATAAAACATTTAAGGTGGTGGTTTTTCCGGAACCTGTCCCCCCACTAATAAAAATATTTAGCCTTGCTTTTACGCAGGCATCAATAAAAATAGCCATATCTCTTGTTAATGTTCCGAAACTTATTAAATTTTCAATTGTAAAAGGGTCCTTTGAAAATTTCCTAATAGTAATGGTTGGCCCTTTTAAGGCTAATGGAGGAATTATAGCATTAACTCTTGATCCATCTGGGAGCCTTGCATCAACCATAGGACTGCTTTCATCTATTCTTCTTCCTAGGGGTGAAACAATTTTCTCAATAATATGCATAACGTGTTCGTCATTTCTAAATTGTACATCTGTAAGAACTACCTTACCTTTTCTTTCTACATATACTCTATGGGGGCCATTTACCATTACTTCGCTTATATCTTCATCTTTTAACAAGGGGGTTATAGGTCCAAACCCTGTTAAATCATTTATTATCTCATCAATAACTGCTTTTCTGTCAATATCACCTAAATATTCTCCATCTTTTTTTATTATTTCAAGAGCGATTGAATCTATCTCTGATATTATTTTTTCAACATCATCATTTTTAAATTGAGTTAATATAGTTTTCTGTATTTTATTTTTTAGTTCTTTTTCCTTGCCTGTTTGTTGTTTGTTTGAGGTATTATAAACTATCTTCTGTAGATGAGTTTTTTCACTTTGTTTTTGTTTTTCCTTTTCTGTTTCTTTTTCTATTTCATTTATACTGTTATTTTTCAATTCTTTTTTATCATTTAAATCAACGTTATTATTGTTTATACTATTAAGTCTATCAATGAGGCCCATTCTTTTCCCCCCTTTTCTTACTTATGTTTCTTACTTATGTTTATTACTTACGTTTCTTACTTACCCTTGTTACTTATTATTTGCTTTTCTTAAAAAACCCTGTTGAACTTTTCTTTCTTCTTCGCCCTCTTTTATGGGATTTTTTATACTCAGTAATTTCATAAACCAAATTAATTATTTCATTGGTTATTTTTTCCTTTGGTTTGTTAATTACAAAAGGTATTCCTATATTCAAAGATTTAGATACTATTTTAAAATTGTTTGATATATAAATTAAATTTTCAATACCAAGTATTTCCCTAACATCTTTAAATTTTATTACACTCTCCATATCTGCCCTATTTACAATAACTTTTACTTTTCCTGAAATTTCCAAGGATTTTAGCGTTTTAAGCATGATTTTTGTGTTTTTCAAAGTTGTCATTTCAAGATCTGTAATAACAAACACTTTATCAGCTTTTTCTATGAAATTAATGTTGTGTTCCGTAAGTCCTGTCCCCAAATCTACAATCAAAAACTTATTTTGTTCTAAGAGTTTATCACATATAACTTCTATGGCCTTAGGTGTTATTAACTCTGCATATTCAGGCTTTAAAGGTGCCGATAAAATTTTAACTCCACTTTCATGCTGCTGAATATAATTTGAGATCACTTCATTATTTAAAGATTCCACATCACCAACCATATCACTTATTGTAAGTTTTGGTTGCATATCTAAAGCAATATTTACATCACCAAATTGAAAATCACCATCTATAATACAAGTTGAATAACCTTTCATAGCCATGGTAACAGCTGTATTCACAGAAATTACTGTTTTTCCTACCCCTCCTTTTGCAGCAACAAAAACAATCATTTCTCCCTTTGATTCATCATTAATATTATTGTTTGTTGTATCCACATTATTTTTAAATGTATTCATAATCTCACCTTCTTGATTTGTTGGTTGTTTATTTGGGGAATATGTCGCTTTTTAGTGTGAATTTAACATTTCCTCTTTCATCTGCATTCACTATTTTAACCATATCTTCTGGCTTCAATTCTAAGGTTACAGATATATATTCCACACCTGTATCTTCAATAATCTGTGACTGACTAGTGGTATCTGAGGAGTCAACTTGTGGTGAATTTTCATTAAGTCTTTTCCCAACAGCTAATACTCTTACATTTTCTAATATCACTTCAGTTATTATTTCATCCGTTTCATTTTCCTTTTCAATAATTTCACTAAATATAACATCCACATAATCCTCAGGTTCAATTAAGTTTGATACAGATTCTACATAATTAACCTCAATAGATACTGCTCCATACCCTTCTCTTATTTTATTTGTTAAAAAATCTTCTGCTGCAAATTGGTCAACAAATCTACTAGCAAACAATATTTCTCCTTGTTTCATATTAGTAGCTGCATATTTTCCTACTACATCTTGTATTTCTTTTATTGCCTCTGGGTGAACTGACTCTAAATAAAATTCTTTTGTTTCTAACATTTCCTCAGTAACTTTTTCATTTTTAGTGATATCTATTTTAGGTACAACAACACTTATCTTATTTTCATTTTTCTTATATTTTTCTTCTAAATCATTCAAATAATTATTAAATAGGATAGTGGTTATAAATGCCATTACCAATGTTAATATAAGTATATTTCTTAATTTCATAATTTCACCTACTCTGATAGTTTTATTGTGTAAGCCCCTGTATCTCTTAAACTTTCATTTCCAAAGCCCGTTCCAGCTCTTTTTATAAAATACCCTTTGATTGTAGAATCCTGTTGATTTACAGGCTCTTTTAAATAAAAATAAGCAAATCCCACGATTTTCACTTTACTTAGTTGTTTTCCATTGAATGCATAGGGCTCGTATACTAAAACTAAAATAATTCTATCGCAATCTCTACTATTGTAGTCATTTATAGAGTGGCTGCAAGAATTTATTCTATAATTTACCGCATTTACTGTTTTTCCAGCGATATTTCCTGTTTGAGTATTAATTATATCTCCAACTTTTAATTCTCCATCATATCCATACATTAAATCCTGTTCATAAAGTTTTGCACCTGGCCCTTGAAGAGCTAATACCCCAAAATTACCGTATTCAGAATCTCCAGAATCCACCTTTAAGGTGTACTCTTTAAGATATTCAAGTGGTACAGATTCATCAATTCCAAGTGGTACAGCACCTGTCCCTGATTTCATAGGCGCTAGTTGTACTGAGGAGGTTACACTTACTTTTTCGCTATACATTTTAAAAATTTTTAAAAAATATAATTTTACTTCCTTCTCCAAAGTTACAGAGATTCTATAAGGATAGGTTGTTACTATTGATATCTCCTTTAAGCTTGCTTCTTCTCCATGAGCATTTAAAATATTTGCAACAACAGCATTTACTGCAGCACTACTATTAGTAAGTTCCTGTGCTCCCGACAAAACCACTGCATTAGCCGTTTTCTTTAAATGAGTTTTGGTTAAATATAAAACCCCTGTATCTATAACTAAACCTGATATTCCTATAAGGATAACAAGATAAAAGGAAAAAAGTACTATGGCATTACCACTTTCTTCTTTTATAAATCTGTTCTTTATAAATCTTTCTTTTAGAATTTTCAATTTTTTTAACATCATACTTTTCCTCCTATGAACTTATATTGTTCATTGAGTATTGTTCATTGAGTATTGTTCATTGAGTATTATCAAATTATTTATTATTAAATTTTCTATCACTCCACTCTTATAGTAGATTGAGTCACAACTTGAAAGGGTGAATTAATAACATTACCTATAATGGGAGTGATGTACTTAACTTCATAGGTAATTTTTAATGTAAGGTAATCACCAGAATCTCTTGATGAATCACTTGGGTTAATATTTACTATCATTGTGTCTTTATCAGGCAACTTAACCTGTTCATTTACATATTGCATTATCTCATAATCACTTTTACCCAAACCACCCATTCTAACAGCTTCTTGAGTTATCATATTTAAATTTATTGATGCATATAATATCCTTCCAAAGTCTAGTACAGCACATAAAAGAAGTAAAAATATAGGCAGAATTATTGCAATTTCTACCATTGCTTGTCCTTTTTTTATTTTCATATTATCCAAGCTCCTTCAAACAAAAGACAAATGAATGCTCCTCCTACAATAGCTACCCCATAAGGATATTTTTTAATTAAAGCCGTGGTAGGGAATTCTAACTTATATGTGGCTCCATTAAATAATGCAAATATCCAAGTACCTAACTTTTTTAAAAAATTTACAAATTCTTTATGGGATATAATAATTATCAATGCTATAGCTCCTCCTATTAAAGCCATATATAAAGCTGTATTCAAAACAAAAATACTCCCTTTCATCGCTCCAATAACTGCCAAGAGTTTTACATCTCCCGCTCCTATTCCTCCTAGAAAATATGGTATTAATAGAATACCTAGCCCTACTACAAAGCCTAATAGTGAACTTTGTAATCCACTTAAACCATTTGAAATAAATTGAATTATTACAACTAAAATAAGGGTTGGGTAAATAACTTTATTATATATTTTTTGCTCTTTTAAATCTGTGATAAAACATATAGTTAAAACTAAAATTAGTATTATATTCAAAATCAATATTTTCACCTCTTTTGTAAAAAGGCCGTCCATTTTATGGAAGGCCTTTTTAGATGTGGGATTTATTATATTCTCAAATTAATGTATTTGTCAGCATCTTATCTTATAGTTTTATTCCGTACCTAAACCACTTGTTACACTTGTTATTACTGCTAAAATTTTATCTCTTAATAAAACTAGTGTAGCTATTACTCCAACAGCAATAATTCCTAGTACTAAACCATATTCTGTCATACCTTGTCCTTGTTCTTCAACAAATAGATTTTTCATTTTTTTTAACATAATTATCTCTCCTTTTTTTTAAATGAATTCTACTACATGTCCAACTTTTGTTTGAGTTTCCTCTATCATTCCTTCTGACAATTCAACTACGGCCACTGCTTTTTTATGAATCTTTCCGAATCTGCTGGGCTTCATTTTTTCATCAATAGCAATGATTTTATTATTAGGATCAAGATATAAAACATCAATAACATAGTTCATAAAAAAAGTGTGAATTCCATTACAAGGATGTATAAACATTCCTGATTGCGGGGACAGGACCTTTGTAAACATTAATCCTTTTAATCTTTTAAAAAAACTATCCGCCTCAATCACATTATGAGCTATTATCTTATTGTTAGTTAAATTTTTTAAAGAAAGCAAATTTCTACCTCCTGATAATTAAAAAAACTCATCCACAAGGAATGAGTTTTTTTCAAACCTTCGGCAACTGGCTGACATTATGTTAAAAACATGTTAGTCCCTGTAGTTTTGCGTCATTAGCTTTCACTAATTTTGCTATTATCGAGTTTTATATCTGTTTGTCTATAAATATATTATATAACATACTTCGCTAAAGTTCAACTGTTTTTTTTGTATTTTTTAATATTGTTTTAAATAAAATTAAATTTTACTCAAAATTTCCAACTTTCCAACTCTTCTACCTCTTCTACCTCTTCTACCTCTTCCCCACCTATTCCTCAAACATCTCATCCAACACTTCTTTTTTTATCTCTGGAATTAAACTTAAATGATCCACAAATTCCACCTGAACTCCTAGCTTATCAAACATATCTTCTACCCAAGTCAATAAATTAAAATTTGAAATAAGAACCTTTCTAGGTAATTCATTTTTTTCATTAAAAAATTCTAATAAATACCTCTGAAATTCTTCCGCCATATTATAAGGGTGAGTAATGTGATTTCCTATTATATATTCTTCATCCACATCTACTATCATAAGTATTCCATGGAAATAAGGAACTTGATCTTCTTCTTCAACAGGCATCAAATCATAAAAAGCATCTATTTCCAAAACTACATTTGTTTTTTTGCATTGTTTCTTTATTCTTCTAATGCTTAAATCATCATAAACTATAGGAATCTCTATCAAACTATCATACTCTTCATTTAATTTTATATAATCAACAACTTTTTCTTTGAAACTATTGTCTTCATAGAATTCTCTAACATGACATTTTCCTTCTTGCATAAGTGCTGCTTTATCCATATTATCTTTTAAATAAAGAACATAATCCTTAGCTTTATCTAAAATTCTTCCCATTAAAATCAAATTTTCCTCTTCTGCAAACCATGGAATAAATCCAGGCTCATATTCCCTTAAAATAGGCCATTGTTTCTTTCCTCTAAATTTAATACCTGAATCTTTTATTAATTCATAGTCTTGGCTCGTAACTTCATTCCTATCAACAAAATCAATAGTTATGGCCTGCTGAATATGTATAGCCTCTTCATCTAAATCATAATCTCTATCTAACATTTTAAAATAACTTTCTATTCCTCTGATTCCTTTATAAATAGCCATGCCATATAATTCTTCCCCCATACCCATTACTGAGCAAAAAACTATTTCATCCATATCATGAAGTTTTATTCCAAAAACATCAGTTCCACCAAGCCATTGCCATGGTTTCACCTCATTAAATTCTTTAGCCTTTTGAAATAATTCCTCAAAATTATTATTTATATCTTTATTTATATTTTTATTATTCATAATTTTTTCCCCTTTATCACTATAAGGCTCCTCCTGTGAAACTTAATTTACACTTGTTCTAAAAACTAGACGCACCAAATAATTTTCCAAAAGCTCCATATTTCTAGGAGTTTTGGACAAGTATAACTTAATAGTTAAACTAGGATACCCATATCATTAAATTCATTATTAAATTATATACAATTAATATATTTAATTCAATCGTTAATATACTGATGTAGGTATAAATTAAGTGTCCAAATTAAGTGTCCTGTCCCCGTAATTTATAATATCACGGGGACAGGACATATATTTTTGGACATATATTTTTAATTAATTTTTTCTTTTACATAATACATTCTAGATCCATAATCCAGTACTGCTCTCACATTATCATTGAAACCTGTCCCCGTGAATTGATGATTTAATTTTATACCTGCCTTCATAAATTCATCACCGTTTCCTTCCATACTTTCTGATGGAAGTTTGTATAAATAATTATTTGAAATAGTATTATGAATCAATCCATTTTCTTTTATTTTTACTGGAAGAAAATTATTGATCATTTCCCCAAAACTTCTAACGTTAATATATTGTTCTCTATTCTCTACCCTATAATAACTTTCATCCTTTAATCCTAGAGGATAAATTTTCTCATAGCTTGGATTAGGTTTAGCTAATTTTTGATAATACCCTATAAAGCTTTCATCCCTGTCCCTAGATACCATTGACCAAATAGCTACATTATCACTACTACTATTGCTGTTACTAGTACATTTGCTATTAAAAAAGCTTTTCTCTCTATAAAAAGTACCAAATTGTAGAAGTTTCCTATGTTTTTTATAGTACTCTATTTGTTTTGTAACAATTTTCTTCTCAAAATTAGTAAGTTTAGTTACATCAAGTTCATATCCAAGCAAACCAAAGGCTGCAGTATTAAATCTTGTTTCTATTGGAGTACTTCTCATTACTTGATGATTTACATTACCGCTAACATGTGCTGCCATAGTTGATGGAGGAAATACTAAGCTTGTTCCCTCTTGAATATAAACCCGCTCAATTGCATCTGTATTATCGCTTGTCCAAGTTTGAGGCATATAATAAAGCATCCCCATATCAAATCTATTTCCCCCAGCAGCACAACTTTCAAATAAAATATGAGGGAATTCATTATTCAATTTCTCTAAAATTCCGTATAAGCCTAATACATATCTATGAGTAATCTCTCTTTGTCTTTCCTTTGGTAAATAATTTGAATATATATCAGAAAAATTTCTATTCATATCCCATTTTACATATGAAATATTAGATTCTTTAAATAATTTGGCCAAGCATTCGTAAATATAATCACATACCTCTGGATTAGCTAAATCTAGTACTGCTTGATTTCTTCCCATGGATAATTCTCTCTCAGGCAATCTCATAACCCAGTGTGGATGTGCTTTAAATAATTGAGAATCATAAGAAATCATTTCCGGCTCTACCCAAATACCAAATTGAAGTCCCATATCATTTATTTTTTTTGCTAATCCATCAATTCCACTTGGCAACTTGTCTTTATTAACAAACCAATCTCCAAGACTTGATTTATCATCATTTCTTTTTCCAAACCATCCATCATCTAATACAAATAATTCTATTCCTAATTTCTTAGATTCCTTTGCAAGATTTAAAATTTTCTTTTCATTAAAATCCATATAAGTTGCTTCCCAATTATTTATAAGCACTGGTCTTTCTTTATGCTTCCATTCTCCTCGCACTAAATTGTTCTGAATTATGTTGTGGAAGTTTTGGCTCATTTTGTTCATTCCTTCACTAGAAAAAGTTAAAACAACTTCTGGAGTTTGAAGGTCCTGTCCCTGCTCTAGTAACCAATTAAAGTCAAAAGAATTGATTCCCATTTGCATTCTAGTTAAAAGATGTGGGGACAGTTCCAGTGATGCTTCATGATTTCCACTATAAACTAATGCAAATCCATAGCATTCTCCTTTTTCTTCATTTGTTTCTGATTTTTTTATACAAATAAATGGGCTGTGATCAGAACCACTTACTCCTTTTTTCGAATCTATCTTAAAAATACCTTGGCTTAATGGTCTTTTATTAATATGTCTTTCTCTAATCCAAGCCCCGTCTAAGGTTATGATTTCATAATTTGAATAATCTTCAGTGAACATATCTAAATTCATACTCATAGCTTTATTTATTCTTACTTTTTGCTTATTTCCATTAATAATTCTAACATTTCTAGTTATTATATCTGCCTCTGAAAATACAGAATAAGAAATTTCAAGTCTTACATCCTCCACATAATCGTATAAATTAATCTGAAGTGTTTCTGCATCTTTTTCATTATTGTAAGTTGATGGTAATTGT
The DNA here is from genome assembly GCF_900129965.1 of Clostridium grantii DSM 8605. GTDB lineage: Bacteria > Bacillota > Clostridia > Clostridiales > Clostridiaceae > Clostridium_AF > Clostridium_AF grantii. Next base: position 14,840 of record NZ_FQXM01000024.1, on the reverse strand, counting down.
ACTAATGGAGATTTTCCTTCATTAATACTATGACTTTCATATTTAAAATCTGCTGTGGAATTTCCATTTTCAAATAATAATTCAAGTGCTGGACTACGGTAATCTCCTTTTCCATAAGTAGGATATTCAAGTAATGCCACATTCAAATTAAAATCTTTTGTTTCAGAACTATAAGAAACAGAGTTGCCGATATCAAGCGAAAAACTTAAATACAAATTATCAAAATTGCTTTTGTGCCTTAATCTTTCTCCATAATACAAGTGTCCCAAGTGTCCACTTTCTAATACCTTCATGATATAGCTTGTATTTTCTGTTATTAAATGAAACTCTTTATTATTTTCATTAAAAATTATTGCCATTATAATTCCCCCCATTAGTATTAATTAGTGTTGATTAGTATTGATTTGTATTGATTAATTTTAATTAAAATTTATTATTCAAATCAGAATTATTATTTATTTTCACTTATACTTAACTCTATCGAATAAGTATAAAATTTGTTTTTATGTAATTTGTATTTATCTAATAAACATAACTGTCCTGGCTCATCTCCGCCAACCCCACGATGAAATCCATCAATATTCAAAGTAACCACATCTTCTGTTCCTAGCATATAAGAATGAGTTGCATCATCTATACTTTTCATTCTATAAGGCCAAGTACTAAAACTAATTTTTTTATCTACTGCTTTTACATTTAGCTTGTATCTATTATTTGATATTGATAAATTGTAAATATCAGTTCTTAGTCCATTTTCTTGCGGTCTCATATATTCGTGATGCATTTCTTCTACAGATTTTGAATAAATACCATATTTACCACCTAGTTTTCTATCACAATAAGTTTCATGCTCTCCTCGACCAAACCACTCAACTTTATTATATTTTTCATCTAACTGAGCAGTAAAACCTAATCGTATCATTTCTTTTTTAGGTTCAGCCATAGTTGTAATATTTATTTTTCCTGAGCTATCTATTGTGTAGATCAAAGCTAATGTTTTGAAAAGTTTGTGTTTATATATAACTTTTATCCTAAAAGACCTGTCCCCACTTATATTTTCACTTATATTTTTGAAAATATGTTTTTTGTTGTCCATTTTATCTAATTTATCTAATTTATCTACCTTTTCATCTATTAAAATTTTATGAACTTTAGGAGGATTATAAGTAAGTTTTTTGAAAGGTCCTTCCTCATACATTTTTCTAATTATAGGATTAAAATTACCAAATCCTATATCATTATCCGTAATGGGTCTCCAAAAATTCATCTTTATTGGATTGTTCACCACTATATTTCCATTGATTTTTATTTCATCAATCAATCCATTTTCTTTGTTAATTGTATATTCCGTGTTATTTGAATTTATAGAGTACTCCTTGGCATCCTCAATCACTATTACCTGTCCCCGTTGATTCTGCTGTTTCTTATTAATTGTTAAGTCCTGTCCCCGTTGATTTCCACTATTAAATACCAGGTCCTGTCCCCCATAATTTTTAGAATTTACAAATTTTTCTTGTAGCACAAATTGTTCAAAACCAACTTCATAACCTTTTTCCTCATAAAGAGTTTTTTCTTTTAATGTCATAGAAAAAATAATATGATAAGTTTTGTCTTTTTTCATTTCAATAGAATCAATGTTTAGTTGAAATAATTTTGATGGTTGAATACTGGGTAATAGAATTTCTTTTCTTAAGATTTCTTTCCCGTCCTCTAAATAATAATAATGTAGTTTATACAAATTCAAATCCGTAAAAAATCTTTTATTTTTGAGTATATATTTTTCTTCACTTTTATAAATAGAAAAATCTTGATAAACTTTTTTCACTTCATATATAGATGGGTGTAGCTCTCTATCTGCACTTACTATACCATTTGCGCAATATTGTCCACTGTGTTTTTCTTCCTCATAATCCCCACCATAGGTCCAAACATCTTTACCATTTTGTTGTTTTTTTCTAATAGACTGGTCAACAAAATCCCAAATAAATCCCCCACACCAATTATCATATTTTTCAAATACATCCATATGCTCTTTAAAATTCCCCAAACTATTTTCCATTGCATGTGCAAATTCGCAATTCATAATAGGTTTATCCTTATATTGGTCTTTAGTAAAACCCTTTTGATCCGCAGCTAATTGATTTAAAATATTTTGAAATAAACTAATTTTTATATCTTCTAATTCACCAAATCTAGTTTCTTTTTCTGGTGAAGGATACATTAAACTCAATACATCTGATACCTTTAAATCCATATCCCCTTCATAATGAAAAGGTCTTGTGGCATCTACTTTCATAGCCTCTTGCTTCATAATGTGAAAATTTTCTCCGTAGCCAGCTTCATTTCCCAAGGACCACATTATAATACAAGGATAATTTCTATCCCTAAAAACCATTCTATTCATTCTATCCACTACCGCTTTTGTCCAGATAGGATTGTCCCCTGGTATGTTTTTACGTCTAACCCCATGAGTTTCAACATCTGCCTCATCAATTACATAAAGTCCATATTCATCACATAATTCATATAAATGAGGGTCATTTGGATAATGCGCTGTTCTAACAGCATTAATATTATGTTGTTTCATAATATTAATATCTTTCTCCCTCAACTTTTTATCCACATACCAACCAGTATCAGGACTAAATTCATGCCTATTAACTCCTTTAAAAATAATTGGTTCTCCATTAATAAGAAATTTACACTTCTTTATTTCAACCACTCTAAATCCAAATCTGCTACCCTTTACCTGTAATATTTTTTCATTCTCATCTTTTAGAACCACTGTTATATAATATAAGTTGGGCGTTTCATGATTCCATTTTAAAGGATTCAGTACCTGTCCCCGTAGTTTTACTAATTGTTTTTCACCAATTTCCTCATTATTTATTAACTTTGATTGTAAATAACTGAATTTATCTTCCATCAACTTATAACCAAGTTCATTTTTATTAGTGGATATATAAATTTCAATTTTTCTAGAAATGATACATTTAGCGGGGACAGGACCTTTATTTTGAACCAAAATTTCTGCATAAAGCGTAGCATTCTTATATTCATCATCAAAGGTATTATAAAGATAAATATCCCATATTCTTTCCTTTGATTCATGGTACAAGTATACGTCTCTATATATTCCCCCTAAAAACCACATATCCTGATCTTCTAAATAAGTTCCATCACTATACTTGTACACCTCAACTGTAACTTGATTTTCTCCTTCAACCACATAATCATTAATCAAGAATTCTGCCGGTGTCATAGACCCTTGAGAATAACCTACTTTTTCTCCATTAATATAAAGATAAAAAGCAGATTTTACCGCCCCAAAATGTATGTATACGTAATCATTCAACCAATTTTTATTTATATCAAATGTTCTTCTATAAATCCCTACCGGAATTTTATCTTCAAATAAATTTGGTATATGTTTTTTTCTTTTATCTAAAACTGGAGGATAATCAAAAGCTAAATAATAAGGTTTTGAATACCCTTGTGTCTCCCATACGCTTGGAACATTAATATCATCCCATCCTTTAACTACAAGATTTTTTTTATAAAAATCTTCTGGTCTTTCTTTATAATTATTACAATAATTAAACTTCCAAACTCCATTTAAAAACTTTCTATCATTCTTTTTTTTCAGATATGAATTAATAGAATCATATCCCTGTGCCTCCATCCTAGGCTTAGCTTTGTTTATGCCGATAATTTCTGGATTATTCCAATCTTTTTTCATGGCAATTCTCCTTTATTTAACTTTAAGATAATCTATATAAATCTTCTTCATCAATTTCAACTCATCAATAGCATCGAATCTCAAATCTGTGGATGTTATTTTACCCCTTAATAATAATTTTTGGCAAAGACTTATAAATGTAATATTAAAAGTATACACTGCCATCTCAACATTTATATTAGCATCAATACTATTGTCTAACTTTTCACCGGAATAAACATCACAAAGAACTTTTACAATATTATATAAACTTTTTTCATACTCATTAAAATCACTAGGTTTTTCACTACTGTGAGCTATAAAATTGTCAAAATGTTCCATATAAATAAAATAGTCAGGCTTATTAATAAACACTTCAATATAATAATCTAGTAATTTTTCAAATTTAACTATGTGTGTATCTTTTTTATTTGAAAGTCTTTCTTCTAAATCATTAACTAAATCTGTGACATAATCCATAGCAACGACCATAGCCAATTCTCCTTTATTGGGATAATTCCTATAAATAGTTGCTTCTCCAACCTTAGAATTCTTAGCAATTTCTGCAAAAGTTGCTTGTTCTATATTTTTTTTAATAAAGAGTTTTCGTGCCTCTTCCTTAATATTATCTTGTCTTTTTTCTTTATTACTTTTCATAGCTAATCTCACCTCATTGTCTATTGCACAAATGATAGTATCACTATCATTTTATTTAATTCTATCATATACAGATACAAATTGATAGTATCAGTAGGTTTAAATTATTACCTTGAATAATATATCTCATTTTTTCTAAAAGATATATGAAAAAAAGCAAAAATATGTTACCATTAAATGGTATAATTTCTTTTTTATTCAATAGCTGTTTTTGTACATTATTCTAAAAGGAGAGAAAATTAATGAAAAAAATACTAAAAGAAACAAAATGGCTTTTGTCGCAAGTAAAACCAGTTAAATTTAACTTAATACTGATTATACTTATTGGTTCAGTTTCATCAATATTGAATGTATATAGAGCTGTAGTTTCTAAATCACTTATTGATTCAGCAACTTTAGGAAACAAAGAATTAATTATTAAATGGATAATTATTTTTGCAATGCTACTATGTAGTGATATTGCTTTTAGTACTTTAAACTCTATACTTACTACTTATTGCTCAGGTAAGATATCCAACAATACTCAATCAACGCTTTATCAACATGTTACCTATAGTGAATGGATAGAACACTCAAAACATCATAGCGTGAACCTTCTGACAAAAATAACTAATGATGTGGGAACTGTATCCTCTGTGCTTACAGACACTCTACCTAGTATGATATCTTTTTTCGTCATGCTTATTACCGCCTTTGCAACTCTGTTATTTTTAGAACCAACTATGGCAATATTATCCATAATAATTTTTCCTGTTTGTATTTTCATAGGTAAATTTTATGGACAAAGACAAAAAAAAGTTTACATTGATATACAAGACCAAGAGGTTAAATACAGAACCTTCATTCAAGAAACATTACAAAATATAACCATAGTAAAATCCTTCACTCAAGAAAAAAATAATATGTTATCTTTAAAAAATCTTCAAAATAAAAAACTTAAATTATTATTAAAAAGAAGTAAAATCAATGCTTTTTCCAACACATTTATTCAAATAGGTGCATGGGGTGGATACTTTGCTGTTTTCTATTGGGGTGCAATGAATCTTTCTAAAGGTACTGATGCTTTTGGAACCTTAACCGCACTATTACAGCTATTTGGTAACATTCAAGGTCCCTTTATAATGTTTGCTTACTCCTTACCACAAATTATTAACTCCTATGGTGCTACTGAAAGATTGATGGATATTGAAAAAATGACTTTAGAGGATACAACTATAGAAAATCTGTTTAAAATAGATAAACCTATGAACATGGAATTTAAAAATGTTTCCTTTAAATACAAAGAAAACTTGCCTATTCTAAAAAATGTATCTTTTAAAATTAATCAAGGGGATATAGTTGCTTTAGTAGGTACTTCTGGGGAAGGTAAAACCACATTAATACGATTATTACTATCATTTATACATGCTACAGATGGTGAACTATTAATAAATCAAAATGGTGAAAAATTAAATGTCAATAGGGATTTTAGACATATGATTTCCTATGTTCCTCAAGGAAATACATTATTTTCTGGCTCCATTGAGGATAACATAAGTTATGGTATAAACCCTGTATCGTTCTCCGAAATTTATGAAGCTGCTAAACAAGCTTGCGCCTTAGATTTTATTGAAAATCTTGAAGACAAATTTTCCTCAGAAATTGGAGAGAGAGGAGTAGGCCTTTCAGAAGGACAAGTTCAAAGAATCGCTATTGCTAGAGCTTTGATACGTAAGAAACCTGTACTCATTTTAGATGAGGCCACTTCCGCTTTAGATGGTGATACCGAAATGAAGCTGCTTCAATCCATTAAAAACTTAAAAAACAAACCCACTTGCTTGATAATAACCCACAGACCTTCTGCTTTAGATATTTGTAACAAAATATTAACCCTAAAAGACGGTATTTTGAGTGTATCATATAATACCAAAGTTTCTGAAGAATTCCAAGAATCTGAAGTTGCAGTAGAAACAGTATGAAAAGTATGATTCGCTTAATCTCCTTCATAGCTATTATATTAATTTTCTATTGGTTTTCAAATAATGGATTGAAAATTTCGACTTTTACTCTTAAGTCTAATAAAATACCTAGCGAATTTAATGATATGAAAATTCTTCAATTAACTGATTTACACAGTAAAAGCTTTGGCACAAATAATAAAAGGCTTATATCAAAAATAAATAAAATAAACCCTGATATTATTGTGGTAACAGGTGATATGCTAAATGCTTCTAATGATGATGGTACTGTATTTTTAGAATTGTGCCAAAATTTAACTCAAAAATATACTATCTATTATACATATGGTAATCATGAAGAAATACTAGAAATGAGATTAAACAGACTTAATGATAATTGGTTAAATGAATATATAAAAAAACTTGAAAATTTAGGAGTAATTATTCTAAACAACTCAAAAATAGAACTTATAAAAAAAGAACAACATATTAATTTATATGGCTTAGTATTACCCATGAGCTATTATAATAAAGAATATAGAAATAATCCCAATGTAGCAGTTCAACTTACACCTGAAGATCTTCAAAACAGTTATTTTCAATTAAAGAAGGATAAATTTAATATAGTCCTTGCACATACCCCCTTTTACTTTGAAGAATACTCAACTTGGGGCGCAGATTTAGTATTGGCAGGTCACGTACATGGAGGTATAGTAAATATTCCTTTTGTAGGTGGGCTTTTATCTCCTGATGTAGAATTTTTCCCAAAATACTACGGTGGTAAATACGAAATTGATGATTCAACGATGATTGTAGGTAGGGGCCTTGGAAATAGTTCTATAAATTTAAGAATTTTTAATAGGCCTGAATTAGTGGTGATTAAATTAAAAAATGACTCTAAATAATTTGGTATTTTACCATCTTATTTAGAGTCATTTTTGACTATAGTTTGAAAACTTTGCTACTTCCTTAAAATCGTTTTTCTCATATCCCCCAGTTACAAATAACTCTCCACACCTTAACCAAGCATGGGCATTCATTTTATTACTTTCATCTTTATTTACGCCAAGATAAATTGTACTATAAATCCCCTTCTTTTTAAGTAATCTTTGGGCTGTAATAGCTTTAACTAGACATCTACTTTCCCACGGAGTATATTTACTTGCTTGGTTTACAGCCCATGAAACTTTTTTAGCACTTCGATATACTTCTTTATCTAGAATATAAGGCGATTCAGTTTTAGGGTTACCCATATATTTCTTAACTATATTAAATTTTAAAAATAAAATTGCCATTCTTGCTATACCCGTTATAATATAGGCTTTGAAGAACAATAGTTTATCTGACCACCTTATACTTAGAAAGCTTTTTGACTTTCTAGTTAGTGTGGATAAGGTCATCATCTTTGAACCATCTCTATCACATTATTTTTCTCTATTAAAGCTTTTTCTATAACTGTAATTTGATCTTCAACAGAAAACTTATCTTTTGGCCTTTTAATTTTAAAGAAAGGAATTTCCTTAGCAATGTATATACAATTTTTCATATAATCTATATTTATTCCAGTATATTGTGTAACTTCTACTCTATAAATATTTTTTAAAAGTAATTTAAGCTTCTCTGTTCCTGTAATCTCCTCAATTTCTACATATTCCTTTTCCCCTATAGTTATTTCACAAATTGCTCCTAACGACACAGTATGTTTTATGAAGTTTTTATGTACAGGTATAGCGTATTTGTCTCTTCCCTCATCTATTCTCTTAAAATCTTTAAGATGATAATTCATTTTTTCCATAGCGTCTCTGCAAAGTTTTTGTTGTGGATATCCTGGATAAATAATATGGGTTAAATCTTTTCTTTTGCCTAAAACAGAAACATCATCAGACATAAAAGAATATCCTTTATCCCTAAATGCAGAAGTTAATGTGGATTTACCCGCTCCTTGGTTTCCTGTAATCACCAACGCTTGTCCATCAATTACAATAGTGCCTCCATGAATAGCTATTGTATTTCTTTGAATTAATAGCATACCAAATGCACTGCCAAGCAAAAAAGCTTTCACATTATGCTGATTTGCATTTTCAAAAGGTTCTACTATTATTGTATTTCCATTAGATATATAATATTTTGCAATATTATTTATACAGAACCACATTTTTTCTTTTCCAAACTCAAAGTGTTTACCATTATCTATTTCTTTGGATATTTCTTGAGGTAATACTCCGTATAATATATTTACGTCAATATATTGATTATTATCAGATAACAATAACTCTGGTAGCATAATTTCAGATTGGATATTCAATCCATAAGCTTTATAGTTATATACATTTATATTTCCATCTTTTAAATTCATTTAAATTTCTCCATTAACATTTATTAATGTTCTAATATATTAAATTAAATATCATTACAAAACTGATTTCCCATTATCTATGACTACACATTTTATTACTATATATTTAATACATAATATTAGATTTGCTAATTCTTTTATAATTTATCTACTTAATTTTAGTATCACTTTTCCATTAAGTTTAAATAATAATAAACCACAAAAATATTTTAAAATCTCAATTGTTCTATAATGATATTTTTGTAATTATTAGGTGTGTAAATAGCAACTATTTTACAGAAGATTATTAAATACACCCCAAAATTCTATGACTTTGGGGTATATTTAAATAATTTAATTACGAGAATGATCTAGTATCCTTGTTCTCTCCAGTCCATGGTCCATCTGGATGATCGTATCTTTGTCCTCCATGTTGTGTATCTTTAGCCATTAATACTAATATTTCTGGTTTACACCAAACTTTCTTTTTCATTTTAGCACCTCCTTTGTATTAGACACAGTATATTATCAACTATATTACTATGTCGTTTTAATTTTATATAAACTTGCTAAATTTTAAATACATATTCTTTATCATAATTCAAATAATATTTAAAAATATAACAAGCTATAGGTATTATTAAATAATTAATTGTCGTCAAAATATTTATCTATAAATTCCGAAAAAATGAGAATAATTATAAGCATTCTTACATTTTGAGAAGATTTTTCATCCATACAATTGCCAATAGAATCTAAGCATTTTCTTGTTTTATCAACATCTATGTATTTACTAATTGCATCATTGTCTAACGCGTTTGCCATGTGATCACTAATTGTTTGCCAATGTGGCTGTAGCCTTTGTACCCAATCTGCGCCCTGTCGTCCTCTTTCTTCATAATTAAGTCTTATCTTATCTGGTAAAACACCTTCAGTTGCTCTACGTATAAGAGTTCTTTCCTTTCCTGCTCTTACAAACTGTCCACTTGGCAAACTAAGACAAAACTCTATAACTCTCTTATCACATGTTGGATCTCTTTCTACTATGCCATGAGCTAAAGAAAGTTTTGTTTCTACTAATGCCAATTGTGATAGCGCTACAGGATCAACTACGTTTCTTTGCAATTCTTTACTATCAATATATCTAAATGGATAATTATAGTATCCATTATCTTTTATGCGACTCTCTAAATTCCATTTACTAATTAAATGTTGATTTATAAGACTCATTTCAAATATGTCTTTATTTTTATAAATGTTTTTAGTCATAAACTTTCTTATACTATAAGGCATAACAGCTTTAAGTGTTTTTTTTACAACATGATTTTTAGGTATTCTATACAAATTGCTATACCCATTTATCTCTTTAATAACATTAAATATTTTCCCTTTTCTAAACAAAGAGAGAACATGTGGCATAAAATACCCATAGGAAATAGTCATGTTACCGCACTGTCCATTTAGCAGTATTTTACAATTATTTTTACAAGCATTTTCTATAATATGGTTGTACCAAAATAAATTTTCTATAATCTTGTGTGGCTGTTCTAAAATATCAATTAAGAATCCAATATTAGTGACAGAATTTTCATTTTCGCTTCTACACAATGTCAAATCAATATTATTGTATAAATCAACTATAGATTTAATATATTTACTTTCATCTGCAATAATACCATTTTGTAAATTATTATTATATTCTTTCATAGGGATTGAGCTAAAAGCTTTTAACCTCTTATTTTTTTTACTCAATTGTTTAGCTGCTATGCAAGCAACTGAACCAGAATCTAATCCCCCACTCATCATTACCCCAACTTCAGCAGTGCTACGCAAGCGACAATTAATAGCCTCATAGAACACTTCATTAAAAGCCTTTACATATTCCTTATCTGATTTTAATTTTAATGGTTTTATCTCTTCTAGCGGATTCCAATATTTATGTATAGTAATTTCCTTATTATGCAAATCAAGATGACTAGCTGGTGGTAATTGATAAATACTTTCATACACAGTTTCATTATTCTGTATTTCCTGAACAACTAGTGGTAGAACTAAAAAATCTGCAATCCATTTTTCATTCAAATCAGGTCTTTTGTTTAAAACTTCAAATATAGGATTAATTACTGTGGCAAAAGCAAAAAAATCTTCTCCATAGTAGTAGTAAAACGTCCTTTTACCAACATGGTCTCTGGCGCAGAATAAATTTTTGTTTTTTTCATCCCATATAGCAAATGTAAAATCACCAATTAAATACTTTGTGCATTTATGTCCCCATTTTTTAAATGACATCAAAATCAATTGACTATCTGATATATTGTTTTGAATATCATTAGATATATTGAGTAAAGAGAACAATTCTACGCGATTATCGATAATTGCATCTGCAGTAATTACTAGTCCACTACTTTCATCATAATAAGGTAAGACTTCATTTAGAGATTCTGCTGTAATGTATTGCATTCCACAACCCATGAGCATACCCTTTCTATGTATAACTTTTATGGAATCTAATTTATATTTACTTAATCTATTAGTCATTCCAATTTCTACATTCTCTGAAACACTATCTCCATTAAAGTTTATAACTCCGAAAATTGCAGACATCTTCTCATCCCCTAATGCTCTTCATTTTTTGTTTATTAAGCTAATAATTTCAATTTTTCTTGTTTAGTTAAATTCTTAACCTTATATTTATTTTCAAAGAAAACCTTTCATTTAGTTACTAAAAGTCCATCCTCGTTAAGTTTCTCTAGAAATTCAACTGTACCTTCTTCACAAGTTTTTTCATCAACATCATATTCTTTCATTAATTCTAATAATATTTGTTTTACAGCACAAGGTTTACTAATAATTTCCCATATTCTACTTCCAACGCTATCCAGCATAAAATATTGTCCTTTTTCTAGATCCATCATGGCCTTTTCGCCATCTATATCTGTAGTATCTATTCCTTCCCTTTGTTCAACTATTGTGTTCATACTAATATTAATCATTTTTATACCTCCATCTTCCTAGTGTTTTCATATTCACATAATATTTATTTAACTTTTTACTTATTTAGTTATTTTTTACAGTTACGTATATGCTCTTGTTTTATCATATTTATTAATTATGACCTACTGTAAATTATATTAACTCCAGTCCTTTAAGTATTTTATTTCTTTTCTTAGAAATATGTACTGTTGATACTAAGAACTTTATCTTACTAAAAAAACTATATTCCTTACTGAAAACTCCACTAAAAAAATGATGAATCCATGCTATAGGTAGTAAAATAATATATTTCTTGGCATAAGCATATCTATCTGATAGTTTATTAATAGGTGGAAATACAAACATTATAAATCTTTTTAATATACCCCAACTATTGTTACCCACTTTATCATGTGAATTATAAGCCATTTTATTACTAAACATTTTTGATAAGGTTCTATTACCATGAACACCAGATTCAAAAATATCATCAATCAATAAATTTAAAAGTTCTCTTTTAACTAACTTAATACTATTTAATTCTTCTGGTACAGTCATATTAAATAAAATTCTACAAATAGTAAATATTGCCATAGTAAATTTGTCAATTCCATATTCTCTTATCTTATTAACAAAGCTTGACCAATCTATTAAATCACCTTTTTTTTCAACTAACAGTACCAAATCACAAAGTTGGCGGACTCCAAAACCACTACTTGCACTATGTATTGCCATATGCAAACATAAATGAACCGCTATATCTTCAAATGAAAGAGATAATGCTTCTGTCCCTCCAACTTTAACTTTCATTGTTTTTTTCCATATTTCATTTTCACACAGGACATTTTTCTTAAAAAAATCTTCATATGTCAAAAACCAATGTACTTCTATAGGTGGATACTTAATATGTTCAAATACGATATGTGCTTTTGTTATCCCATATTCTATATATCCAAGCTTTAATAATTGCTTTTTAACTTTATCTAAATCTTCTTTATGCACTAGTATATCTGCATCACACATAGTTCTTAATTCTGGTTTAGGATATATATCTCTTATAACAAGGCCTTTAAGTACTATTACAGGAATTTTTTCTTTATTAAATATTTCTAATACATGAGAAATCTGCTTGATATGTTGTATCTGATATACAGCTGTGAAGAAGGTCTCTTTTTTCCACTGTTCTAATTGCTCTTTGTCGATGTATTTTGATATATTGTTTTTATTAATAGCGGAGTATACCAAACCTTTAATATTATGCGCTTCTGCTTCATCTATTATTGATTTGAAATTGATCTTTTTCACTTGATCAATGTCTAATCTTTCATCATGTATAGCAGCAGATAAAAAGTTTATAAGTTGGATTTGTGCAGCATTCATGTTCACTCTCCCCTTGTATTTAGATAATGGATTATCAATAACTCGATAGTTAAACAACATAATAATTATACCTTTTTTTACATTAAATGTAAATATATATATTATAACATTCCTTCATTAATTTGAAACATATAAATTAACTGGAATTTTAAATATTTAATAATTTCATAATCTTTCATTACAGCTAATGCTTTTGCCAGTCGAGGAATTACCCTCGACTAGCTTCCACATTATATTATTACAACATATTAGTTTTTATTAATATTAAAATACTGATTATTAAGATATTTAGGATTCAACATTTCTGCCCCAGTTATAGAATTATTTTTATCGGTAAAATTTACAATCCCCTTATTAATATCCCTCCCATTAAATATATAAGGATAATTTTCTTGAATAAGTTCATTGTTTTCTAAAACTATATTACCATTTGGTGTAGTGTAACTAGTGTCAAAAATACTTATGATTGGTTTACTAGATTTATTATTAATTTTATTATTTATTAAAGTCAATAATTCTGCTCTACCTGCAGATAATTCAATAAATGAAACATCCGAATCATTTAAAATATTACATCCCTCAAATGTAACTTCAGATGGTGGACCCCAAGTACTATATCTTATTTTACTATTAGTAAACTTACTATTTTTAAAGTATATTTTATCATCACCTTGTGAATCAAAATTCGAATCTATTATTTCACAGTCTTCAGAATAATGACTATATCTCAAATTCCAATTTGCACCTGTTATCTTACTATTTTTAAATTTTGAATTATCAATATCAGCAGATTTAACTTCTATAATACTATTTTCAATAGAAGCATTTTTTATTAAAAATTTAGTATTCTTAGCTTTTATATCACAATTAATTAGCCTAGTTCCTTTAGCTAAATAAATTGTTGAATCAATTATAGTTTCATTAAACAACATATAATTAATCACTTTGTTTGCTACGGATGATGTCCCTATACTTGTACTATTATAATAGTTACCATTAATTATACATTTACCATCATTTGATCCATAGCTAACTGAACCTCCATTGAAATTATTTCCATCAAATTTATAATTGGTAGCTCTAGGCCATATCAATACTCTTTCTGTAAATTTATTCTCTTCAAACTTTAAATTATCACCAGCACAAACTACCAAGTCTCTATCATTGTCTATAAATTTGTTATTTTTAAATATTACATCTTGCATTAGCTCCCAACCATCTTCAAAATTCACCGCAAAACTAGGAGCGTTACCTCCATTACCTTCAAAAATATTATTTTCTATCGTCCATTGTTGCCCTCCACAAAATGCTAATCCTAAGCTTCTATTTTCTTTTATTATGCAATCATGAAGTATTACATTTCTAGGCGGTTTAAAATTCGAAATCCATGCACAATAACCTAGATTACTTTCCACTTTATCTTGTGGAAAAACAAAATGAACATATTTAGCCTCTTTAGGTATATCCACTTTTTTGAATTGAATACAATCTTTCTTTTCTACAAAGTTCATATTCTCATCATAGAAATAAGAAGTGTATTCTTTATTTTTTAGATATGGATAACCCTGATATCCTAATGTGTATCCTAATTCAAACTGTTCACCACATTTACTTATATTGTAAACTTCTTTAGTTCTACTATTTTTATTGCTTTCTATCATAATACCACTTTCTGATATAGACCCTGAAACTACATTCTTAGTATATACTGCGTCAAATCTGTTACTATTGGTTCCACTTTCTGTATATATTCCATATCCAGTAACATTAGTCACTGTTATATTATCCATTTCTAAGTCTTTACCACCTTTAAAAACAATTCCACATCCCCATTCATGAG
>NZ_FQXM01000008.1 GCF_900129965.1 Clostridium grantii DSM 8605 | reverse complement strand
ATATATAATATTGATAAAAAATACAAAATACAGAAAGTAGTATAATATTTTCATTACGATTTTACTGTAATTGTAATTTTATTAGGAAACAGCGGGCGGGCATGGAAACCCGCCCCTACAAATAGTTTCTTCGTCTTTTAACTTCATTACCACCTATTTGCTTTAAATAAAAAAGCTCAGTAAAAGATATTCTCTTACTGAGCTTTTTATTAAAATAAAGGAGCATTTTCCTCTATTTTCTTTGATACTTTTTCTACTTCTAAGTTTTTCCTTTTATTATCTAAAGGATTTAAATTTATATGTTTGATTTCTTTATCTTCTTGATAATCAAGTATAAATTTATCTAGGAAAACTCTACCTTTTGGAGTATTAGCAACTGCATAAGTTTTATCACCAATTTTATGATAACACCAAGCATATTTATATCCAAGAACTCTTTTAAGATCTTTTTTATCAATAAGAGCTTTTGCTTTTACTACACCTAACTTATCTCTTAGCATTAAAGCAACAGTTTTTTCATCTATTTCTTCATATTCGTTATTCTCTTTTTCAGAATATGCTTTAAGATTAGATTTACTGTTGTCTAAAGTATCTCTATTAATGTGTATAGATGGGGCTTTAGGATGAAGATTTAGAATAAAATTGTGTAAGGATATTTTTTCTTTTGATTTCTTACCATCTTTTTCAGTTAAAGTTACAGTTTGAACTAGATAATTATTAAAATCTTTATGCCATTCAGCGAACCAATTTCCTTTGGCAAGAACACTATCTAAATCTTTTGCATTAATTTTAGTTTCTATAATAGAACCATCTTTTTTTGCTAAAGAAATATAAGCGAACTCTCCTTCTATTCTATACTGGTTAGTTTCAGTTGAAATTTTACTTTTAATAACAAGTCACCTCTTTATTATATATTGAACATCTTTTTGTAAATATATTCATATTATAGTTGAGAAAATTAATCATATTTACAACAGACATATCATTATACCATATACTTAGAAAAAAAGGGATGATTATTTTATTATTTATAGTATATAGACAATATAAATCAATATGATTTTCATAAATAATATTTTGATAAATTTTGAAAATATATTTTAATTTTTTTTAACACAAACTAAATATATTTTCTTGTTTTCATATGATAGAATATAAGAATCAAGAAAAAATATACTTATTATTGAAATAAAACCATTAAAGTGAAAATATAAATTATAAGTACAAATAGAAAGTTATAGAGGAGATGTGAATATTATGGGAAAAAATTTTGGGCTTCCAGCATACTTAGTAAAATCAAGTTCTTATGAATTAGAAAATCATTTTTATACAAAAGTTTTAAATGCTCAGCTTCATCCTCTTGTTAATTATTTTTTTAACATAAGCAATGAAAGAATTATAAATAGGTATTGTCATTTAAATCCTAAAGTTTCAGCTGAATATCTAAAGGAAATTCTAAATTATAAACCTAAATATCTTTATTGGGCAGGAGCAGATTTGTTTCATGTAACAACAGCAGAAGGGGATAGAAGAATGTTAGTAGTGGAAACTAATTCTTCTCCATCGGGTCAAAAGTCCATGCCTTTATTACAAGAACATGAAGAAATGGGAGGATATAAGCTATTATTAGAGAGAACATTTATTCCTTTACTTAAAAAGAAAAAGCTTCCTATGGGGGCTATTGCAGTAATGTATGATAAAAACTATATGGAAGCGTCCGGATATGCTTTTGTTCTTGAAGAGCTATTAAAGGAACCAGTATATTTGGTGAGCTTTTATGATAATGATCCTAATCCTTCAGTGAGATTTAAAGAAGGTATAATGGAAGTTCGTGATGAAGAAGGAATGTGGCATCCTATTCGTGCAGCCTATAGATATGTAACACAACGACCATGGAATAGGATACCTATAGAAAGTAAAACTTTTATATTTAATCCAATAGTGGGATGCTTGGCAGGAGGAAGAAATAAATTAGTTGCAGCTAAAGCCTATGAATTATTTAATAATGAATTGAAGGAAAATGGCCTTAAAATTACTACGCCAGAAACTATATTAGATGTAAATTTTGATGAAATTCCTTTATGGGTTCAGAAATTTGGGGGTCATGCGGTTATTAAAAATCCTTATGGTAATGCAGGGCAAGGGGTATACACAATAACAAATGAAATTGAGCTTGAAGAATTTATGTGTACTAAGCAAAGGTATAATCAATTTATAATTCAAAGTTTGATTGGTAATTTCAACTGGAGTACTTCAGGAAGTGAAGGTAAATTTTATCATGTAGGAACAGTTCCTTCTAAAAAAAATAAAATATATGTATCTGATTTGAGAATGATGATATGTTCAGGTGAAGAGGGTTATAGGCCAGTAGCATTATATGCTAGAAGGGGAAGAGAGCATTTAGAAAGCATTATAGATAGTTCGCATAAATCATGGGATATGTTGGGAACTAATCTTTCTATTTTAAAGGAAGATGGTAGTTGGGATTCAGATGTGGTTAGGTTAAAGCTTATGGATAGAAAAGATTTTAACACACTGGGACTGGGGCTAGATAATCTTATTGATGGATACATTCAAGCAGTGTTAGCAAGTGTAGCTATAGATAAAATGGCTAGAAATCTTATAAATACAAAAGGGAAATTTAAAAGGGAGTTGTTTGTTTCATTAAATGGAGATGAAAAACTATTATCTGAAATTAAAATTAAATAATTAAATTTTGTTCCTATGAAGAGAGGTTGATAATTTATTAAGAAATTGATATTATAGTATTAACAGCATACAATATTTTAGATGAGCTATGTTTGTTTTAAAACAAATATATTCTTGTATGTTAAATAACCAAAGAGCTCATGGTTAAAAACCAAAATTGAGAGTGAGGTTTTTTTATGAGTAATGTATTGAATATTATTAAAAATGAAAAATTAACATTTGAACAAAGGGTTATTTCTTTAGCAAAAGAAGCAGAAAATTCTTTAAATGTTTTGAATTACAGTGATGAGTATGTAAAACTCAAAAATGAAGGTATTATTTGTGATCTGTTTGAAGGTAATGCACCATATAGGCCTAGATACATTGTACCTGATTATGAGAAACTAATGAAACAAGGCTGCGAATTTTTAAAATTAGCACCTCCAAAGGATATATGGGAAGCAACTAATACATTATTGATATTTTACAAACATGTACCTTCAATAACAACTTTTCCTGTTTATATAGGAAATATCGATAAGTTGCTAAATCCATTTATTAAGAATGAGAAAGAAGCCTACCAAGCTATAAAATTATTTTTGATGCATATAGACAGAACAATAACTGATTCTTTCTGCCATGCAAATATTGGACCAGAAACGAATAAAGCAGCAATTTTGATTTTACAAGCAAGTAGTGAACTTGAGACACCTATTCCAAATATAACATTAAAGTATAATAAGGATACACCAGATGAATTAGCTATTGAATCAATTAAAACAGCACTTGTAACTGCAAAACCTTCATTTGCAAATGATGAAATCTTTAAGAGTGATTTAGGTGAAAAATATGCTATTGTAAGTTGTTACAACGGTCTTTATATAGGTGGTGGCAGCTACACATTAAGTAGACTTAATCTTGCCAAATTAGCTTTAAGTGCAAAAAACATTGATGATTTTATGGAAGATAAACTTCCTAATGCGGTTAAAACAATGTGTGAATATATGGATGAAAGAATAAAGTTTTTAATTGAAGAAACACCATTTTTTAATCATAATTTTTTGGTTAAAGAAGGTTTTATTAGTAAGGAAAGATTTACTGCAATGTTTGGAATGGTTGGGTTAGCTGAAGCAACCAATAAACTATTAAATGCAAATGATTTAAAGGATAAATTTGGGCATAGTGATGTAGCAGATAATCTAGGTTATAAGATAATTGAGAGATTAGAAGAAGAAGTTTTAAAATATGATAGTCCTTATTGCCAAGTTACAAATGGCAAATTTGTACTTCATGCTCAAGTTGGAATAGATTCAGATATAGGCGTAAGTCCAGGATGCCGTATTCCTATTGGGAATGAACCAGAAATACATCAACATGTAATTCAATCTGCAAAGTTCCATAAATTTTTCCCTTCTGGTATTGGCGATGTTTTTAATTTTGATGAAACGGCTAAGAAAAATCCAGAGTTTATTTTAGACATTATAAAAGGTGCATTTAAACAAAATATGAGATATTTTTCATTATATTCATCTGATTGTGATGTCATTAGGATAACAGGGTATTTAGTTAAAAAATCAGAGATTGAAAAATTAAAAGCAGGAGAAGCAGTTTTGAGAGATACAACAGTATTGGGATTAGGGGCAGTTGAAAATAATCGTGTGGGTGAAAGAAAGATTAGAAAAAATGATTAAAGGATATATTAATAGAATTATACCTTTTAGTTCTGTAGATGGTCCAGGAAATAGAACAGCAATATTTTTGCAAGGATGTAATTTCAATTGCCTTTATTGCCATAACCCAGAAACTATAAATACTTGTGTAAATTGTGGAGAATGTATTTTAACTTGTCCAAATGAAGCAATATCCATGGAAAGTGGAAAAATAAAATGGGAGAAGGAAAAATGTTCACAATGTGATGAATGTTTAAAGACATGTAAATATAATAGCACTCCTAAAGTTACAACTATGACAGTAGATGAAATTATTAACACAATTGAGAAAGTTAAAGATTTTATTTCAGGGATAACAGTTTCTGGCGGGGAGTGTACTCTTCAAACTCCTTTTTTAATTGAATTATTTAAAAAAACTAAAGAACTTAAACTGTCTAATTTTGTTGATACAAATGGATCCATCCCACTATGGGAAAATAATGAGCTAGTTCAGTTGACGGATATGTTTATGTTGGACGTGAAGTCTTTTGAGACTAAAGAGCATAAAATGTTAACAGGAAAAAGCAATTCTGTTGTAATAGAAAATTTGAAATATTTAAATAGTGTTAACAAATTATATGAAGTTAGAACAGTCATAGTGCCAGAAACCTTGGATAATTATTATAATGTTAATGAGATAAGTAGATTGATTTCTACATTAAATAATAATATTATATATAAATTAATGAAATATAGGCCTATGGGTGTTAGAACTAATTTATTAAAAAGTTCCTCACCATCTGATAATATGATGAATGAACTTTTCAATTTAGCAAAGAACAATGGATGCAAGAAAGTTATAACAATTTAAATTTTTATGTCAATAAAAAGATAGAGTGAAGATATAGTAAAAACATAGATCATAGAAATTAAGTTCTTCTATAGGTCTATGTTTTTATTTTTTTAGGATTTATATTTTTCTTTAACAGTTTCTAATCTTTTTTTTACATTTTGCTTTATTTCTAGAGTACCATCTTTTAAAGTTTTAACACTAAAATGAAATATATCTTTAGAGTAAGCAACTGTTTCTTCTTTATTTCTTCTAATGTGGAATAGGGAGTGTAAGTCTCCAAGTAAATTACCTAAAGATACTTCATCGTCAAGTGCTAATTCTTTATTATAGTTAAATCCAGTTAATGAAGTACTGTAAGCATTTAAAACACTTGAAGCAAAGGTGGAGCTTGAAAAACTAGCAGCCTTATTTTTACTATTGAAACACATAGTAGAATAATGCTCATCATCAGATAATACTAAATCAATTGACTTAATAAAACTTTCTTCATCAGTATATTTAAAGCCATTTACATTATTCTTAACAAGTTCTTCTACGCAATCATCTTTCCTACAAACAACAGGAATTCCAGTAGCCATGGCTTCTATATAAGTTAACCCTTGAGTTTCAGTTGTGGATGCGGTTACAAAAACATTACCAAGTTTATAGTATTTATAAACTTCATCAGGTTCTATCAATCCGGTAAATTTCACAATATTATCTAGATTAGATTTTTTAACTAGCTTTTGTAAAGTATCTAAATATGGACCACCACCAGCAATTAGAAATCTTTTGTCCATAAAATAATCTTTGTTTAAAGCAATAAAATTTATTATTTCGTCTATATTTTTTTCTTTGGATATTCGTCCTAAATAAACTAAGGTTTTTTTATCAATCAAGTCATAGTTGTTTTTTAGAGACTCAAACTCAGTATCATCTATAGAACGAGTAAATTTACTTAAACACAGCCCAGTAGGAATGGTATATATAGGGGTAGTTACTTTATATCTAAGAAGTGTTTGAGTAGTTTTTTCTGTAGGAGCTATTACCCCAGAAAAGTTACCAAGTAACTGTTTTATAACACCACTAACAACCTTTTTGTTGATTCTTTTACTTCTTATTAAAAAGTTAGTGTAATCTTCATACATGGTGTGGTAAGTATGTATTAATGGAATATTTAGTCTGTTAGAAATTTTTCTCGCCACTATCATAACTGAAAACTCTGTTTGAGTATGAATTATTTCTGGACCCCAATCTTCAATTTGGTGTACAATATTAGAACTAGATAAATAGTTGATTCTAGCATCTGGATAAATATTTACCTTAATTGATTTTAAATAATACACATCATCTTCGAATTTTTCTTCTCTTTTATCAGATAAAGTTAATATTCTAACTTCATGTCCAAGTTTTTTCATTTCTTCATATAGAATAACAGTTGAAGTAACGACGCCGTTTATCATGGGGTAAAAAGCATCTGTTGCTAATAAAATTTTCATGGAATTACCTCCAATAGTTTTTAATATATTGGTATCAAATTGTATTATACTGTATAAGAAAGAAAATGTCTAATAGTTATAAAAAATGTTATCAATAGGGGTATAAAAAAAAATTAATGAATATTAAAAATTTTCTATTGATTTTTTATTTGTTTGGGTATATATTTTTATTATTAAGTGGTTAATGGGATAAAGGTTATACTATAATCACTATATATTATTTTATTCTGGAGGAATCATAATATGGGTAAAAAGGATATTGAAATCGAATATTCTAAGGAAGCAAGAAGTAAGAGAAGGCAATTTAATGAAAAAGGAAGATATGAAGAAGAAGACGAATCAGAAAAAATTTACAAAAAAACTAAGAGAAGTAGGCAATTTGAGGAGAATGAAGATGAATTAGATTATTTAGATAATTATGATTTATATAAAATGAAAATATAAATAAATTAAAATGTTACCATTGAGATGGTAACATTTATTTGTTGTTTGGGAATATTTTATAATCAAATATTTTCAAACATCTTTAGTAACTGTTTTTTTATTGTTAAATGAAGTAATTGCCATAGTATAATATTGTTTGCTTTGTTTTGTTAAAAAAAATATCGTTTTATGTTATTATATAATGGTTGTAGTTATTTTTTTTAATTAAAAGTAATATTTGATTTTACTATTACAATTTTTGGAAAACAATTATAAAGTATCAAGCATATTAAAAGAGGCTCTGTAGAGCCTCTTTTAGAAAGTTTATTCTTGATAATTAGATAAAGTAGTTGTAGCAGCTTGATGAGCTTTTTCAACTGCAGATAATGTGTCTTGAATTTTTTGTCTGTTTTGTGGTTTTTCCACAGAACTAATGGCTTGATTTAATTCTGATTTACATGTTTGAAGTTGATCACATACTTGTTGTACTTGTTGTCTAGCGTTTTTTCCTTGCATAAAAATACCTCCACGTATTTATTAAAATTTAGATATATGTGTTGCTTACCAAATTAGTATGTGAAAAATCAAAGAAAAAAATTCAAGAAAAATTAAATAATTTTATTTTTTTAGAATGTTGAATAAATTTATTAATTATGACAATAACTTTATTTATGAGAGGGGAAATGTAGAAAGTATGTATCAATCAATAGAATACAAAGATATTAAAAGTAATTATTTAATTGTGGATGTTAGAAGTCCTTTAGAATATAAAGAATCTACTATAAATGGAGCTATAAATATTCCTATTTTTGATGATGATGAAAGATGCGAAATAGGTACTGTTTATGTGAATGAGAGTAAAGAAAAAGCAAAAAAAATTGGAGTTAAGTATGCTTCGAATAAGCTTCCATTTATATATGAAGAAATGCTTAAGTATAAAAACCAATATGAAAAGATTGTATTGTTTTGTGCTCGTGGTGGAATGAGGAGTACAATAATTTCAGGATTTTTAAATTCTATGGGTTTGAATGTAATTAAACTTGAAGGTGGATATAAATCTTATAGAAATTATGTAATCAATGAACTTATAACATTAAACGAAAATAAGAACTACATAGTATTACATGGAAATACGGGAGTTGGTAAAACAGAAATTTTAAAAAATTTAAAAAATAAAGGTTATAGTATATTAGATTTAGAAGGGGCAGCTAATCATAGAGGATCAATGCTTGGTCACGTGGGTCTTGGAAATACAAATAATCAAAAACAATTTGAAAGTAATATATTTCACCAATTGCAGGAATCAAAAGATGATTATATTTTTATTGAAGCTGAAAGTAGCAGAATTGGAAGCGCAAATGTACCTAAATATATATTAAATAAAATGAAAGAAGGATTCCATATTTATGTTGATGCTCCTTTAGAATTTAGGGTTAATTTAATAGTTGATGAATATATGAAAGCGGAAAATGCTAAAAATGAAATAATAGAGTGCTTAACTAAATTTTCAAAATATATATCAAAAGAGGATATTGAATTATATAGAGAACTATTAATGAAGGATGAATTTGCTAAAGTAACAAAAGAATTAATGGTTAAGTATTATGATCCTCTTTACATGAAAAGTGCAAAACGATATTTATTTGAGTTGAAAATATTTTCTCAAAACATTGAGGAAGCAGTTAGCATGATTGAAAAAGAATATTTAAATAGGTGGCATAAAGTTGAAGCTTAATTAAGGATAAAAGAAGGAGGATTTTATGAATATACAAATATTTGGAACTAGAAAGTGTTTTGATACAAAAAAAGCCGAAAGATATTTTAAAGAAAGAAAAGTTAAATTTCAATTTATAGATTTAAATGAAAAAGCTTTAAGTAAAAGAGAACTTAAAAGTGTAATATCAGCAGTAGGACTTAATAATTTGATAAACAATAAATCTAAAGAATATGTTAAATTAAATATTGAGCATATTAGAACTTCAAGTATTAAAGAAGAATTACTTTTAAACAATCCTAAACTTTATAATACGCCTATAGTTAGGAATAGCAATGAAGCAACTGTTGGATATGAACCAGCAATATGGGCACAATGGCAATAAATTCTTTGAAGATAGTTTGGTATTTATATTTAATTTTTTGTAAATAATAAATATGAAATACCAAAGTACTTTTAAGGAGTGATTATATTATGGAAACTGGGACAATTAAGTGGTTTGATAATGAAAGAGGATATGGATTTATTTCAGCAAATGATGGACGTGATGTTTATGTTCACCATATGCAAGTAAAAGAAAAAACTAATGATAAAGACCTTCATGAAGGAGAAGAAGTTACTTTTGACATGGTTGAAAAAGAAAAAGGTTTTATGGCAATAAATGTTCAGAAAATTTGATATTATAAATATTATTCACTTTTCCTAAAAAAATAATTGATAATTTTGCTCATTTGAAATAAAATTAATGAGTATGACTAAAGAATCAATAGATGAGGTGGAAAAATGAGTAATTTAGGAGGAAGCGGTTGTGAGTTATTAGTTCCAGTAGGGGAAAGAAAACCGTTGAATGAAATAGAAAGAAGCATTGTAAAAACTTATAGTAAACCTATATGGTCAAAATTTGTTAAAGCGTTAAAGGATTTCGAATTAATAGAAGAGGGAGACAAGATAGCTATTGCAATATCTGGTGGAAAAGATAGCATGTTAATGGCTAAATTATTTCAACAGCTTAAAATGCATAGAAAGTTCAACTTTGAACTTGAATTTATAGCTATGGACCCTGGATTTCATGAAAGTAATAGAGAATTGCTAAAAAGTAATTGCGAATATTTAAATATTCCAGTAAAGATTTTTGAATCAGGAATTTTTGATGTAGTAGGAGAAATTGCTAAAGACTATCCTTGTTATATGTGTGCAAGAATGAGAAGAGGATTTTTATATTCAAAAGCACTGGAACTTGGATGTAATAAACTAGCATTAGGACATCATTTTGATGATGTTATTGAAACTACTATGCTTAATGTATTATACTCAGGAAGTTTTAAAACAATGAAACCTAAATTAAAGTCAAAGAATTTTGAAGGATTAGAATTAATACGACCTATGTTTTATATTCATGAAGACGATGTAAAAAGATATACTATTAATAGTGGTATTGGTTTTATGAATTGTGGCTGTATAGTTGCTGCTGGAAAAACTTCTAGTAAGAGAAGTGAAATCAAAACAATGATTAAAGATATGAAAAAGAATTTTAGTGATGTAGATAAATGCATATTCCAAGCAGCGAATAATGTTAATTTAGATTCCATACTTGGGTGGGAACAAGGTGGAAAAAAATATTCATTTTTAGACACCTATGATGACGAAAATTAAATTTGCTTAAATGTAAGAGGGTTTTTTAAAAATCCTCTTTTTTTCATACAAAAACCCTTTTCATTAATGAAAATACAATGATATAATTAGTAAGAAGATATAGAAATATAATAATTTCAATTCAAATATGAAAGAGAAATATATGATATAATATATTATAGATATGTTAGAAAGACATGAATTAAATATAAAACTAAAATCTATATATAGGTAGGATTACTTTTGAATGGAGGAAACGCTATGTATACTAAGTTTCATAAATTAAAATCTGTAATAGGAAAAGATGTAATTGAAAGTATGCAAGATATTGAAAAAGTTGATACTGTTTTATATAAATATATTAGCTATTTAGATAATGTTTATGCAAAAAATCCTGAAATAGATATGGAAGAAATTCATAGAACACTACCCTATTATAATGTAAAAAGTGAAATGTTTATTAAATATTATAAATTAGAATATCTTTCGGCTCTTATTAAAATGTCATTACAAAAAGGAATTGAAATTGATAAAGAACCTATAAAATATATTGAAGACCAATTTGAGAAGATTGAACTTTTATTGTATGAATGTATAAAGGGATCTGCAAAAGTTTGGTTAATAAGAGAATTGTACTATCTAGAACAAAATATAAACATAAAAAACAGACATTCTAAAGAGGAAGTTCATGATTTTTTATGTAATCTTTATAAAGGTACAAAGAAAAGGTTTCCAGGAACACTATATGATGATACTGTTAATTATGAGAATAAAACGGATATTTTTTTATATATAAGAACTAGATATAGTTTAAGAAAAATAATTTTATCAGATATGCCATTAAGAGCAAAAATCAATTTACTTGTAAATTTAAGTCATAATAATGGTATTTTAGCTGATAAAATGATTAGAGATTCTTCAGCTGAAAAATTATTGAGTGATTTAAGTAAAGGATATTTTACTAAGGAAGTAGAAAGAGAATTCTTTTTATTAACAAAAGTGAGATATGATTTTGTCTGTAATAGAGTAGAAAATTAAAAAACACTTTTGTGTTTTTTTTTCATTTGTAAAAGAATAATTATTATAAAGGGTGATTTTAAGAGTAGAAATTGGAAAATATATTGACATTGATAGAAAAAAGGAGTAAATTATAAGTAGTTAGAAATCGAACTACATTACAAAATAGTTAAAAATTTAATTATGTATTTAATTATTTATGATTAAATGAAAAGCTTTACTATTCTATAAAATTGAAAAGGAGGGACTATATAAATTTAAAATTTATATAGGAAAATTTATGGTTAAAAAAATGCCGGTATCTAAGAAAATTTATTATGCCTTAGGACAACTAGGTTGGTCTTTGGCAATGGGGTTAATTAATGTTTGGCTTGTATGGTTTTATTTTCCGTCAAATGAATCAGGAATAACAACTACATTCATTCCACAAGGCGCAGTTTTGGGAGTTTTAACAATTATAGGTATTATAACTATGATAGGAAGATTTGTGGATGCTATAACAGATCCATTAATAGCTACTATTAGTGATAGATCTAATAATCCTAAAGGAAGAAGAATACCCTTTATGGCAAAGGCATCTCTTCCGCTAGCTGCATTAACAATTTTAGTGTTTTGTCCGCCAGTAAGCAAAGTAAGTAGTATAAATGTACTTTGGCTATTTATAACTTTAATTCTTTTTTATGTAGCATTTACTTTTTATGTTACACCTTATACTGCACTAATATCAGAATTTGGACATACTCCAGAAGAAAAACTTGATTTATCCACTTACATTTCAGCTACATGGTTTATAGGTTTTGGTATAGCTAGTTCGGCTTCGAGTATTTGGCCAATATTCATTAATATGGGATTTGGTATGGTAGCTGCAATGAGAATAACATTTTTAATTTTAGGAGCTGTTGCTTTTGTTCTTATGATGATTCCAGCACTTACTATTAATGAAAAAGATTATTCAGATAGCGTACCATCTAATGTACCAGTACTAGAATCTATGAAAGCTACTTTTAAAAACAAAAACTTTTTATATTTTACTATATCTGATTTAGCTTATTGGATTGCTATAACGGTTTATCAGACAGGGCTAGTTTATTATATTACAGTATTGTTGAAACTTTCTCCAAGTTGGACATTCCAGATGACCGTATTAACTGGAATAATTTCTTTCTTATGCTATCCAGTAATAAATATCTTAGCAAAGAAATTTGGGAAAAAGAAGATGTTGATTTTTGCTTTTGTTATATTTACAGCAGCATATGCATTTACGTCTACACTAGGTAGATTAAGCTTCAATAGTAATATTCAAGCTTATATATTAATAATTCTTGCGGCTATACCTATGGCTATATTTGGAATATTGCCTAATGCAGTGATAGCAGATATAGCTGACCATGATGCAAAATTAACAGGGGTTAGAAGAGAAGCAATGTTCTTTGGCGTAAGAACTTTTATGAGTAAAATAGGTCAGATGCTTGCTATGCTAGTATTTACTTCAGTATTATTATTAGGTAAAGAAGTTGGAAATGATATGGGGATAAGAATCAGTGCTATTTTCTCAGCAGGTGTATGTATTATTGCAATGGTTATATTTTTGAAATATAATGAAAAGGAAGTACTAAATACAACTAAAAAAGAAAAGTAGTTTTGAATGGAGGAAATAGAATTGGACAGAGATGCCTTAGAAAAATTTGCCCGTAGCATTTATGAATTTGAAAATATATGGCATTATAATTTATCAACTGAATATTCTAAAGAAAGCGCTCCAAAAGGTCTTTTAAATCGAAATAGAAATAGAGCTTTGTTTATGATAGAGCAAAATGAAAGATTAATAGCTACGGATATTGCAAAATTTTTGGAAATGAAAAAAGGCAGCGTAACTAGTTTAGTAAATGACTTGGAGAAAAAAGGGTTTGTTTACAAAGAAGCAGACGAAATAGATAAAAGAAAAGTATGGATATGTATAACAAAAGATGGAAGAAGATTTACTGAAATTATGAATAAAGCTTATGGTGAAGTTTTACTTAATATTTTTGGGGACATAGACTCTGGAGAATTACTTAAGGGTGCAGAATGTATGGATATTGTTATTAAAATTATGGAAAAGGCTAGAAAATAAAAGTGATAATAAATGAAAAAGCTCATTAGAGCTTTTTTATTTTACCTTTTATTAATAATATTTTCGTATATATGGAATGATCTATTTGATATAATGATTAAAGCAAATAGATGTAAGATAGGAGAAAAATAATGGATAAATCTTCAATTAAATTTGGTATAAAAAATGGTTTTTTACATATCTTCAGTGCAAATATGATTAATAAAATAGTTCAATTTGGAACCACTATAGTTCTAGTAAGAGTATTATCAAAAACAGATTATGGTAATTATACATATGCTTTAAATATATTAAGCATGTTTTTGCTTTTAAAAGGTATGGGCGTGGATTCAGGGATTTTACAATATTGTAGTGAGACTGATGATAGAGAAAGAAAGTTAAAATACTTTAGATATGGAATAAAGATAGGATTGGTAGCCAACGTAGTTATAGCAATAGCAATTTACATTTATACTTCTTTATTTGAGCTACCAATAAAAGCTAGTACACCTATTTTAAGAACCTTATTTTTATTGCCTCTTGTCACTATAATTTTTGAATGTTTAATAGTTTTTTACAGAGCAGATTATAAAAACAAAATATTTTCAACTTTATCAGTTATAAATGCAATTGCTTTATTTGTTGGGAGTATAGTATTAGGAAATTTGTTTGGTATAAAAGGGGTAGTATTTGCACGTTATTTTGCTTTTGTAATTTCAGTTATTATTGGAGTCTACTTTTTTAAAGAATATTTCAAGGACTTTAAAAAGGTAGAAACACCTAATAGACCTGATAAAAATAAATTTTTAAAATATTCTATTACCTGCTCTTTAACAAATGCTATATCTCAAATGCTTTTTTTAATAGATACTTTTCTAGTGGGTTTAATAATAAAGGATACTAATGTAGTTGCAGCCTATAAAACAGCAACATTGATACCTTTTAATTTACTTTTTATACCAACATCTATTATTGTATTTGTATATCCTTATTTTGCAAAAAACTATAACAATAAGAAGTGGATAAAAGAAAAATTTATTACTCTACAGAAGTATTTATTTTTCTTTAATACAATAATTTCTTTAATACTAATAATTTTTGCAAAACCTTTTATATTATTAGTTTTTGGGGAAAATTATATGGATGCATTAGTTCCATTTAGGATTTTAATGTTTGGATATATAGTTGCAGGTTCTTTTAGAGCACCAGCTGGAAATATTTTAGCATCTATAAAAAAAGTGAAGGTGAATTTTTATAATGCAATTATAACAGGTATTGCCAATATAATTTTAGATGTCATTTTAATTTATAAATACGGCTCAAATGGGGCGGCTGTTGCTACAGTTCTAGTGTTTATAATAACTTCAATTATTTCAAATACTTATTTGTTTAGATATTTAAAAGAATAGATTAGAATGAGAATTTTTTTGTATTCCTCATAATATACATACTAAAGTGAATATTTTTTGGAGGACATTATGAAATCACCATCATATTTGGAATTTAAAGATGATAAACCTTTAAATACAATCAACAAGATTAGAAATATTTTATGTAGTATGGAAATTATGACTGTTGAAAAAAATTGGGAAAATTCAGTTAATGGATTTTATTCTGTATCAGTTTATATTGAAGGAACCAATATTGCATCAAATGGAAAAGGGAAAACATCAGAATTTGCTTTAGCAAGTGCTTATGGGGAGCTAATGGAAAGACTTCAAAATATGGCCTACTTTAGATTGTCCTATGATATGAGTGATGAGGACTACAAGCATAATGATTTTTATTATGCCCCGGATGAAAAATATTTTACTATTAAAGAATATATTAATAGTGAAGATAAGTGGTTTACAATTCAAAGAAACTTATTAGATAAAAAAACTGATGTGACTTTTTTGATGAAAAAATGGTTAGAGGTTTCTTATGAAAATACACCTTGTGAGATAGTAACTATACCATACTATGATTTAAATTCAAAGGATGTTTGTAATATACCAATAAAAATGATTTCAAAAATGTATATGTCTAATGGCATGTGCGCGGGGAATACTCCAGAAGAGGCTTTAGTACAAGGAATTTCAGAGATATTTGAGAGAGCTGTAAATATTGATATTATTGTAAATAGAATTGTTCCACCTACAATTCCTTTTGAATACTTAAACAAATATAAAAACATAAAGGAAAAAATAGAAAGAATAAAATCAAATGGTAATTTAAACCTTTTGGTAAAGGATTGTTCCATGGATAAAAATTACCCTGTTGTTGCTGTTATATTAATCAATAAAGATGATCAAAGTTATTTTGTTAAATTTGGAGCCCATCCTGTTTTTGAATTAGCTTTGGATAGAACTTTGAACGAACTATTACAAGGACAAAATATAAAAAATATGATGGGAATGAAAAAATTTTCTTATAAAAAAAATATAAAAAATAAAGAAAATAATTTAATGGGAATACTTCAAAATGGGTCAGGATATTATCCAGACAATTTTTTTAAAGAAAATTTTAGCTATAAATTTAAAGAACCTAAAAAACTTAGTTTTAATAATAATAAAGAAATTCTGGATTATTTAATAGCCTTTGTAAAAAAAATGGGGTATTCTATCATGGTAAGAAATGAATCTTTTTTACAATTTCCAACCTATCATGTCATAATACCTGGGTTTAGTGAGATAGAGAAATTTAATGATCTTCATTCTATTGTTAGTTATGGAGACTACAATATGATTAAAAGGTATATTAGAAATTTATATAAGATAGATGAAGATGGTGTAAAGCAGCTTTTATGCATGTTGAATGGATTTAAATTGGGAAAAGGGACTTCGGTAAGCAGCATTCTAAATCTTTCTACAGAGGATTCATTACCATGGTATTATAGTGATTTAGATTTATACAAAGCTGTGCTATATTACAAATTAAAAGAGTATTCTAATTGTAAAAAAGCTATTGAAAAATTCATTGATTTTGCTTTGAAAATTGGATTGAAAAATGAATTAATTTATTTTAAATGTTTGAGAGATTATTTGGGTTGTAAATTAGAGAAAATGAATAATGAGGATATAGAAAATGTTTTAGGAAATTTTTATGAAAAAATACTTATTCACAATATATTTATAACTTTTGAAAAAAAAGAAAGAATATTTGAAAATTTAGGGGAGTTAAAATGTTGGAATTGTAGTAAATGTGATATAAAAAAAAGCTGTAGTTATTCTAATCATTCAATTATATATAGGAAATTAAAAGATGCTCAGAAAAATAATAATATAGATCAAAATAAGATAGAAGAAATTCTAATTTAAAAGCAATGTTCCATTTATTGGAACATTGCTTTTGTTTAATCTTCGTCATCTTCATTTTCATCGCTATCTTCGTCATCAAATGGTTTCATACCAGACATTGGTGGCATTGCTTGCATATTCATCATACCATACATACCTTGCATTGTTTGCATTGCAATCATAGACATCATAGCCATCATTGTTTGCATTGCTTGCATATTTTGCATGCTTTGCATTCCTTGCATACTTTGCATTGCTTGAATAGGTTGCATTGGGTTCATAGGTTGCATACCATACATATTCATGGATTTCATAGCATCCATACTATTTTCATCCATATTTACTTTCATATTTTTCATGCAGTCCATAGATTTCATAGAATATGTCTTCATTACTTTCACCTCAAAAATTATTAAATACATTAATTATAATATGGATAATTTTTTTTTGTGTTACAAGTAAGTAAGAATAGATGTAGTAGAGTTTTAAGTATAGGGAGATATAGGTATCCCAGTTCAACTATTAATTTATACATGTCCAAAACTCCTTAAAACATGAAGATTTTGTACAAGTATAAATTAAGTTTCACAGTGGGATTCCTATAGAATTTAACTTCATAATTCCTTGATATTTTTATAATACAATTGATTCAAAGAAAGAAATAAAAAGTAAAGGAGTGATAAAGATGTTTATGATATGGATTTTAATTGCAGTGGTATTTATGTATTTAATTAAGGAAGATAAGATAAATTTAGGTTTGAAATATAAAAATTCCCATGAAGAAGATCCTTATATACTGATTTTAAAAAATAGGCTTGCAAAAGGTGAAATTGAAATTGAAGAGTATGAATTAAAGAAAAGAATAATTGAAAATAAATATTTATAATGGAGAGGATGATAATTTATGGTACAAACAATAGCAAATTTAAGTAATTTAGCAGCAAGAGGTATGAGTGGGTATAAAGGAAATATGCATGATATTGAATCTTATGGACCTATGGGTTATAGAAATCCTTTATTTTTTATACATGGGATAGTAGTAGCAATAGTGGTTATAGGATTAATAATTTTCTTTGCTAAAAGATCTAAAAAGAAGAAAAAACAATTAGCAAATAATGCAGATTATACGTATTCTAATTTAAGTAACAAAGATTTGGCGGTACAAGTTTTAAATAAAAGATATGCAAATGGTGAAATTGATGATGAAGAGTATATGAGAAGAAAACAAAATTTAACTACTAATTTTAGTTTGAGTGTGGATAAAGACAATACCAATATTGAAAATGCTAATGAAGTTGAGGTTGATAATACAATTGAAATGGATAGCCAGATTGAAGAAGAAAATAAATAGTATACAAAGGGTTCTCATTTTGAGAACCTTTTTGTGATATTATATATATAAATAAAAAAAATTAAAATTTAATCTACTTTAAAGTTCAGGAGGAAATTAATTTGAAGAAAAATATTTTAGTAGTAGATGATGAGAAAAAAATAGTAGATACAATAGAAGCGTACCTTAAAAAGGATGGATATAATGTTTTTAAAGCTTATGATGGGGAAGAAGCTTTAAGGGTATTTACAGAAGAAACCATTCATTTATTAATACTAGATTTAATGTTACCTAAAATTTCTGGAGAAAATATTTGTAAAAAAATAAGAGTTAGTTCAGATGTTCCGATTATTATGTTAACAGCAAAAACTAATGAAGAAAACAAAATAGAAGGATTATCAATAGGAGCAGATGATTATGTAACTAAACCTTTTTCAGCAAGAGAACTTGTAAGTAGAGTAAATGCTTTGATTAGAAGAAGTTATAGAGAAGACAACGCATTAGCAGATATTTTGGTTTTTAATGATGGAGACCTTGAGATTGACGTAAAAAAATTATCAGTAAAGAAACAAGGGAAAATTGTAAAACTTACAACTTATGAATTTAAATTATTAAATGCTTTAGTGAACTTTCCAGGTAGAATATTTAGTAGAGAAGAACTTTTAGAAAAAGCTATGGATGGATTTAATGATAGTTTCGACAGAAGTATAGATACTCATATAAGAAATATTAGAAAAAAAATAGAATTTGATGCTAAGAATCCAGAATATATTAAAACTATTTATGGGGCTGGATATAAGTTTGGAGGAGAGTAATGAAAAGAAAAATATCAACAAGGATTACCACAATTTTGGTTTTATTTGTACTAGCAATACTATTGATTTCTAGCGTAATATCAAACTCTATAATAGATAAAAGATTTAATAATTATCTTGAAAATCAGCATGAAGAAAATATGTTGAAAATTAAAGAAACTATAGAAAATTTTTATTATGAAGATTCAGGTAATTTTGAAGTATTAATGGAACAACTGAATGAATTATCTACAATTCACCAATTGTATATTGAAATTGAAAATAAAAAAGGTAAGACTATATATACTTCTGGTAAAAAAGCTTTAGAAAGTAAAAATATTAATAAGATGCCAAATAGGAAGTGGATGGGCGTCCAAGGCATGAATATGGGGGAATATATAGAGCAAAATTATGATATTATAATAAATAGTGAGAAGATTGCAGAGCTTAATATAGGATATATAGGAACTTATAATCTAACAGAGCAGGATTTGATTTTTAAATCAGCAATGAATGTTTCATTTCTTATATCAGGAGTAATAGTTTTGGGAGTTGCGCTTATATTTAGTTTTTTGATTTCAAAGAAAATTAGTAAACCAATAACTTCAATTACTAATACAGCCAATGAAATGAAAAACGGCAATTATACTATAAGGACAGAGTTTAGTACAAAAACAAAAGAGTTTTATGATTTATCTAATTCAATAAACTATTTAGCAGATAATTTATATAAACAAGAAGCTTTAAGAAAAAGGCTTACAAGCGATTTAGTTCACGAAATTAAAACGCCTCTTACTATATTAAATAATCATATTGAGGCTTTTACTGATGGGATATGGGAGGTTGATAATGAAAAATTGTTTTCTTGTCAAGAAGAGGTTTTAAGATTATCTAAGATGGTTGATAATTTAAATAATATTTATATGTTAGAAGAGTCTAAGTTGAATTTAAATAAAGAACAGTTCGATATAACAGAATTTATAAAAAAAATAATAGGTACATTTAAACCAATATATATAAAAAAGAATATTGAACTAAAGTATATTGGCCAGGATGGTATATTAGTTTTCATGGATGAGGATAAAATTAAGCAAATTATATATAATTTATTATCCAATGCATACAGGTATACCGATAATAATGGTGAAGTGATTGTATCTTTAGAAAAACAAAAAGAAAATATTGTACTAAGAGTGAAGGATAATGGAATTGGAATTTCAGAAGAAGATTTAAGAAATATATTTGAAAGGTTTTACAGGGCAGACGCATCTAGGGACAGAGAAACTGGAGGAGCAGGAATAGGACTTACAATTGTAAAAACTTTAATAGAAGCTCATAAGGGTAGTATTTCTGTAAAAAGTGAATTAAATGTGGGAAGTGAATTTATTGTAAAGATGCCTATAAGGATTTAATATGTGTTTTTCATTGTGAAGCTTAATTTATATTTGTATAAAACCTTTTTTAGAGTTTTTGGACAAGTACAAAGTATCAGTTGAAATGAAAGAACTATAAGAAATCGAAAATATATAACTGGGATGGAGAACTATTATTATGACAGAAAAAATTCATATAAGTGATAGAGTTAGATATAATATTTATTTAGTGATTGCTGCTACATTATGGAGCTTTGGGGGAGTATTAATAAAATTAATAAATTGGAATTCTATTGCTATAGCAGGAATGAGAAGCTTATTTGCGGCAATGTTTATTTTAGGTGTTATTAAAAAACCTAACTTTAAGTTTTCTTACAAAAAATTCTTTGCAGCTTTTTTTTATGCTAGCATGCTTACTTTATTCGTTTGCTCTACTAAAATGACTACTGCAGCTAATGCAATATTATTGCAATATACTGCGCCTATATATGTGGGGATTTTTGGCGCGTGGATATTGAAAGAAAAAGTTGGTTTAAAAGATTGGATTTGTATTTTTGCAATTATAGGTGGAATGATATTATTTTTTATAGATAATTTAACGGTAGGTAATTACATTGGGAATATATTAGGAATTTTAAGTGGTGTAAGTTTTGCTTTTATGGTTATTTTTATGAAACTTGGACATGAAGAGGACCCTCTTCAAAGTATGTTTTGGGGAAATATATTAACTACTTTATTTGCAGTACCTTTTATATTCCAAAGCATGCCTGATGGAAAAAGTTGGCTGGGTATGTTTTTACTTGGAACTTTACAAATAGGATTGCCCTATGTTTTTTATTCAAAAGCAGTAAAAAATGTACCAGCCATAGATGCAGTTTTAATACCTATGATTGAACCAATTTTAAATCCAGTTTGGGTATTTTTATTTATTGGTGAAATTCCAGGCATTTGGGCGATATTAGGAGGATCTATTGTTTTAATAGCAATTTTAGTAAGAGCTTATAGAAAACCTATCAAAGGAAAAACTAAAGTTCAAAGGACTATTTAATGAATATTTTATTTTTTGGTTGAGTTAGTTTTCTTTACTTTTAGTGAAATCCAAATTCCAGTACTTAAACCACACAAAAAAGCAAAACAAAACGAAATAATAAATTCGGTTAAGGGCATAATAAGCCTTGTTTCCATAATCCACCTTCTATATTAAAGTTTTATTATTATATAATATTATTGCAATATAGATCTGGATATGAGAAAAATTAACCAAAAAAATATAGTAATTAATATAAAATACTTGATATTGTTAAATAACTATATTATAATTACATTAATTATTTATTATTAAATAATAATTGATACTATTGGGAGGCTATTTATATGGAAAAATACATTTGTACTGTTTGTGGTTATGTTTATGATCCAACAGAAGGAGATCCTGATAATGATGTAGAAGCAGGAACATCTTTTGCTGAAGTTCCAGAAGAGTGGGTTTGTCCACTATGTGGAGTAGGTAAAGATTTATTTGAAGTAGAAGAATAATAAAAAAAGGTATTGAAGTTTACTTCAATACCTTTTTGTTCTTTAAATAGTTATTTCAAACTTATGTTAAAATAAATTGAAGTTATTGTCCAAATAAATATTTTGCAAAAGGAGAATTTGAATCTATTATAATTTTAGTTTTACTGGATAGTGTTTTTTTGTAGGTTTGAAGTGTTCTATAAAATTCATAGAATTCTGGGTCTTGATTATAAGCTAAGTTATATATATGGGTAGCTTCAGCATCTCCTTCTCCTTTAATTGTTTCAGCTTCAGCATAAGCTTTAGCTTCAAGTATTTTGGCTTCCTTATCAGCTTCAGAGCGTATCTTTTGGGCTTCTTCTTTCCCTTCAGACCTATATTCTTTAGCTTTTTGTTCTCTTTCTGTTTTCATTCTATTAAATATATTTTCACTATTTTCAGAAGGTAGATCTGTTCGTTTGATTTTTATGTCAACAACTTTTATTCCATAAGAAGAAACACTTTTATTTATATCAGTTACACATTCATCTAGCATATTAGAAGTATAATCTTTATCTGAAATTAAAACATGAGCTTCAGTTTGTCCAATTTTTTCATTGATTTTTGAATAAAGGATATCATCAAGTCTAGTATGAGCATTTGTCTCATTTCCCATAGAAATCCTAAATAAAAGCGGATTTACAATTTGCCATTGTGCATTATTATCTAAAATTAATTTTTTCTTATCTTTAGTTGTAACCTCTCTAGCAGAGGTATCGTAAGTAAGAAGTTTCGAGCTATACTTTGTTACACTATCGATAAAAGGAACTTTAAAGAATAATCCTTTTTTATCAGTCACTTTAATATTTTGGTATTTGGAATTATCTTGTATAGAATCCATGATTTCTGGAGTTTTTTCATTAACTATAAGTTTTGTGACTTTCCCAAATCTTGTAACTGTAGCTCCATTAAATTCTTCCACAGTAAAAGTAGAAGCACTAAAAATAATTAATCCTAAAAGTATGAAAATAATTGTTACTAGTGATGATTTATTTATTTTTTGATCTATATTTTTTCCTGTTTCAATAGTATTTAACTTTTTTATATTTATAATCATTTTAAGCCTCCTTTAATCAGTAGTCGGAATTACAGATGATTCACCCAACGGTAAAATGTTAACGGTATTGCCTTTTTCATCAACTATATATTTTTCTACACCAGGGAGTATTTCTTCCAATGTTTCTAAATACATACGAGTTCTTGTTACACTTTTACCATCATTGTATTTTTGAAGAACTTGGGTAAAATTAGCTACATCCCCTTTAGCTTCTTCTATTCGCTGTTCTTTATAGCCTAAAGCCATATTTATCATTTCAGCAGCATTTCCTCTTGCAGTTGGAATAACTTCATTTTTATAACTATTAGCTTCGTTGATATAGCTAGTTTTATCTTCTCTTGCTGAAGCAACATCTTTAAAAGCAGCATCAACTTCAAGAGGTGGATTAACGTCTTGAAGCTGAATAGCAGTTATTGCAATTCCAAGGCCATATTTATCACAAGTTTCTTGAAGGTCGTCTTTTATTTCTTGCTGAATTCCAAATTTATTGTCTGTTAGTACCTCATCCAGTAAATGAGATGCGACAACTCTTCTTATGGTAGACTGGGTTATTATAGATAAGGTTTGAATTTGATCGTCTACGTTAAAGTAATACTCTTTAGCACTTTTTATTTTATATTGTATTATAGTTTCAACATTTACTAAGTTTTCATCTCCAGTAAGCATCAAAGATTCATTTTCATTTGATGAGTAAGTAGCTTGATTTTTAGAATTTCCTGGGTTGGTAGTATAAAATCCGAATTCTAATCGTTTAGATTCATTTAAATTAGCCTTTAGCACGGTATCAATTATAGGTATATGCCATTTTAGACCAGCTTCATTTATTGTGTCAACATATTCACCAAATCTTAAAATCACAGCTTCTTCCCCAGTTTTAACAGTATAAATGCCAGATAAAGCAAGAACAATTAATATTAGAGCAATAAAACTAGAGGCCATAGTTTTTAATACTTTATTAACCATTGACTTTCCCCCTTAAGAAATTTGTATAACTTTTTTCCATTATACAGGAAAAAAAATATTAATTCAAATTTAATATAATGAACGTGGGTGCAAAATTATCAGATAATGTAAAAATAATGTCTAATTTTGTAGAAAGAAATTTCTTTATATGGGAAATAAATGATTGAATTCATTAGGAAAAAGTTGTATAATATTTATAGTTTGAGTATACAGATGGGGATGAGTTAATGTATAAATTACAATGTACAAGCTGTCATACGAAGTGGTATACTGCTAATTCAATGACAGATATGATTTGTGAAAATTGTAAAGGGGAATTAATAGAGGTAGATGAAAATTTCCCTAAAATTGATCCAGAAAGATTTAGAAGACAACAAGAGATGATGATGGCACAAAATAAAAACACAGACTCAGAATAATTAAGAGTCTGTGTTTTTTTAGTTATGAAAAGGCTCATTTGCTATAATCAAACCAATTAATCCTTTTCCAGTATGAACTCCTAGAGCAGGACTTATACATCCAAACTCTAAAGAAGTAATATTTGGCATGTTTTTAAATTTTTCAAGTATGGCTTTTCCTTCGTCTAAACAACCGCCATGCATTATCCAAATTTTAGCTTTGCCTTTTTTTAAAGATTCTTCAGCAATGGAAATTAATTTGCTAGTGGCTTGTTTTTTTCCTCTTATTTTTGCATAAGTATAATAAACGCCATCTTTATCTATTGAAATAATAGGCTTTAAATTGAGAAGGGAACCAATGGTACCAGAAACCTTTCCTATTCTACCACCTTTTATTAAGTATTTCAAAGTATCTACCACATAATATACAGTAACGTTATCGCGCATTAAAGGTAGTTGTTCTACAATTTCTTTGTAAGATTTTCCTTGTTGAAGCATCTCTCCACAAGCTAATACTAATGAACCTGTTCCTAAGGTTAATGATTTTGAATCAAAGATTGTTGATGTTAATTTTGGATGATTATCAGCGATTAGTTTTACTGTGTTATAGGTACCAGAAAGATTAGAACTTAAAGGGATTGCTATAACATGAGTATATCCTTCATTCTCTAACTTTGTGAAAACATTCTCAATATCTTGAGGGGATGGTAATGATGTTGAAGGTATTTCCTCTTCCAGTCTTTCGTAGACTTCTTCAGGGGTTATATCTATACCGTCTAAATATTCATTATTTTTATATATTATTTTTAAAGGCAATACAGTAACATTATATTTTTCTATTTGTTCTTTGGTTAAATCAGAAGCGCTATCTGCGACTAAAGCTATCTTTTCCAAAATAAATCCTCCTTTATTGAAATGTTAATTACTTTATGTGAGAATATAGCCAAGCTAATACGTAGTTATAAAAACTAGGTAATGAATTATCTATATAATAACATATAATAATATAGGTATCAATGAAAAAATTATAAAAAACAAAAAAAACACTGTATAGAGACTATACAGTGTAGAAATATTTATTTTTTTGATTTGGTTGAATATTCTTCTAAGGCTTTAGATAAAATTTTCATTGAACGTTTTAAATCTTCTTCGTTTAAAACATAAGCGATTCTAACTTGATTTAATCCCAAACCATCTGTTGAATAGAATCCATAAGCTGGTGCTACCATAAGTGTTTCGTTACAGTAATCAAAATCTAATAACATCCACTGGATAAAATTTTCGGCATTGTCAACAGGTAATGTGGCCATAATATAAAAAGCACCTTCTGGTTTTTTGCAAAAAACACCTTCTATGTTGGACAAGCATTCATAAACTAAATCTCTTCTTTTTTCATACTCATGTATTACACAATCTAAATATGATTTTGGAGTTTGATATAAAGCAGTAGCAGCAATTTGTTCAACTATAGGAGCAGCTAAACGTGCTTGGCATAACTGAAAAAAAGCAGATTGAAGTTCTTTGTTTTTAGTAAGCAGAAATCCTATACGAGCACCACAAGTACTAAAACGCTTAGAAATACTATCTATCAATATAAGATTTTCTTTTATATAATCTAATGATGCAAAACTTAAATAAGGATGATTATCATAAACAAATTCTCGATATACTTCATCTGAAATCACAAAAATATTATTGTCTTTTGCAATATCAGCAATCATTTTTACTTCATCTACAGTATAAACTGTTCCAGTTGGATTTCCAGGATTGGATAATAAAATTGCTTTTGTTTTTGATGTTATAAGTTTTTCAATATCATTTCTTGAGGGTAAATGGAACCCATCTTCACTTTTTGTTTTTATAGGGACGGCTTTTATATTTAATAATTGCATATAAGTGTTGTAGTTTGAATAATAAGGCTCAGGCATCAAAACTTCATCTAATTCATTACATACAGCCATTAAAGCAAAAGAAAAGGCCTCACTTCCACCTACTGTTACAAAAACATCTTCTGTATTGTAACTAATATTTAAATTTGAATAATATTTTATTACTTCTGATATTAGTTCAGGATGTCCGCTTGAAGGCGCATAGGATATTACGTCCGTATTATAATTTTTTAAAGCTTCAAAAAATTCTTTTGGTGTATTGATGTCAGGTTGCCCCATATTTAAATGATAAACTTTTTTTCCCTTTTGTTTAGCTTCTGCTGCAAAAGGAAGCAATTTTCTTATAGCAGAAGGTTTAAGATTCTGTACTCTTTTATTTAATTCCATTTATATCCCCCTTAAAATTTTTTCCCCTAAATATTATTAATATTATATACATTATTCTATATAATTAAAAGCTTTTCGTGAAAATAAATTTTAATTATTAAATATTGGACAATGAGGTCAATCTAAAATATAATAATATTGACTAAAGAAATATTGGAAAAAGAAAACTAGTTAGAAGGTGTGTTTATGAAGGAAATATCAAGAAATGATTTGTGTTGGTGTGGAAGTGGTAAAAAATACAAAAGATGTCATTTAGAAATGGATGAATTGATTGATCAACTAGAGAAAAAGGGTGAATTAGTTCCACCTAAAAATATTATTCTCAATGAAAATGAAATAGAAGGGGTAAGAAAAGCTTCTCACATTACAGCTATAGTACTAGACAAAATAGGTGATTTGATTAAAGAAGAGGTCACTACTAATGAACTAAATGATTTTGCCCATAAACTTACATTGGAGTTAGGCGCAATTCCGGCACCATTAAATTACATGGGTTTTCCCAAAAGTATTTGTACTTCGATTAATGAAGTAGTGTGTCATGGAATACCAGAGAATAGAAAATTAAAAGATGGGGATATAATAAATATCGATGTTACGAGCATATATAATGGATATTATGGTGATGCTAGTAGAATGTTTATAGTTGGAAATGCATCAGAAGAGGCAAGAAAATTAGTAAAAGTTGCTAAAGAATGTCTTGAGGTAGGATTGAATGAAATCAAGCCCTTTGCAACTTTAGGTGATATAGGATTTGCTATTAATAAGCATGCAAGGAAAGAAGGCTATCAGGTTGTTAGAGAATATGGTGGGCATGGAATAGGTCATAAATTCCATGAAGAACCATTTGTTGATCATGTGGGTAATAAAGGTGATGGAATGATTTTACTACCAGGAATGGTTTTTACAGTAGAACCGATGATAAATCAAGGTACATTTAGATGTAAAGTGTTAAAGGATGGATGGACAGCGGTAACAGCAGATAAAAAGTTGTCTGCTCAATGGGAACATACTGTTGTAGTAACGGAAAATGGATACGAAATATTAACAAAATAACACAATAATACAAAAAACAAAAGGTTATTTGAATCTTTTGTTTTTTGTTTGTATATAAAGTGAATTTTTATTAAATAAAAGGGTATTATTACAAGGCATTTGAATTTTTTATAAGGAGAAAATAATTATTGACCTATAAAATTTGATTTAGAGAGAACTTATTAAAATTTTACTTGCTTTTTTATGGGGAATAATGTGAAAAAAATGATGAATTATGTGAAATTTAAGTATATAATAAAAAGTAGCTAATATGAATTTGCAAAGGAGAATATTATGAAAAAAACTAAGGTTCTGATTTTTATGATTGGAGTTTCCTTATTAACAACAAATTTTATGGGATGTAGTAATAGTACCTCACAAAAAAATCAAAATAATTCATCTGTTGAAAATAATATTGAAAATAATAATAAAGAGGTTACGGAAGAGAAGGAAGATACTAAAATTGATGAATCTACTAATGATGATCAAAAGACTGCTAACGATGATTCAATAATTGGAAAAGAAGTTTACATAAATGCTAATCCTTTAATTATTAGAGAAGAATCTAATTCAAATTCTAAGAAAGTTGGATTGATTCTTAAAGGAGAGGCGGTTACTGTGGAAGAAGAAATAAATGATGATACAAATGGGCATTGGTATAAAATATCCTTTGAAGATACCCAAGGTTTTATTTCCGCCGATTATGTAGTTTCTAACAAATATGAATTAATTTCACCAGAATTTAAAGATTTAGAGTATTCTGCTCAAGATAAGAAAATATATGAAAATAATAAGCCAGTAAAAGTTAAAGGGGTTTATGTGACAAAATTTTCAACTGTAAGTCAAAATTTTGACTATCTTATAGATATAGCAGAAAAATCAGGAATAAATACTTTTGTTATTGATGTGAAGGATGATAGGGGAGAAATGTTGTTCTATACTGATGCAGCTAACAAATTTGCTCCAAAAGCCAATGATAATATAGTTATAAAAGATATTAAAGCTTTCATTGAAAAACTAAAAGAACATAATA
This sequence comes from Clostridium grantii DSM 8605, assembly GCF_900129965.1. Lineage (GTDB taxonomy): Bacteria > Bacillota > Clostridia > Clostridiales > Clostridiaceae > Clostridium_AF > Clostridium_AF grantii. The sequence continues at coordinate 141,683 of NZ_FQXM01000008.1, read as the reverse complement.
TTTATGCTATAGCTAGAATTGTTTCTTTTAAGGATCCTATTTACGGAGAAGCTCATCCAGATAGAACTATTGTTTATAAGGACACTGGAGAAATATTTAAAAATTCTGATGAATTATCATGGGTTTCAGCTTATGATAAAAATCTTTGGGAATATAATGTAGCAGTAGCTAAAGAAGCAGCGGAAGCAGGATTTAATGAAATACAATTTGATTATGTGAGATTTCCAGCTTCTGATGGTGGGAAATTGGACAAAGTGTTAGATTATAGAAATAATGACAATGAATCTAAAGCTAAAGCTATACAAGAATATTTAATGTATGGTCATAAGGAACTTGAACCTTATGAAGTATATATTGGTGCAGATATTTATGGATTAGTTGCATCAGTTACAAATGATATGTCACTAGGACAATATTGGGAAGCTATTAGTAATGTTGTTGATTATATATGTCCTATGATTTATCCTTCTCATTATGCTAATGGTACTTATGAAATACCTATTCCAGATGCAGACCCTTATGGAACAGTTTTTTATAGTACAAAAGATGCAGTTAGAAGAAATGGAAATGTTGCAACTCCGGCAATCATAAGACCTTGGATCCAAGATTTTACAGCTCCTTGGGTAAAAGGACATATAAAATATGGTGAAAATGAGTTAAAGGCACAAATAAAAGCACTTGAAGAAAATGGAGTAGATGAATATCTTTTATGGAATGCTGGAAATAAATATTCCTATGAAGCAGTAAAATAGATTCTAGTAGACTAGTTTAATAGTCTACTTTTTTCTTCTGGTAAAGCAATGCCTAAAAATTATTATATAGGGTAAAATAATAATAGATAATTTTATTATTTACTTTAATTTTAAGATAATAAAATTATTTAAAAGAAAATTAGAAAAATATACATGTAATTTATCTGATTTTATCGAAATACATTGAAATTTTGTTTGAAAAAGATGATAATTAAAATATAACAATAAATAAGATTTGTTAAATAACATTTGAGAGGAAGAGTGTATATTGAAAAATTACGTTGTTATGACCGATTCTTGCTGTGATTTGCCTTTTAATTATATTAAAGAAAAAAACATTCCCTTTGTAAGTTTAACTTGTTCTTATAATGGTAATGAATATATTGATGATTTTGGTAAAACACTTGATCCAAGTAAATTTTTTGAAGATATGAAAGCAGGTGCTGTTCCAAAAACTTCACAGCCAAGTGCTGAAGAATTTATAAAAAAATTCAGAAGTATTTTAGAAGATGGAAAAGATGTTTTATATATTTCAATTTCTTCACATTTGAGTGGTACTTTAAATAGTGCAAGAATTGCTAAAGATATGATAATAAAAGAATTTCCCAATAGAAGAATATATATATTTGATTCATTAAGTGCATCATTGGGACAGGGATTGTTTGTAATAAAAGCACTTGAAATGCAAGAAGCTGGAGCATCTTTTGAATTTGTAGTGGATTATTTAGAAATGAATGTTCAAAAATTAAATATTTATATTACAGTAGATGATTTATCTCATTTGAGAAGAGGCGGGAGAATATCTGCTACAGCCGCTACTTTAGGAAAAGTGCTTAATGTGAAACCAGTTCTTTCAATAAACAACGAAGGAAGAGTAATCCCAGTAATAAAGATTAGAGGAAGAAAGAAAACCTTAAAAACATTAGTAGATTTTGTGGAGCAAAGGATTGAAAGGGCAGATGAACAAACTATAGCTATATGTCATGGAGATTGCATTGAAGAAGCAACAAAACTGAGAGATTTGATATTAGAAAATAGCAATGTTAAGAAAATATTAATAAATACAATAGGTCCAGTTATTGGAACTCATGGAGGACCAGGCACACTAGCTATATTTTTTATAGGCAAAGAAAGGCAACAAGGAATACTTGAAAAATAAAGACTATTAATGCTGAAAGTGTATTAATTTCAGCATTAATAATCTAAAGAAAATTTATATTAAAGGAGAAATAAAATGGAAATTGGAAGAGTACAAGAAATGAAGGTAGCTTATTTTAAAAGTTTTGGAGCTTTTTTAGATGGGGAAACAGGAAATGAAGAAGATAATATACTTTTACCTAATAACCAGTTTAATGAAGAAGATAATTTAAAAGAAGGAGACGAGGTAAAGGTATTTATATATAAAGACTCAGAAGATAGATTAATAGCTACAAGAGAAACACCATATATTCAAGTAGGTGATATAGGAGAACTTGAAGTTTTGGATGTAACTAAAATAGGATCATTTTTGAATATGGGTTTAAACAGAGACTTATTTTTACCTTACAAGGAACAATTACATGAGGTACATGTGGGAGATAGATTTTTAGTTACAATGTACGTAGATAAAACGGGTAGATTAAGTGCTTCAATGTATATTGAGGATGTATTACTTACAGACAGTAACTATAAAGTTGATGATATGGTACAAGGTACAGTTTATTCTATTAATCCAGATTTAGGGGCAAAGGTTGCTATTGATAATAAATTCAAAGCACTTTTACCACTTTATGAGATGAACGAAAATATAGAAGTAGGTAGCAAAATAAAAGCAAGAGTTTCTAGAATTACAGAAGAAGGCAAATTGGATATTTCTTTTAGAAAAGCAGCATATATGCAAATGGATGATGATTCTAGTTTTATTTTAGAAAAATTACAGAATAAATATTCTGGATTTATGCCATTAAATGATAAAAGTGCTCCAGAAGCAATAAAATCAGAATTAAATATGAGTAAGAATTCATTTAAAAGAGCTGTGGGTAGATTATTAAAACAAGGTAAAATAACAATAGAAAATAATGGAGTTAAGCTGAAGTAAAAAAACAGGAGTTTGTTTTTTCCAGAGAATAGAGGTATCCCAGTGGGATTCCTATAGATTCATAAGTTTAAAAGTTATGATAAAAGCTATGAGGAGTTTACATATGAAAAATGTAATTAATATATTTAAATTAAAATATGAGGCAGAGCTTTTAGATTCAAAGTATTTTATTATAAAAGCTTTTTGTGCAGTATTGGTAGCTTATGTTATTGGCAAATCTAATTCATTAATAAGTGTAGACATGATTTCGGTTTTGTTTGGGTTAATATTAACACTTGAACCGGTATCTTTAGCAGGATTTAGAAGCGGGATGAACCAAGTATATGCTTCTATTTTAGGAGCTTTATCCACTTCTCTTATAATTTTTGTTGGTGGAAATAATATGTTTACTGTAGCCCTAGCTGTTGCATTTACTATTTATGTTTGCTTAAAAATAAACTGGAGAGAAATCTCGCCGGTGGCTATTTTTACATCAATTTATATGACTCAATTTGTTCAGGTAACTTCTAGTGGCGTTCCAAGTTTGCTACTCACTTTTAGATTGAGAATACTTGCATTAGGAATGGGTATTTTTGTTGCTATATTTTTTAATTTTATATTTTCTTTAATATCATATAGAAAAATGATGTACAAAAGAGTGAGATTTGTCATGGACAAAGTTATATTAAATTTAGAGGAAACATCAACAATTTTACAAAATGGGGTATTGAAGGATATACAAAGTTTTAGTGCAAAGTTACCTAGTACTTTTATTGATATAGATTGGATATCCTCATTGTTTGAAGATATGAAAAAAGAGTATAAAGTTGTTCTGAAAAATATAGGCGTTAGTAAGGTTGAAATTGAAAATCTTTCGAAATTATTATTTCAACTTAGAACTATAACTCATTTAAATTATGATATGGTACATTTATTAGCCATCAATAGTGATAGTAGAGAATATGATAAATACGATTTACAAGAACAAGTAAAAGAAATAGATGATTTAGTAAATAGTTTAAAAAAATACAAGGAATATTTAGTTGAAAATAAAAGTATAGAATTTGCTGATAGCAGTGAAAATATTATAAGTTTAGAAGAAAACAAAAAAGAAGAAAAAGGTTCATATAAACCTAGATTTATATCAGATATACTTGAAATTCAAAATATAGTTAATAATATTAATAGGATTGATTAATAAACATTGATTATTTGAAAAAAGAATTGAATCAAACTAAAGCTAATCTTTAGAAAAACATAAAAATCATCTTTCTCTATTTGAGAAAGATGATTTTTTTATATGACTTTATTCTTAGTTTTTAAAGGAATGAATAGGTGCAGGTATATGGCCACCACGTTTCACAAAATCATCTGATTTATATGGACTAACTCTCATTATAGGAGCTCTACCTAACAATCCACCGAATTCAACCATTTCACCTACTTCTTTGCCAGGCACTGGTATTATTCTTACTGCAGTAGTTTTATTATTTATTACGCCAATAGCAGCTTCATCAGCAATAATGCCTGCAATAGTTTCTGCAGTTGTACTTCCTGGAACAGCAATCATATCAAGACCAACAGAGCAAACGCAAGTCATGGCTTCAAGTTTCTCAAGGTTTATAGAACCATTTAAAACAGCATCAATCATACCAATATCTTCACTAACAGGTATAAAAGCACCACTTAATCCCCCCACATGAGTAGCTGCCATAACCCCACCTTTTTTAACAGCATCATTTAATAATGCAAGTGCGGCTGTAGTTCCAGGCGCTCCACAACTTTCAATACCCATTTCTTCTAGGATATGAGCTACACTATCACCAAGGAAAGGAGTAGGAGCTAAGGATAAATCCAATATACCAAATGGTATGCCCATACGCTTTGAAGCCTCTGTGCCTACTAATTGACCCATACGAGTGATTTTAAAAGCTATTTTTTTTATGGTTTCTGCCACAACATCAAAGGATTCACCTCTGCATTGTTCAAGAGCACGTTTTACAGTACCAGGTCCGGATACGCCCACGTTAAGAATACACTCTGATTCTCCAACTCCATGGAAAGCTCCAGCCATAAAAGGATTATCATCTACAGCATTAGCAAAAACAACTAACTTTGCACAACCTAATCCATCGGTAGATTTTGTTAACTCTGCAGTTTCTTTTATGATTTTTCCCATTTGGTAAACGGCATCCATATTTATACCTGTTCTAGTACTTCCTATGTTTACTGAAGAGCATACTTTTTCTGTAACGCTTAATGCCTCTGGTATAGAAGCTATTAGTTTTCTATCTCCAGAAGAATATCCTTTTTGTACTAAAGCAGAAAAACCACCAATAAAGTTAACACCAACTGCAGAGGCGGCTTTATCTAAAATTTTTGCATATTCTACATAATTGCTATCGTTGCTAGATTCTGCAATCATTGAAATAGGAGTTACTGATATTCTTTTATTTATTATAGGGATTCCATATTCTTTTTCTATTTCTTCCCCTACTTTAACTAAATTTTCAGCATTTTTTGTTATTTTATCGTAAATTTTATTTCTTGAAGCTTTACCATCAAATGAAGAACAATCTCTGAGTGAGATTCCCATAGTTATTGTTCTGATATCTAATTTTTCTTTTTCTATCATTTGAATTGTTTCCATTATTTTATTTTGATTTATCACAAGACCACCCACTTCTATAGATTATGCATCGAATTAAAGATATCTTCTCTTTGTACTTTGATTGAAACACCAAGATTTTCCCCAATTTTGTTCAACTTTTCTTGGATTTCAGTAAAAGAAGAGTTTGCTTCACTAAAATCTGTTAACATGATCATTGTAAAATATTCTTGAAGAATAGTTTGACTTATATCAAGGATATTTACTTTTGAGTCTGATAAAATATTACTAACACCTGCTATAATCCCGATAGTATCTTTCCCCAAAACTGTTATTATTGCTCTCATTGAATAGCCCCCTTTGCATAAAAGTATTTATGTGTATTTTATATATATAATATACGAATATTAGATAATTTACAACAGTAAAATAAGTTAATATAAACAAATCAACGAATGATTTATATTTATTGGTAGAAAACATTCATAAATTTATTTTATAAGAAAGAAAAAAGTAAAATGTGAATGGGAATTAACAAATTATTAATACAATTTTAAGTGATATCGAGTACTACATATAAAAAAATATGATATAATATGATTATAGTAATTAAGAAAAACTATAAACTAAAGGTGAGTGATAAAAGTGTCATATTATAGAAATGGTTTTTTTGGAACACTTATAAATTCTATATTAATAATTGGGTTAGTTTATTTAATAATAAGAGGATTAGTAATTTTAATACCAATTGGAATAGTAGTGTGGGGTTTATACAGGGTATATAAATATATAGCAAATATAAATTTTAATAAAAAGAAAGTTAAAGATGATCCAGATTTTTCTAAAGTAGAAGATAATAAGGATGCATTTGATTACGATGTAAATGATGTTATAGATGTAGATTATGAAAGTATAAATAAATAAATAAATAAATAAATAAATAAATAAATAAAACAAATGGCGAATCACGCCATTTGTTTTATTTATTTAAAGATTTCTTGAGTTCTTTTTTTAGGTTTATGGTAGCGTGATTGGGATAGTCCATAACATTTCCTTCCCAAGTTCTTATTTTAAAGGAATCTTTTCCTTTCATAAGTAAGTATTGAGGATTAATTGGTGTTTTTCCTTTGCCTTCTGGGGCATTTACAATATAGGTAGGGACAGCAAGTCCGGAGGTATAGCCTCTTAAATATTCCATGATTTCCATTCCGTCATCAATAGAAGTGTTGAAATGAGTTGTTCCTGTTACATTTTTAGCATGGAAAATATAGTAAGGTCTAACGCGATGTTTTGTTAATTGCTGATTTAGTAAACGCATGACAAATTTATCATTATTTATTCCGTTAAGTAAAACGGCTTGATTTCCTAAAGGAAAACCTGCATTTGCTAATTTTGAAAGAGAAAGTATGGATTCTTCGGTTATTTCAATTGGATGATTAAAATGTGTATTAATATAGATCGGATGATATTTTTTTAAAGTATTTATTAACTGGGTTGTTATTCTTTGAGGCATGGTTACAGGAGTTCTAGTTCCTATACGAATTATTTCTACATGTTTTATTTTTCGTAGTTCAGAAAGTATCCAATCTAGGTAAGAATCACTTAATGTTAAAGGATCTCCACCTGTTAATAAAACATCTCTTATTTCTTCATTATCTTTTATATAAACAATTGATTCTTGAATTAATTGTTTAGAAGTATGAGAATCCTGTCCTTTAATATTTCGTCTCCTCTGACAATGGCGACAATACATTGCGCACTCATTAGTTAGGTTAATTACTAACCTATCAGGATATCTTCTTGTTATTGAACCGGCAGGATTTGTGAATTCTTCACCCATGGGATCTAAAGTACCATTTTCGTTTAATTCTAAAATAGAAGGAATAGATTGTAATTTAATGGGATTAAATTCATCGTTATTTATTAAAGAAAGGTAATAGGGAGAAATGGACCAACGATATTTTTTACCAACTTTTATTAGTGCTTCGATTTCTCTAGGATGAAGATTTACAATTGCAGTTAATGTATCCACATCCTTAATGCGATGGCTAAGTTGCCATTCCCAATTTTGCCAATCTTCTTCAGTGGAATTAAAATAGGATAAAATTTTTGTTTTGTTTTCATTGTTGTTTTTTATGCTATCCTCGCAGGTTCCTGTAAGAATGGAGTTTTTTGAAGAGATAAAATCTGAGATTTGAGATTTTAATTCAGATGCTCTTTTATTTGAAATATCACGTTTGATGGTTTCTGCCATGAAATACCTCCTAATTAATTTTGTTGTTAATATATCTACTACTAGTTTATACTAATGAATAAAATAATTCAAATTAATAAAAAATGAATAAAAAGATTCAATAAATAAAAAATTCGGAATATTTCAAAATACAGTTGTTGATTCTTATAAATAATAATAAAATATACTTAGGAGTAAGAAAAGAAAATAGGGAAAGTTTGGTGATTAAATGTTAAATAAATATGATAAGATTGATATGCATATACATTCTACAGCATCGGATGGTACTTTTGAGCCGAAAAACATATTAGAGGAAATTAAATTTAAAAATATAAAGTTATTCTCTTTAACTGACCATGATTCTTATGAGAATGTTGAAAAGCTTAAAGAGCTAGTTTTGGAAGAGGATACACATTTTATACCAGGAGTGGAAGTGTCTAGTTTATATAAAGGGGAACTTTTTCATATATTAGCCTATGGCACAAATAATAGTAATAAAAACTTTACTAATATTCTTATGAATAATCGAAGACAATTAGAAGAAAAAGATGATAACTCAATAAAATATTTAATAGATAAAGGATATAATATTGAATATAAAGACTATGAATCATATATACACAACCCACAAAGAGGGGGATGGAAAGCTTTAAATTTTTTGATTGACAACAAAATGTGTGAAGATGTATCAGATTATTTTTCAAGAGTATTTGCGGGTAATGTAGACATGAAATCACCTGTATTCGAAAATACAGTAAATGTTGTAGATGCAATTAAAGGGGCAGGTGGAATACCTGTATTAGCTCACCCCTATTATATTAATATAGATGTAGATGCAGATAAAAGGCTGGGTATGCTATATGAGTTAGGAATTGAAGGGGTAGAATGCTACCATCCTAATCACTCAAAGGAGAGAACAGAGCAATGTATTACTTGGTGCAAGAAAAATGATATAATTATAACTGCTGGTTCAGATTGCCATGGAAACTTTATACCAAGTAGGAAAATTGGTATGATGAATGTTTCAGTGGAACAAGCAAATTTAAAAAACTTAATTCAATACTTACAGGAACCATAAAATACCAAAAGTACAAAAATAAATTTTTTAAAAAAATTTTTCGACAAATAAATTACTTTTAAAATAGCTTATTTGGTACTTTAAAAGTATGCATAATACAACATATTGAGAATATAGCTTTTTTATAGTGCAAAAACCATGGAAAAAGAAAATAAATAAAAAATGTAAGCTCTTGTTTTATAACATAAAATATGGTATAAATGTATTACAATAAAAATAAAAAAAATCCAACAAATGACAAATAATTACATATAAATACAAAATAATTAAAAAGGAGAATGACTATGATTTCTAATAATTCTTGTAGGACAAAGGAATTGAGCAGTATAGAAGAAGAAATAGAAAGAGTTAGATTAGTATTAAATGCTCAAGTAGGCATTAGTTACAAAAGATGCCTTGATCCAGAGGTTATTGAACTTAGTCAACATCTAGACAAGTTATTAAATGATTATATGAAACTTAACGTAAATTAAGAATATAAATTAATTTTCTTAAATAATTCTTTTTATGATATAATTGTTTATATAATATACTAGAATTACTAAGGAGGTTGCTTTGATGAAAGTTACTAAAAGAGATGGCAGGATTCAGGATTTTGATAAAAATAAAATTAAGGTATCGATTATGAGGGCATCAGATGATGCAAAGATTCCTTTAAATACTTCTGATATAGAAAATATTACGGATAGTATTTTAAAAGAAATGCCGGAAAAAGATGTTGTTGAAGTAATAGAAATTCATAAGGTTGCTATAAAAGTATTAAAAGATTTTGGGTTCAATAAAATAGCTTTGTTATTTGATGAAGCTAGTAGTTTGACTTAATTTATTTCATATAAGAATAAAATAATAAAACATCCATAGTGCTATTCTTAAGAGTAAACTTTAGGAATAAAATAGTATGGATGTTTTATATTGTGGACATTAATAAAAATAAATAGTATAATTTATCCGTTCTGATAAATTAAAATAGAAGAGAGGGAAAGTAATTGTCAATAAATTTATTGTTTATTTTTAAGGCTATTGTAATTGGTATTGTGGAAGGGTTTACTGAGTTTCTACCGGTGTCATCTACTGGACACATGATTATTGTGGGTCATTTGATCGGATTCATGGAAGGAGCTATTCCTTCAAGTTTATACTCTAAAGAATATATAAGTATGTTTGAAGTTGTTATTCAGCTTGGGGCTATATTAGCTATAGTAGTTTTATATTGGAAAAAAATTATGGATACTTTAATAAATTTTTCTCCTAAGCATAAGAATTCAGGGTTTATGTTTTGGTCTAAAATTATTGTTGCTTGTATACCAGCAGGAATTTTAGGAGTAAAATTTGACGATGTAATAACTGAAAATTTATTTCATGCTGTACCTGTTACAATAGCTTTATTTGTGGGAGCTATATGGATGATATATGCAGAAAATAAGTTTAAAGGCAAATCTATTACAAAAAGCATAGATGATATTTCATTTAAACAAGCTTTTCTTATAGGTATATTTCAATGTTTAGCTTTATGGCCAGGAATGTCAAGGTCTGCTTCCACAATAATTGGTGGTTGGATAGCTGGATTATCAACAGTTGCAGCTGCTGAATTTTCTTTCTTTCTAGCTTTGCCTGTGATGGTAGGGGCATCGTTAGTATCATTCATTAAAATGCAAATAACATTAAACTCTGTTCAAATTATAGCTTTAACATTGGGATTTATTGTGTCTTTTATAGTTGCAATAGTTGTCGTGGACAAGTTTATAGGTTATTTAAAAAACAAAGATATGAAAGTATTTGCATATTATAGAATAATAATATCAATTATATTATGTGTATTGTTTTTGACTAAAATTATTTCAATCTAACGGGAAAGTAGGTGGAGACTCACCTGCTTTTTTATTTTGCATTTTTGATTTTATTGTTGCATTTCGAATATTAGTAAAGTAAAATTGATTTGATAAAGTAGATATAAGGAGTTTTTTTATGTTAAAGAAGTTAGTTGTAGTAAATAAATTATTTGTAGTAAATAAATATAATGATCCTAAAAAAATTTATAGATATGATAGTAAAAGTAAAAGCTTTAATATTGATATAAGTTTGGATTATTATAGAGATATTCATAATGAATGGGATTATTCACCAGACAAGTTTAAAGATTTAGATGAGGAGTTATTAAAGTATCTAGAAGAATGTTCTTTGGAAATACCACTAAAAAATAAAGTGATTATAAATTTTTTCTTACCTCAAAAAATCAAAGATGTTGAAAGAGAAGAGAAAATTATTATAGGATTTAAGAATCATATATCTTACAAAATAAGAAATAAGCTTAGTGTAAAAAGAAATATGATTAGAAGTACCTTGCTTTATGGAGTGTGGGGTGTTGTTTTACTGTTTGTAGCATATTTATTGCAAAAATTTATTCATCATTCATTTTTAGGTGATTTAATACCAGAAGGGTTTTTAATAGGAGGATGGGTTCTTTTGTGGGAAATTTTTTCTATAGTATTTTTTCAAATAGGGGAAGTTAATAAGAAAATTAAAATTTATAAAAGATTGTTGAATTCTGATGTGAAATATAATTATATTTAAAGGAGAGTATTGAAAGATAGGCTTTAGCATAACTGGGTAAACTTCAAGAGGTTGCCTTATTTTAGTACTAAATAGTTGATATTTCTTTAAAATATAATATAAATAAAAAAACTGTAACAAAGTTACAGTTTTTTTATTTATATTGGTGCCGAAGACCGGAATCGAACCGGTACGGTGTGTTAGCACCGCAGGATTTTAAGTCCTGTGCGTCTGCCAGTTCCGCCACTTCGGCGTGTATAATCTCGCCAACAAATAGAATTATACAAGGATATTGTTTATGTGTCAATATGTTTTTTGAAAATATTAAAATATATTTTTAAAAGTTCTAAAAAACCTTTATTTTAGGAGTTGTATTTATCTATATTTTTAGATGGAAGTAATAACAACAAAGAACAGATGAAGATTAAAATTAAGCTTATCATTTGAGCAACACGTAGAGAGCCTACCATAAGGCTGTCTGTTCTCAAACCTTCAATGAAGAATCGGCCTACTGAATAAAGAAGTAAGTAAATATAAAACAATCCGCCTTTTTTTAAGGTTAATACTTTTCTACTTATAACAATAAGTACACAAAAGACTAGTAAGTTCCACATTGATTCATATAAAAATGTAGGGTGATAATAAGAACCGCCGATAAACATACCTTTCTGTATAAAAGAAGGAAAGTTTGAAATGAATTCGTTGGTAACTATTCCACCGTGGGCTTCGCCATTCATAAAGTTACCCCAACGTCCAATAGCCTGACCTATGATAAATGAAGGAGCTAAAATATCTAAGAAAACGAAAAAATTGATTTTTTTAAACTTGCACATAAAGATAGATGTTAAAACTGCTCCGATTATACCTCCATGAATTGCGAGGCCACCACCTCTAATATTTAATATTTGTATAGGATCGCTAATATAATAGCTCCAATTAAATAGTACGTAATGTATTCTTGCTCCTAGGATGGAGATAGGAAGTCCTATTATAACTATATCAGTAACCTTGTCAAAATTTACTTTGTAAAATTTACTTTGAAAATTGGCAACTATTAAACCAACAAGTATACCTGTTGTTATAAGAATTCCATACCAAAGTACTGGAATTCCGAATAATTCGAATGCTATTGGATTCATATTATCACTACTTTCTTTTTATTATTTTTCCATCACTTTCTAGAATGATAGTTTTATCTAAATCAGTTCTAAATAAATGAATGTTATTCTCTGTTAGTAAATTTATTATCTCATCATTAGGATGACCATAACTATTATTTATTCCACAAGATGCGATTGCTATTTTAGGATCTACAGATTGTAAAAAATCAGGAGTTGTAGAAGTTGAACTTCCATGATGACCTAATTTCAGCACATCGGCTTTTAAAATATATTTTTGAGATAGTATTTCGTCTTCACTTTCTTTTTCAGCATCTCCAGTTAATAAAAAACTTGTATCTTTAAAAGTTACTTTTAAAACTACTGAATAGTTATTTAAATTATCATATGAGGAATTATTTGGTGCTAAGATTTCACATAAAACATCACTCCCTAATTTAAAAGACATACCACCTTTAGATACAGTAATTTTTTTGCTTTTTTTATTTAAAGCTTTTACCATAGAATTATAGGAATCGGTGGTGGATGTTATTTTAGGAGCGTAAAATTTTCCGATGTCATATTTCTGGATTACGTAGCTCATATTCCCTATATGGTCTTCATGGGGATGCGTTGCTATAATGTAGTCTAACTTAGTGATTCCTGTACTTTTTAAATAATCTAAGAATTCATTTTTCTTTGAGTTAGGACCAGTGTCAATTAATAAAGTTTTATTATCAGCCATTAAAAGTATAGAGTCGCCTTGCCCTACATCTATGAAATGAACAAGTAATTTTCCTTTTGTATCTATGGATTTATATACTTGGGAATTATTTTTTACAAAAGCAATGACAATAAAAATAATTAGAAATCCTATTACCATAAAAACTATTGCTTTTTTAGTTTTGGGTTTTAACTTCATTTATTCACCTCGCTTTAATTTCATTAATAATTTTAACATATATTTATTAAAGGTTTCAATTTATTTATTATTAACTGATAATTAAATAAAAGAAACTTTATTTAAATTAGTATTTTTTTAATTGAATTAGTTAGTTTCTAGTAATATAATATAACACAGAAAGAAATTGAAAGGGTGATAATAATGAGAACTTTATATGCATACATATATATTTTTTTATTCATGGTATTTTCTATATTTAGAAAAATAAAGTTAAAAATAATAAGAAAAATACATGGAGAAGAGGCTGCACAGGTTTATTTAAGGAAAGTAGTGGATAAATGGGCTAATGGTATATTAGGTGCTTGCTTATTGGAAGTAAAGGTTATAGGAAAAGAAAAATTACCAGAGGGTAATTGCTGTTTTGTAGGAAATCATCAAAGTAATATGGATATTTTGGCTATACTAGGTGGATTGGATAGAAACATAGGAATAATTTCTAAAAAAGAACTTAAGAAAATTATTGTTGCCTCTGGATGGATGAAGGAATTAAAGTGTGTATTTATTGATAGAAATGATATTAGAGAGTCTCTTCTTGCTATAAATGAAGGAGCAGAAAATTTAAAAAATGGACATTCTATGCTTATTTTTCCGGAAGGAACTAGGAGTAAAGGACCAAAAATGAATGAATTCAAAAAAGGTAGTTTAAAAATGGCGTTGAAAGCAAAAGTCCCTATTGTTCCTTTAACAGTAGATGGTGGGTATAAATATTTTGAAGGAAACAATTATAAAATGAAAAAAGGCGTTATAAAAATAACGGTAGGACAAACAATCTATCCAGATAAAATGGATAGGGAAGAATTGAAAAACTTATCAGAGATAATATACAAAGAAATAGAAAAGAATATTGAATATTAAAAAAACAGAGTAAAAGAATAATGAGATAAGTATAACTTAGCTTATTATTCTTTTTTGGTTATTAAAAAAATGCATGAAATGATTATTGAAATTGCAAAAATACTTTGATTAGAAAAGAATTATATGGTAATATAGTAGTATATTTATGCGAATGAAATGTATTTTAAACGGTATATCCAATAAATATTCAACAAAAATGAATATTTATTGAGTGCTAAAAAATAAAGGGAAAATTTTAAGTGAAAGTGTAAGGGGCTAAATTTTCAAAAATCTTTTTATTCATCAAAAGAATTACTGATTATATGGAGGAAATAAAATGGGACTTAATATTGTTGAAAAGATTCTAAAGAATCATATTGTTGTTGGAGAAATGAAGAAAGGAACAGAAGTAGGAATAAGGATTGATCAAACATTGACACAAGATTCAACAGGTACTATGGCTTATTTACAATTTGAGGCTATAGGGGTTGATAGAGTAAAGACAAAAAAATCTGTGGCATATATTGACCATAATTTACTTCAAACGGGCCCAGAAAATGCGGATGATCATTTATATATACAAACAGTTACAAAAAAACATGGTGTTTATTATTCTAAGCCAGGTAATGGTATTTGTCATCAAGTTCATCTAGAAAGATTTGGAGTTCCGGGATATACATTAGTTGGATCGGATAGTCATACACCAACTGCAGGTGGAATAGGAATGATTGGAATCGGAGCAGGAGGACTTGACGTTGCCGTTGCTATGGGTGGAGGAGAATATTATATAAAATACCCAGAAGTTGTAAAAGTTAATTTGACTGGGAATTTAAAGCAGTGGGTTACAGCAAAAGATGTAATCTTAGAAGTTCTTAAAAGAGTTACAGTAAAAGGTGGAGTAGATAAAATATTTGAGTATGGTGGAGAAGGTATTAAAGGACTTTCAGTTCCGGATAGAGCTACTATAACAAATATGGGTGCAGAACTTGGAGCGACTACATCTATTTTCCCTTCTGATGAAGCGACTTTAGAATTTTTAAAAGCGCAAGGAAGAGAGACGGATTATATAGAATTAAAAGCAGATGAAGAGGCTTCTTATGATGCAATTGTAGATATTAATCTTAGCGAACTTGAACCATTAGTAGCTGCTCCGCATAGTCCAGATAACGTGGTGAAAGTATCAGAACTTACTAATATTAAAGTAGATCAAGTTACCATAGGAAGTTGTACTAATTCTTCTTATGTTGATATGATGAAAGTTGCAGATATTTTAAATGGAAAAACTGTTAATGAAAATGTTTCGTTAGTTATAGGTCCAGGTTCAAAACAAGTATTGAATATGCTTGCTGAAAATGGTGCCTTAGCTAAAATGATTGCTGCAGGAGCAAGAATTATTGAAAGTGGATGTGGTCCATGTATTGGAATGGGGCAATCACCTTCTAACAATGCAGTATCTTTAAGAACTATAAATAGAAATTTTAAAGGTAGATGTGGAACGACTTCAGCTGGTGTTTACCTTGTTAGCCCAGAAGTTGCTGCAGTAGCTGCTATAGAAGGATATATAACTGATCCTAGAAAATATGGAGAGGCTCCGAAAGTTGAAATGCCAAAGAACTTTTTGATAAATGATAATTTGGTGATTCCGCCAGCAGAAAATTCTAATGAAGTGGACGTGGTTAGAGGACCGAATATTAAAGCTTTCCCATTAGGTAAAGACCTTCAAGATAAAGTTGAAGGAAAAGTTTTGATTAAGGTAGAAGATAATATAACTACAGATCATATAATGCCTTCTGATGCAAAACTACTACCGTATAGATCAAATATTCCTCATCTTTCGGATTATTGTTTAACGCCATGTAATCCGGAATTTCCAAAGAGAGCAAAAGAATATGGTGGAGGATTTATTGTAACAGGAGATAACTATGGTCAAGGTTCAAGTAGAGAACATGCTGCATTAGTACCTTTATATTTAGGAATTAAAGCGGTATTTGCTAAATCTTTTGCAAGAATTCATAAAGCTAATCTTTTAAATAATGGTATTATCCCATTGGTTTTTGATAATGCTAAAGATTATGAGGATATAAATGAATTTGATGAATTAGTTATAAATAACGCATTATCTTCAGTTGAAACAGGAACTTTTATTATAGAAAACTTATCTAAAGGAACGAATTATAAAATGACATTAAATGCATCTGATAGACAAAAGAGGATGATACTTAGTGGGGGACTTATTAATACATTGAAATAGGGTGAAATATAGGAAAAAGGAGGATTATTATGAGTTATACAATAACAATGATACCAGGTGATGGTATTGGACCAGAAGTTATGGAAGCTATGCAAGCTGTTGTAAATGCTTCTGGTGTGGAAATTGAATGGGAAGTAGTGAATGCAGGGGAAGGGGTTATAGAAGAGTATGGCACTCCTCTACCAGATTATGTTATAGAGAGTATAAAGAAAAACAAAATAGCTATTAAAGGGCCTGTAACTACACCTGTTGGAAAGGGATTTAGAAGTGTTAACGTTGGACTTAGACAATCTTTGAATTTATATGCTAATGTAAGACCAGTTAAAACTTTTAAAGGGGTTCCTTGTAGGTATGAAGATGTGGATTTGATAATTGTAAGAGAAAATACAGAAGATTTGTATGCAGGAATTGAGCATATGGTAGGAGAAGATGCAGCTGAAACCATTAAGATTATTACTAGAAAAGCTAGTGTTAGGATTTCTAAATATGCCTATGAACTTGCGAAAGCTCAAAATAGGAAA
The DNA here is from genome assembly GCF_900129965.1 of Clostridium grantii DSM 8605. Lineage (GTDB taxonomy): Bacteria > Bacillota > Clostridia > Clostridiales > Clostridiaceae > Clostridium_AF > Clostridium_AF grantii. The sequence goes on along the minus strand of NZ_FQXM01000008.1, from coordinate 124,739 downwards.
ATGGTAACAGCAGTTCATAAAGCTAATATTATGAAACTTAGTGATGGGCTTTTCTTAAAATGTGCTAAAGAAGTAGGTGAAGAATATCCGGAAATTATTTCTAATGATATGATCGTTGATGCTATGAGCATGAGAATGGTTCAAGATCCAACTAAATATGATGTATTAGTAATGCCTAATTTGTATGGAGATATTTTATCAGATATGGCATCGGGATTAGTTGGGGGACTTGGAATAGTTCCAGGAGCTAATATTGGTGAGGATATGGCTGTATTTGAAGCAGTGCATGGTTCAGCACCAGATATTGCTGGATTAAATATTGCAAATCCTACAGCTACAATTTTATCAGGAGTTATGATGCTTAGATACTTAAAAGAATTTGAAGCTGCTGACAAAATCGAAAAAGCTGTTTCGAAAGTATTAGAGTCAGGAAAAGTTGTTACATCTGATTTGGGTGGAAATGCAAAAACTATGGAATATGCAAATGAGATAATTAATAATATGTAAAAAGCCCACTAAAGGGCTTTTTTTTATTGTCATTTGTTTATATTAATTTTTTTATAGTAGAGTATTTATCTATTTTTTCCATATTTAAATTCACCTTTCTCATTAACAACACCTCATTTTTAGTCATGAGTTTTAATATATAACATGTTTATGTTTAGGACATAATCAAATGTGGTATAGGTATCCCAGTTCAACTATTAATTTATACGTGTCCAAAATTCCTAGAAACGTGGAGATTTTGGACACGTATAAATCAAGTTTCACAGTGGAATCCATATATATTGAGACATTATCATAAATGAATCATAAATAATGTTAGTATTCTCTTCATAATATTGACATTATCATAATTGATAGGTATAATTTATCTTGTTAGAGAAAAAAAGGAAACGGGATAACTAGGAGGTCAAATAATTGAAAAGAAAAATTATAAAAACTTTTTTTATATCATGTATAATTGTTATCCAAACAATAAATGTATTAGCAGCTGATAATATTACTTATGATTCTAAAGAAGGAATATTATCAGCTACTTATGAGGATTGGGATGAATGCAAAAAAGCAGGAGATAAAGTTACTCTTAAACAATTTGGAATTCAGTCAAGTGAAGATACAAATGAATTTTATCTTTACTCAACCGAAAGAAAAGAAAATTTGGTTTTAGCTAAATATAAAGAAAAAGAATTAATTTCAACATTGAAAAGAAATAATATTACGTATGATTCTAAAGAAGGAATATTATCAGCTACTTATGAGAATTGGGATGAATGCAAAAAAGCAGGAGATAAAGTTACTCTAAAACAATTTGGAATTGAGTCAGGTGAAGATACAAATGAATTCTATCTTTACTCAACCGAAAGAATAGGTAAAACACGGAAATTTATGGCTATTTATAAAAAAATAAGCCCAATTAATAATTTGAAGGAGTGAGTACTATTAAAAATTTTTCTTTAAAATTTGGATTAATAATGTTCTTTCTTGCTATGTTAATTTTACCGCAACAAGCTTTAGCAACAGAATTAACAAATCCAATCCAGAATAATATTGAAGCATCAATAATTGAGCCTAATATTGTGGTGTCAAAACAAAAAACTATTACAAAATATTATTCTGATTACTCTAGCATACCTGAGGTTTATCCTTACTCTGAATATATAGATGGAATGTGGTGGACAGGCTATCTATATTTACAAAGCACACAAAGGAGTGGTAGTGGATGGTTAGCTACTTTCTCTGGTATACTTTGCAGCAGTACTTATTAAAAAAGGTTGTATACTTAAATAAAATGGAATCTATAGAATAGACACTTAAAAAAGTCTATTCATATAGGCTCTTTTTTTATACAATAAAATCAGAAAGGTTGTGAATACCATGAGTAAAAAAATATTTACTAAAGAGGAGATTTTATCTCTCTCAAAAAACAGATATGTTAAACTAGATAAGAATTTTAAAATGATTAGATATAGGTATCCCAGTTCAACTATTAATTTATAAGTGTCCAAAACTCCTAGAAACATGGAGATTTTGTACAAGTATAAATTAATTTTCACAGTGGGATCCCTATATTATGGAATGTATTCTAAAAATAATAAGTATAAAGGTATATTTTTTAAACTTGTGCATGATAAGTTACTTATGATTTAAAACTACAAAAAGCTTTATGCAAGCTAACGCTTAATCCTGACGCTATATTTTGAATTAAGAATATGCGGCTTTGCCGCCTTTTTTTATGTATAATTTTATAAAAAAACCGTGTAAAAAAGCTATGACAAACAAAACAACTATTGAAAAAAACACAAAAAAAGAGTATTATAATTAATATAGTAATAAAAATAATCCACATAAAACAAAATATAATCAATAAAACAAATATTTTTATGATGAATAGTTAAGCAATAATTTTAAAACAAATGTATAATTATAAAAATATATTGCATAAAAATAAAAAAGATTATATAATATTAAATAAGTGGACAAGAAAAAGGGGGATGTATTATGAAAAAGATAGTTGCGTTATTATTAACATTAACTTTGGGCATTGGTGTGTTTGTGGGGTGTAGTAGTAATAAAACGGAAAATAATGTAAATAAAAACAATGAAGCATCTACTTCAGAAGAAACAACGGTTGATTCTTTAACTAGAATTCAAGATGCAGGAAAAATAATTATTGGGGTAGATGATTCTTATCCTCCGATGGAGTACAGAGATGATGATAATAAGTTGGTTGGCTTTGATGTAGATTTAGCAGCGGCTTTAGGAGAAAAACTTGGAGTTGAAATGGAATTTCAAACAACTGCATGGGATGGTATACTTTTAGCACTTCAATCATCTAAGTTTGATATGATTTTATCTTCTTTAAGTATTACTGATGAAAGAAAAGAAAGTATAGGATTTACAGATGCTTATATTTTAGGAGGACAAATATTAGTTACTCTTAAGGATTCTGGTATAGAAAAAGAAGAAGATTTAAAAGATAAAGTTTTAGGATGTCAAATGGGAACTACAGGTCAGGAAGCAGCAGAGAAAAACTTAAGCTTTATAAAAGAATTAAAAAAATATGATAAGATTCCAGAAGCAATAATTGAACTTAAAAATGGTAGAGTAGATGCTGTAATAATGGATGCTCAAGTTGGAGGGTATTACTTAGCACAGGATGAACAAGGGGATATGTTTAAGGTTCTTGACGAAATGGTTAGTGAAGAGCCAATCGGCATGGGTTTAAGACAGGAAGATGTAGAATTAACTGAAGCTTTAAATAAAGCGCTTGTAGAGTTAAAAGAAGATGGGACTTTATCAGAGCTTTCTATAAAATGGTTTGGATATGATGCATATCAATAAAGAAAAGTAGCTTAAAGAATTCTCTTACCCTTGTGTGATATGAAAAGTTCACGCGAGGGTAATTATTTAGCAAAGGATTTATTTTAAAACAGGGGGAAAATATCATGGATTTTGAAATTTTAATAAAAATGTTTCCAATTCTTTTAAAAGGTAGTGTTATTACTGTTGAATTAACGGTGTTATCGGTTCTTATCGGTTCTATTATAGGTATTATAGTTGCATTAATGAAAATATCAAACAATATTGTAATTTCTAAAATTGCTACTTTTTATACATGGATATTTAGAGGAACACCAATGTTGGTACAACTATTTGTTATTTACTATGGGTTACCTTCTTTAGGTATAAAATTACAACCTTTTAATGCAGCTATTATAGGGTTGAGTTTAAATTCAGGTGCTTATATGGCAGAAATTATTAGAGGAGGAATTCAATCTGTAGATAAGGGTCAGTTCGAAGCTTGTAAGGCTTTAGGTTTTACTTATTTTCAAACAATGAAAAGAGTAATTCTTCCTCAAACATTTAAGAATATAATTCCTCCAGTTGGAAATGAATTTATTACAATGCTTAAAGATACGTCGTTGGTTTCGGCTATTGCTATGGAAGAGTTGATGAGAAATGCGCAACTTAGAATGTCTGCAACTGGAAGAACGGTAGAACCATTCTTTTTAGCAGCGTGTTTATATTTGTTCATGACAACAATATTTACTGTGGTTTTCTCTAGAATTGAGAAGAAATTATCTGTATACTAGTAATAGAGCTTTAACACTTTAAAGGAGGAAATTTAATGGAAGATTTTATTATGATAGAAACTAAAGGTTTATCCAAAAGTTTCGGTAAACTTAATGTTTTTGAAAATTTAAATGTAAAAGTACAAAAAGGAGAAGTTCTTGTTATAATAGGCCCATCAGGTTCGGGGAAAAGTACATTTTTGCGTTGCTTGAATCATTTAGAAGAACCAACATCAGGGGAAGTTTTTGTTGAAGGGGAAAAGCTTTTAATTAATAACAAAGCTAAATTAAGAGAAACTATAGAAAAAATGGGTATGGTTTTTCAGAATTTCAACTTATTTCCTCATATGACTGTACTGGAAAATATAATTGAAGCACCAATAACAGTAAAGAAAGAAGATAAACAAAAGGTTCTTCAACGAGCTGAAAAGATTTTAAAAAAGGTTGGATTAGAAGATAAACTGGAAGCATATCCATCAAAATTATCTGGAGGTCAAAAGCAAAGGGTTGCTATTGCTAGAGCATTAAATATGGAACCAGATATAATGTTATTTGATGAGCCAACTTCTGCATTAGACCCTGAATTGGTAGGAGAAGTTTTGAATGTTATGAAGGGTCTTGCAAAAGAAGGTATGACTATGGTAGTAGTAACACATGAGATGGGATTTGCTAAAGAAGTGGCTGATCGAGTTATTTTTATGGATGGGGGCAAAATTGTAGAAGAAGCTTCACCAAATGAGATATTCACTAATCCTAAAGAAGAAAGGACAAAAGCATTTTTAAATAAAATTTTATAATAAATATAACTAAAACTCCGGTGTATACACGGAGTTTTAGTTATATAAAAGAAATTTATGAATATTTATTAAAAAATGTTGCATAAATATAAGTTTTGTAATATAATATGTTTAAGATATTACAAACAAGAAAATAATTATATTAAATATATATATTCAGGAGGGAAAATTATGAAAGATAAAGTGGTTTTAGCATATTCAGGGGGATTAGATACTTCTATAATTATTCAATGGTTAAAGGAAAATTACGATTTAGATGTAATTGCTTGTTGCATAAATGTTGGTCAAGATGATGATTATGAAGCTGTAAAAGAAAAAGCAATAAAATCAGGTGCAGAAAAGATTTATGTTGAAGATTTAACAAAAGAGTTTATTGAAGATTATGTGTTCCAAGGATTAAAAGCTAATGCAAAATATGAAGGTAAATATTTATTGGGAACTTCTTTTGCAAGACCTTTAATGGCAAAAAAACTAGTTGAGATTGCTCATAAAGAAGGAGCTAAATATATCTGTCATGGCTGTACTGGTAAAGGAAATGATCAAGTTAGATTTGAAGTGGGAATAGCTTCTGTAGATCCAAGTATACAAATAATTGCGCCTTGGAGAATCTGGGATATTAAATCAAGAGAAGATGCTATTGATTATGCAAATGCTAAAGGAATAGAAATATCTGTAACGAAAGAAAAAATATACTCAAGAGATAAAAATTTATGGCACCTTAGTCATGAAGGTGGAGATATAGAAGATTTAAAGAATGATCATAAAAGAGACATGTATCAAATGGTTACACCACCGGAACTAGCTAAGGATGAACCAACTTTTGTTGAAATTTATTTTGAAAAAGGAATTCCTACAAAAGTTAATGGAGAAGAAATGTCAGCAGTAGAGATAGTTAAGGTATTAAATCAAATTGGTGGAGAAAATGGTGTCGGTGTAGTTGACTTAGTTGAGAATCGTCTTGTAGGTATGAAATCAAGAGGGGTTTATGAAACACCAGGTGGAACTGTTTTATATGCAGCTCATCAAGAATTAGAAGAAATAACAATTGAAAAAGACACTTTACATTTTAAATATATGGTTGCACAAAAATATGGTGAATTAGTGTATAATGGATTATGGTTTACAACATTAAAAGACTCGTTAGACGCTTTTGTTGATAAAACACAAGAAACCGTTACAGGATGGGTTAAGTTAAGACTATACAAAGGAAATATAATGGTGGCAGGAAAATCCTCTCCATATGCTTTGTATGATGAAGATGTTTCATCTTTTGGAGCTTCAGACTTATATGATCACAAAGATGCAGCTGGGTTTATTAATTTATTTTCTTTACCAAGCAAAATAAAAGCAATGAAAGCAAAATAATTTATTTATAGTTTAAAACACACAGTGCATAGTTGTGGAAGAATTATTTTAGATTTTCTAAGAAAATTATCCATGCCTTTGCACTGAATTTGATTAAGGAGTGATTAAATGAAACTTTGGGGCGGAAGATTTGTAGATGAAGAAAGTAAGCTTATGGAAGACTTCAATAGTTCATTAGCTTTTGATAAAAATTTATATTATCAAGATATTACTGGGAGCATGGCACATGTTAAAATGCTATGTAAACAAAATATTATTTCAGAAGAAGATATGAAAATTATACTTGAAGGATTAACTTCTATTTTAAATGATATTGAAAATGGATCGCTTGCTATTGAAGGAGAATATGAAGATATTCATAGCTTTGTAGAATCAAATCTAATACAAAGAACTAATGAGATTGGTAAAAAACTTCATACTGCTAGAAGTAGAAATGACCAAGTAGCGGTAGACATGAGAATGTATGCTAGAGAAAAAGCTAAAGAAATAATTGAAAACTTAACTGAATTAATTGCTACAACTAAAGAGGTTGGGGAAAAGAATCATGTTATTATGCCAGGGTATACACATTTGCAAAGAGCACAAGTAGTAACGTTTACTCATCATCTGATGGCTTATTATAGTATGTTTATTAGAGATAAAAAAAGATTAGAAAATGCTATGGAAATATTAAATGAAAGCCCTTTAGGGTGTTGCGCTTTAGCTGGCACAACTTATAATACTGATAGAAAATTTACGGCTGCAGAATTAAACTTTAATAAACCAGTAGATAACTTTTTGGATGGAGTAAGTGATAGAGATTATTTGATAGAATTAATGTCTGATTTTTCAATATTGATGATGCATTTAAGTAGATTAAGTGAAGAACTCATTTTGTGGAGTAGTAAAGAATTTGATTTTGTTGAAATAAGTGATGCTTATTCTACTGGAAGTAGTATTATGCCACAAAAAAGAAATCCAGATGCGGCAGAACTTATTAGAGGAAAAACGGGTAGAGTATACGGAGACTTGATAAGTTTATTGACAACAATGAAGGGTTTGCCACTAGCATACAACAAGGATATGCAAGAAGATAAAGAACCTTTTTTTGATTCTTCAGATACAGTTCTAAAATGTATTAAGATTATGAATGAAATGATAAAAGGTTTAAAAGTAAAAGAAGAAAACATGTACGCAAGCGTAAAAAAAGGATTTTTAAATGCAACAGAAGCAGCAGATTATTTAGTGAATAAAGGAATGGCTTTTAGAGATGCTCATGGTGTTATAGGATCTATTGTATTATATTGCGAAGAAAATAAAATTGCTATAGAAGACATAGAATTATCAAAATTAAAAGAATTCAGTGAGTTATTTGGTGAGGATACTTATGATTTTATAGATTATAAGAATACCTTATTGCAAGGAATAAAAAAAATAATGTAAAGAATTGAGCTAAGAGAAAAACGCTGATTGGTAATAGCGTTTTTTTATTTATATGTAAGATATATGATCATTAAATTGGTATTAGTTGATTTAAAGATAATTAAAAGTATGAATTAATGAAAAAAATGATTAAAGAATAAAAAAACTATTTACAAATAACATAACATTTGTTATATTAAACATAGAAAACGTTTTAATTACTAAAAAAATAGGAGTTAGTTCTAAAACCAATAGTATTTAATGTGTGGTAAGATTTAACTTTAACTATTTTGAAGTAGTAAAATTTCTAGCTAAAAATAATTAATTAAAATTATTAATTAATTATAGAGTGGTGGAAAAGGTTTTCTAAAATAAATTTCTGGGGGGAATTTTTATGAAAAAATTTTTATCTGTACTTTTATCTTCACTTTTAGTGGTTTCGTTAGCAGCTTGCGGAACTAAAAATGAAACTGCAAGTAATGAAGGTGAGAAAAATGATGTAGCTGTAGAAGAAAATCAAAAAATTACTATTTGGGCATGGGATCCAAACTTCAACATCGCAATTATGGATAAAGCTAAAGAACTTTATGCAGCTGAAAATCCAAATGTTGAAATCGAAATTGTGGAATTTGCCAAAGGCGATTTAGAACAAAAATTACACACTAATTTAGCTTCAGGTTTGACAGACGGTTTACCAGATATAGTTTTAATTGAAGATTATAATGCACAAAAATATTTAGAATCTTATCCAGGTAGTTTTGAAGACTTGACTGGTAAAATGAATTATTCGGATTTTGCACCTTATAAAGTTGCATTATCTACATTTGAAGATAAAGTTTATAGTGTACCTTTTGATTCTGGGGTTACTGGATTCTACTACAGAAGTGATTATTTAGAAGAAGCAGGATATAAAGCAGAAGATTTACAAAACCTTACTTGGGATGAATTTATTGAAATAGGTAAAGTAGTTTTAGAAAAAACAGGAAAACAAATGTTAGCTTTAGACCCTAATGATGGTGGATTAATGAGAGTTATGATGAACTCAGCAGGTTCTTGGTACTTCAATGAAAAAGGTGAAGTAGATATGGCTAATAATGCGGCTATTAAAGAAGCTATGAGAATTTATAAAGAATTATTTGATTCAGGAATTACTAAAACAACTTCTGGTTGGGGAGAATGGGTAGGAGCTATTAACTCTGGAGATGTTGCTTCTATAACTACAGGGGTATGGATTACTGGATCAGTTAAAGCAGAAGCTACACAAGAAGGAAAATGGGCAGTTGCAACAACACCTAGATTAAACTTAGATGGTGCAGTTAATGCATCCAATCTTGGCGGATCAAGCTGGTATGTATTATCAAGTTCAAAAGTTGCTGATACAGCAGTTGATTTCTTAAACAAAAGTTATGCTTCAAATGTTGATTTTTATCAAGAAATTCTAGTTGGTCAAGGAGCTGTTTGTTCTTATATTCCTTCACAAACAGGAGAAGCTTATTCAGCAGAAGATTCTTTCTTTGGTGGACAAAAAGTATATGAGGATATGTCTAAATGGATGCAAGAAATACCAGCATTAAACTATGGAATGTACACTTATGAAGCTGATGCAGCAATCTTTGCAAACATGACTTCAGTTTACGGCGGTGGATCAATAGATGAAGCTTTAAAAAATGCTGAAGATCAAGTTAAATCACAAATTCAATAATTATAATTTGAAGCAAATTTCTATAAAGTTATATTAAATAAAGGGAAAGTGATGTTTCCCTTTATTTTTTTAGAAAGGAAGATAATTATGAACATTAAAAGTTTAAAAAAAAATCTTACTGGTTGGACATTTGTAATAATATCATTAGTGCTTGTTGGCCTCTTTAGTGTTTATCCTATAATTAGTTCATTAATATTATCTACTATGTCAGGTAAAGGCGTGGTTTATACGTTTAATGGGTTAGGTAATATTAAAAGATTATTTTCTGACCCGGTTTTTATAACTGCATTAAAGAATACTTTTATATATTTTATTTTTCAAGTACCTATTATGTTAACTTGCGCAATCTTTTTTGCGGTACTATTGAACGATAAAAAATTAAAGTTTAGAGGTTTTTTTAGAACAGCCATATTTTTACCTTGTGTTACATCATTAGTTGCTTATTCTATATTATTTAAAAGTATGTTTGGCGCAGATGGATTAGTAAATACGATTTTAACAAGCATTCATATAATAAATACGCCTATTGCATGGTTATCTGATCCATTTTGGGCAAAGGTTACTGTAATTATTGCTATAACTTGGAGATGGACAGGATATAATATGATTTTCTATTTAGCTGGTTTACAAAATATTGATCCTTCTATATATGAAGCAGCTGAAATTGATGGAGCAAGTAAATTTAGACAGTTCAAGGCTATTACTATTCCAATGTTAAAGCCAATTGTATTATTTACTTCCATAATGTCTACTATTGGTACACTTCAATTGTTTGATGAGGTAGTAAATTTGACTAGTGGTGGAGCGTCAACATCTTCATTAAGTGCAACACTTACTTTATCACAATATATTTATGATTTATCCTTTAAGTATGTACCTAATTTTGGATATGCGGCCACTGTATCTTACGTTATTGTGATTATTATAGCTGTATTATCTATAATTCAATTTAAAGTGGCAGGTGATGATAATGTATAAAGTAAAAGGAACGATTAAATATATATTTTTGAGTATAGCAGCTTTTGTATCTATATTCCCATTTGTTTGGATGGTGATAGGGGCTACCAATTCAGCAAAAGATATTATTGTTGGGAAAATGACACCAGGAACTGAGTTTTTAAATAATTTTAAGAAATTATTAGAAATGACTGATTTGGGTAGAGTTCTATGGAACTCAGCAAAAATATCTATCATTTCTACACTGTTATTACTTTTTATTTCCTCTTTTGCAGGATATGGGTTTGAAATTTATAAATCTAAAATAAAAGATAAGTTTTATTCAGTTATTTTATTGACCATGATGGTTCCTTTTGCTGCATTAATGATTCCTTTATTTAAATTTTTTACCAAAATGGGATTGCTTGATAGTCATATTGCAGTTATCTTGCCAACAGTTGCAACGGCTTTTATGATTTTCTTTTTTAGACAAAATACAAAGTCTTTTCCTAAAGAACTTATACAAGCAGCTAGAGTAGATGGTCTTAATGAATGGCAGATATTCTTTTATATCTATGTACCAACTATGAAATCTACTTATGCAGCAGCTGGAATAATAGCATTTATGACTAGTTGGAATAACTTTCTATGGCCACTTATCATATTACAGTCAGACAAACAAAAGACTATTACTTTAGTTATATCGTCTTTATCATCAGCTTATTTTCCAGAATATGGGGTTATAATGATGGCTATAGTTATTGCTACTTTACCTACACTTTTAATATTCTTCTTGTTACAAAAGAGTTTTGTGGAAGGTATGTTGGGTTCTGTAAAGTAAATTTTTGTGGCAATACAATAAGTTGTTAATTTAGTTTGAACAAAATGTAAAATATTTGTTGACAGTGTATAAATTATAATATAATATTTAGGTATAAATAAAATCAAATACTATTAGGTAGAGGTGCGATAATTAAGAGTACCAAAGGGGAGTTAAGCGCTGTGAAACTTTGGAAAAGGATTTGTCGCCGAAATATATATCTTATGCTTTAAGGATGTATATTGGTGTTGCATATAATATGTGTAAGACTGTCACAATTCTGTGGAGGGCTATTATTAATTATATGAATAATTAAGTATATATAATGTGTTGAGCTTATCTCGACACATTTTTTGTTGCGTCTGCAGGCATAGATGATTTAAATAAAGGAGGGAATATTTTGAAAAGAAAAAGTATTTTTATTACATCATTAGTATTATTTCTATTTATATTTGCTACAACGGTTTTAGCTGTAGACCAAGAGGTTCAACAAGCAAATGCTATTAAGTTTGGGATTTTTACTTTATTACCACCGTTGATTGCAATTGTACTAGCATTCATAACAAAAAATGTTGTTTTATCTTTATTTGTAGGAGTTTTTTCAGGGGCATTTTTACTTAATTTAAATGGAATAAATATTTTTTCGGGTATTTTTTATGGATTTTTAAGAGTAATAGAAGAGATACTTGGTTCTTTAGCAGATCCATGGAATGCAGGTATTATATTGCAGTGTCTCGCTATTGGAGGAATGATTGCTTTAATCACTAAAATGGGTGGGGCAAAAGCAATTGCTGAATCATTATCAAAGAAAGCAAAAACAAAAACAAGTGCGCAGCTTATTACATGGTTTTTAGGTATATGTGTATTCTTTGATGATTATGCAAATTCATTAATTGTAGGACCTATAATGAGACCAATTACAGATAAAATGAAAATTTCTAGAGAAAAGTTATCATTTATAGTAGATGCTACAGCAGCGCCTATAGCAGGGATAGCATTGATTTCTACTTGGGTAGGATATGAACTGGGACTTATAAAAGATGGTTTTGAATCAATTGATGCACTTCAAGGAGTGACTATCAAACCATATAATATATTTATTGAAACAATTCCATATAGATTTTATAATATATTAATTCTAGTTTTTATAGTTTTTACTGCAGTCATGCTAAGAGAATTTGGACCTATGCTTACAGCAGAAAGAAGAGCAAGAGAGACTGGAAAAGTTTTAAGAGATGGTGCAAAACCAATGATATCTGATGAAGCAACAGATTTACAACCTGTTGAGGGTATAAAATTAAAGGTTTCAAATGCTTTAGTTCCAATTTTAGTTTTAGTTGTAGGAGCTTTTGCAGGATTTTATTATAATGGATATGTAGCTATCTCAGGTGGAGAAGATACTGTATTGATAGAGTTATTAAAGACAAGACCAGTTTCTTCTTATGCAATTCGTGAGTGCTTTGGGGCTTCTGATGCTGCTATAGTATTATTTCAAGCGGCTTTATTATCAGGTATAGTGGCTATGATAATGGGAGTATCACAAAAGATTTTCACTGTAAGTGAAGCTATTGATACATGGGTATCAGGAATGAAGTCATTATTAATAACTGGAGTAATACTTTTATTAGCTTGGTCATTAAGTGCAGTTATTAAAGAATTAGGGACAGCTGTTTATTTGGTTGAAAAAGTTTTGGCAATTAAATTCCCGGCATTCTTATTACCATCTTTAATATTTATATTAGGATCTATTATTTCTTTTGCGACGGGCACTTCATATGGAACCATGGGTATATTAATGCCATTAACAATACCATTAGCATATGCTTTAGACCCAACACATTCATTTGTAGTTGTAGCTATTAGTGCGGTATTAACAGGTGCAATTTTTGGGGACCATTGTTCTCCGATTTCTGATACAACTATATTGTCTTCTATGGGAGCAGCAGCTGACCATTTAGACCACGTGAAAACCCAATTATATTATGCTTTAGTAGTTGCAGCAGTAGCTGTAATATGTGGTTATATTCCAGCAGGGTTAGGAATGCCTATTTGGTTGATTTTACCAATAGACATTGTTATAATTGGTGTAATTGTTAGATTTGTAGGAAAGAAAGTAGAAGCTTAGTTTTATTATTGATATTATTTTAATTTATAATAAGGTTAGAAGGCGAAGTGATTATTTGTAGGGGCGGGTTTCCATGCCCGCCTGCTGTTTCCCAATAAAATTACAATTACAGTAAAATCGTAATGAAAATATTATACTACTTTCTGTATTTTGTATTTTTTATCAATATTATATATGTAATTTATAGGTATAGCGGGGCGGCGTGGAAACCGCCCCGCTACGAGTTAGTTCGCAATTTTTCTCAATGATGAATCAAAACTAATAAAAACATAAGTATGTTTTTATTTAGCTATTATACTAGCTATTTCCTGTACATCTTTATCTCCACGTCCAGATAAATTTATGATAATAGTTTTTGAACTATCAAGTTCTGCTGCTAGTTTTATAGCATGAGCAATAGCATGAGCACTTTCTATAGCAGGAATTATACCTTCAACTTTTGAAAGTTCTTGGAATGCCTCTATAGCTTCTTCATCTGTTATCGTAACGTATTCTGCTCTGTTTGAGTCTTTATAGAAAGAATGTTCAGGTCCAACACCTGGATAATCTAAACCAGCGGAAACTGAGTATACTGGCAGTGGTTCGCCAACTTCATCTTGAAGTACATAACATTTGAAGCCGTGAATAATTCCTGGTGTACCTAAAGTTAAAGAGGCAGCATGCATATCGGTATCTAATCCTTTTCCGGAAGGCTCTACTCCTACAAATTTTACACTTGAATCATTATAGAAAGGGGAGAATAATCCAATGGCATTACTTCCACCACCAACACAAGCAACTAGGTAATCAGGTAAACATCCTTCAGCTTCTAAAATTTGTTCTTTGGCTTCATTACCTATAACTGATTGAAAGTAATTAACCATTTCAGGATAGGGGTCAGGACCAACTGCTGAACCAAGCATATAATACGTATCTTCATAGTTCACTATAAGGTCTCCTAGAGCTTCATCAACAGCTTCTTTTAATGTTCTCATACCTTTAGTTACTGGAATTACTTTTGCGCCTAAAAGCTCCATTCTGAATACATTCAAAGCTTGTCTTCTTGTGTCTTCTTCACCCATATATATTATACATTCCATATCAAACAAAGAACATACAGTTGCAGTTGCTACACCATGTTGACCAGCACCAGTTTCTGCAATTATTCTTTTCTTACCTAATTTTTTTGCAAGTAATGCTTGACCTATTGTGTTGTTAATTTTATGTGCCCCAGTATGATTTAAATCTTCTCTTTTAAGATAAATTTTAGCACCACCAATTTTATTAGTTAATCTTTCAGCAAAATAAAGTGGACTAGGTCGACCAACATAATTCTTATTATAGTACTGCAATTCCTTTTTGAAATCTTCATCATCCTTATAAGTGAAAAAAGCTTCCTTAACTTCTTCCAAAATACCGCTCAAATTATCAGGTACAAATCTACCTCCAAAATCCCCATAAAAACCTGTTTCTTTGTTATACATAATAAATTGCCTCCTTTTCAAATTTTTTTAAAATTTATAGTAACATATACAAAAGCAAGTGAGTAGATGAAAAGTTATAAACTGGTTAGCTTTGTATAATTTTTGTATCATATATTTTTGAATTAGATATTCTTAATGATTTAGATAATATATTTAAAAGTATAGGTGATAATATAGCATTAACTAGAGCTGTAGGTAATACAACAGAAATAAGTAATATTTTAAAAGGTGCTGGTAAACCAAATAGAATTAATGCAGTAGATAGAAAAACTGTGCCACTTACTACAGTTCCTAATAAGCAAAGGATAATTGCTTTTATATTATTGACAGTATTATACTTTCTTAAAGGAATCAGACACAAAAATGTTAAATGAGATATAATGATTTTATCAATTAAATTCGGAATTTGCCCTCCAGGGAAGGATGTAGTTAAAGCTCCTAAAAGTCCAGCAACTATTCCTGTTAATAATGCAGTTTTATAATCGGAGTCTAATAATATAATCATAAGTAAAATTAATAATATAAAATCAGGTTTGATTCCTCCTAAAAAGCCAGGCATTATGATGTTGATTATTGTTCCTATAGCTAATAAAAGTGAGTGAGTAATTTGTTTTTTAAAATTTTTATTCATTTTGATTTCTCCCCTTATAATTATGTTTTTATTTTCTAAGATGCTAAAGCCTTTATTTAAGAGTTTATAAGTTCACAACAAATTAATCATCTCCTTTACTTTTAAAATTAAATACAAAAAAAACTCCGCCCTATACAATAGGGCGAAGTATTAATTCGCGTTGCCACCTAAATTATACTATTAAAATAATTGAAAATACAACAAATAGTATATCTCATTTCAGATACAAAAATATCCTATGGCTATAACGTGCCAACACGGTAAATACTACTCTTCATAAAAAATGAATTTCGGTTTACTTCTAACAGGGCCATTCACAATAAAACATTGTATTGAGATTCCACCATCCTCAACTCTCTGTGACTAGATTTATAGCTACTAATCCTGATCAAAGAAATTAAATCTTTAATTTATATAAATGATATACCTAATAATTATGTTTGTCAATACTATAAATTAGAAAAGTTAAGCATATTATAAAAAGCTACTGAAAATATCAGCAGCTTTAGAGAAGAAAATTAGTATTAAACTACTTTATATCTCTTGTTTCATTATCTTTGCCAAAGAAAGATATTGCATATAATCCTGCAATTCCAACTAAAGCATATACAACTCTACTAAATGCAGTCAATTCCCCAAATAGTGCAGCTACTAGGTCAAATCTGAAAAATCCAATTAATCCCCAGTTAACAGCCCCAATGATTACTAAAATGAGTGCAGTTATGTCTAATGCTTTCATATAAAACATCTCCTTTAAAAAAAATTTACAAATATAGTATTCGTAAATTTAAAAAAAATATAAGTGTTTAGTAAAAAATATATATTTTTTTATTTTTAGAAGATGTTATGATGATAAGCAAAAAAAGGGCGTATTACAATTGAATATTTCTATCTATTGGTTGAGATAATGATATAAAGGTATCAGTACGCTGAATACCATCAATTGGTTGGATTTTATTCATTAAAAGGCTTTGTAAATCTGAGATATTTCTACAAATAACTTTTGCAAAAACAGAATAATCTCCTGTAGTATAGTGTAATTCAACAATTTCATTGATTTGATTCAATTGATCTAAAACATGATTGTAAGAGGAGGCTTTGTCTAGATAAACACCGATAAAACAGCAAACATCAAAACCAAGTCTAGCGGTATTTAAAATAAGTTTTGTGCCTTTAATAATACCCATTTCCTCCATTTTTTTCATTCTAACATGGATGGTACCTCCACTCACATGGCACTTTCTAGCTATTTCCAAATAAGGAGTTCTAGAGTCTTTAATTAATATTTCTAATATTTGAAGATCTAATTCGTCTAATCCGTTTATATTCAAATTCATAAAATTCACCTCAATTTTTTTAATTGCAATAATATTATACCAAAAATATTGATAATTTATCAAAATAAACATGATGTTATTATAATAAATTATAACATTTATAGTTATAAGAATGCAATATTAATAAAGTAACAAAATAGAGTCGCTATATTACAAAATTGATAATTGCATTAAGAGAACATT
Source organism: Clostridium grantii DSM 8605 (assembly GCF_900129965.1). Taxonomy (GTDB): domain Bacteria; phylum Bacillota; class Clostridia; order Clostridiales; family Clostridiaceae; genus Clostridium_AF; species Clostridium_AF grantii. Next base: position 107,903 of record NZ_FQXM01000008.1, on the reverse strand, counting down.
TGTTGGAATTATGAATAATTTAATGTTTTTGAGAAAAACACAGCATAATTTAGGGAGGATTATTTGCATATTTGGGAGAGAATATTTGCTTTATTTACTTGATATATATAATTATCATTGTATAATAGAAGAAGAGGTATTTTGAGGAGGGTTGTTAATGGATTGGGTTTATTTAATTTTAAAAATGTTAGCATTAGTAGTTGTTGTATTAATAGCCTACAATTTTTTGAAGATATATCTTTTAGATAAGATTAAAATCAATAAATGGATAGTGCTTATAATGGCTATTATAGTATTTATTCTACCAAACTTTTTTGTGAAGAATGTTAGTATACTTGGCAGTTGGTGGCAATATGTTTATTCAGGTACTTTTGTCATTTTATTTATGTGGTTTATGGATTTGGCTGGCTTAAACAAACGTATGCAATCAAAGGTTGTATCAAACAAAGATGGTAAAAATGTAGTTATTAAGTCTAAAGCAAAACCAACAAGATTAAAGAATTCCAATATGGAAGTTATTGAAACAAAAAAAGGCAAGAAAGCTAAAAAAAATAAAAAGTAAAAAATAGAACAGCAAAACTAAGTTTTGTTGTTTTTGTTATATATAAGGAGAGTGGTTATATGTTTGATACACATGTACACAGTGATTTTTCATCAGATTCAAAAATGAAAATTGAGCATGCCTTAGAGAAAAGAAAACAATTAAATATTAGTATTATTACTACGGAACATGTGGATTTAAATTATCCAGAAGAAAATGAGTTTAAATGTGATTTGGATAAATATTTTAAAAAGTATAATGAGTTAAGAGATGAGAATTTCTTATTAGGTATTGAATTTGGATTAAGTAAAAATAAGACTTATGAATATAAAATATTGGAGAAAAAATATAACTTCGATTATATACTAGGTGCTATTCATGAATATGATGGATTAGATTTATACGCAGCTAAAGAGCTATATCAAAATTATTCAAAACAACAAATGTATGAGAATTACTTAGAATATATAATTGAATGTATAAAGGATAATCCTTATATTGATTCTTTGGCGCATATAGACTATATATGTAGATATGCTAGTTATAAAGATACTGAAATATACTATAAAGGATTTAGTGATTATATTGATGGAGTATTTAAAGAATTAATTTTAAGAGATATTAGTTTAGAAATAAATACAAGAAGATTAGGTATGCCTAGTGCAATTAATAATACAAAGTTATTATGTGAAAGGTATAGAGAATTGGGCGGTAAATATGTAACAATTGGTTCAGATGCTCATCACGAAGATTCTATTGGCAGCAAAATATACTTAGCAGCTGAAATAGCAAAAAGAAATAATTTGAAGATTGTTTACTATAAAAATAGAAAAAAAGAGTACGATAAAGTGTAAAATGTGAAAGATTATAAAAAAATCAATTATTTAAAAGAACTTATTATTTGAAATAATAAGTTCTAATTGTTTTTGTAAGAAAAATCAAGTCATTTATATTACATAAATGGCCGAAGATAAAGCAGAAAGATTACCTTCTAAATTTACTTTTACAACAAACCAATCCATTGAGGAAGCTTTAATCTTTTCATTTATTTCAACTGAGTTAGAATTATAAGAATAGTCAAATATTTTTTTACTATTATTTGAGTATAACTGAATAGAAGTGACTTTATTTATTTTATCGCAAGCTTTTATATAAATATGAACTTCATCACCATTAAAAGGGGAAATAGTACTGCCCATCCATTTATCGTTGGCTATAAATTCTAATTTAAAGGATTTGCTTTCAGTTGAATAAGTTCGTCTTTTTTTTAATGCGTTACAAAAAGATTTTTCACTAAGTCTATTTGCAAGCACTACTGTCAAATTATCAGTATTTCCCCAGTTTTTAAGGTGGTTATCTTGAGAGTTTATAGGGGCCAGTTTCCATCCGTGATCTAACATTTTAAAATATATATTGTAATATTCCTTATATTTAAAAGGTGGAGAACCATTACATACTTCCAATAGCCGTATGGTATTATTTAAACTAGGGTTAAATTTTAATTCACTGATTTTTTTTTGAGGATGGTTAATAGCAACGATAATATTTTTATCTATATTTTCTAAATTTTTTAATCTATCTAGATTTTTCAAATTATTTATTAATTCAGTGGAAAATAAAACATTGATATGATTATCAACAATACCTTTTATTTCGTATCCATAAAGGGCTAAAAAATCATGATGTTTTTTATTGAAACGAAAACATGCATCCTTTAATTTATCCCAATTAGAGATTGAGTTATTGTTGCTGTAATTAGATTTTAATCCTTTGTAGTGGTCGGTTATGATTATAAAATTTAAAGCATTATCATAGGCTTGAGTTAAAGCTTCTTTGGGAGTTCCTTTACCTGTGGATATAGATGTATGGCAATGAGGTATACCATAGTAATGATTATAGGGACTATCAAGGGTATTTACTTTAAAGGAAAAATCATATCTTTCTTTTTTGCCATTAGAAAGCTGTATTTTTATTTTGATTTTATGTTTTCCAATTTTGAGTTCATTTTCAGGTAAAAACTTGAAAAAATTTTTATCAACTTTAGGAAATAATCTTTTATTATCTAAATATAATTTTATTTCTTTTACTTGTTGAAGATCTAATGTTCGTAGATTCCAAGATATTTTTATTTCAGGAAGAAGAGAATCAACTATTTTATTTTCTAAATTACATGTTATTTTTGTATTTTTCATTTATATCCTCTCAATAAGTACTATTAAAGCTCATAGTTTATATTATTAAAATTTGTTTATAAAGGATAATAAAAAAGCACTAAAAGTTTTAAAAATAAACTTTTAGTGCAGAAATTTTAACTACAACCAGTAGTTGAACCACAATCTAAGCAAACTTTGCATGTTCCATTTTTAACCAATCTAGTACTTGAACAAATAGTACAGCAACTATCATATACTCTATGACCTGTAGGTTTGTTTTTATGTTTAGGTTCTTCTTCTTTTTCATGATTTATATGGTTATCAGTGGATGTAAAAGCAACACTACTTTTGCTATATTTATTTTCTACATTAGTATCTTCAGTATATTGCTCAGGTTTCACTTGGCATCTAGTAAAATCACCTAATTCAATATCAATGATTTTACTTATCAAATCAGAGATAGAAGTTACGAATTTAATATATGGATGATTTTTTACAAATCCATAAGGTTCATATTTTTGTCCTCTTAACATATTAGCAATATCATTTGGTGGAACATGATATTGAAGCATTACTGAAATAGATTTTGATAAGGAATTTAGTAATCCCATTATGATAGTACCTTCTCTATCAGTAGTAATATAAACCTCAGCAATTTCACCAGAAGCACTTCTATTTACAGTAGTGTAGAATTTTAAGTCATCAATTTGAGCTGGATGAGTTCTACCAGTTCTAATTCCTGTGATTTTTTCTCGTTTTGAGTAATGATGATCAACACTACTAGGTAAAGAAGCATGCTGTTGAGCTATAACATCTTTTACATAAGGTGACTCTGAGTCATCATATTCATGAGTTTCTTGGATAAAATCATTATTAGTTGACTCAATAGAGTCGCTATTATTTTTAGATAAATTAATTATTTCATCTTTATTATCTATATCTAATTGCAAGTTTTTTGCTTTTTCTAGTAATTCATGGTAAGTTAAATCCTCCAAATTATCGCTAATACTAGTATCTAAAGAGTTATTTAAAGGTTGACTAGCCTTCGAACCATCCCTATACAAAGATATTCCTTTAACACCTAGTTGCCAGGAAGATAAAACTACATTTTTGAAGGCATCAACAGTAGCAGATGCAGGCAAATTAACTGTTTTAGACACAGCACCTGATATTAGTGGAGTTATTGCAGCTACCATTTTCACATGTCCCATTGGGGAAATATATCGTTGACCACTTCCACATACGTTAGCTGTATCAAATATACTTAAATGTTCATCTTTTAGGAAAGGAGCACCTTCCAGTTTTCCGTCAACAATTTTTTCGTATTTAAATCCATCTGTTTCTGTGATTTCTGACTTCATTATATAATTTACTATTTCATCTCTTTCAGTTTTAGAATATCCTAAGTTCTTAAGAGCAAGAGGCAAAACAGGATTTGCTATTGTCATATATCCCCCGCCAGATAATTTTTTGTATACTACGTGGCTAAAGAAGGGTTCAATTGATGTAGCTCCACAATCCATAGCTAAAGAGATAGTGCCAGTAGGGGCGATAACTGAAACTTGAGCATTTCTAAAGCCGTAATTATTACCGAATTCTAAAGCTCTTATCCAAGAATCTTTTAATGCTTTACTTAAATTACCTAATCCAAAAGATTCTAAAGTTAAGTGATTAACTTCTTGAGGTAAATAACCTAAATTCTCGTAAGGTGAGGTAATAACACCTGCAACTCTACAATGATTTCTAATTACTCGTAGCATGGATTTCTTGTTTATTTCATAGCATTCAAAAGGTTCGGAAGCTTTAGCCATCAAAGCTGAAACAAAATAAGATTGACCAGTCATAATTCCTACCAATGAAGCGGTAAATGCTCTTGCTTCATCAGAATTATAAGGAACTCCTTTTACCATTAATAAAGAAGCAAGATTTGCTAGTCCTAGTCCAGTTGTTCTAAATAAATGAGTTTTTCTAGCTATATCTTTAGTTGGAAATTGGCCCCAAAAAACTGAAGCTTCTAAAGCAAGTTGAATTAAGCCTGTAAGATGAATATATGAATCTATATCAAACTCATTATTTGCATCATTATAAAATTTATATACATTTATTGAAGCTAGATTACAAGCAGTGTCATCTAAAAAAGCATACTCTCCACAAGGATTTGTGGAATTAATTCTATTATTAGGAGCGTTATATTTCCCGTTTTCTCCAGAAGGACAAGTATGCCAAGCATTAAAAATATCATCAAACATAGGAGCAGGATCTGCGCATTCCCAAGCTGATTTGTTAAATGTATCCCAAAGATCTGAAACTTTGACTTCTTTACTTACAGAAGAATCTATTCTTCCTTTGAGCCTATGAATTGCAGCAGGATCATTGTGTAAGTTCTCTACCTTTTGCATAAATTTCTTGGAAAAACGAACAGAATTATTACCATTTTGACCAGAAACAGTTTCGTAAGCTTCACCTTCAAAGCTAGCATCATATCCCATTTTTGATAAAGCTCTAACTTTATTTTCTTCTTTAGATTTCCAAGTTATGAAATCGTATATTTCAGGGTGGTCTATATTTAAGCAAAGCATTTTAGCTGCACGTCTAGTTGTTCCACCAGATTTTATTGCGCCGGCATTTCTATCTAGTCCTTTTAGAAAACTCATTAATCCAGAAGAATATCCACCTCCAGAAAGAATTTCACCTACTCCACGAATAGAAGAAAAATTTGTGCCAGTACCAGAACCACCTTTAAATAATTTGGTTTCAGTTACGTATTGCTCAGATATTGAATGGGAGCCAAGTAATTTATCTTCAATTGATAATATAAAACAAGCAGATGCCTGTGTTCTAGAGTATGCATCTAAACATTCTACTACTTTATTTTCTTTGATATCATAGTAAAAATTACCTTGAGAATTACCTTCAATTCCATAAGAAAGTTTTAAGCCTGTATTGAACCATTGAGGAGAATTAGGTGCATACATTTGATTTAACAAAGCATATACCATTTCATCATAGTAGATTTCTTTTTCATTTTCAGATTTTATTAAACCTTCGGAAAAAAGTGCTTCTGCCCAAAAATTAACCATTCTGTGAGCTACCATTTTCATACTATTTTCGTAACCTATCTCATTTGGGATGCCAGTTTTTCTGAAATATTTAGAAGCAATAATATCGCATGCATTTTGAGAATAATGTTCTGGAAATTCTAAATTTTTCATTTCGAAAATTATATCCCCAGTTTTATGATTCTTAATATGTACATTAACTTTTTTCCAAGAAAATAAGTCATATACAGTTTGAGTAGGATTATTTATTAAATCTTTAGTAAAATGTCTTTTAAATAATCCACTTAGTGAAACTATGTTATCCATTAATGTTACCTCCTGAATGCTTTTTAGTGAAAATTGATAAGTGAGTATGTATTATATAAATAATCGCGAACCCCAATATATAGTGCTGGGGATTCTTGAAAACTCCACATATAGTATTATATAAAAATAATTAAAAATATACAAGAGTAATTTTATTTCCAAAAGTAGGTTTAAGATATTTGTGTATAAATCATTTTGCATAATAATTTAATTATATTATATGCGGTTTTAAAATCAAAGTTATTTATGTTAAAATTTACATGAAGATATGATATAATTATAATCGAACAATAGCGTAAAATGCAAAAGTAAACGTTTCAACACTGAAAGGGTGAGAATGTTATGAGAAAAGCATATTACTTAATTATTTTAGTTCTTTTAGTAGTTTTAGCTAATAATATAGAAATTTTTGCGAAGACAAATTTTAATATTCCCTTGAATAGTCAATGGTATTTAAATGTAGGAGGAGATGAAAAAGTTTGGGATCCTATAGAATTTAAATACTACAAAGATTTTGATGATAAAGATATGCAAAATAAATTAATAGTTTTTAAGTCAGAAGCTATGGTGCCAAATACATTTCAAAATGTTAATTTAGTGATTTCATTACAACAATTAACTAACGGTCATAAAGTATATTTCAATGATGTTTTGATAGGAGCAACTGAGTTGTTTCCCAATCATGATTTTGATGATAAAAATAATCTATATTATTATTTTATACCTAAAAGTTTGATAAATTATGGTGAAAAAAACACATTGAAAATTAAATCTTTTAGTACATTTGAATATGGAGCTGATATAAAACCATATATATGCAGATATGACCAAGATTTTATGTTAAATTTAAGGAAATTAGAATTGGCAAAAAATATAACTTTGGCTTTAAATACTATATTTGTACTTTGGGGAATAGTATTTATTATTTTTTATTTAAGAAGTAAGATCCGAAAAGAAAATTTTTATTTTGGTTGGATCTTAATATTTATGGCTAATTATTATTCCCATAGGTATGTAAATATATTAAACGTAAGTTATATAAATTATGAAAAGATAAAGTTTGTTTGCTTATCTTTAAGTGTAATAATATCTCTTCCTTTTTTGCTCAATTTAATTAAACTTAAAGTGAATAGGATGGATAAAATTGTTTTATATTTAAGTTTGATTTTTTCAATGAGTATAATAATTGTCTCTGGTAATGATGGAATAAAATTTTTTCACTTAAAGGAAATTCAATTGGCGTGGTTTATTTTAGTTATAACATATGAAATGGCAACAATTTGGATAAAATTAAGAAAAACTAAAAGAAGGGTATTTGAGCAATTATTTATATTAGCTACTATGGTTTTAGTAACTGACATCATATTACAAATAGAAGGTTTGGCTTTGCCATATGGAATAGAGTTTAATGAAATTTTATTGATAGTAATGTTGATTTATTTGGGATACATTAATATTAGTGATAATGTGGGAATATATAAAAAATCTATTACAGATGGACTAACAAATATGTATAACAAGACTTTCTTTATTAACTCATTACAATATTTTTTAGTTAATGAGAAAGAAGAATTTGCTTTAATGATTTTTGATATAGATGATTTTAAAAAAGTCAATGACACGTATGGTCACCCCATTGGGGATAGAGTTCTTAGCTCTATTGCAGGTGCAATAAAAGAAATGGTGCCAAGAGGAAGTATTTCTGCTAGGTATGGGGGAGAAGAGTTTATGGTATTGCTAAAAGGAATAAAAGAGGAAAAAGCCTTTGATATAGCAGAAAGTATTAGAAAAAATGTAGAAAATACTTCTATTGTGGATTATGATTCAAATCATAATAGAATTAATATAAGTATAACCATAAGTGGGGGAATTGTTTCAGGAACAACATTAGATATTAATATAAGGAATAAAAATAATATTGATTTTAATAAAATAATAAATATGGCCGATAAGCAATTATATATAGCTAAAAAGAAGGGTAAGAATAGAAATGATGCTATTAATTTTCATGGTAAAATGGAATTATAGAAAGGATTGAGATATTTGATTATAAACTTTAAAGATAAAAAACCCAATATTTCCAGTGAAGCTTTCGTGGCTTTAACTGCAGACATAATAGGAGACGTTTTTATAAAAGATTTTTCAAGTGTTTGGTTTAATGTGGTTATTCGGGGTGATATAAGAGAAATAATTGTAGGAGAGGGATCTAATATTCAAGATGGAACAGTAATTCATACAGACAAAAAACATGGTGTATATATTGGTGAAAATGTATCTATAGGTCATAAATGTTTAATTCATGGATGTAGTATTAATAATAATTGCTTAATTGGAATGGGTAGTATAATATTAAATGGTGCTTCAATAGGAAAAAATACTATTATAGGTGCAGGGAGCTTAGTTACTCAAAATAAAAATATACCAGAAGGAGTTTTATGCTTTGGGTCTCCAGCTAAAATTATTAGAAAACTTACTGTAGAGGAAATAAAAAGCATAGAAGCAAATGCACTTGAGTACAAAGAAATTGCAGAATTTTATAAGAGAGAGGTAGAAAATGAATAGAAAAGATAATTATGAAACAATGATTTTAATGTTAAAAGGGCAATTACAAGGAGAAGACAATTCATTGGCAAATATTTGTAATGCTACAGCAATAATAAATGAGATGATGGATGATATAAATTGGGTTGGGTTTTATTTCATGAATAATAAAGAACTCTTTCTTGGACCTTTCCAAGGAAAACCAGCTTGCAATAGAATAGCTATTGGAAGAGGAGTTTGTGGAACAGCAGTTTCAGAAAATAAAATTATGATGGTTGATGATGTACATGAATTTAAGGGTCATATAGCTTGTGATAGTGCATCTAATTCGGAGATAGTGATACCTATAAGTTCAGGTGATAAAGTTTATGGAGTTTTAGATATTGATTCTCCAACTTTTAATAGATTTTCACAACTTGAAAAAGAATTTTTGATTAAATTTGTTGATATGTTGAATGAAAACATTAATTGGGAAGAATTGTCATTTGCAGGATAGATGAAGTAAGTGGTTCGGGATTGAGAAAAAAGATGAACTAACTCGTAGGGAGCGGTTTCCACGCCGCCCCGCTATGCCTATAAATTACATATATAATATTGATAAAAAATACAAAATACAGAAAGTAGTATAATATTTTCATTACGATTTTACTGTAATTGTAATTTTATTGGGAAACAGCAGGCGGGCATGGAAACCCGCCCCTACAAATAGTTACTTCGCCTTTTAACCTTATTACACTAAATAAAAATAGCCACCATAATTACTTATGGTGGCTATTTTTATTTAGCTAATCTTTTAATTAATTTTACTAATTCATTTATTACTAAAGGAACAATACTCAAGCCTAATACTACAATCCAGTCATTTAAATTTAATGGGGTTATCTTAAATAATGTATTTAAACCAGGGGTAAATACTAAAATAAGTTGAAGTGATAATCCAAGTAGTATAGAGTAGATCAAATATTTATTAGTAAATAATCCAATAGTGAATATTGATTTTCTTTTATTTCTCATATTTAAAGAATGTATTAATTCAGAGATACTCATAACTAAAAAGGCCATGGTTTGAGCATGAATTAATGAATCGGGATAGTTTTTATAGCCAATTCTAAAAGCAGCTAAGGTAATTAAGCCTATTAACAAACCATTTCCAACCACGTTTAAAAGTTCTCCAGAAAAAATACTTTCTTTTGAGTTTCTAGGTTTATTATTCATCACGTCTTTGTCGTTAGGGTCTACACCTAACGCTAATGCAGGGAAAGAATCTGTTACTAAATTTATCCATAGAATATGAATAGGACTTAATGGCGTAGCCCAATTTAATAAAATGGCTATAAATATAGCTATTAATTCACCCATATTACAGGAAATTAAGAAAACGATAGATTTTTTGATATTATTATAAATATTTCTACCTTCTTCAATAGCGGAAACAATAGTAGAAAAATTATCATCGGTTAATATCAAATCAGCGGCGCCTTTAGCTACATCTGTTCCGGTAATACCCATTGCTACGCCAATATCTGCAGCTTTTAATGAAGGGGCATCATTTACACCATCACCAGTCATTGAAACAATATTATCTTTAGATTTCAAACCTTGAACTATTTTAACTTTATGTTCTGGAGAAACTCTTGCAAATACTTTTAAATTTTCTATAGATGAGTTTAATTCTTCTTGACTTAATAAATCAAGTTCAGTACCTGAAATACATTGATTTTTATTATCCGCAATGCCTAGAGTTTTGGCTATAGCAAATGCAGTATCTTTATGATCGCCAGTAATCATAACAGTATCAATACCAGCTTTCTTACATAAAGCAATAGAATCTTTTACCTCTAATCTAGGAGGGTCTATCATAGCTACAAAACCAATAAAAATCAAATCATTTTCTAAATTAGTATCATCAGGGTTAGTTATTTCTTTATAAGCACAAGAAATAACTCTTAAAGCTTCATTTGACATTAATGAAGAAGCTTGCAACACTTGATTTTTTAGCTCTTCAGTTAAAAGGGTTATTTCTTCACCTATTAGAATTTTTGAACTTTTCTTTAATAAGTTGTCAACAGCACCTTTGGTCATAACATAGTAGCTATTATTATATTTATTAACAGTAGACATAAGTTTTCTATCAGAATCAAAAGGTAATTCATTTACTCTAGCATGAAGTTTATTCAGTTCTTCACTTAAAGTATCAACATTTAAACCCATTTGAATTAAAGCTATTTCAGTAGGGTCGCCTGTACTTCCAGAAGTGGTAATAGTTGCATCACTACAAAGAACTAAATTTTCTAAAAGTAAGTTATCAGAATAATTATCTTTATTTAAAGCACTTATATCTTTTATTTCACCATTTGTAAAGAATTTAGTTACAGTCATTTTGTTTTGTGTCAAAGTACCAGTTTTATCAGAACAAATTATATTAACTGAGCCTAAAGTTTCTACGGCGGGAAGCTTTCTTACTATAGCATTTTCTTTAATCATTTTCTGAACACCAATAGCAAGTACTATAGTTACTATGGCAGGTAATCCTTCTGGGATAGCTGCTACTGCAAGGCTAATAGCTGTCAAAAACAATTCGAAAAGTTCTCTGCCTTGAAAATAGCCTATTGCGAATATAAGTATACATATTACTAAAGCTGTTACGCCTAGGATTTTGCCTAATTGATCTAATTTCTTTTGAAGGGGTGTTAATTCTTTTTTATCCTCATTTAACATAGAAGCTATTTTGCCTATTTCAGTATTCATACCTGTACCTACAGCAATACCTATAGCGCGGCCTTGAGTTGCTAGAGTAGAACTGTAAATCATATTTTTTCTATCACCTATAGGTGTAGATTTATCTTCTAATATTAAAGAAGCTGTTTTTTCAACAGGCAAAGATTCTCCTGTTAATGATGACTCGGCAGCTTTAAAATTAGCGGTTTCAATTAATCTAATATCACAAGGAATATATCTTCCAGCATCAATTATTATAATATCACCAGGAACAATTTCAGAAGAATCAACTTCTATTATTTCACTTGAACGTTTTACTAATGCTTTAGGAGAAGAAAGTTTTTGAAGAGCTTCTAAAGATTTTTCAGCTTTAGACTCTTGAATTATACCTATAGTCGCATTTAAAACAATAACAAGTCCTATTATTATTGCATCACTATATTCGCTAACGATTATTGAAATTATAGCAGCAAATATTAGTATATATATTAGTACATCATTAATTTGTTGAAAGAAAAGCCATAAAAGAGTTTTTTTCTTCTTAGCTTCTAACTTGTTTAAACCGTAAGTTGCTTTTCTTTCTTCTACTTCAGTAGTGGAAAGTCCTGTTTCAATACTTGAATTCAGTTCATTAACCACTGCTTCCGCGGATTTCGTGTAAAACATTAATATCACCCCATTAATAAATTTTAATAAATTTCACTTATACCCTGATTTATTGTGCGAAATAAAAGATATTCCTAAAAAGGAAGTAATATTTTTTAAGATTTCCAAGCGTTATTGCTTGCATCAGAAGGCATTCTCCAATCTCCTCTAGGAGAAAGACTAATAGTACCTACTTTTGGGCCATCTGGTAAAGCTGAACGCTTAAATTGTTGTTGAAAAAATCTATGAAGAAATTTATCAAACCATTTTTGGATTGTGGTTTCATCATACTTGTCATTAAAAGCTTGGTTTGCCAAGAAAATAATTTTTTCAGGAGTAGCACTTTGTCTCATAAAATAATATAAGAAAAAGTCATGGAGTTCATAAGGACCAACAATATCTTCTGTTTTTTGTACTATATCGCCTGTAGCATCTTTAGGAAGTAACTCAGGACTAACTGGAGTATGAAGAATATCCATAAGAATTTCCGAAATATTTTTAGAAACTTCTTTATCAGCTACATATTTTACAAGGTATCTTACTAAAGTTTTAGGTACAGAGCAGTTTACTGAATACATGGACATATGGTCACCATTATAAGTACACCAACCTAAAGCAAGTTCAGATAAATCACCAGTTCCCACTAAAATTCCATTTTCCTTATTAGCTAAATCCATTAAAATTTGAGTTCTTTCTCTTGCTTGAACATTTTCATAAGTTACGTCATGTACACTTGTTGGGTGTCCTATATCTTTAAAGTGTTGAATACATGCATCCACTATATTTATTTCTCTAAAATCAGTACCTAAATTTTTGCATAATTCTACTGCATTGTTATAAGTTCTATCTGTAGTTCCAAAACCAGGCATAGTAATTGTTAATATATTTTTCCTAGGTAAATTCAATAAATCAAAGGTTTTTATCATTACTAAAAGAGCTAAAGTAGAATCAAGACCACCAGATATGCCAACTACTGTTTTAGTTAGTCCAGTATGGGATAATCTTTTGGCTAATCCAGCTACTTGAATATTAAAAATTTCTTTACAACGTAGTTCTCTTTCAGAAATATTTGAAGGAACAAAAGGATGTTTATCTATATATCTATCAAATTTTTTTATAGAAGTGTCAGAATATATAAATGGAATCTCGACTATTTCTTCTTCATAGAAAGCAGTATTATCTCTAAAAGTTATATTTTTTAATCTTTCATTATTCAGTTTGTCTATATCTATAATAGCTGACATAATATCACTTTCTCTTGAGAATCTTTCGTTTTCATTTAAGGTTGAACCGTTCTCACTTATTATCATATGGCCACTAAAAACTACGTCTGTTGTAGATTCATGTACACCGCAAGAAGCGTAAGCATAAGCAGAGATGCATTTTGCGCTTTGCAAGTCTACCAAATTTTTTCTATAGGTGGATTTGCTTACTAATTCGTTAGAAGCAGAAAGATTACATAAAATATTTGCTCCCATTAAAGCTAAATTTGAACTAGGAGGAATAACTGCCCATAAATCTTCACAAATTTCAAATCCAAATTTAAAAGGGTCACATTTAAATATTAAATTTACTCCAAAAGGAATAGAAGATTGAAAAAATAAATTTACATTAGAACTTTTTATTTTATTTCCATTGCTAAACCATCGTTTTTCATAAAATTCAGAAGAATTTGGTATAAAGCTTTTTGGAACTATACCCAAAACCTTTCCATTAAAAATAATAAAAGCACAATTATATAAGCTATTTTGAAATGTTAATGGAGCACCTACTGATATTAATATATCTTTACCAGCAGAAAAATCACATAAATTTTTGATAGCTGTTGCAGATTTTTCTAATAGTTTTTGTTGATAGAATAAATCAGCACAAGTGTAAGATGTTATACAAAGTTCAGGAAAAATAATCAACTTTGAATTAGCATTTATGGCCTCATTTATACAAGATTTTATTTCTGTTGTGTTATAATCAACATCGCTTACTCTAGTTTTTAAACTAGCAGTAGATATTTTTATAAAATTCATCGAATCACTCCTAACAATTATTATATTCTATATTTTCTACATTTTAAGGATTTTAACCCAAAAAGTATATAGCATTTTTTCAATAATTAAACATTACACTGATTAAAGTTTTATGTCAATATTTAGGGCTAATTATAAATACATTGAACGAGCTTTAAAATGAAGTAAAACTAAGAGAAAAAGACATAGAGGAACTAAAACAATGATAAATAGTTATAAATACTATATTATGAGTAAAAATAAAACTTTTAATAAAGATGGAAAAACTATATAATATATACAAGAAGTAACTTTGAAACTTAAACAAATACTTTTTATTATTATCATATATATAAATTTAAAATCTATGTTTATATTATGAAATTTTTGATATAATTAGATAAGAATTATTATTAGTTCTAATTTGAATAAGTTTTAGAGTATTTATGTATAGAGTTAAAATTATAGAAGGGGGTTTTTATGGTGTGGATGCAATTATTTTTATGGATAGTAATCGCAGCAGTTGCATTGATTGTAGATGCAGTAACTAGTAGTTTCTTTTTTGTATGGTTCACTATTGGTGGAATAGTAGCAATAATTCAATCAATTTTAGGAGTAGCTTTTGCAACACAAGTTATAACATTTATAGCGGTAAGTTTGGTTTGTATTGCTATAGGATATCCTATAGTAAAGAAGACTATTAAGAAAACAGTTCCTTTTACTCCAACAATGGAACAATCTTATGTTGGAAAAGTTTTTGTTTCTGATAAAAAAATTAGTTATAAGGCATCGATAAAATTTGAAGGAATTTATTGGACAGTCATCAATAAAGGAGAAAAAATAGAAATTGGTGAGGAAGTTATTATAACAGGCATTGATGGTAATAAGTTAGTAGTTAGTAAAGTAAACCAATAGTTTAAAATATATTAATAAAATTTAAGGAGGAGATCCTATGGGTCCGTTTATTGTTTTTAGTATTATAATAATTCTTGTATTAATTTCTTTAGTTTCATCAATTAAGGTAGTTCACACTGGTTATGTCTACATTGTAGAAAGACTTGGTCAATATCACAAGACTTTTGAACCTGGTTGGCATTTAACTGTTCCGTTCTTTGATTTTGTAAGAAGAAAGGTATCTACAAAACAACAAATTTTAGATATTCAACCTCAAAGCGTTATAACAAAAGATAACGTTAATATTTCAATCGATAACGTAATATTTTATAAAGTTCTTTCTCCAAAAGATAGTGTTTATAATATAGAAGATTACAAATCAGGTATTGTATATTCAACAATAACAAATATGAGAAATATTGTTGGTGATATGACATTAGATGAAGTTTTATCTGGAAGAGATAGAATAAATCTAAAATTATTAGAAATAATTGATGAAATTACAGATGCTTATGGAATAAAAATTCTTTCTGTAGAAATTAAGAATATTATTCCTCCATCAGAAATTCAACAAGCTATGGAAAAGCAAATGAGAGCAGAAAGAGATAAAAGAGCTACTATATTAGTGGCAGAAGGTGCTAGACAAAGTGAAATTGAAAGAGCAATGGGTGACAAGCAAGCTAGAATTCTTGATGCTGAGGCTCAAAAGGAAGCTAATATCAGAAGAGCAGAAGGTCTTCGTGAATCACAATTGTTAGAAGCAGAAGGTAAAGCAAAGGCTATTGAAATAGTTGCTATAGCAGAAGCAGAAGCAATTATGAAGGTTAACCAAGCTATAATTAATTCTGGAACAAATGAAGCAGTAATTGCATTAAAACAAGTTGAAGCTCTTAAAGAAATGGCTAATAGTCCTGCTAATAAACTTATTTTACCTAATGAAACTCTTTCATCGTTAGGATCAATAGCAGCTATCGGAGAAATGTTAAAAGGAAATAAATAAAAATTTGAAAGTATAAAAGCCTTTTCTAGTTATAGAAAGGCTTTTTTCTTAAGTAATTAATGAAGATATCCTTTTGGATACTATTGCTAATTATTTACAAGTGACTTATAATTAAAATATAAAGTAAGTTAAAAATAAGACAAGAGATGAAATTTGATTTGGGGTGAAAGAATGAAAGTATTGATGTTATCTTGGGAATATCCGCCAATGAACGTTGGGGGACTTGCAAACCATGTTTACTATTTGTCAAAAAACTTAGCTAAGAGGGGTATAGAAGTTCATGTGATTACTTCAGCATACCAAAATTCACTTATTGAAGAGATAGTGATGGGAGTGCATGTGCATAGAGTATTTCCAATAAATATTGAATCAAATGATTTTGTGAAAAACATAATGCATTTGAATTTTGCTATTATTGAAAGAGCTATAACATTATTTGATGGTATAGGTAAAGTGGATATAATTCATGCTCATGATTGGCTAGTGGCATATGCAGCAAAGACTATAAAAAATGCTTATACAATACCTATTATTACTACAATCCATGCAACAGAACAAGGGCGAAATAACGGTATATGGACAGAAGAACAAAAATATATAAGTTGTACAGAAGAAATGTTAGTAAAAGAATCAAGCAAAGTGATTGCTTGCAGCGATTATATGAGAGAACAAATAAATAAACTATTTTTATATTCTTGGCAGGATATATGGGTAATACCTAATGGAGTAGAAAGTAAGAAATTTGATTTAAAGTTTGATAAAAATAGATTTAGAATAAACTATGCTGAAAATGAAGAGAAAATAATATTTTATATAGGCAGACACGTTTATGAAAAAGGAATTCAAGTTTTAATAGAGTCAGCGCCACAAGTTTTGAACTCTTATCAAAAGGTTAAGTTTATAATAGGTGGAACAGGACCTATGACTGAATCTCTTAAAAATAGAGTAAAAGAACTAGGTTTAGAAGCAAGATTTATTTTTACAGGATACATGGATGAAATAACAAAGTTAAAACTTTTTAAAGTTGCTGATGTATCAGTATTTCCTTCTTTTTACGAACCTTTTGGTATAGTTGCGCTTGAAGCAATGGCTGCTGGATGCCCAGTTATAACATCAGACATAGGTGGATTTAGGGAAATAATTAAACATGACAACAATGGATTAACTTTTTATAGCAAAGATAGCAATAGTTTGAGTTTTAATATATTGAGAATTTTAAGAGATAAAAATTTATCTGAATTTCTTATAGAAAATGCTTTTGGAACTATAGAAGATGATTTTACATGGAATAGAATTGCTACTATTACATTGAAAAACTATAATAAAGTAAAATTTAAGAAAAAAGACAGATAAAAGAAATAAAAAACTAATTTTATTATGCGGTAATTAGCATTGATTATATGGAGGTGGATAGGATGAAAGCTATTATAATGGCAGGGGGTAAGGGGACAAGACTTAGACCACTGACTTGTAATATTCCAAAACCAATGATGCCAATACTAGAAAAACCTGTTATGGAATATACCATAGAATTACTAAAGAAACATAACATTATGGATATAGGAGTCACTTTAGCTTACTTACCAGATAAAATAATTAGTTACTTTGGAGATGGGAAAAACTTTGGAGTAAATTTAATGTATTTTCTTGAAGACAAACCTTTGGGTACAGCAGGAAGTGTTAAAAATGCTGAAAAATTTTTAGATGATACTTTTATTGTTATTAGTGGAGATGCTTTAACAGATATTGATATTTCCCAAGCAATAAAATATCACGAAAGTAAAAAATCAATTGCCACATTAGTTTTGAAGGAAGTTTCTGTACCGCTTGATTATGGTGTTGTTGTTACAGAAAAAGACGGTATGATTAAAGGATTTTTAGAAAAACCAAGTTGGAGTGAAGTCTTTAGTGATAAGGTAAATACTGGAATTTATGTGCTTGATCCAATGATATTTAGTTTTTATGAAAAAGAACAAAAATTCGATTTTAGCAATGATTTATTTCCAATACTTTTAAAAGAATCTCTTCCGATGTATGCATACGTTGCTGAAGGATATTGGTGCGATATTGGGAATATACAACAATATTTTAAAAGTCAAGTGGATGTATTGAAGAAAATAGTTAAAGTTAATGTGAAAGGAACAGAAATAAAAGAAGGGGTTTGGTTAGGTAAAAACTGTGAAATACATGAATCATCTAAAATAGTAGCTCCAGTTTATATAGGAGCTAACACTAAGATATATGAAAATACAGAAATAGGACCTTATTGTTCTATTGGAAGAAATAATATTATATCTAGAGGAAGCACAATTAAAAGAAGTGTTATTCTAGACTATTCATATATAGGTGATAATGTAGAAGTTAGAGGAGCAGTTTTGTGTAAAAATGTTCAATTAGAATCAAGAGCCTCGGTTTTTGAAGATGCGGCTATTGGGGATGAAACCATTATTGGTTCTAGAACTATAATTAAACCTGGTGTGAAAATATGGCCTAATAAAGTTATTGAGGCTAGTACAGTGGTTAAAACCAATGTGATATGGGCTGGAAATGTTTCAAATTCATTGTTTGGTAAAAAAGGCATATCTGGTGAAATTAATGTGGACATAACCCCGGAACTAGTGTCTAAAATAGGATCAGCTTATGGAGCTATACTTAAGAATAATGCAAGGGTTGCTATAAGTTGCAGTGATGATGGAGCTGCGCAAATGTTTAAATATTCTTTAGCAACGGGATTATTATCTTTGGGAATAGAAGTTTATGATTTTAAAAGAATGACATTAGCCATGACAAGATTTGCTACATTATTTTTTGGTGTTAATGGAGCTATTCACGTAGCTGTTGACAGAGAAGAACCTCAAAATGTAAATATATTTTTTATAGATAAAAATGGTGTAAATATTGATAAAACACAAGAAAGAGAAATTGAAAATAATTTTTATAGAGAAGATTTTAGGAGAATCAAGTATGATGATTTTAAGCAAATAACTCATATATCTGATACTTCGGAAATTTATTATAGATCAATTATTAACAGATTATCAGTGAAAGAAATAAGAAAAAATAGATTTAAAATAGTTTTATCCACAAGAAATCATTTACTAAATGCTACAGTACAAAAAATTCTTTTTGAATTAAAAGTTAATGTAAAAATATATGATAATTATAAAGATTTAGTTGGTATGAGTAAGGAAATAAAATCTAGCGGGGCAGATTTAGGCGTAATCCTTTCAGATGAAAGTGAGAGTGCAATTATTATAGATGAAAAGGGGAATATAATTAAAGAAGATCTTTATGAAGGTCTTAAAAACTTTATTATGTTAAAATCATCTAATTTGCATTATTTGGTAGTGCCTGTTACATCTTCAAGGATTATGGAAAGTATTGCAACTATGTGTTCAGTGGAATTTATTAGAACTAAAACTTCTCACAAAAGTATATTAAAAGTTTATTTAAATAAAGAAGATGAAATAAGTAGAAGAGAGATTATTGACTCTTATTTGATAAGTCTTGATGCACTTTCAGTTTTATCATTGACTTTGAATTTTATGGCGGAATCAAATATAAAACTTTCTAGTATCGTGGAGAAATTCCCTTTATATTATAAGAATAAAAAAGATATCTTATGTCCTTGGAATATGAAGGGTAAAGTTATGAGAAATTTGATTGAAGAAAATCCTTCTAAATCTATTGAATTGATTGAAGGTGTAAGATTAAATTACGAAGAAGCCTGGGCACTTGTGCTCCCAGATTCGGATGAACCATTTTGTAGACTTTTTGCTGAAGCTAATAATTATAAGGAAGCAGAAAGAATATCCATAGAATTGTCAAAAAGAATTGAAGATTTGGTAAGTGCAGATATTGAAATATAAAAGAAACTAGTGGCTTGTACCACTAGTTTCTTGCATTTAGCTGTCTTTTAATATTCCATGACAAGTTTTACATATGTTCTTGCCTTTAAAATTAGATATATCCTTAGCATCTCCACAGAAGATACAAGAAGGATTATATTTCATAAAAATAATTTGATCTTCATCTACGTAAATTGCTAAGGGATCTTTGATATTTATATCTAAAGTTCTTCTCAATTCTATAGGTATTACAATACGGCCCAATTCATCAACTTTTCTTACTATTCCTGTAGATTTCATATAATTCATCCCTTTCCTACCTTATTCGACATGCTTCAATTATATTTTAGCAGGAATAACATAAAAAGTCAATAATTATTATTAAACTTTAATGATTTCAAACAATCAATTAAAATCAAAAGCACATAATAAAAATGGGATTAAAGATATATTTTTTATGATATAATTATAATGTTATATCAAGACAAAAGTGAATTGAAAGGTGTTGAATTTTAATGAAAGAAATTGGAGTTATTAACAAGCTTGTTGGTGATAAAGCTTTTGTGAGTTTTCAACGTAAATCTGGTTGCGGTGATAGTTGTGCATCTTGTAAGTCCAAGTGTGGTGCTACTTTTATTAATACGGAAGTTTTTAATGGAGTAAATGCTAAAGTTGGAGATAGGGTAAATGTAGAGATAGAAAATAAATCATTCAACAAAATGATGTTTTTTGCTTATATTTTACCACTTATTATGCTTATACTAGGGACTGTAAGTGGAAATAGTATGTTTGAAAATATGGGGTATAAGAATCATGAATTGTTTGGATTTTTAATAGGTGTGGCTTTTTTGGGATTATCTTATTATATTTTAAAAATTATAAATGATAAAATGAAAAAAGATAAAAATTCTTTGTTAAGAATAACTAAAATTTTGAAATAAAATAATAATAGATAAATATTGTGCAGACTTAATGTATATTAAAAATATTTATCTATTATCATAATTTTTATTAAAAATTAACCATTAAAATGGTATAATATTTAATAATTGACAAACATCTATAGTTGATTTATCATGAGTTTAGCCAAAGAGTTAAGCTCTTTTAGTTTTTTTTCTTTTATTTTTCACTGGAGGTGAATTACAGCTAAGCTGTAAGGAATTATGATAAATACATTTTATATGGGTTTAGACGTTGGATCTACAACTGTAAAAGTTGTTGTTTTAAATAAGAACAAGGGTATTGAGTATTCAACTTATAAAAGACATTATTCGGATATAAAAAATACTATTACTTCATTAATTGAAGAAATATGTGAAAAGTTTACTAAACAAAATGTAGCTATTGTTATAACAGGTTCAGGAGGACTTTCAGTTTCTAAATGGTTAGAGGCAGAATTTGTACAAGAAGTTATTGCATGCACTAAAACTGTAGAAGAATATATACCTGAGACGGATGTTGCAATTGAACTAGGTGGTGAAGATGCAAAAATCACTTATTTTGACAAATCTATTGAACAAAGAATGAATGGTACATGTGCAGGGGGAACAGGGGCATTTATTGATCAAATGGCGGTACTGCTAGAAACGGATGCTACAGGATTAAATGAGCTTGCTAAAAATCACAAAATTATTTATCCTATCGCTTCTAGGTGTGGTGTATTTGCTAAAACAGATATTCAACCATTACTTAATGAAGGAGTTTCTAAAGAGGATATTGCGGCATCTGTTTTTCAAGCGGTTGTTAATCAAACGATTAGTGGACTTGCGTGTGGAAAACCCATTAAAGGAAATGTAGCATTTTTGGGAGGACCTTTATCATTTTTATCTGAACTTAGGGTAAGGTTTATTGATACTTTAAAGTTAACTTCCGAAGAAATTATTTTTCCGAAGGATGCTCAGTTGTTTGTAGCTATGGGAGCGGCTTTATCAGCTTTTGAAGAAAAAGTTATATCTTTTAATAAACTTTTTTCTAAAATTCCAAATATAAAGCAAACAAGAAATCATGAAGTGCAAAGATTAAGAGCGCTATTTGAAAATGAAGAAGAATACAATGAATTTAAAATTAGACATTTAAAAAATAAAGTCCATAGAGGCGATTTAAATAAATACAAAGGTAATTGTTATCTGGGTATAGATGCAGGTTCTACTACTACAAAAGCAGCACTTATAGGTGAAGATGGTGAATTATTATATTCTTATTATGGAGGGAACAAAGGCAATCCATTAAATCAAACCATAGTAATCTTAAAAAACTTATATAGTTTGATTCCAAAAGAGGCTATTATCGCAAAAACTACAGTTACAGGATATGGAGAATCTTTAATAAAGGCTGCTTTAAATATTGATATAGGTGAAATAGAAACAGTGGCTCACTATAAAGCTGCAAATTTCTTCTTGCCCGGGGTGGAATCTATTCTTGATATAGGTGGACAAGATATGAAGTTTATGAGAGTGAAGGACGGAATAATAGAAGATATTCTATTAAATGAAGCTTGTTCTTCAGGCTGTGGATCTTTTATTGAAACTTTTGCTAAATCTCTTGATATGTCTGTAGAAGATTTTGCAGAAGCAGCAGTTCATTCTAAAGAACCTGTAGATTTAGGTTCAAGATGTACAGTGTTTATGAATTCTAGAGTTAAACAGGCTCAAAAGGAAGGCGCTACTGTGGGAGAAATTTCTTCAGGACTTTCCTATGCTGTTATAAAAAATGCTTTTTATAAAGTTATAAAAATGAGAAATCCAGATGAAATTGGGGAAAAAATTATTGTACAAGGAGGAACTTTATATAATGATGCAGTTTTAAGAAGCTTTGAATTGATTTCTGGTAAAGAAGTTATTAGACCGGATATATCAGGAATTATGGGTGCTTTTGGAGCAGCGCTTATTAGTAAAGAAAAATCTTCGAAAAAATCTATATCTAATATTTTAACTATAGAAAGATTAAATGATTTCACGGTGAATATAGATCATAGAAGATGTGGAGCTTGTGGGAATAATTGCTTATTAACGATCAATAAATTTCCAGATGGAGGAAGATTTATTTCGGGGAATAGATGTGAAATTGGTTCTGGAAAAGCTAATGAGAATAAAGATGTACCTAATTTATTTGAATATAAATTTAATAAAGCATTTGATTTTAGGTCTGTTGAAAAATCAACAAAAGGTAGTGTTGGGATACCAAGAGTATTAAATATGTATGAAAACTACCCATTTTGGCATACTTTTTTTACAGAACTAGGATATAAAGTGGTTTTGTCAGATAGATCATCAAAAGAAATTTATGAAATGGGAATGGAAACTATTCCGTCAGAATCAGTATGTTACCCAGCAAAAATTGTACATGGACATATAATGAATTTAATTCAAAAAAATGTGGACATGATATTTTATCCTTGCATACCTTACGATAAAAAGGAAGATGAAAATGCAGATAATAAGTATAGTTGTCCAATAGTAACATCTTATCCAGAGGTTATTAAAAACAATATGGATATTTTAAAAGAAGAAAAAATTAAGTTTTTGAATCCTTTTCTTCCCATGGATTTACAAGATAAGTTAGGGAAAAGATTATTCCAAGAATTCCATGAGTATGGCTTTTCAAAAAAAGAAATACTTAATGCAGTAGATAAAGCATGGAAAGAAAGGGAAGATTTTAGAAAAGATATAAGAGATAAGGGGGAAGAAGTACTAAAATATCTAGAAGAAACAGGTAGAAAAGGTATAGTAGTAGCTGGTAGGCCTTATCATGTGGATCATGAAATAAACCATGGACTTACAAATTTAATTACTGAGTTTGGAATGGCTGTATTAACGGAAGATTCCGTTGCTCATTTGGGTAAGATAGAAAGACCTTTGAGAGTTGTAGATCAATGGGTTTATCATACAAGATTATATGGTGCAGCTCATTATGTGGCAACTCAAAACAATTTAGAATTAGTTCAATTAAATTCTTTTGGATGTGGGCTAGACGCGGTAACTACAGATCAAGTTGGAGAAATTCTTAAGGGATATAACAAAATCTATACAGTGTTAAAAATAGATGAAGTAAATAATTTAGGTGCGGCAAGAATAAGAATACGCTCTTTAAAGGCTGCTATGGAAGAAAGAGAAAAGTATGGGTTTTTACCTAAAAACGAATATAAAATAGTGGAAAGAGTTCCTTTTACTAAGGAAATGAAAGGTAAGCATACAATATTAGCACCTCAAATGTCACCTATACATTTTCAATTTTTAGAAAGTGCTTTTAATACTGAGGGATATAATTTAGAAGTTTTACCATCAGTGGATACAGAGGCAGTAGAAGAGGGACTTAAATATGTAAATAATGACGCTTGTTATCCTTCAATTATAGTTGTTGGGCAGATGATTAGTGCTCTTAAATCAGGTAAATATGATTTGAATAATATTTCATTAATAATGACTCAAACTGGTGGAGGATGTAGGGCCAGTAATTATATTGGGTTCTTAAGAAAAGCACTTAAAGAATCAGGCATGGAACATATACCTGTAATTTCTTTAAATTATGTAGGATTAGAGAACAATCCAGGATTTACAGTAACTCTTCCATTGATTAGAAAAGCCTTGATGGGATTACTGTTTGGGGACTTATTTATGAGAGTTCTTTACAGAGTAAGACCTTATGAAGAAGTTAAAGGTTCGGCTAATGAACTTTATGAAAAATGGGTAAATAAAGCTAAAAAAGTTATAGCAGAATGTGATGTTAAAACTGCTAAGAACTATATAACTCATATTATTAATGAATTTGACCAACTTCCGCTAATTAATATAAAAAAGCCGAGAGTGGGAATCGTAGGAGAAATTTTAGTTAAGTACCATCCAATTGCTAATAATGATATTATATCTGTATTAGAAAATGAAGGTGCAGAAGCGGTTGTACCAGATCTGATTGACTTTTTCTTGTATTCTGCTTATGACGAAACCTTTAAATATAAATATTTATCAGGGTCTTTAAAGGCAAAGGTCATGGGTGATATAGCCATATGGTATATTGAAAATTTTAGAGGCCATATGAAAAAACAACTGAAAAAAAGTAAAAGGTTTGGGGAATTGTCTACAATAAAAGAAATAGCAGAAGGCGCAGAACCTATTTTATCTTTGTGTAATCAAACTGGTGAGGGATGGTTCTTAACTGGTGAAATGGTAGAGCTTATTCATAGTGATGTAAAAAATATAGTATGTATTCAACCATTTGCATGTCTTCCAAATCACGTAACAGGGAAAGGTATGATAAAGGAACTTAGAAGAAAATATGAAGGAGCTAATATTGTTGCTGTAGACTATGACCCAGGAGCAAGTGAAGTTAATCAATTAAATAGAATTAAGTTAATGCTTGCAGTAGCTAATAAGAATTTAGAAGATAATAATAATTTAAAAGAAACCATGGTAGAGGATTCCATTTATGAAAATGTTAAGTTGGATACTAGTGTGGAGAGTATTTAAGAATTAAATAAATGCTATGCTTATATTTTATATAAGCGTAGCATTTATTTTTATAAGTATAGCATTTATTTTATGTAAATTGTAATAATTTATCAGATTGGTAAATTTGTTATGATATAATATAAGTAATGATAGAATGAATAAAGAGAGGTAATAATATATGAGGAGGAACATAAGAAAAATAAAAACTATTACTTTTTTTATAATATCAATACTTTTATTTAACGGATTTAATTCAGTGAAAGGGATAAGTAAGTTAGATAGTAAAAGAAAAATTTTAGTTATAAACTCTTATAATGAAGGATACAAGTGGTCTGATGATATAGTAACAGGGATTGAGTCTAAGTTTGATGAATTTAATGAAGAATTTGAAATTTCTTTAGAATTTATGGATACAAAGAGAGTAAATGACAAGATTTATTTAAATAATCTTTATGAGTTGTATAAGAATAAGTTTAGTAAAGAAAAATATGATATTGTAATAGCTTGTGATGAAGCGGCTTATCAGTTCATTTTGGAGGCAAAGGATGAAGTTTTCCATAGCACACCTGTGGTTTTTTGCGGTGTAAATTATTTTGATTACTCCCAAATTGAAAATTACAAAGATATAACAGGAGTGGTGGAAAGCTACGATATAGTGGATACCTTAGAAACAGCTTTAGAAATAGACAAAGATGTAAAAAATGTGTATGTAGTTAGTGATAACTCTTTGACAGGGCAGTCGGTTAAACATAATTTAGATGAAGCAAAAGAAAAATTTGCTTCAAAAATGAAGTTTTATGATCTTTCAAACAAAGATTTAAAGGAAATAGAAAATCAAATAAAAAACCTATCAAAGGACAGTATAGTCTTATATTTATTTTATTTTGAGGATACAAAAGGTGTGAAATATACTTATGATGAAGCTATAAATATTATATCAGAAAAAACTCAAGTGCCTATCTATACTGTATGGGATTTTAATTTGGGGAATGGAGTCTTAGGTGGAAAAGTAACAAGTGGCTATTATCAAGGGTACACAGCTGCTGGAATTGCTTATAGGATTATACAAGGGGAAAGTGCTGAAAATATAAAAGTTATACAATCGGAAGGTAATTTTTTTCAGTTTGACTATGAGCAAATGAAAAGATTTAATATTGAAAAATCAGCATTGCCTTGGGATAGCTTGATAATAAATGAATCTTTTCAGGATAAGAAAAATATTTTGGTTTTAAATTCTTATCATCATGGAATGCAATGGACAGACGATATCGAACAAGGACTTACTAGTGTTCTATCAAAGGAAGAGTTTTCTTTTTCCTTTGATTATATGGATACTAAGAAGAATTTTGCTCCAGATTATATTAAGAAACAATCAGACCTTTTAAAAACTAAGTATGAAAATAAAAAATTTGATTTAATAATAACTACTGATGATGATGCTTTTGTTTTTGTGAAAAAATACGGACAGGATATTTTTCAAGATACTCCTATAATTTTTTGTGGTGTGAATTATTTTGATGAAAATAGCTTTAATGAAATGAATAATATATCTGGGGTGGTAGAAAGTATAGATATAAGGCACACTATAGATTTAGCTATAAAGCAAAATCCAACCTTAAAAAAGATTTTTGTGATAAATGATTCTACTGTGACAGGAAAAGCAAATGCAAAATTAGTAAATGATTTATGTTTGGAGTACAGTGGGAAAGTTGAAATAAGATTTACAGAAGAAAGTACTATATATGAATTACTAAATTATATAAAAATACTAAAAAAAGATTTCTGTATTTTGCTAATGACATATAATAAAGATAAAGCTAATAATAACTTTGACTATTATAGTATAGGAAAATTAGTTTCTCAAGCAGCAAATGTTCCTGTATATGCTTTATGGGATTTTTATTTGGGCACTGGTGTTGTGGGCGGAGTTATGACAAGTGGCTTAGAACAAGGGCAAATAGTTGGTAATATAGGAAGAAAGGTTTTAGAGGGGGAAGATATTAATTCTATATCTCCTATTTTAGATAGTCCTAATAAGTATATGTTTGATTATAAAGCAATTGAGAGATTTGGAATAAACGAGAGTACTATACCTGAAGATAGCATAGTAATTAATAAAGCCCCTTCTTTTTACATAACTTATAAAAGGGAATTAAGAATTCTATTAGTATCTTTAATATTAATAGGATTAGTTATCGTAATAGCTATGTTAGAATTATCAAAAAGCAAGTTTAATGAAAAGAAATTAGAGCTATTAGCTTCAACAGATCAAATGACTGGAGTATATAATAGAAGAAAAGGAATTAGTATTTTAGAAAAAGAAATGAAAAATTGTACAAATAGTGGATGTTACCTTTCGATTTGTTTTATAGATGTTGATAATTTAAAAATAACCAATGATACATTAGGACATGATGAGGGAGATAAACTAATTAATAATGTATGCAATATTTTGAAGGAGTCTATAAAAGAGAAAGATTATTTAGTTAGACTAGGTGGAGATGAATTTTTAATTATACTTCCTTGTAGTGAGGAAATAATAAAAGAAAGTTTAACTAGAAAAATAGAAAGTAATTTAATTAAGTATAATGAAGGTAATGATAGGAAATATAAAATTAGTATTAGTTATGGATTTAGTGAATTTAATCCACAGGATGAAATAAATGTTGATGAACTTATAATCAAAGCGGATAGTGAAATGTATGCTGAAAAACAAAGAAAAAAGAACGAGGGGTTAGGGAAAAATAATGAAATTTAACAATAAGTTTTATAATTATGGATTGGGAGTACTTTTGATATTAGTTATCTTATTTATGATGTCTAAAATTACATTTATTATTGAACCATTGATGGTTATTTTAAATACTTTATTTATTCCATTTTTATTTGGGGGGTTTATTTATTATTTATTCAGACCTTTGATGATTTTTCTTCAGAAAAGAGGAGTTAAAAGGAATTTAGCAGCTGGAATAACCTTTGTAGTATTTATAGGTTTAATTGTATGGATTGTTGGGTATAGCGGAAATAGTGTTACTGATACTTTTTCTGAATCTTATGAGGAATTAACACTAAAAATTGATAATTTACAGGGAAGTTTTTATAAAAATTTACAATTACTAAATATTGATGAGGAAACTATAAAGAATTTAAATGATAGTGTAATCCCGTATTTACAGAGTTCAGCAAAAAATATTTCTAAAAGTTCATTGAATTTTTTATCAAATGTAGCCAGTGTTAGTACTATAATAATTTTAGTTCCAATCGTTGCCTTTTATCTTTTGAAAGATGGAGAAAAGTTTAAGCAAAATATAATTGATATGATACCTAGTAAAAAAAGAAACTATTTTGTTAAACTTATTAAAGAAATAGATACGACCTTATATACATATATATCAGGGCAGATGTTTGTAGCTTTTTTTATAGGATTGCTTATGTTTATTGGGTACACTATTTTAGGAATGCAAAATGCTCTTGCTTTAGGTATATTTGCTATGATAACATCAGTTATACCATTTTTAGGTCCTTTTTTAGGAATACTTCCTGCCTTACTTATAGCTTTGATGACGGACATAAAACTCTTGCTTTGGATTATAGTTTTATCCATAATAGTACAGCAGATAGAGGGTAAATTTGTTACTCCTAATATACTGGGGAATAAATTAAATATTCATCCTTTAACAGTTATTTTCATGATCTTTATTTTTGTATCATTGTTTGGAGTGATTGGTGCTTTTATTGCTATACCTACTTATTCAATAATTAAAGTTATTATAAAATCATTATATGATGAATTTAGAAATAAAAATAATGAGTGATAGTATAAAAATATTGAATATTAATATACTCAAAAGGCAGCATCCTGGGTGGGGATGCTGCCTTAATTTGAGAGTAGACTAGATTACAAATGTGGTTTAAACCACAGGGACTAACTAAAAATTAAACATCTTGATTCATTATAAGTTCTTTAGCTCTTAATATTGAAGAAGCACTCATTGAGAATTCATCTAAACCATATTGTACAAGTGTTGGGATTACAGTTTCATCTCCAGCAGCTTCTCCGCACATGCCACACCATTTACCTTGGCTATGAGCTCCGTCAATAGTCATTTTAATAAGTCTTAAAACAGCTGGGTGCATTGGGTCATATAAGTAAGAAACTTTTTCGTTCATTCTATCAGCAGCTAAAGTATATTGAATAAGGTCATTTGTTCCAATACTGAAGAAATCTACGTATTTAGCAAGTTCGTCAGCACAAACTGCAGCAGATGGGATTTCAACCATCATACCAACTTCAAGATTCTCGTTGAAATCTTTACCTTCAGATCTTAGTTCTTCCATACATTCTTGTAAAACTTCTTTTGCAGCTAAGAATTCACTAAGGGAAGCTATCATTGGGAACATTATTTTAATATTTCCATAAGCAGATGCTCTAAGTAATGCTCTTAATTGAATTTTAAATATGTCTTTTTTATCTAAACATAATCTTATTGCTCTATATCCTAAGAATGGATTCATTTCTTCTGGTAGAGGAAGGTATGGAAGTACTTTGTCTCCACCGATATCAAGAGTTCTTATAACAACAGGTTTTTCACCCATTTTTTCAGCAACATATTTATAAGAGTTAAATTGCTCTTCTTCTGTTGGCATTTCATTTCTATCCATGTATAAGAATTCAGTTCTAAATAAACCAATACCTTCTCCACCGTTTTCTAATACTTGATTAACATCTTCAGCTTTACCAATGTTACCACATACTTCAGTACGTTTTCCAGCTTTTGTTATAGTTCTTACATTGATTAAAGATTTTAATCTTTCTTTTTCTTTTTCGAATTCAGCTTGTTTAGCTTTGTACTCTTCTATAGTTGCTTCATTAGGGTTGATTATTACAATACCTTCAGAACCATCAACAATAACAGTATCACCATTAGTAACGCTAGTTGTAATATCATTTAAACCTACAATTGCAGGGATTTCTAATGTTCTTGCCATTATAGCACTATGAGAAGTTCTTCCCCCTATATTAGTTAAGAAAGCAACTACTTTTGATTTATCAAGTTGAGCAGTATCAGAAGGAGTTAAATCGTGAGCAACAACTATAGAATTTTCAGCTAAATCATCAACTTCACCAGTTGAAGAGTTTGTAAGATTAGCAAGTACTCTATTACCTACGTCTTTTATGTCAGAAGCTCTTTCTCTCATGTATTCATCATCCATAGAACCGAAAATTCCTACATACATATTTATAATTTCACTAGTAGCTTTTACAGCATTATCTTTATCATTTTGAATTTTGTCAATGATAGCAGAAGATAATTCAGGATCATCTAAAAGCATTATATGACTGCTGAAAACAGCTGCTTTATCTGCACCAAGTTCTTTTTCAGCTTTATCTCTAATTTTAGCTAATTGATCTTTTGATGCTTCTAAAGCAACATTTAAATTTGATATTTCACCTTCAACATCAGTGATTTTAGTGGTGTCAATTATAATTTCTGTATCTTCCTTTATAACTATAGTACCTATTGCATATCCTTTTGAAGCAGCAATTCCCTTTTTCATTTTATTTCCTCCTCATTATTATAAAAAATATACTTATTAAAAGTTTGTGAAGATATTGGAAATATATTCGCAATATCTTTTTTATTTGAATAAAAGTTAACTTTTCAGATAAAATAATCAAGGATTTTATCGAAAAGAAGATATATTTTGTTTTCTTCATTAAATTATATAAGCAATTTATGTGCCAAGTATATAGAATAATTATTTAAACACTGATATAATTGAAATAAAGCTATTTAAGTAAAATTTAGAATTAATAATGCGCAAAATGTTTGATAAAAATTAGCAAGTTAATAAGTTGAAATTTAGTAATAGTATTAAAAAAGAGAATAAATTGCTAAAAGACTGCTATTTTAAAGGGAAAGTAAACTTGATAAAAAATATCAATCAACTTTTTAGGTTATGATAAAATATATCAACGAAAGGAAAACATATGTATATAGAAAAACTGAAAATTCTTATTGATAATGGAATACATACAAGAATTGCTGCTATGATTGTTCATAAAGCAGATCAAATAAAATTAAAACAGGGGATAGAACTTTTTATAAAAAATTCAAAGTCAGAACCAATTGCTATTAGTATATTAGCCTTAATATCTTTGAGAATTCATGAAGGAGAGGAAATAGAAATTTCCTGTAAAGAAGACACCAAAGAAGCAAAAAACGCTGTGAAAGAATTAATTGAACTTATAAGCAGTAATTTTAATAAAAATGATGAAAGTTTTGCTAGTTTGGATGCTATTTTAGAAGAAAGTGCAATAGCAAATGAGCAAATTATTCAAAGTATTCCAGTAGGGATCCTTGTTATTGATGCAGATGGTAATATTACATTGATGAATGAATATGGCTTAAATTTAATAGAGAAAAAAAGAGAGGAAGTTATAGGTAAATTTGTAAAACAAATCATACCAACCTCCGATTTGCCAAATATATTAGTAACTAAAACCAAGAAATTCGGAAATATACAACACATAAATAATCGTATTGTTATTGCCAATAGATCACCAATTATTTCAAATAACAAATCCATAGGTGCAGTGGGTATTTTCCAAGATATTTCTGAATTAGTTGGTATAAAAGAATTAAATGAAAAATTAAATAAAATATTGGAGACAACAAATGAAATGATTTGTTTTGTTAATGAAACAAGAGAAATAACTTATGTTAATCCTGCTTATAAAAAACACTTTAAAATAGATGATAGCAATGTATTAGGAAAGGACCTTATCAATGTTTCGCCAGATGGTTTGAGAATGAAAGTGTTCAATTCCAAACAAACTTTAGAAAATGTGGTGAGAGCAAAAGGTAAATTGAATCTTATTACTAGTGTGTATCCGTTATTTATTGATGATAAATTTAAAGGGGTATTATCTATAGGCAGGTCTGAGAGAGAAATAAAAGAATTAGTTAAAAAACTAGATGAATTTGAAGAGGAACTAAATTATTATAAACAAGAACTTAAAAGGCATAATATTTTAAATAGCTCTTTCTCAAATATTATAGGGAATAGTAGCAGCTTAAAGGATTGTTTGGTAATAGCTGATAAAGCATCAAAGTACACCTCTACAGTACTTATAAGAGGGGAAAGTGGTACAGGAAAGGAACTTATTGCTAAAGTAATCCATAACAATTCAGATAGGGCAGACAAACCATTTGTTAGAATAAATTGTGCAGCAATTCCTGAGAATTTAATTGAAAGTGAGCTTTTTGGATATGTTAAAGGAGCTTTTACTGGCGCAATTAAGAATAAGCCAGGTAAATTTGCAATAGCTAATGAAGGAACAATATTTTTAGATGAAATAGGTGATTTACCTAAATCTATGCAGGTTAAATTATTAAGGGTATTGCA
This sequence comes from Clostridium grantii DSM 8605, assembly GCF_900129965.1. Classification (GTDB taxonomy): domain Bacteria; phylum Bacillota; class Clostridia; order Clostridiales; family Clostridiaceae; genus Clostridium_AF; species Clostridium_AF grantii. The sequence continues at coordinate 75,341 of NZ_FQXM01000008.1, read as the reverse complement.
AGAAAAAGAATTTGAGCCTGTAGGTGGGATAACTACAGAAAAGATTGATGTAAGGATAATATCGGCAACAAATAAAAATTTAGAAGAAATGATGGAAAAAGAAGAATTTAGAGAAGATCTGTATTATAGATTAAATGTTATTTCTATTTTTCTACCTCCTTTGAGAAAAAGGAAAGAAGATATTAATATATTAGTGGAATACTTTATAAATAAAATTTCTTCTAATATGGGCAAAGATATAAAAGAAATTGATAATGAAGTTTTACAGTTGCTACAAAAATATCACTGGCCTGGAAATATAAGGGAACTTGAAAATATTATTGAAAGAGCTATAAATATGTGTGATGGAAATGAAATTACTATTGAAGATATGCCTATGTATATATCAAATTTAAAAAATACTAAAGCAAAGCTCATTAATATAATAAATGATGAAGTTATGCCTTTCGAGGAATATGAAAAGGAAATAATTGAAATTGCTATGAAAAAGTATGGAAGTTTCAATAAAGCGGGCAAAGCATTAGGATTGACTCATAGAACTATTTCTTTGAAGTGTAAGAAGTATGGCTTAGAGAAAGATTGAAGGTTAGAAAAACCGAATCACAAAATTCAACTAAAAGATAATTGAATCTCAAAGTGAATTTTGTGGTTTATTTTTTTATAGAATTTATCAGAATAAATGATTATACATAGAGAAACCGTTTCAATCAAGAGTAAAACTATAAATAATGTCTATTGTTAATAAGGTTTACTAATATAACATTATATTTCCTTTTATATTATCCTAAAAGAAGTTTTACTAATGTATAATATAGGACTAAGATAATATATGGGTTATACAATAAAAAGGTGTTTTATTTGTAAAGCAATAATATATAAGGTGGGCATAGTTTTAGTCCAACTTACTTTTTTGCGGTTTTAGCCTTTTGATATAAAAAAAGTAAAGGAGTATAGGGTATGAATTCGTTTATTAGTTTAGGTATTGCAGTAATAGTAGGAATAATTGTAGGACAAGTGACTAATCGATTTAAAATTCCAGCTGTTGCTGGGTATATAATTGCAGGATTGATAATAGGAATATCAGGTTTAAAGATAGTTGATTCCCAAGTACTTGAGAATCTTTCTTTTATCAGTGATTTTGCATTAGGTATAATTGCTTTTAGCATAGGAAGTGAATTAGAGGTATCTGTTATTAAAAAACTAGGCAAAACAATCTTTATTATAGCAACCTGTGAAGCATTGGGAGCATTTGTATTGGTTACAGCGGCTATGTTTTTTATAACCAAAGATGTACCTACAGCATTAATTTTAGGAGCTGTTGCTTCTGCGACTGCACCAGCTGCAACTTTAATGGTTCTAAAGGAATATAATGCCAAGGGTCCATTAACCAGTACTCTTTTAGGTGTGGTTGCAGTAGATGATGCCATATGTTTAATGATATATGCAATAGCTTCTTCAATTGCAAAAGTTTTTGTTAAACACGAAGAAGTTACCATGTATAAAATTTTATTTCATCCTTTAGCCGAAATCATTTTATCTTTGTCTTTGGGGTTTGTAATGGGAGTGATATTAGTTTTTCTTATTAATAAATCAACAAAAGGTAATGAATTACTTCCATATATAACTGGAATTATTATATTGAATATTGGGATTTCTTTAAAATTTGATTTATCACCTCTATTATCATCTATGACAATTGGTGTTATAGTGGCAAATGTTTCATCTAGCAGTAGAAAGGTTTTTTCAACTCTAGAGAGTTTTTCTTCGCCAATAATTGCAGCATTTTTTATTTTGGCAGGATCTAGATTGGATATATCATTACTACCTCATATTGGATTTGTGGGACTAGCTTATTTGATGTTTAGAATGGCAGGTAAGTTATTTGGAGCGAGTATTGGAGCAACAATCTCTAAAGCACCAGCTACTGTTAAAAAATATATTGGGTTTGGACTTTTTTCTCAAGTTGGGGTAGCAGTTGGACTTGCTATCATTGTTAGTCGAGAATTTCAGGGAACTCAGTTAGGAAGTTTAGTAATAACTATATTATTAGGAACTACAATTATTACAGAACTGATTGGACCTATGTGCACTAAAACTGCTATAATAAAAGCAAAAGAAGCTAATATATAAAGGGGATATTTTATGAATGCGATTTATTTGATATTAAATGATTTAAGTAAATTAGATGATGTTTTAGCTATTTTTTATGATAATGGATGTGGGGCAACTACTTTAGATAGCGTTGGATTGGGAAAAATACTTATAAATAATAAAGTTGATATTCCTATCTTTGCAGGAATGAGAAGAATTATTGAGGGGAATAAACCTTATAATAAAACTATAATAAGTATGATTAGGACAGAAGATAAACTTAGAGAAGTAATAGTTAAGATAAATAAAGAATTAGATTATGATAATAATCCAGGAGTAGGATTTATGTTTGTAACGCCTGTATCTGAATGTTATGGGTTAAATTTAGATGATTAATATTTCAATATTGATAAATTAATTCTAGTAAAAATTTACTGGAATTTTTCTTGTATATGCATATAAATTTTTAATAAAAAGTTTTTTATGTTTTATATTGAAATTTTGTTGATTGTTTGGTATTATACTTATAAGCTAATGTTTAGTGTATAAGCAAAAGTAAAGAGGTGAATAAATGACTAAGAGAGAAAGAGAAATTTTAGACCTTATAGAGAACAATCCCTTAATTTCACAAAAGGAGTTAGCTATTAAACTAGGTATTACTCGTTCTTCAGCAGCAGTGCATATAGCAAACTTGATGAAAAAAGGATATGTTTTAGGAAAGGGTTATGTTGTGCATAAGCATGATTATGTGACTATCATAGGAGGAGCGAATATAGATATACAAGGTTTTTCAAAGAATAAATTTATTTATAATGATTCTAATCCTGGTAGTGTTAATATTTCTTTAGGTGGTGTAGGAAGAAATATAGGTGAAAATTTATCAAAATTAGGAACTGAGACAAAACTTCTTACTGCGGTAGGGGATGATCTTTATGGTAAAAAAATCTTAAATGATGCAAAACAATATGGTTTAGATTTGAGCTACACTTTGGTAATGGATGAGGAAAGCACTTCTAACTATATGTGCATTTTAGATGAAAATGGAAACATGATAGCAGCCATTTCTAATATGGATATTTTTGATAGAATCAATGTAGATTATATTACAGAAAAAAGAAAAATAATTTCAAATTCAAGGCTATGCGTTATTGATACAAACATACCAGAGGATGTTATAAGACATACTGTTACCAATATTGATGATGTTGATTATTTTTTAGATACAGTGTCAACAACGAAAGCTACAAAAATTAAAGAATTTGTAGGATGTTTTCATACAATTAAACCTAATAAACTTGAAGCAGAAGTTTTATCAGGCATAGAAATAAATAACATAAGGGATATGAGAAAAGCGTCAGATTATTTCTTAAAAAAAGGGGTAAAAAGAGTTTTTATAACCCTTGGTGAAAATGGTATTTATTATAACGATGGAGAAAAAGAGGAAAGAATTAAGTCCCCTAGGATAAGACCAACAAATGTTACAGGAGCTGGAGATGCTTTTGTGGCGGGGCTAGCCTATTGTTATATGAATGATGAAGAAATAGAATATTCAGCTAGATTTTCTATGGCAGCAGCAATGCTGGCTATGGACAATCACAATACCATAAACCCTAATATGTCAAAAAATAATGTGATTAAAAAAATGGAGGAAACAGGATTATGTTAGAACAATACTTAGATATAAAAGAAGAGGTTTTAGATGCCCTAAAAAATAATAAAGCAGTGGTTGCTTTAGAATCAACAATTATTTCTCATGGTATGCCTTATCCGCAGAATGCAGAGACAGCTTTAGAAGTTGAAAAGATTGTTAGGGATAATGGAGCAGTACCAGCTACTATAGCTATACTTAATGGGAAATTAAAAGTTGGATTAACAGAGGAAGAAATAAGACACCTAGGTAAAAAAGGTTTAGAGGTAGTTAAAACAAGCAGAAGAGATATTCCTTTTGTTGTTGCTAAAGGGGTAGAAGGGGCTACAACAGTTGCATCTACTATGATAATTGCTGCTTTAGCTGGAATAAAAATATTTGCTACAGGTGGGATTGGTGGAGTTCACAGAAAAGCCCAGGAAACTTTTGATATATCCGCAGATTTAGAAGAATTAGCAAAAACAAATGTTGCAGTAATATGTGCAGGAGCAAAATCTATTTTAGATTTAGGACTTACTCTTGAGTATTTAGAAACACAAGGAGTTCCAGTAGTAGGATATAAGACAAAGGAGTTACCAGCTTTTTACACTAGAAGAAGCGGATTTCAAGTAGATTATAAAGTTGATTCTATAGATGAGTTAGCTTTAGCACTTAAAACAAAATGGGATCTGGGATTAAATGGTGGAATGGTAATAACAAATCCTATTCCAGAAGAGTTTGAAATGGATTTTGATACTATAAATAATGCAGTTAATGAAGCGTTAAATGAGAGTTTTGAAAAAGGAATAAAAGGTAAAGAGACTACTCCATTTTTACTTGCAAAAGTTAAAGAAATCACTGGTGGGGATAGTTTAGATTCCAACATTAAATTAGTTTATAATAATGCTGAATTAGCTTCTAAAATAGCAGTTCAACTTAGTGAAATAAGTAAATAATAATTAAAAAATTATAAAGAAAAGGTTTGTAACTTTTATGTTACAAGCCTTTTCTTTTTTTATAAACTCAAAACCCATAAAAAATGAATAAATTACATAATAATGACAATAATATAAGTATTATGAGAAAAAAATAAAACTAATTAATAAGTAAATTTTTACAAAATGTATGAAATTTTACTATGCTTTAAAGGATAGTAAAGAAAGAAGGAAAAGATATGAATGTGAGATCTATGGAAGAAACAGAAGCAATTGAAGCAGTTTTAGCTAAAAGAAAAATTTCGGGAAATTTAAATCTGAAGATTAAAAAAATTTATACTATTTTAAAGTTAAGCGTTCCAGAAGATGTTAGGGAATATTGTACTTTTCATTCTACAATTAGCAATAAAGAAGGAAATGTGAAAATGAAAATACATAATTACAGAGCTTTTTTACTTCCTTATGAAAAAAATAAAATTCAAATTATTTATCCTGTTAATAAGATAGAAACATTAAATTATATTTTTAGTAAAGAAAGAATAATGGAAATGCAAAATTTTTGTAGGTTTAATACTTTTCCATGTTATGTTTTATATTTAAAATTAGATGAAATCATGAAGTTTAAAGAAGAACATTGGGAGTGTTATCGTGATGCTTGCAGGTTAGCAGCAGAAGCTAAAATAACTAAAGAAGTAGAGGGCACTGTGGATGTTGACTGGAATAATAAAATTTAAAAGAACACAGCCCAGAGGACTGCGTTCTTTTGCTTTAATTATGAACGTTTTATATAGTGAGTATGAAGTAATTTGTGTGCTTTTTCTCCATAAGGCTCACCTAAATATTCATCATATAATTGTTTGATATATGGATTTTCATGAGATTTTCTTATAGTTTTACTTGAATCTTCACTGTAAATAGCTTTCATTCTTTTTTCAAGAATTGAAGAGTCACCATGAATATATGGTTGACCACCACCATCGATACAACCACCAGGGCAAGCCATGATTTCAATCAAGTGGTAATCAGCTTCACCAGATTGGATTTTTTCAAGCAACTTACGTGCGTTTCCTAATCCACTTGCGATAGCTACTTTAACTTCTAAGTCACCTACCATAACAGATGCTTCTTTTATTCCTTCAAGACCTCTTACAACACCGAAATCTATGTTATCTAATGGTGTTTTAGTTAACCATTCAGCAGCAGTTCTTAAAGCAGCTTCCATAACCCCACCAGTAACACCAAAGATAGTTCCAGCTCCAGTAGATTCTCCTAGTGGTGCATCGAAATCTTCATCTTCAAGAGAATTAAAGTCAATACCAGCTTCTTTAATCATTATAGCAAGTTCTCTAGTAGAAACTACTATATCAACATCTCTGAAACCATCAACTGTTAATTCTTCTCTTGCAGCTTCATATTTCTTAGCAAGACAAGGCATTACAGAAACAACTACTATGTCTTTAACAGGAATATTCATTTTTTGTGCATAGTAAGATTTTGCTATAGCACCAAACATTTGTTGAGGAGATTTACAAGAAGAAGGAATATCTAATAAATCTGGGAAGTCATGTTCAAAGAACTTAACCCAACCTGGACAACAACTTGTAAGCATTGGAAGTCTGCCACCATGCTCTAATCTATGAACAAACTCAGAAGCTTCTTCCATTATAGTTAAATCTGCTGCAAAGTCAGTATCAAATACTTGATTGAATCCTAAAGCACGTAAAGCGGCTGTCATTTTACCAGTTACTAAAGTTCCAGCTTCAAGTCCGAATTCTTCTCCTAAAGCAGCTCTTATAGCAGGCGCAGTTTGAACTACCACTGTTTTAGTTGGATCATTTAATACATCCCAAACATCAGATATATAGTTTACTTCTGTTAAAGCACCTGTTGGACAAACGGCAACACATTGACCACAGAATGTACATTTAGTTTCCATCATTGGAGCTTGGAAAGCAGGGCTTATTGTTGTTTCAAATCCTCTGTTTATAGCAGATAGAACGCCAACTGTTTGAACATCGTTACACATTGTTTCACATCTTCTACAAAGGATACATTTATCAAAGTCTCTAATTATAGAGTAACTTGTGTTATCTTTAGGATTGCTTCTTTTCTTACCTTGGTATTTAATTTTTCTAATACCTAAATCACCAGCAATCTTTTGAAGTTCACAGTGCATGTTTTTCTCACAAATCAAACAATCTTGAGGATGGTCAGATAGTAATAATTCTACTATTGTTCTACGTGCTTTAATAGCTCTTATAGAACTAGTCTTTACAACCATTCCATTTGCTACAGGAGTACAACAAGCAGGAGCTAGATTTCTTCTTCCTTCTATTTCTACAACACATACTCTACAAGAACCAGGATGATTTGTAGTTGTATCATCAGCTAAGTTTAAGTGACATAAAGTAGGAATAGTTATATTTAATTCTCTTGCAGCTTTTAAAATAGTTGTTCCTTCTTCTACTTCAACATTTATATTATTTATATTTAAAGTTACTAAACTCAATTTTTACACCTCTCTTTTGAATTATTTCTTTGTTATAGCGTCTACTGGACATGCAGTATAACATGCTCCACACTTAATACATTTAACTTGATCAATAACATGTAATTGTTTCACTTTACCTTCGATACAATTAACAGGACATTGTCTAGCACATTTTGTACAGCCAATACATTTATCAGTAATATCGTAAGTTAATAGATCAGTACATGTTCCTGCTGGACAAGATTTTTCATTTATATGAGCTTCATATTCATCCATAAAGAAATGTAGTGTGCTTAATATAGGATTTGGAGCAGTTTGACCTAGACCACAAAGAGATGTGTCTTTGATAGTTTGGCCTAATTCTTTTAAATCTGTTATATCAGATTTAGTTCCTTGACCTTTTGTGATTCTTTCTAATATTTCATATAATCTTCTGTTACCAATTCTACATGGAGTACATTTACCACATGATTCTTCTACAGTAAACTCAAGATAGAATTTAGCAATGTCAACCATACAGTTATCTTCATCAAGAACAATCATACCACCTGAACCCATCATAGATCCAATAGCTTGTAATGATTCATAATCAATAGGAGTATCTAATGAAGAAGCAGGAAGACATCCACCTGATGGACCACCAGTTTGAACAGCTTTAAATGCTTTACCATTTTTGATACCGCCACCGATTTCATAAATAATTTCTCTTAATGTAGTACCCATTGGAACTTCTACAAGACCAACGTTATTGATTTTTCCAGCTAAAGCAAAAACTTTTGTTCCTTTTGAAGTAGCAGTTCCAATAGATGAATACCACTCAGCACCTTTAAGGATGATTTCAGGAATATTTGCAAAAGTTTCTACGTTATTAACAGATGTAGGTTTGTCCCATAAACCAGATTCAGCTGGGAATGGTGGTTTGTATGTTGGTTCACCTCTACTACCTTCAATAGATCTAATTAATGCAGTTTCTTCTCCACAAACGAAGGCACCAGCACCATATTTTAATTCGATATCAAAATCGAAACCTGTACCAAATATATTTTTTCCTAATAGACCTAATTCTCTAGCTTGTTTCATTGCGATTCTTAATCTGTTGATTGCTAGAGGATATTCAGCTCTTATATATATGTAACCTTTAGTAGCACCAATTGCATAACCAGCAATTGCCATTGCTTCAAGAACACTGTGAGGATCACCTTCTAATATAGAACGGTCCATGAACGCGCCAGGGTCACCTTCGTCAGCATTACAAATGATATATTTTTGATCAGCATCATATTTTTTTGCAAAACTCCATTTTAATCCAGTAGGGAAACCACCGCCACCTCTACCTCTTAGTCCTGAATCAGATATTAATTTAATCAAATCATCAGAAGTCATTTCTGTAACAACTTTACCTAAAGCTTGATATCCTTTTGCAGCTATATATTCATCAATTTTTTCAGGATTGATTAAACCACAGTTTCTTAAAGCTATTCTCATTTGTTTTTTGTAGAAAGACATTTCATCTTGTCTTTTAACTTTTTGGCTTATAGTAGGTTCTTCGTAAAGAAGTCTTTCAATAGTTCTTCCATTAACTAAGTTTTCAGTAACTATTTCTTCAGCATCTTCTGGAGTTACTTGAACATAAAATATGTTATCAGGCTCTATTTTAACAACAGGTCCTTTTTCACAGAAACCAAAACATCCTGTTATTTCAACTGTTACTTCACCAGCGAGTCCAGCTTTTTCTATTTCAGTATTTAAATTAGAGATTATTTCATCTGCTCTTGATGATTTACATCCAGTACCACCACAAACTAAAATTTCTCTTCTACATCTTTTATTTTCATAAGATAGTTCTTCTTCATGAGAACATTCTCTTAGGCTTAACAATTCTTTATTTTTAGCATAAAGTTCTTTAAGTTCGTCAAAAGTTTTGATTATACTCAATTTTCTTACCTCCTAATCTTAGTATTCTTTAAGAATATTTTTTACTTGAGCTGCTGTAGTTACATGACCAATTACTCTTTCGTTCACTGTAAGAACAGGAGCAAGGCCACAAGCACCTATGCATCTAAGTACGTCAATTGTAAATTTGCCATCTGGTGTAGTTTCGCCAGCTTTTATTCCTAATTGCTTTTCGAATTCTTTTACGATTTCTCCAGCACCTTTTACGAAACAAGCTGTACCCATACAAATGCTTATTACATGTTCACCCTTAGGCTCAGTTGTAAAATAAGAATAGAATGTAATTACCCCGAAAATTTTTGATACTGGGATATTTAATTGCTTTGATACAAATCTTTGTACTTCTTCTGGAAGATAACCAAAAATATTTTGAGCTTTGTGCAATACTTCAATTAAAGCACCTTGTTTATCTGGCATCTCGTTTATGAATTTTTCCAATTCATCAAATTTTTCTTTTACTAACTCATTAGAACACACTAATATATACCTCCTTTATTATAATATAAGATTGATAAACATCATTTTCTAACCCAAGAAAAGATATTAAACACAATTTTACATAATGCTTGTACTGAATACACAGAATACGGTTACTTGAAAAGATATAAACCATACTTTGTTATATTTTTATCAGCCACTATATATTATACAGTAAAAACACTTAAAAATTAATAGAAATTTTTAAATTTATAAAAAAAAAATACGAAATGTGTGTAAATAACTGCAATTTAATCTTTTAATATGTAACTTTAAACAAATTAAGAAAAAGATAGATGGATAATTCATCTATCTTTTGGAAAATAATTCCATTAATTAACAATGCTAATAAAATCCGTAATAAACATATAGATTTACTTATATTTTTTCTCTAGGAGTATAGTGAGTATGAAGAAGATTGTGAGCTTTTTCTCCTCCAATTTTTCCCATGAATTCTTCGTACATTTTTATCACAGCAGGATTTTCATGAGATTTTCTAATAGCTTTGCCTCTATCCTCTGTATATATAGCTTCCATTCTTTTTTTCACTATATCAATATCACCAAAATGATATGGCTGTCCGCCACCATCTATGCAACCACCAGGGCAAGCCATTATTTCAATAGCGTGATAATGTGACTCACCAGATTGTATGGATTCTAATAATTTTCTTGCATTTCCTAGTCCATGAGCAACACCAATTTTTATATCTTCACCATTAATGTTTACAGTACATTCTTTAAGACCATCTAAGCCTCGGACCCCATGGAATTCTACTTCATCTAAAGTTTCTCCAGTAAGCCATTCATAACTGGTTCTTAATGTTGCTTCAATTACTCCACCGGTAGTACCGAATATAACAGAAGCTCCTGTAGATTCACCAAGTGGGTGATCAAAATCTTCATCAGGTAAATTTTTGAATTCTATACCAGCTTCTATAATCATATCAGCAAATTCACGAGTTGTTATTACTAAATCTACATTTTTTGATCCTTCATGAGTTAGTTCAGGTCTTACAATTTCATATTTTTTCGCAATGCAAGGCATAACTGAAACAACAACGATTTTGTCAGGGTTAATGTTTAATTTTTCAGCTAAATATGTTTTTGCAATAGTGCCAAAAATTATATGTGGAGATTTACAGGTGGATGGTATATCTAATAAATCAGGGAATTGATGCTCTATAAATTTAACCCAACTAGGGCAACAACTTGTGAGTATAGGTAATCTACCACCATTTTGAAGTCTGTCAATGAATTCATGAGCTTCTTCCACTATAGTTACATCAGCAGCAAAATCAGTATCAAAAACTTTTTTAAATCCAAGTCGTTTTAATGCAGAAACCATTTTACCTGTAACAATAGTTCCAGCAGGCATACCAAACTTCTCTCCAAGTGCAACACGAACGGCAGGAGCAGTTTGAACTATTACATATTTTTCGGGGTCAGATAAAGCTTCCCATACTTCGGATTTATGAGTGACTTCTGTTAAGGCAGCTGTTGGACAAACTTGAACACACTGACCACAAAAAGTGCACATGGTATCTAACATAGGCAAAGAAAAAGCAGGGGATACAACGGTCTCAAAGCCTCTATCTACAGCAGAGAGTATACCGCATGTTTGAACTTCATTACACATGGTTTCACATCTTCTACACATGATACATTTATCTAAATTTCTGTATAAAGCACCACTTGAAGAATCTTTAGGGTAATTGGACATTTCACCTTCGTATCTAATTTTACGTATTCCCAATTCCGCTGCTATAGTTTGAAGTTGACAGTGAGTGTTTTTTTCACAAACTAAACAATCAGTTGGGTGATCAGATAATAAAAGTTCTACCATAGCACGTCGTGTTTTTATAGCTCTTAAAGTATCGGTTTTTACAACCATTCCTTCTGATACTTCTGTAGCACAAGAAGGAGCTAAATTTTTACGACCTTCAACTTCTACTACACACACTCTACAAGAAGCAGTTCTATTTACCATTTTTATATCATGTAAATCAAGATAGCAAAGTGTTGGAATATGTACACCTATAGATTTTGCAGCATCTAAAATTGAAGTTTTTTCTGGGACTTTGACTTTGAAACCATTTATAGTAAGATTAATCATTTTATTAATCCTCCTTTCTCATACTATTTTTTTGTAATTGCATCAAACTTACATCTGTTAAAGCAAGCACCACATTTAATACAAATATCTTGGTCAATTAAGTGTACTTGTTTTACAGTGCCAGATATGCAATTAACAGGGCATACTTTTGCACAAGCTGTGCAACCGATACATTTTTCGGGTAATATATAATATTTTAATAAGTTTGTACAAACTCCTGCAGGACATGATTTATCTTTAATATGAGCAACATATTCATCATAAAAAAAGTTTATTGTGCTAAGAATAGGATTTGGAGAAGTTTGACCTAAACCACATAAAGAAGCATCTTTAATCATGGTGCCTAAATCTTTTAAATCTTGTAAATGTTGAAGTTCACCTTTACCCTCAGTTATTTTAGTTAGTATTTCATAAAGGCGTTTATTTCCTATTCTACAAGCAGTACATCTTCCACAGGATTCATCTACACTAAATTCTAAATAAAATTTAGCAATATTCACCATGCAATCTTCTTCATCTAGGACAATCATTCCACCAGAGCCCATCATTGAACCAATGGCAGTTAAACTTTCATAATCAATTGGAGTATCTAAATAATCTACAGGAATACACCCACCAGAAGGACCGCCTGTTTGAACGGATTTAAATTTATTATTATTTCTTATTCCCCCACCTAGCTCATATATAATTTCTCTAAGGGTGATACCCATAGGAACTTCAACTAAGCCCACGTTATTTATCTTTCCAGCTAAAGCAAAAACTTTAGTTCCTTTACTTTTTTCTGTTCCTATAGAATTAAACCATTCAGAACCTTTTAATATAATTGGGCTTATATTAGCTAGAGTTTCTACATTATTAATGTTAGTTGGTTTTTTCCATAATCCAACTTGTGCTGGAAATGGCGGTTTAACAGTTGGTTCTCCACGACCACCTTCTATTGAATTAATAAGGGCAGTTTCTTCTCCACATATAAAAGCACCGGCACCATATTTTAAATCAATATGAAATGAAAAATTACTTCCTAGTATGTTTTCTCCTATTAATCCTAAATCATAAGCCTGTTTCATAGCGATTTTTAGTCTTTGTATAGCAAGTGGATATTCTGCTCTTATGTAAATATAGCCTTTATTAGCTCCTATGCAGTATCCAGTAATAGCCATAGCCTCAAGAATAGAATGAGGATCTCCTTCTAATATACTTCTATCCATAAAAGCTCCAGGGTCACCTTCATCTGCATTGCAGATTACATATTTAATATCTGATTTTGATTTTTTTGTGAATTCCCATTTTAGTCCTGTAGGAAAACCACCACCACCACGTCCTCTAAGCCCACTAAGTTTTATTCTATTAATTGTTTCATCGGCAGACATAGATTCTAAAACTAATCCTAATGCTTCATATCCTTGCATTGCGATAAATTCTCTAATATCTTCTGGGTTAATAAGTCCACAATTACGCAAAGCAATTCTCATTTGTTTTTTGTAAAAAGGGAGATCAGTTTGTTTGAGTAAGTTTTCACCAGATTCAGGACTTTTAAATAAACACTCTTCTACTAAATTCCCTTTTAAAATATGCTCTTCAATGATTTTTTCTGCTTTTTGGGCAGTTACTTCAATATAAAAAATATTTTCAGGCATAATTTTTACAATTGGCCCTTTTTCGCAAAAACCAAAGCACCCAGTAGAAATAACTTTAACCTTTTCTTGCAGATTGTTTGAAGATATGGTTTTTTCTAAGGCTTCAATCACCTCTAAACCACCAGAAGCATGACAACCAGTTCCACCACAGACAAGAATATCAATATTACTAGTCTGTGGTTCGAAATTTTCTGATAGTCGGTTTTGGATTAATTTTTTATATTCTTCCTTTAAAGAGTTTAATTCCTTTAAGGATTTTACTTTAGACATATCAATCCCTCCATGTTAATTAACTTTTATCACTTTTTCCTCAGTGAGTTCCATTATAATTTGTTCTACATCTTCAACTTTAACTCTTCCATAAACTTTTCCATCTACCAAAACAACAGGTGCTAGGCCGCAAGCTCCCACACATCTTAGGGAGTCTAATGTGAACATACCATCCTCAGAAGTGGAGCTGTCTTTAAGATTTAATTTTTTCTTGAACTCATTGAATATTTTGTCTGCACCTTTTACGAAACAAGCAGTACCCATGCAAACACTAATCACATGTTTTCCACGTGGTTCCATAGTAAAGAAAGAATAAAAAGTTGTTACTCCAAATACCTTAGCAGCAGGTATATCTAATTTTCTAGATATAAATAGTTGCAAATCACTGGGAAGATAGCCAAACATATTTTGAGCTTCATGCAATACATTGATAAGACAACCTTCCTTTTCCTCAATATTATCAATATAGGTTTCTAATTTTTTTAGCATTTCATTATCTAGATTAAGTTCGCTCATGTTTTCTTCTGCACATATGCAGTTTTTCACCATCCTTTGAGTAAAGAGTTCAAAAATTATAGATAAGTAAATTTAACTTAAAATTATAAATTTTCCATAATAGTATGTGCAGAAATTATTATAATTATTTACATAAGTAAGTGATATTTGGCGTAATTTATAAGTAGCAGAAAAATAAAGGGTAGTAATAAAAATATTTTATCTGTGAAAAAAAGATTGTATAATTGAGATTTTTAGTATAAGACTAAATGTAGTAAGAAAAAAATAGAATTATATTTATTTTTCGGGGTAAAATTTGGTACAATGTATTTATAATGCTAAAAATATTTGAGCTTATAATTTAAAACAAATAAATCTTTAGTTTTATAAAATTAAAACATTATATAAATGGAGGTAACTTATGAATTTTCAATTAGGAAATATTTACCATGGATTTAAATTAATAGAAATGAAAGAAGTTAATGAAATAAATTCTTTATACAGACTTTTTCAACATGAAAAATCTGGAGCTAGATTAATGAATTTACAAAATGATGATCATAATAAGGTTTTTGCTATTGGGTTTAGAACACCCCCTAATGATGATACTGGGGTAGCTCATATTATGGAACACTCTGTATTATGCGGTTCTAGAAAATTTCCAATAAAAGACCCTTTCGTTGAGCTAGCAAAAGGTTCTCTTAATACATTTTTGAATGCAATGACTTATCCAGATAAAACAGTATATCCAGTAGCAAGTATGAATGAACAAGATTTCTTTAACTTAATGGATGTTTATTTGGATGCAGTTTTTTACCCAAATATATATAAGTACCCTGAGATTTTGATGCAGGAAGGGTGGCATTATGAATTAAATCAAAAGGAAGAAGATGTAACTTATAAAGGTGTAGTTTATAATGAAATGAAGGGAGCTTTTTCTTCACCAGAAGATGTACTGTATAGAAATATTGAGAAAACTCTTTTTCCAGATACTTGCTATGGTTATGAATCAGGTGGAGACCCTGTTAGTATACCAAATTTAACATATAATGAATTTTTAGATTTTCACAAAAAATATTATCATCCATCAAATTCTTATATTTATTTATATGGAAATGGAGATCTAGACAGTCAACTTCAATTTATTGATGAAGGGTATTTAGATAATTTTAATAAAATAGAAATAGATTCTAGTATTGAATTGCAAAAGGGTTTTGAAGAACCTAAAGAGATAGAATCAGAGTATGCTATTTCAGATAAAGATGATTGTGTTGATAAAACTTATTTGAATTTGAATTTTGTAGTTGGAGAAAACACAGATAAAGAAAATTATTTAGCTTTTAATATTTTAGAGTACCTTTTATTAGAAACTTCAGCAGCACCATTAAAAAAAGCTTTAATTGATGCTAATTTAGGTAAGGATGTTTTCGGATTTTATGATAGTAGCATAAGACAGCCTATATTTAGTATAGTTGTAAAAAATTCAAATGTAGAAGAAAAAGAAAGATTTAAAGAAGTGGTTGTGGATACTTTAACTGATTTAGTTAAAAATGGGATAGATAAAAAATTAATAGAGGGTGGATTAAATGCAAAAGAATTTGCATTAAGAGAAGCTGATACTCGTTCATATCCAAAAGGACTAGTACATTTTTCAAAGGCCATGAGTAGCTGGCTATATGATGAACAGCCTTTAATTCATATAGAATATGAAGAAACATTAAAAATAGTTAAAAAAGCTTTGAATACAAATTATTTTGAAGAATTAATTGAAAAACATCTATTAAATAATAATCATAGCTCTCTTATTGTATTAAAGCCAAAAAAAGGCTTGGCAGAAGAAAAAATTCAATCCATTAAAGACAAACTTAAAAAATATAAAGAATCATTAAGTGAAGAACAGATGGAAAAATTAATTTCAGATACAAAAGCATTAATTGAAAGGCAACAAAGTGGAGAAACGGAAGAAGATCTTAGAAAAGTTCCACTTTTGAGTTTAGAAGATATAGATCCAAATATAGAAGAAATTTTTGTAGATGAACAAGAAGAACAAGGAGTTAAAATCATATCTAGAGAGGATTTTACAAATAAAATTGTTTATTCAAGAATGCTATTTAATTCTACTGGAGTAGATTTCAATGATTTGCCTTATGTTGGGCTTTTATCAAATGTGTTAGGTGGAGTGGACACTGAAAAACATAATTATATGGATTTAGCTAATGAAATCAATATAGCAACAGGGGGAATTGGTTTTTCAGCAGTGACATATATGAAGAATGGTGATGCAGATACTTTTTATCCTAGATTTAACATTAGATCAAAAGTTCTATCTAGCAAAATAGAAATACTAAATGAACTTATAATTGAAATAATCAATACTTCTAAGTTTGATGATAAAAAAAGATTAAAAGAGATAATACAGGAAATGAAATCTAGACTTGAAATGGCTATTTATGATTCAGGCCATCTTGTTGCAGCCAATAGAAACTTTGTTTATTTCTCCAAGGGAAGCCATTATGATGATATAATTTCGGGATTAGAATTTTATAAATTCATTGTGGATATTGATAAAAACTTTGATAGCAAGTGGCAGCAAGTAGCTGAAAAGTTGAACCAAGTATCTAAGAAAATATTTAATAAAAATAATTTAACGCTAGCTTTGACTTGTGATAAAGAAGATTTTATAAAAGTAAAAAATCATTTGCCACATTTTATAAATAATTTAAATGATGATAAAATAGAGTATAATTCCTATAATATAGTTCTTTCTCAAAAGAATGAAGCTTTATTGACACAATCAGATGTTCAATATGTAACAAAAGGGTTTAATTTCATTAAATTAGGATATAAATATAGTGGAAGCTTATTAGTTTTGAAAACTATAAGTAGTTTAGATTATCTTTGGAATAAAGTAAGAGTACTAGGAGGAGCTTATGGTTCTTTTGCTACTTTTGGAAGAAGCGGAAATATGGTTTTAGCTTCATACAGAGATCCTAATTTAAAAGAAACTTTAGATATTTATGATGATATGAAAACTTATTTAGAAAATTTTGATGTAGATACTAGAGAAATGACAAAATATATAATTGGAACTATAAGTAATTTAGATACACCATTAACTCCATCTATGAAATTGGATAAAGCTATATCTTGCTATATGAGTGGAGTTAGTAATGAAGACTTACAAAGAGAAAGAAATGAAGTGTTAAATACAAGTCCAGAAAAAATCAGAGAATTTTCAAAAATGGTAGAAGCTGTTATGAAAGAAAATTCTATATGCGTACTTGGAAATGAAATTAAAATTAAAGAAAATAAAGATTTGTTTAATGAACTTGTGGATATTTTTAATTTTTAGTTAAAAGCAAAGAAAAAAGATACTTTAGGATTTTCTAAAGTGTCTTTTTTATTGAGCATGAAGGATTGTTTGGAGCTATTTAAGTATGTCGCTTTACTGATTTATTTAGCTAAAATGAATTTTTAATTTCATAATATTATAATAAATATTTTAGTATTTAAGAATTATTATATATATAAATTTATTAAATATATATACTAAAATGGTGTATAATTATAATGTGATGATATGGCAATAAAATTAAAAAAAGCAAAATAAATTAAATTGCGAAGCTTAGTAAAAGCATAATTTTCACATATGAGATGAAAGAGGAGTTAAAAATGAAAAAAAATAGGCATTCTAAAATCTATGAAATAATAGATACAAATGAAATACAAACTCAAGAAGATTTGATTAATCAATTAAATAGGCAAGGAATAGATGTTACACAAGCTACAATTTCTCGAGATATAAAAGAATTAAAGCTTTTTAAAACATTAGCAACAGATGGAAATTATATATATTCCCACAGTTTACCTAAAGGGGAAAAACCTTTATACGATACTTTAATTGAAGTGTTTAAAAGATCAGTTTTAGATATTAAAGCATTAAATGAAATGATAGTGGTAAAAACCATTGATGGCTCAGCATCTATTGTAGGGGAAATGATTGACAAATTATATGGAACAGAAGTGGTTGGAACTATTGCTGGTGATAACACTTTATTTACACTTTGCATTAGTAAAGAAAAAGCTATTGATGTATATAAAAAATTAGAGTCACATTTAAAGAAATAAGAAATGATTTTAATATGACAAAAGCTAGTTTTCCACATTGTGGGGAACTAGCTTTTGTGTTTATTTTTCAAAATATGTACTTGCATAAATTGTAAATATTGTATCTTACAGGAATGTTACTCATATCTATATAATCCACCTCAAAATCCCCATCCCAAGGGTAAACAGAAAGATATTTTGAACTATAAACATTAACTACAAACATTTCATTACTATCTTTTAAAGTAAAAAAAATCTTGTAAACAGGTGCTACAGGTAAATCTATGGGTTTTGAAGAAAAATCATTTTGTGATATATATTTCATGAAATCTTTTATAGTGCTTATGTCATCTAGAGTTACATCCTTTGTTTTATAATAATTAACATCCAATGCTTTCACAGATGCAATTTCTTCTAAAGTAAGATTTTTTGCAAGAAGATTTGTGTAATAAAAATTGTAAGGCTTTTTTTTGTTTAATTCTTCATTTGCAAAAAATAGTATAGAAAATATTAATAATAAAATTATAACAAATAAACTTCCTTTTTTCATAAATCATCACCTCTGAAGAAAATTAATTTCTATAATAAACTTATTAATAATAAAATAAGTTTATTCCATATATTAGATAGTAAATTGAAAGATAGCAAAAAAAATGCTTTGTGACATATTTATTTTTAAAATCATATATTGAAAGGAAGGTGAACTAAAAAACAATATTAAAAATTTTAAAAAATGGGAGGAAAAAGGATGAAAATTTTTATAGATTCAGGACATGGCGGAAGTGATCCAGGAGCTGTTGGGAATGGGTTAAGAGAAAAAGATATAACACTTGCTATTTCACTAAAGCAAAGAGATTTATTTCAAAAATTAGGGCATCAAGTTAAATTATCAAGAGCATCAGATCAAACTGTTAGCTTGGGAGCTAGAACTAGTGCAGCTAATGCTTGGGGAGCAGATGTTTTTATTTCTAATCATATAAATGCAGGTGGTGGTGAAGGAGAAGAGGTTTGGTGTTCAATCTATGGGGGAAAAGGAAGAGAGTACGCTACTAGAGTTGAAAATAATTTAAGTAACATATTCAAGTCAAGAGGTGTTAAAACTAAGCGGGGTAGAAATGGTGATTATTTTCATGTAATAAAAGCTAGTCATATGCCAGCAATTTTAAATGAATTTGGTTTTATTGATAGTATTAAAGATGCAGGAAAATTGAAAGATTATAGTGTATTAGAAAGATGTGCAGAAGCAGTTGTTTACGGGGTGTTAAATTTACCTTTAGATTATGTGACAGAAAAAGAAGAGGAAAAAAAACAAGAAGAAACTATAGTAAATACAATAACTTCAAAACCACAATTCAAGAAATATCTCAGATATAGAAGGCCTTATATGACAGGAATTGAAGTTAAAATTATGCAAAGTAGGTTAAATGAATTAGGATTTAAACCTGGTATAATAGATGGGGTTTTTGGAAGTAAAACTTTAAATGCTATAAAAGCTTTTCAAAAATCTAAAAGAATATTAGTAGATGGAATAGTAGGTCCTCAAACTTGGAGCTATTTATTTTAAGCAAATTAAAAAGGTCTTTTAAAAATTTAAAAGGCCTTTTTAGCTTCTTCCTTATAAACCAGTACATATAAATAGTTGTTTCAAGATTTACGAAATAAAATATGAAATAAGCACTTGTAAATGGATACTTTTTAAATTATGATATAAAATATTAAAGTATAAAAGATTAAATAAAAGGGGTAAAGGGAGAAAATGGATTTTAAAGAATATCAAGAAGAAATAAAAAGAACGGCAGGAGATATGAAAGAATTAAAAGAGTGTCTTACTCTTGGAGCTATGGGTATATCAGGAGAAGCAGGAGAAGTGACGGATTATATAAAAAAAGTTATATATCATTCTCATGAGCTTTCGAAAGAAAAATTAGCGGAAGAGCTTGGAGATGTATTGTGGTATATAGGCTATTTAACTGAAAGTATTGGATATAATTTGGAGGAAATAGCTGAGCTAAATAAAAGTAAGTTAAGAAAAAGATACCCTAATGGATTTGAAGAAGAAAGAAGTATAAATAGAGAATAGAATTATCTTCAGTAAATAACTTTTACATTAAGCGAAAAGTTATTTATTTTTTGATTATTGGGAAGAATACTAAAAGTAAAGGAAAATTCACTGAAATGTATTACGTTAGTTAGTATTTAAACCATAATTAAAAAAAGGAGGGGTTGATTTTGAGTAAAAAAAGTAAAGGAAATATTTTATCAGAGAAAAACAAAGAGGAATTAGAAAAAGTCAACATGGATGAATATGGAGAAATAAATTTACAAGATAAAAAAAAGAATTTTGGAAAAGGAAATCCAGTTAATTCAAAAAAATAATTAAGAAAAGAACTTGTCCCTTAAAGGAAAAGTTCTTTTTTTACTATATTAGTGGCACATTATTTATATCAGTTAAAAAAAGGAAGATTATCATTTGCAGCAGTTATAGAAGTATCAATATCTTGTCCAAAAAGCTGGTTATATTGAAGTTGCTTATATTTTTCTGTTAATTCTTCGAAGTCTTTAGTATCTTTAGCAGTTTTAAATATTTGAGGAACTCTTTTACATAAAACAGGATATTTTTTATATAATTCATTCAAAAATCTAAAGTAAGGTGAAGGTTCTAAAGAAATACTTTCTAATATTTTGCATCCTATAGAGCAAGCACTTATATGACCTAAGTCTTTTTTTTCATTTTTATAGTTAGACCACATTAAAAAAGGAGTGCTAACCATTTTTAATTTTTCTTCGTAACTCCAACTTGTAGGATTATTATTTTTGATATAGCCACACTCTACAAAAGTTGAAAAATTCTTGCCTAACATAGGCAAGTGATCTCCAAAGAAAACAATGTTGGTAGGTTCTTTTACATTTTTGAAATAATCAATTAAATATTTCAAAGCTTTATCTGCATCGTGAATTCCTTGAGAGTAACTTTTAAGTTCACCTAATGCTTTATTATTTAAAGGTGCTTTCACATTAATGTCAAATTTTTTATACCTAGATCCATCATGAGGTCCATGATTTTGCATGGTAACTCCATATAAAAACAAAGGATTTTTAGAGTTCTCATAAACTTCAATAATTTTCTTTGAAAATTCCATGTCTGAAATATAAAGACCTTTAACTTCAGGATTTTTAAAGCTCTCACAACTTATAAATTTATCAAAACCCATTAAGTCATAAGCGTTTTCGCGTTTCCAAAACCATCTTTCATAAGAATGAATACCAATTGTATCATAACCAATTTTTTTTAGTTCATAAGGAATTGATTCTACAGGTTTTCTCAAATAAGATTGAAAGGCCATTGACCCAGTAGGAAGAAAATACATACTGTTACCAGTTAGAATTTCAAATTCAATATTACTAGTACCCCCACCAAACTCTGGGGAAACCATATAACCAAAGAAACTTGTCTCTCTTAATTTGTTTAGGGTAGGAGTTAGCTCTTTAGAAAATTCCAGAGTTTTTATTAAAGTTGGGTCCCAAAATGATTCATTCATAATGACTATAGTATTTGGCTTTTTTTCGGAAGATTTATTTTCTATGTCATTTTTTTTCAAATTAGAAGTAAATTTATTTTTCTCATGGTTGTTAATTTTAGGTATAAAATAATCTTTTATATTTAACAAAAAAGCAAGCACAAATCCGTTGGAAGAGTAGAATTTATGTTGGTCCAATAAATGATTATTTAATCCAGAAACATTAAATAATAGTTTGCTTGCAAATAAATTTCGCCATAAAATCAATGTGAAAAATATTAATGATAAAAAAAGACATAGTAATCTTGTTATAATTGAAAAAGAAATATTAGGGCATATTACATAAATTAAAGATAAAATAAAAATCCCTGTAATAATATCTTTTATGGTTTCAAAATCTTTTATATAAGAACTCATATTTGAGGATTCTTTTTTTAGTTTCAAATCCCATGGAAATAGAGGGTCGCCTCTAAAACGAAATTTATATTTATTTACGTAACCTAAAATTAATGCTATTGAAGATAAAGCAAGTATGCTAATTTTAGAATTATTTGTTATAAATATAAATATAGATAAAACACACCATAATGAAAAAATATTAGCATAGAAATAAAAGCTATACCCTTTTATCCAATTAAGGATAGAAGTAAAAGTATTTCTGCAGAGTAATTCAATAAAAAAAACCAAAAATATAAGGGTTATAAGTAATTGTATCAATGTCAATTTTCCTCCTTGAGTCTTAGTTTACTCTTTGGTAGAGAGTAAGAGTATGTAGTAATACTAAATAAATAAAAAAAGTTAAAGACTATATTTATTATATATGTATTTATACATATAATGATTATACTATAAAAATTATGTTTTTATTAAAAGAAATGAAATTAATTAATTTAGAATATTTGTAATATAATTACTTGTAACAATTCGAGTTTTATGTAATAATAAATCGTAATTTGTCATAAAGGAGATAGAAAATGTCTTATACTGATATACTTAATAAAATTAATAAGAAGGGATGCTGGCCAGTGATAGTTGTAGATGGTGTTGTGGGGGTAGGTAAAACTACTTTAATGAATATTTTATGTGAGGAATTTAGCTACCAGCCTTTTTTAGAGCCTGTAGTTAATAACCCAATATTAGATAAATTTTATTATGATAGACAAAGATATAGTTTTTCTTTACAAATATTTTTCTTGAATAATAGATTCAGAATGATAAAAGAAGCGGCTTGTCTTGGAAATGCAATATTGGATAGAAGTATATATGGAGATTTAATATTTGCAAAAATGTTGATGGAAAGTGGAGATATGAGCGTAGAAGAGTATGATCTATATATTGATTTGTTTCAGAATATGATAGAGCATTGTCATGTACCTAAGCTTATGATTTATCTTGAGACATCAGTTCAATGTGCTGTAAACAAGATAAATAAAAGAGGAAGAGATTATGAAAAGATTGTTGAGACAGCTTATTGGGAAAGATTAAACCAACATTATAGCAATTATTTTAATGATTATAATATATCTCCTTTACTTAGAGTAAATGTGGACAATCTAGACTTTGAAAACAGACCAGAAGATAGAAAATATGTAATTGATTTAATAAAAGATAAACTTTCACAAATGTAGAATTTTAAGTCCTGCCCAATGGGCAGGACTTTTTGTGGAATAGGGAGAAAAAACGAAACAAACTCCAGTTATCATTCACAACGGATTAGTCAATGCGTCGTAATATACTTTAATTGTGAATTAATAAGTTTAAATACTAAACGGTATAATATCATATAACATAGTGTATAATGAAAAAAATAAAGCCATAAAAAGGAGCGGTGCCATTTATGGAAGAACCAAAGCATATATTAATTTGTGATGACCAAGTGATCATACATGAAACTATAGGTGTTTATTTAAAAGCGGAGGGTATGATTTATTCATCTGTTTATGATGGGGCAGAGATACTTGAAAAATTCGAAACCATCAAACCTGACTTGATAATATTAGATTTGATGATGCCAAAGATATTTGGTACAGAAGTTTGTAAACTTATTAGAAAAAAAAGCAACGTTCCTATCATTATACTTTCAGCAAAAGGGGAGGAAATTGACCGTATTCTTGGTCTTGAAATTGGTGCAGATGACTATATTGTTAAACCTTTTTCTCCGAGAGAGGTTGTCGCAAGAATAAAGACTATTTTTAGACGAATAGCTCCTATTGCAGAAATAAAAGAAAAAATTCTAAGATTTGATCAATTGATTATTGATTTGGAAGCCTATGAAATAAAGATTAATGGAGAAGCGATTGAATCAACACCAAAAGAAATAGAAATTTTTTATCTTTTGGCTTCAAATGTAGGCAAGGTTTTAGATAGAGAACAAATACTTGCATCAATATGGGGATATGATTATTTGGGGGACACAAGAGCGGTAGATACACATATAAAAAGGTTACGTAAGAAGTTACCAAATAAATCTGTTAATTGGGAGATAAAAGCAATTTATGGAGTGGGATATAAGTTTGAGGTGAGGTAATGAAAAGAAGTTTGGTAATGCGTTTGTTTATAACTATAACTATTGTTATTGCATCTATGTTTACAATAGGAATTATTGTAGGGAGAATTGCACTATCCTATTATTTTGTTCAACAAAAAGTTTATGAATTGAGGCCTCAGATAAAGGATCTGTCATTGGAAATCAGTGATACTGGAAAGACTACTTCCCACTTATATAAACAAGGATTGATTATTAAAGTTTATGATGTTTATAAGAATGAACTTAAAGTTTTTGATGACCCTTTCTTGGAACTAGTTGAAGAAGATAAACAAAGTATGCCTTTTACAGAACAAAATATTTTTCAATCCATATATCCCTACATGGATACTGTATTGATGGGTAAATCATTGGCCAAAATAACAAAACTTAAGTATGTTGACGGAACCTCTATTTTTATTGGAGAACCAATTATAAAAAATAAAGTAGTTATTGGTATGGTGTTTGTAATTCAACCAGTGGTAGATTATACATCTGCCTTAAAGGGATTTTATTTAGCATATTTTTTAGTTACGGGAGCAATAATTATCATTGCATTAATGCTTATATATATTATAATAAGGCAAACCATTAATCCTTTACATAAAATGATAGAAGGAGCACAGAAAATGATTGATGGCAATTATAAAATAAAAATCGATAAAAATGGGCAAGATGAAATTGGACAGCTATCTTATGCCTTTAATGCTTTAGCTGCTCAATTAGACATTGACAGCCAAGCAGCGGCTAGACTTGAACAAACTAGAAGAGATTATGTGGCTAATATATCCCATGAATTAAGAACTCCTATTGCCTCTATTCGAGCCATGAGTGAAACATTGACAGACAACATGTTGCAATCAGATAAAGATAAGGAAAGATATTATAAAATGATATTTAGAGAAGCGTTACGATTACAAAGACTAATCAATGATATGCTAGAGATTTCTAGAATTCAACAAACTCATAATGCGCTACAAAAAACAGATGTTGATGGTTCGATTCTTATGAGTCAAGTATACAATCAATTTCAACATATTGCAGACGATATAGATATTTATTTTACCATAACTGAGTCTGCGCAGAATATGCCTAAACTTTATACAAATCAAGATAGACTTATGCAAGTTATAGTAATTTTACTTGATAATGCTTTTAAATTTACAAAGGTAGAGGGAAAAGTTACTATAGATGCTCACTATACAGAAGAAAAAGTTTATATAAAGATTTCGGATTCGGGAGAAGGAATTAATGAGGGAGACTTACCTTATGTTTTTGAACGATTTTACAAAAGTGACAAATCTCATACAGGGAAAGGGACAGGTCTTGGGCTTGCAATAGCAAAGCAAGTTATTGATAATCTTGGAGAAGTAATAGAAGTCAACTCACAATTAGGGATTGGAACAGAATTTACTTTAACTGTTGAAAAATTTAAGTGATACAAAAGGAAACAAGACTATGTACGTTTTGTTTCCTTTTTTCGCCTTTTTTTTGCCACAGTTTTATTTTAAAATTAATTTATAACAAAATTAAATTATTAAAAATGGAGGTTAATTATGAAAATCACAGTAAAATCAATAATTGCAACGATGCTTATTACTAGTTTGTTTACGGGGTGTAGTTCAAATGAAGCGAACAATACAACAACAGAAGCTACAGCAGAAACATCTTCTACGGAAATGCAAAAACCAACGGGTGGAGGATTAGGGGGATCATCAGTTGATACTTCGGCAATAACAAATCAATATTTGGATATTGCTTATGCAACGGTGTCTGAATCACAAAAATTGGATATATATCTTCCAAATGAAGGAGAAGAACCTTTCCCCGTTATTATTGCCATTCACGGTGGTGCATTTAAAATGGGAAATAGAACAGGTGGAGGCTTAACAGCAATGTTAGAAGGGGTAAATCATGGCTACGCTGTGGTTTGTGTAGATTATCGTTTGTCTGGAGAAGCTATATTCCCAGCAGCAGTAAATGATGTTAAAGCAGCTATTCGTTACATATATTCGCATGCTTCAGAATATAATTTAAACCCTGATAAAATAGCAACTTGGGGAGACTCAGCAGGTGGTAATTTAGCTTCAATAGCTGGAACAACATCGGGAACGAACGATCTTTATGATTCATCACTTGGAATGGAAAATGTGTCAGATAAAATAACAGCAGTTGTTGATTGGTTTGGACCATTAGACTTTTTATCAATGGATCAACAATTTCAAGATTCAGGTATTATGCCAGTCTTTGGACTAACTAGTTCTGAAAGTTCACCGGAATCATCATATATAGGGCAATTAATCACAGATGCTCCAGAACTTACTGAACAAGCAAATCCAGAAACTTATATATCAGAAGATGATCCAGCGTTTCTTATACAACACGGGACGGCAGATGGAAATGTTCCAACACAACAATCTATTAACTTTTCAGATGCTTTAGTAAAAGTTATTGGTGAAGATAAAGTTCAATTAACTTTATTAGAAGGTGTAGCTCATGGAGGAGAAGCATTTGAGTCAGAGAGTAATCTTGAATTAGTATTTGAATTTTTAGATAAGTATATGAAATAATAATTTGAAAAACCCAATATTTTAACGCAAACCCAGTAAAAGATGACTTACTGGGTTTGTTATTTTACATAAAAAAATACTGAAGATTAGACTATAAGTTTTATGAAAAAATTATATTTAAATGTTATGCAACAAGCATGAATAGATATATTTATGTTAATTGACATATTAGAACCAGAATGTCATAATCATATTATAATAACTGGATGATTTTTCAAATCAATAGGTATGATATAAGAAAATAAAGAAAATAGTTTCTAGGAGAGATTAAGATGGTAAGAGTTTGTTTATTGGCACCAGGGGGAATGATGCCTTTGCCTGAAAGGTTTTTGAGTTCGGCAATAATAAGTTGCAATGGAAGTAATTTATTGATAGATTGTGGCGAGGGAACACAAATTCAATTGAAAAAATTAAAATGGGGATTAAAAAAAATAGATGCAATATTAATAACACATTTTCATGCAGATCATGTGGCTGGATTACCAGGTCTTTTAAGTACTATAGCAAATAGTGGACGAGAAGAACCTATTACAATTATTGGACCAAAGGGGTTACAAGATGTTGTAAGAGGTTTAACTGTAATAGTACCTGAAATTACTTTTAAGCTGAATTTAGTAACTATAGAAGAAGAAAAGATTTCTAATTTCAAATTAAAAAATTATATTATAAATGCTACCAAAGTAGACCATGGTATTGATTGTTATGGTTATAGTGTAGAATATAAAAGAAAAAGAAAGTTTAACAGAGAAAAAGCCTTGAAAAATAATGTTCCTAAAACTATTTGGAGTAGTTTGCAAAAAGGGAATATAGTAAAAACAAAGAAAGGTACATATATTCCGGAAATGGTACTTGGCAATGAAAGAAAAGGAATAAAAATTAGTTATTCTACAGATACACGACCTAGTAAAAATATAGTGGATTTAATTAAAAATTCAGATTTGTTTATTGGTGAGGGAATGTATGGAGAAGATGATTTAATAGAAAAGGCCATAGAATATAAGCATATGCTTTTTTCGGAATGTGCAAAAATGGCTAAGGAAGCTAATGTTAATGAATTATGGCTTACTCATTTTAGTCCTTCCTTGCTAAAGCCAGAAGAGTATTTGGAAGTAGCTCAAAAATATTTTCCTAATACAGTTATAGGAAAAGAACTTTTATGGAAAGAAATAAACTTTCAAGATTAAAAAAACACTCTTTGACTAGTTTATTTCAATTTCATCAAAAAGAGTGCTAACTATCTTTCTTATATCTTTGTTGATGAGAGAATAAATAACTTCTACACCATTTCTATTGCCAGATATAATTTTTTTTGATTTTAGTATAGATAAGTGCTGAGAAACTGTTGATTGAGGAACTCCTAAGCAATCCTGCAAGTTTGTAACATTAAGATCTTCTTTTAAAAGCTTGAAACAAATACAAAGTCTTATAGGATGACCAATAGCTTTTAAAAGTTCAGAGTAGTCCAGTATTTTTTCTTTATAATTTTTTTCGTTAAGGTTTTCCAATTTTATCACCCTTTAATTTTATAATATTTAAATATATGAATAAACTAATTTTACGATATAAATAAAAATATGTCAAGAAATTCCCAGTAAACATTTGTAATATAAAAAATCTTTTTTTGTTAATATTCCATAAATATTTTGGAAAGACTATAAATGAACCAAAGAAGATTAGAAAGTATATATAAACAAAATTATAGTTTAAGTAAAATTGAAAGGTGGATGATTTATGGAAATTAAAGGTCAGACTCATAAAAAAAGCAAAAAAAATGATGGTATTAAGCCAGCTGATAGGAATAATAAAAAAGGTAAAAATAGTTCAAAATATGAGAATCATAATGGAGAACCTATAGAATAGAAAGGTAAAGAGAAAGGAATGTACTAAAATACATAGCTTTCTCTTTACTTTTTTATATATTAGAAGAAGAATAAATTAGAATAATTAAAAGTTTTAATTAAATATAAGTTTGCTATAGATTTTTAATTAATTATATTGTATAATCATATTGTGGACAAAGAAAGAGCTTGTGAAAAGAAATGAAGTTATAATTTACATAGTATAAGACATACAAAGAGTAATAGGTTATCATAAATGTATAATTCCAACAATGATATTTAAATGTTTTAATCAATAAATTGTCAGAATATTGGAGTAACAACAAAATTTTTTTAATTCAGTAGTAAACGTTTCCGAACATGATATATTTTGTTCTCTAATGTTTATATATATTTACAAATTTCAAGGGGGGAATTTTAAATGTTAAAAATGAAAGGTAAAAAAATTATTTCATTAGTAATGGCAGTGACACTTGGAGTTGGACTTACAGCTTGTGGAACAAAAACAAATAATTCAGGTGCCAATACTGGTGCAGAAGCAACACAAGATAAGGAAATAGTTATTAACTTCCCATCATTTTGGGTTGGAAAAGATTCTAAAGCAACAGTAATGAATGAAATCATAACAAAGTTTAATGAAGACAATGCTGGAAAAATTAAAGTTGTTGTAGAAGAAATTGCAGATTACAATGCTTATGAAGACAAAATGAAAACTAATATTGCAGCTGGAACAGTTCCAGATATATTTATTTTCAAATCAGGTACACAAGCTGAGCCATATTATAAGTCAGGAAAATTAATGGATTTAACTTCTTACATGAATGAAGGATGGAAAGATTCATTTATAACAGAAGCTATTACTGAAGCTACATACGATAGTAAAATACAAGCAGTTCCATATGAATATGGAGTAACTCCAGTTTTATATAATGCTGAGCAATTAAAAGCGGCAGGATATGATTCATTCCCTAAAACTTACACTGAATTCTTTGAAATGTGTGATAAGTTGAAAGCTAATGGAGTAGACCCATTATCTCAAATGACTGGTGATAATGCTTGGACTTCAATGCTTTGGTATTCACAATTAGTAGTTGCTATTGGTGGACCAGATGTATATGCTGATGGATTAGATAATCCAGCTTTTGTTGAAGCAGCTGAAGTTATGAAAAAAATGTTTGAATACACAACTTCTGATGCAGTGGGAGCTAATGCAGCAGTAGCTTCTGGTCATTTCTTAACAGGAAAAACAAATATGCTTATGAATGGACCATGGTTTATAGGTAGAATTAAATCAGAAGGCGCAGAAGGTTTATATGATAATGTACAAGTTGCTCCAGCACCTGTATATGAAGGTGGAAAAGGTGAAGAAGGCGGATATATTGGTTTTGTTCAATCTTTAATCGGTGCAGCACAGCAAGAAGATCCAGCTAAAGAAGCAGCAGTGATTGAATTCTTAAAAGTATTAACTGATGCAGAAAATGTTAAGAAACTTTCAATAAGTGCAGGTTCTATGTTTGTTGTTAAAACAGAATACACTGACAGTGATCAAGTTGATAGAATTCAAAAACAAATGATAGATCAAACAAATGCAGCACCTTATATCGCACCACACTTTGCAATGAGCGTGGCATCAGGAGTAGCTACTGAGTTCCCACAAGCTTTATCAAGTCTTGTTTTAGGAGAAACAACTCCAGAAGAATTTGTAGCAGCGCTTAAAGCAGCACAATAATTAAAAGAATAGTATAAGGTTGAGTAAATAAACCTTTGCTCAACCTTATTAAAATAATAAGGATTGAAGGTGAATTTATGCATAAGAATTCCATAAAAGATAAGATAGGAATGATCTTATTTTTAGCACCAGCTTTACTAGTTTTCACAGCGTTTTTTATTTACCCAGTAGGATTTCTTATTGTTACATCCTTTACTAAATGGGATGGAATGAGTGCTCCGGAATTTATAGGTTTTGCTAATTACACTAAACTTTTTGCAGATAAAATATTTCATGCTTCCATAATTAATAACTTGGGATGGGTATTTGCAGGTGGATTTATACAAGTTCCTTTAGCGGTGTTGGTGGCTATTATTCTTTCTAAGAAACCAAAAGGTTGGAAATTCTTAAGAACAGTATATTATTTCCCTAATGTAGTATCAGTAGTTGCTATGTCTATGATGTGGATGGCTATTTATAATAGTGAATATGGTGTTTTAAACGCACTTTTGAAATTGATGGGTCTTGAAGGAGCTTCAAGAAATTGGCTTGGAGATTTAAAAACAGCTTATCCAGCAGTTTTATTATATGGAGTATTTTACATTGGGTATTTTATGATAATAATATTAGCGGATATTTCATCAATTCCTAAAACATATTATGAAGCGGCTGAAATTGACGGTGCTACAAAGCTTAAACAAGATATGTATATAACACTTCCATTGATTAAAGGGTCAATTGCAACTTGTATGACATTAGCTATGGTATATGGATTGAGACAATTTGAACAAACATTTATTATGACAAATGGAGGACCAGCTAATAAAACCACAGTAATGGTACTTTATTTATACAAAAAAATAAATGATTTCCAATACGGAATTGCCAATGCTTCAGGAGTAATATTATTAATACTAGGGGTATTTGTTATCTCAGCAGTTAAAAAATTAATAAACGCTCAATCATATGAAATGTAATAGGATAGGAGGTGTAGGAATTGAATAATTCTACAATTGACAATGTAAATCTAACTGTGAATCCAAAAAAAATGAAAAAAAATAAAGAAGAAAAAATTACAGTAGGCTCAGTTATTTCAAAAATAGTTCTTTTGTTTTTTATGTTTTATACTTTGTTGCCTATAGTTTGGTTATTTATATCATCACTAAAAACAAATGCAGAACTTATAGCAAAACCTTTCGGATTACCAAAGATACCACAATTCCAAAACTACATTAATGCTTTTCAAGTATCTGGTTTAGGAACTTTATTTGTAAACTCCGTAATAGTAAGTCTTTGTGCTACTGTTTTAAATATTATGATAGCATCGATGGCATCTTATGTAATAGCTAGATTTGAGTTTAAATTTAAAGAAGGTATATTCGTAGCAATTACAGCAGGTATATTGGTGCCAATATGTTCTTTAATGGTTCCTTATTTCATGGTAATAAAAACTTTGGGATTATATGATTCAAAAGCAGCTTTAATCTTAACTTATTCTGCTGTAAGTTTACCGATATCAACATTTATAATTAGAGGTTTCATGAATACAATTCCTAGAGAACTTGAAGAAGCAGGTGTTATAGATGGATGCAACTTCTATCAAAGATTTTACAAAATAATATTTCCACTTTCAAGATCAGGTATTGTAACAGCCGCGACTTTTCAGTTTTTATATTGTTGGAATGAATTTATATATGCAATGTTACTTACTTCATCTCAATCCAATAGAACAATGCAAGTAGGTATTAGATATTTCTCAAACCAATTCACAACAGACTATACATCAATGTATGCAGCAATAATTATTAGTATAATTCCAAGTATGATTGGATATGTATTACTACAAGAACAAATTATTTCAGGATTAACAAATGGAGCAGTAAAGGGATAATAATATCTAGTTTAGAACAATCATTACTCACAAATGGATAAAGTGACTTTTGTGAGTTCGTATTAAATGTTATTTTTTACCATAATTAATTAAAAGGTTTAATAAATAGGAGGTAATAAGGATGAATAGCAACGAACAAGAATTTTTAGTAGAAAAAAGTCGAGTAATTCGTAGATTAGTAGTAGATGAAATAGGAACATTAGGAGTTGGACATATTGGGGGATGTTTATCTCCAGTAGAAGCTTTAGTGGTTTTGTACTATAAAGAAATGAATGTAGATGCTAAAAATCCATGTATGGAAGGCAGAGATAGATTTATAATGTCAAAGGGTCATGCAGGCCCAACAGTATATGCTATATTAGCAGAAAAAGGTTACTTTCCAATGGAAGAATTATATACATTAAATAAACCAGAAACAAATTTACCAAGTCATTGCGATATGCTTAGAACACCTGGTATTGATATGACAGCAGGATCATTAGGACAAGGATTTTCTTGTGCAGTGGGAATAGCAAAGGCATCTCAAATCAAAAAAGATAATGCATATATTTATGCAATGATTGGTGATGGAGAAAGTCAAGAAGGACAAATTTGGGAAGCAGCAATGGTTGCGGCTCAATTTAAATTAAATAATTTAATAGCTTTCACAGATTATAATAAACTTCAAATAGATGGAACTGTAGAAGAAGTTAACGGACTACATCCATTAGATAAGAAATGGGAAGCTTTTGGATGGAATGTTATTGTAGTAGAAGATGGACATGATGTGGTGGAAATTGCAACTGCAGTAGAGTCTGCTAAAACATGCGAAAATAAACCAACTATGATAATTTTAAATACAATCAAGGGTAAAGGTGTATCCTTTGTTGAAGATAAAGGTGCAGCAAATCATAACATGACTTTTGGTGAAGAAGAAAAAATAAAAGCATTAAAAGAATTAGAATAGGAGGGAAAAAATATGTATGAAAATAAAGAAGTTAGAGCGGTATTAGCTGAAGTTTTAGATGAAATAATGGCAAAAGATGAAAGAATAGTTGTAATAGATGCAGACTTAGCTAGAGCAAATGGAACAATGGGGTTAAGAGCAAAATATCCAGACAGAGCATTTGATGTAGGTATTGCAGAGCAAAATATGGCATCAGTGGCTGCTGGTATGGCATCATATGGATTTATTCCTTTTATAGGATCATTTACACCTTTTGCATCAAGAAGAATTTGTGACCAAGTTGCTATTTCTATAGCATACGCTAAAAGAAATGTTAAAATTATAGGTTCAGACCCAGGGATTTCAGCTGAATTGAATGGTGGAACTCACATGAGTATGGAAGATATAGGTGTTTTAAGAAGTATACCAGGAATGGTTATCTTTGAACCTGTAGATGCAGTTCAAATGGGAAAATCAATTCAACAAATAATAGACTATGATGGACCAGTTTATATAAGAATGTTTAGAAAGGTGGCTCCATTAGTATTTGATGAGAATTATGAATTTGATTTATTCAAAGCAGATACTTTAAAAGAAGGAAATGATGTTACTATTTTCGCTACAGGTATAATGGTTGATGAAGCTTTAAAAGCAGAAAAATTATTAGCAGAAGAAGGAATCTCAGCAGAAATAATTAATGTACACACAATCAAACCATTAGATGAAGAAGCAGTTTTAAAATCAGTATCTAAAACTGGAGCAGTAGTAACTTGTGAAAATCACAATGTTATTGGTGGACTTAAGAGTGCAGTTGCAGAAGTTTTAATAGAAAAATGTCCAGCTCCATTAAGAGCAATAGGAGTGCAAGATCACTTCGGAGAAGTTGCTACAATGGATTACTTGAAGAATAAATATGGGATGACAGTTGAAGATATAGTAAAAGCAGCTAAGGAAGTTATTGAATTAAAGAAATAGAATAAATAAAAATTTAATATGAAATCTTAAAAGAAACAGTTGAGGAAAACAAATAATATCTTCAACTGTTTCTTTTGATTTTACTTAATAATCATTTAAAAAGCTATAAAAGTTGCATTACTAACATGTAACAAGTAAACATTTATAAAATAGGTATAATTATGCTACTACAAACTATAAATACTTTTTTTATTATACACAGAAATATCCTATTAGGGTAGATTTTGTTACTGTCTACTCTAATAGGATACATTTTATTTCTAAGGTATTTTTAAAATAATATTTTTTATTATTTAAGCCATTTCTTTTTTCTTCTTGTTTGAAATAAATAAAACTAAGCCAGATAATGTCATTAATGTTCCTAATAGTACAAGAATTGATGTATCAATACTTGATCCTGTTTTAGGTAATTTTGCAACAGATGTTTCAGTTATAAAGTAGTCACTACAATGATCAGTTGTAAATGTCATATAACCATTTTTATCAACTTGAGTTGTATCTACAATTTTATAAGTGTTTTTATCTGAAAAGTATCTTGCCACATCTATTGATTTGTTAGCCCATTCAGTTCCTACAAATATAGTAATAGATGCTTTTCCAGGTAATTGACCATCGTAACTTAAGGAGAAGGCATAAACGGGTACATTTTTTCCAATCATTGATTTAACTTTGTCATTGATTTTTCCTTTTAATTCATCAGAAGGAATTTCCATAGATAAATCAATATCAGTCATTGATGATATAAAATCTTTGTTTAAATCTAATCCATTAAATGACCATGTAATTGCATTACCAATAAATTTAATAGTTTTATCTTTACCAAGTATTGATTCAAAGTATGATTTTGAAACTTTTGAATTATTTTTTATATCAATTGATTCAGCTATTACAACAGCAGGAGTATTTGTATCTGTTGTAGTTGTTGGTGTAGTGGTTGTTGTATCAGTTGGTGTAGTGGTTGTTGTATCAGTTGGTGTAGTGGTTGTTGTATCAGTTGGTGTAGTGGTTGTTGTATCAGTTGGTGTAGTTGTTGTTGTATCAGTTGGTGTAGTAGTTGTTGTATCGGTTGGTGTAGTGGTTGTTGTATCAGTTGGTGTAGTAGTTGTTGTATCGGTTGGTGTATTGGTTGGTGTAGTAGTTGTTGTATCAGTTGTAGGAGGTATAACAACTTCCATTCCTGTTACATTAATCTTACAAAATGCTTTTGCAAGAGAATTATCTGTTGCAGTAGCACTAATATAAGCTGTGCCATTTCCAACAGCTGTTACCTTACCGGTTTGGTCTACAGTTGCTATTTGAGGATTGCTTGTTGCCCAAACAACGCTAGTATCAACTGCACTATCAGGATATACAACTGCATTTAAAATAACTTCTTTGTTAGTCTTTGTAAGGTCAGTTGTTAATTTATCAAGAATAACTGTTGTAGCAGTAGCAACAATTTGAGAAACTTCTTCAATATAAATATTATCAACTATAAATGAGAATTCTGTTGCTGCAGGTATATCCGCTGAAGCTTCCCAAACATATAGTGAAAGAAGATCGATTTTTTCAGTATCCAGGCCTACACTTCCACCAAAGAAACCATCTGAACCCCAATTGTCTCCAGAAGCACCAAAATTATTTATGCTTAGAGTTCTTTTTTCACCAGCTAAAACAGGAAAATAATAGGTGCGTAATACTCCATTATCATCTTTTATATTTGTTCTGAATTGAATAGGAAAATTGTTTGGATTTTTAACGTCTATATGCAAAATATTATCATTTCCAAAATTCCATGTATCACTAGGTACTATATCATAGGTGCTATTAACACCATCCTTACCGCTTTTTTCACTCACCGTGATTTTTGATGCATTTGTACCGTGGGTAACTCCATCTGTATCGATAATTGATGCAATTGCTTTTCCATTTCCGGTACAAGCAGCAGTAATATTTTCTCCAGTTTCAAATGAAATTTTATCAAAATCATAAGATTTAGTTTCTTTAACAAAAATATTATCTACGATATAAGAAACTTCTGTGTCAGCAGGAATATTACCATCTGCTTCCCAAAGATATAATGCAATCAACTTAATGTTTTCTGTGTCAAGACCATCATTTGCACCATAATATCCATCAGAACCCCAACTATCGGCTGATTTATCAAAGTTTTCAATTGTTAATGTTCTAGTTGTATTAGCAGCAATATTGAAATAGTAAGTACGCAATCTGTTATTATTATCCATAATGTTTACACGAGTTTGAATGCCAAAATCATTTGGATTTGTAACGTCAAGCTTTAATTTATTTCCTTTTCCAAAACTCCAAGAACTATCAGGGGTTAATTCTAAAGTACTAACTTCTCCATCGCTTCCACTTTTTTTAGCAATAGTTACTTTTGTTGCTTTATCACCATTAGTAACTGCAGCATCTAGAGTGGAATCTTTTATAAATTCTGTTACAACAGCTTTTCCATTTCCACCAAGAGGATTTATATTATTTGTTTCTCCATCTTCAAAAGAAATCTTGCTAAAAGTTGAAGGAACAGTGATATCTGCAAAACCTGTAACTTTTACTGAGCAAGTAGCAATAGCAAATTGATTTGAAACGGATTTTGCTTGAATAGTAGCATAACCATCTCCTATAGCAATTACTTTACCAGTTGTATCAACAGTTGCAACTTTTGAATTACTTGAGGTCCATATTACAGAAGAATTACTTGCATCAATTGGTGTAGCGTTTACAACTAAGGAAGCTGTATTATTAGTTTTGTTTAATTCAATAGATGTTTCATTCAATGAAATTTCTTGCAATGGATTATAACCAAATTTAATTGAGTAGGATTGCTCATTTATTTCTTTTGCAGCATCAACTAACTCTGTAAAAGGTTGGTCAGCTACATCAACAAAACCTGCGTTTGTATTTTCTCCATCCCAAGCTCTTCCTAAAATTGGTTGATCATAATATTGGAACCAGTGTGCGCCTACAAAATATTCGCTTTCAAAAACACTGGTCATATAATCTTTATATGCAGCGCCACGGTCAGCTTGAGTTTTTACAGGAACAAGTCCTGGTGCAAACATACCACTATCAGTTGCGTTAAAATGGAATTCACCAATTATTATAGGTTTATCATAAGTGCCAAGGTTCATCCAAGTTTGATTTACATCAGTTTTATAGCAGTTAAAACTTACAACATCAGCATATTTTGCACAAGCTTGTGCAACTTCAGCACTTGTTCCCCATTGAGCAAGTCTAGAGCCTAAATAAAGTACATTAGGTAATTTCTCTTTAACTGCTTTTGAAACCGTACTATAATATTTATCTGCAAGTGAAGATAATAATAAACTTTTATCACTGATTTTTCCAGTATAAGGAGCGTTTAAATCATCAAATGATGTAAGAGTTGTTCCCCAAGCAGAGTTTAATTCATCAATTGTAACATATTTTGATTTTAAGATTTCTATAAAAGCCTTTTTTGCATAAGAATCACTTAAGTTAGCATCCATTGCAAAAACACCATCAATTACTGAATAAATTTGGGAGTCAGAAAGTCCATTACCCCATTCAATTTCATTATCTACGTAAATACCTAAGCACCATTTATCACTATCTACACCATAGGCTTGTACACTAGTAGCCATGTTGGCAGCACTAATAGCGAATTGAGGATCAAATGGATCAGATAATTTACCGCCACGTGCGGGGTTATCTAGTTTTTTATGAGTTCCATTAATCCAACCATTTGCAACGTATGGCATTTTATTCTCTTCGCCTTTACCAAAGTAAAGAGAAGGTTCAGCCCAACAGCCTAAAGAAGAGAATCCCCATGCTTTAAATCTTTTTAGTGTCATATCTGTCCAATC
Source organism: Clostridium grantii DSM 8605 (assembly GCF_900129965.1). Lineage (GTDB taxonomy): Bacteria > Bacillota > Clostridia > Clostridiales > Clostridiaceae > Clostridium_AF > Clostridium_AF grantii. The sequence continues at coordinate 37,349 of NZ_FQXM01000008.1, read as the reverse complement.
AGATAAATAGTCATCACCATATTTACGCTCTAGGTTTGCAGAATAGAAGTTAAATGCATCGCCGGAAGTTAATCCGTAGGGTGGTCTAACCGTGTTTGAAACTGTTGTATAGTGGTCTCCTAGGGAACTTGTCTTACTAGGTAAATTTTCAAACATATTAACACCATATGTGTCAACATCGTCACGACCAGTTATCCATGTAAGCATGTCAGCAAGTCTTACAATATCTAAACCGGTAGCAATGTAAGGATATCCATCTGGGTCAACAAATGTCCATTTACCCTCTACTTTTTTTACATAAAAACGACCAGTTGCTTCCTGACGCATAGATTCATCTTTCAAACCACCATATTTAGATAAGTTTCCTGCATCATTAATAGCTTGAATTTGAGCATCCAAGATAGCATTTTCTTTATCAACACTATCAATCAATTCTTGATCAGATGTAACTTTTCCTGGCCAAGTTTCTTTTGTATATTGACCATACTGGTCGATAACATTATTCATATAAGTTAAGTCAGAAGCTAAATTTGGTACAACTTTAATATTGTCGAATAGTAAAGTTTTTTCGGTTTTATTTGAATTTATCCAAAATGTTATCTGTGTAATATGATTTAAATTAATATCTTTTTTACCCCATCCGAATGAAGCTGGAGTTCCGGCATCACTTGGAGGTAATGTGTGCATACCAAGTTCAGGTAATTCACCTCCGGTTGAAACATAAAAAGATGATTTTTTGTTAGCTGGAACACTGATTTTATAAACTACGGAATTAGAATTACCGCCCGATAAGGTTTCATCATCAAATTTCACACAAATTTCCTGTGTGATGTCCATTGGATTCATTATATCAAAAGATAAACATCCATCATCGCCTAAATCCCAATATTCTATAGTTGTATCGTCATTGTCAATATTTTTTGGTCTTAAATACATTCCAGGCCAATCTGCTTTTTTATATACCACCTGAAGTGCTTTATCACCATTCATGGTATCGTTTTCAATCACTGTAACATCAGAACTGCCTCCGCCATATGTATAGTTTAAAGAATCCTCATTATCTTCAAAGGATATGTTTGTAGGAAAAGTATTTTGTTCTACGGCCTTAATAGGTAAAGTAGTGCACATACTTATCATTGAAAATGCAAGAAATGCTGAAACTGATTTTTTTACTGTTTTTTTCTTAAATGCCATTGTGTAACCCCCCTTAATTATATTTTTGCTAATTGCTAATTCGTTAAGTTTTTTATCATCTCCTTTTATAAATATTTTCTAAAAAATATGTACTCAGTATAAAGCATAGATAAAATAATTTTTTCTAGGGATTATTTTAAGTGCTAAGTTTAAAAACAACTTTTAAACTAATTCATACCGAAAATACAACAAATTTAATAAGTTACATACTGTATACAGAAAAAATGAATGCAATCTAATAAATATATTGTATACCGGTATTTGGAATTAGTCAATATTAATAATACTGATATAATAATATTTTAGGTGATAAATTAGAAAAAAACAGTAATTTGGTTTTTACTAAGTAAGAAATTAAAGAACTTATATAATGGGGTAAATAAAAAAAGCTCATAACAGAGCTTTTTAAATGTTATAAAAACATAAAGAATCCAGATATAAGTAATACACCATAAACTACTTTGATAAATATTTTTTCATCTATTGTATTATGGGCTTTGTTACCTAACAACATCCCTACCACTAGAAAAGGAATAGTAAATAACAATAGTTTTAGAACATCCGGCGTTATAGCTCCAACAGAAATATTCTTAACTATTATTACAGAATTTAAAGATAACCATAGAAGGCAAATAGTAGCCCTAAAATTACTTTTGTTAGGAAGAGCTTTTGCTGCATAAATAACTATAAAAGGACCGCCGCTTCCAAAGGCTCCATGAATAATTCCTCCTAAGAATAAAATAAAATTCATGACATATTTATTTAAAGAAAGTGTTTTTGTTGAAGGTTTAAAGCTAGTATATAAACCTCTTATAGAAACAAGAATCATGAATACTCCAAGAATTGATTTTAATATGCTTTCTGGCAGTTTGCTGAAAAGTATCATTCCTATAGGAAGTCCAATACCTACAAAAACCACAATTCTTGTAAATTCTTTCCATATAATATTTTTAAAATCAATGATAATTACATAAAGTGCTAATATCCATGCCAGGATAACTAATACAGGAACTGCGCTTTTAATTCCAACTAGTAAAACACAGAAAGGAAGGGCTAAGACTGTGCAGCCAAAACCCGTAATTCCTTCAATGAAATGTGTAATTAAAACCACAATTCCAAATAAAAGTATAGGTACTAAAGTCATATTATCTTAAAGACTCATACATCTTTATTAAACTTTCCTGGTCCATTGTTACAGGATTATTTAACATATTTGGATGCATGCTTAGTTTTGCTATGTTTTCAATATCTTCATCTTTTATTCCGGCATTGGAAAGTGTAGTTTTTACATTTAGTGCTTTTTTTAGATTTGCAATTTCATCAGCCATAGCATAAGCATCTTCAAATCCTATTTCTTTTGCAAAGTTATTAAGTCTTCCATTTTCAGCTTCTGCATTTATTCTTGCAAAATAATCAAGGGTGAAAGCGCAAGCTTCTCCATGAGGTAGATGATATAAATTTGTTAATGGAAATGAACAAGCATGTGGTCCTGTGGTTTTAGGTAGCCCAAAAGCTAGCCCAGCCATTAAACTTGCCTCACACATTTTTTCTTTTGCTTCTATATCGTTTGGATCTTTGTAAGATCTTAAAAGATATTTAAATACAAGTTTAGTTGAATGTTGTGCTACTGCATCGCAAATTGGTTGATGATGTATACTCCAAAAACCTTCAAGGGCATGAGCTAAAACATCCAGTCCGGTTGAGGCAGTTACAAAGTTGGGTGTAGTAGTAGTAAGCACTGGGTCAACTATTGCACAAAGAGGGTAAAAATTATCGCTAGCTAAAGGAGCTTTTTTACCTATATATGGATTTGAAAGAACAGCAACAGGTGTAACTTCACTTCCAGTACCAGCAGTAGTTGGCATTGCTATAAGTGGTAAATGATTCTCTGGAAATTTCTTTTCGCCGTTGTGATAAGGAACTATTGAATCTTCTGTTACGCAAACACTTGCAGCAGCTTTTGCACAATCTAAAGAACTTCCTCCACCTAAAGCTACAACGAATTCTAAGTTGTTTTCTTTGATTAATTTAGCACAAGCATCTACATTATCAACAGTAGGGTTTGGAACTATGTCAGAGAAAACCTTTACTAACAATCCTTTTGAATGGTCTATTATTTTATCTGCTACGTTATTTTGTACAAATATTGGGTCGCTTACCAATAAACCATTTTTCAACCCTAGTTCTGTGAAAATTTCATGCAAAGATTCTATTTTATTGTTTCCAAAAATTATTTTAACGGGTTGTGAATACGTCCAAGCCATCTTTACCACCTCTTAAATTTTTTTCTTTTTCTAATTCGCCTACTTTATTGTAAGCATTCTTCAAGAAATCTTGTCTCCATGGCTCTAAATCTTGTGTGAATTCAGTGTTTACAAAAGCATCCACCATTTCTATTCCTAGTTCAGGAGCAACTATCCATCCACCCATACTCATTATATTAGCATTGTTTATAGCTCTACATTTTTTTGCAGAATAAACGCTTTCAACAGCAACTGCATAAACACCATGATATTTGTTTGCAACTATAGCCATTCCAGCACCAGTACCACAAACCAAAATTCCTCTTTCATATTCTTTGTTTTGAATAGCGGATGCTACTACAGGAGCTACATCAAAGAAAGGTTTAGGGCTATCAATGTTTTGAGTACCTGCATCTGTAACTTCGTGACCTAATTCTAATAAGTAAGCCTTTACAGCCTCTTTTAAAGTGAAACCTGATTTGTCTGAACCTATAATTATTTTCATGTGAATCCCTCCATAAGATAGTTAAGATATATTATTAAATTTGGTTTTGTTCATAGTCTTATAATACTATAAAATGATATAAATTAAAAGTGTTAATTAAATAAAATTGAAAAATATTATAAATTATAATATAAAAAAACTTAATTAATACTATGAATTAAGCGATATAGATGATATAATTTATTTGGATAATAAATTTATGTAAAGGATTAATCAAAATATAAGTTAAATCTTTTAATTAATATTTAGTTTATTGGAGGAATGGATATGGAGTTATTAAGAAGTGGTGAAGGTTTTCAACTTTTTTATGAAGGAAGAGAGATAATTAATCATAGTTACAAAAGTCCATTTATATTCGCAGGGATTGGAGAAGCGAGTTATGATATGTACAGAGGTAATTTTGAGATTACTAATGAAATAAGTGAAAAAATGGCATTAAGTAATTTTCAGATTCATGAAAAACAGGATGAGTTGGAAATAGATTTTTCGCGAAACGGATTGTTCAATATAAAGGTTAAAATATTTGTGGAAGAAAATTTGTTGAAAATTAAATTCTCTTCTAATGAAAAGGATATCAATAGAGTTTGGATTCGAATAAAAGGTAATGAAAAGGAACATTTATATGGATGCGGAGAGCAATTTTCTCATTTTGATTTAAAAGGTAAGATAGTACCCCTTTGGGTTTCGGAGCAGGGAGTTGGAAGAAACAAAAAAACTTATGAAACATTTATGGCAGATGTAGAAGATAGAGCTGGCGGAGATCAATTTACTACTTTTTATCCTCAACCAACATTTGTTTCTAGTAATAAATATTTTCTTCATGTAAAAGATAGCTCTTATATGAAGTTTGATTTCTCAAAAAATGAATATCATCAATTAGAAATTTGGAATATACCTGAAGAGATAGTTATAGGTGTGGGAGAAAATTATATAGAATTATTAAAAATTTTGACGGATTTTTTTGGAAGACAACCTGAGTTGCCATTTTGGGTTTATGATGGAGTATGGCTTGGAGTACAAGGAGGAACAGATGTCGTATTAAAAAAATTAAAAGCGGCTGAGGATAAAGGGGTTAAAGTTGGAGCTTTATGGGCTCAAGATTGGGAAGGAAAGCGAGTTACTTCTTTTGGAAAAAGATTGATATGGAATTGGGTTTGGCATGAAGAGCTTTATCCAGGTTTAGATAAAGAAATTCCTAAATTGAATGAAAAAGGAGTAAAATTTTTAGGATATATAAACCCATACTTATCAGCGGGTGGTTCTTTGTTTATTGAAGCGGAAAGTCTTGGTTATTTGGTAAAGAATGTTGAAGGAAAAGATTATTTAATTGATGCAGGTGAGTTTGATATTGGAATAGTGGACATTACAAATCCTAAAGGTTTTGAATGGTATAAAGGGGTAATAAGAAAATATATGATAGATTTTGGACTTAGTGGATGGATGGCTGATTTTGGTGAATATTTACCTACAGATGCTGTTCTTCATAATGGATTATCAGGGGAGCTGATGCATAACTTATGGCCAACTCTTTGGGCTAAGGTTAATAGACAAGCTATTGAAGATGCAGGAAAACTTGGAGAAATAGTATTCTTTATGAGGTCTGGATATGCTGGAAGTAGCAAATACAACACTATGGCTTGGGCAGGGGATCAAAATGTTAATTGGGAATTAGATGATGGACTTCCATCTGTTATACCTGCTGCTTTATCATTAGGAATGAGTGGTATGGGCCTTAGCCATAGTGATATTGGAGGGTATACTACTTTATTTGGAATGAAAAGAACTAAAGAATTGTTTATAAGATGGGCAGAACAAGCAGCTTTTACTCCAATGATGAGAACACATGAAGGAAATAGACCGGATGATAACTGGCAGTTTGATTCAGATGAGGAGACTTTAGAATATTTAGCAAGAATGAATAATATATTTATGTTATTAGCTCCTTATACAAAATCAATTGTTAAAGAAAATAGTGATAATGGAACACCAACTATGAGACCATTATTTTTGCATTATGAAAATGATGAAAAAAGTTATGATATTCAATATCAATATTTATATGGAAAAGACATTATGGTTGCTCCTGTAATAGAAGATAAAGTTAGAAGCTGGAAACTATATTTGCCAGAAGATAATTGGGTTAATATATGGACAGGGGAAGAATTTAAAGGTGGAGAAATTCAGGTGAATGCTGAACTAGGATATCCACCGGTTTTATACAGAAAAGATTCAAACTTTAAAGAATTATTCGAAAAGATTACAAAAGAATACGGATACAACTAAGAAAAAAGCCGCCAAAATATGCGGCTTTTTTCTCTTATATTATAAATCTTATGGTTTTATGTAAATTAAAGTGATAATATTATATAGACAAAATATTTTTAATTTAGGAGGAATAAAGTATAATGGCTATTTCAATTAGAAATTCTGCGAAAGCAATAATAATAAAAGAGGGTAAAATATTACTTACAAAAAATAAAGATAACAATGGAGAATTTTATCTTTTACCAGGTGGAGGGCAGGAACATGGCGAAACTTTGGTGGAAACTTTAAAAAGAGAATGTTTGGAAGAAATATCAGCACAAGTTGAAGTTGGTGAACTTAAATTGGTAAGAGAATATATTGGAGGAAATCACGAATTTGCTGAATGGGATAGTGATTTTCATCAAGTGGAATTTATGTTTGAATGTAATTTGGTAAGCGAGGAAAAATTAGAAATAGGATATGTTCCTGATGAATGGCAAATAGGTTTAGAGTGGATAGAATTAAAGGAATTAAATAAGTATAGAGTTTACCCTAGTGAATTATTAAAATATTTAGGTGAAAGTAAAGAACTAAATAACACTTGTTATTTGGGAGATGTTAACTAATATAATCTTTCGATAAAGGAGGGATTTGTTTGCCGGTTCAAGCAATGTTAGATAATAATCAAAAAATATATGAGAAATGGGAAAGTTTCATAAATAATAAATATATTGAAGAAAATGAAGAAACAGGATTAAGAGAAGAAATACTACAATCATGGAAAAGATGCAAAGAGTTCGGAATAGATCCTTTTAACGGTGAAACAAATGATGTTTTAGATAAAAAAAATCTTAATAAAAGGTATAGAGATTTAATGCCTTTGTTAAAAATGTCAAAGCCTTTTATGGATAGTATATATAAGTTCCTAGAAGATACAGAATTTATTATTAGACTAACAGATAAAGAAGGATATGTTTTATTACATATAGGGACTGATACAGTTATAGAAAATTACGTTGAAAAAGGATATAGTGATGGGTATAGTGTTAAAGAAGAAAGTATAGGTACTAATGCCATTGGAATAACTTTAAGAACAGGTAAACCTATTCAAGTTCTTGGTGCAGAACATTATCTAAAAGAAAATCATAAATGGACCTCTTCAGCAGCGCCTATTAAAGATGAAGAAAACAATATAGTTGCGGTACTAAGCATAACTGGGTCTTGTGAATTGGTGCATCCGCATACCTTAGGCATGGTTGTAGCAGCAGCTGAAGCTATAGAAAAAGAAATTTCAATAGAAAAATCTAATGAGAAATTAAAAAGTATTAATGATGGATTTCAACAAATAACAGAATCTATCAGTGAAGGAATATTAAGAATAGGTAGTAGAGAAAGAATTGTTAGTGTAAATAAATTTGCTAGAAGATTATTGTCTTATAAAGAAAATGATCTAATTGGAGAAGAATTTAAAACTATATTAAGTCATGATAATAGAGTGGAATTAATTAAAGGGATTCTTAGTGGAAGAAAATTTGAAGAAGAGGAAATTCATTTTAGAACAAGAACAGGGCAAAAGAAAGTGTGTATTGCTAATATTTTTCCCATTAAATCTTCAAGTGGAGTGGTAAAAGATGGCTCAGTTATTACTTTTAGAGAAAGCAAGGTTGTTCATAGCTTAGTAAATAAGATTGTAGGGGCCAACGCTAGATTTACCTTTGATGATATTTTGGGAGAAAGTGAACCTATTAAAAAAGCAAAAAAACTTGGGAGTATCTCTGCAGATATCAATACAACAATTTTTCTTCAAGGAGAAAGTGGTACAGGTAAAGAAATGTTTGCTCAAGCAATACACAATAAAAGTGATAGAAGAGATTTTCCATTTGTATTTTTGAATTGTGGAGCTATTCCAAGAGAACTTGTTTCCTCGGAACTATTTGGATATATGGAAGGAGCTTTTACTGGAGCTAAAAGAGGTGGGCATCCGGGGAAATTTGAACTTGCAGATGGAGGAACTATATTTTTAGATGAAATTGGAGATATGCCTTTAGATACCCAAGCAAACTTATTAAGAGTTTTGGAAGAAAGAAAAATTGTTAGAGTTGGTGGGCATGATGTTATTCCTATTGATGTAAGGGTTATAGCGGCTACAAATAAAGATTTAAAAAAAGAAGTTGAATTGGGGAATTTTAGAGATGACCTTTTTTATAGAATAAACGTAATGCCCATATATACACCAGCCTTAAGAGAGAGAAGAGAAGATATTAAGGTTTTAGTAGACTTTTTTCTTAGAAAATTTTGCGATAGCAGTGAGAAAAAAATAGATAAAATTGATGAAAGTTTTTATAGTGCTATGATATCTTACAATTGGCCAGGTAACGTAAGAGAATTACAAAATGTTATGCAAAGAGTTGTTAATGTGGTTGAAGAAGGAAAAATTTTATCATATAAAGACTTGCCATCTAATTTAAAGTACAATAGCACAAATGATGTAACTTTTATAGAAGAGCCCTTGTTAACTCTTGAAGAATTAGAGAGTAGAGCCATAAAAAAAACATTAAAGGAAATGAAGGGTAATATAGCTGCAACAGCTAAAATTTTAGGCGTTGGTAGAAGTACTTTATATAGAAAAATGGAAAAATATAAAATTAGTGAAGAAAAATTCAAAATAATTAATATATCTAAATATTAATAGCAAAAACCATATGTATTAAAATGACACATATGAATCGTTTTGATACACGAATAAAGTAGAAATATAAGGAGTCTGTATCAAAATAATACACTCATAAAAAGAGGATTGAAATTATAAATCAATCCTTTTTTTATTTTTAAAGATTTATCTCAACAAAATAGCCATTTGACTAAGGGTAAGAAGAAAAATCAAACACGAATGTAAACGTTAGTATTGTTGGCATGAAAATTGCATAATAAGGTTATAGCTTATATTCTTATAGATTTTATTAGGAGGAACTTAAATGACATATTTGATTATATTGATATATTCTATATTTTGGATTATTTTATCAGAAAAATTTACTATGGAGTCAGTGATAGTTGGGATAATTGTGGGAAGTATTATATTAGTTTTAAATTCGGATAAATATTTAAAAAATAAACTTAGTGGTAAAAAAGTGAGAAAAAATTTTATATGTCTTTGTCAGTATGTATTTATACTATTAAAAGAAATTGTTTTAGCTAATATTAGTGTAGCTATGATTGTATTAAATCCTAAGAGTAATGTTAATCCATGTGTTACAGTATATAAAACAAAATTAAAAAGTGATTTTTGTAGAACGATTTTAGCGAATTCAATTACATTAACGCCAGGAACAATAACCGTTAAAATAAATGGTGATGAATTAACTATACATTGTTTAAAAGAAGAATATATAATTTCTTTGGAAAATTTAAAATTTGAAAAAATATTATTGAAAGTAGAGGAAAAGATATGAATAATATATTAGTATTTTCATCTATATTTTTAGCTGTAACTATTTTATTATGCATGTATAGAGCGGTTAAAGGACCTAGTGTGGAAGATATATTAGTAGCAGTAAATGTAGTAGGCACGAAAACTATAGTTCTTATATTAATAGCATCTTTTATTATGAATGAGACTTATTTTGTAGATGTGGCTTTAGTTTACGCTTTGATAAGTTTTATTGCTTCTGTGGTAATAAGTAAATCCATAGAAACAGAAGGAGGAGAGGTTTGATGAGAGTCATTATAGCTACTATATTTCTCTTTGGTGGATTATTCTTTTTTATGGTCGGAACAATAGGTATTTTAAGATTTAAAGATGTTTTTACTAGAGCACATAGTGCTGCAAAATGTGATACATTAGGGGCTATGCTGTCATTAACTTCACTAATTATATATAACGGAATAAATTGGGTGAGTCTTAAAATCATACTTATAATAATTTTCATTTGGATCACCAATCCAACAGCTACTCACATAATAACTAAAGGGGCTTATGGAAAAGGAAAAGTTATAAGGGAAAAAGAGGTGAAAGACAATGCAAATATTTAGCATAATAATGTTATTGTTTTTAATTATATTTTCAATAGCAGTTTCATCTATAAAAAATATTTTAGGGTCTATAATAGTTTTTATGGTATATAGTTTGATTATGGCTATAATATGGGAACAGTTAAATGCTCCGGATTTAGCAATAACTGAAGCTGCAGTAGGAGCAGGAGTTACAACCTTATTATTTGTTTTGACTTTAAAAAAGATTGAAGGGATTAAAAAATGAAAAAAATATTTTCTATTCTTATTGCTATTAGTTTAATTTCTATATTATTAATGGGAGTTATGGACTTGCCAGAATTCGGAAAAAAAGATAATCCGGCTAATAATGAAGTTTATGATTATTATGTTGAAAATACCATGAAAGATACGGGGGCTACTAATATAGTTACAGGAATTATACTAGATTATAGGGCTTTTGATACTTTTGTAGAAGCTAGTGTTTTGTTTACAGCTGCCATTACAGTGTTAATAGTTCTAAAAAAAGATGATAAGGAGAGCTGAAATGAAGGATACTATTTTAAAAGAAACAAGTAAAATCGTAATTCCTTTTATACAAATCTTTGGTATATATATTATATTTCATGGACATTTAAGTCCAGGTGGTGGATTTGCAGGGGGAACTGTTATTGGAACAAGTTTTATATTGTATAGAATAGTTTTTGGTATGAAAGAAGCTCAAAAAAAACTTTCTTACAGCCGATTGATGAAAGTAATTTGTATTTCATTAATAATATACGGGGTTCTTAAGGGATATAGTTTTCTTATAGGAGGAAGTCATCTTAATTTGCCAGAACCTGGAATAGGAATTTCGGGAAAAGTATTTAGCGGAAAGTATCTTCTACCCTTGAATATATTAGTAGGCATTGTTGTATCAATAACTATGTATATATTTTATGCTTTATTCAGTGAAGGAGAAGTTTAAAATGGAGAGATTGATTACAAATTATTACGAAGTTGCAGCTATAGTATTATTCGGAATTGGATTTGCTATACTACTACTTCACAATAATCTTATAAAAAAAATAATTGGAATGAATATAATGGATACTGCTGTATTTTTGTTTTTTATAGCAAAAGGCTATATTCAAGGAGCAGAAGCACCTATAATACTGGATGTTAATAGTAAAACTACAAATTTTGTAAACCCAATACCAACAGCTTTAATGCTTACAGGTATTGTTGTAGCTGTAAGTATAACAGCTTTTGCACTTTCAATAACTATCAAAGTATATGAACACTACGGTACTATTGAACTTGACCAAATAATGAAAATGGGGGGATAGGATATGATAGAAAGTTTGCCATTAATTTCGATTTTAATATTGTTTATTACTTCGTTTATAATGCCTTTAATAAAAAATAAAGGAATTATAAAAGCGTTAAGTTTAATTTCATTGATTGTTGTATTTTTTCTTTCTTTTATAGTATTTGACTTTGTAAATAATAATGGAGCATATATATATAATGTAGGACACTTTGGTGGTCCTATAGGAATTGAATTTTATGTGGGAAATATTGAGGTTTTATTAGCAACGGTATTTTCATTTGTAGCAGTGATGATAGGATGGTTTTCTGTTTATAGCATAGATAAAGATATAAAAGAAAGCAGAATGAGTTTTTATTATCTTCTTGTAAATATATTAATAGCTTCTTTGCTAGGGCTTTTATACACAAATGATATTTTTAATGCTTTTGTATTTGTAGAAATAGGAACAATAGCTTCATGTGGAATAATTGTTGTTAAAGATAAGAAAGAAAATATTAAAGCCACATTAAAATATCTAATTATGAGCAGTTTAGGATCAGGATTATTATTAATGGCAATTGCATTTATGTATTCAATAACAGGCCAGTTAAATTTAACTTATATGCATGAAACTTTGATGAAAGTTTATACAAATTATCCAGATGCTATTTTAATTGCTTTGGGGTTATTTACCATTGGACTTGGAGTAAAATCAGCAATGTTTCCATTACACTCCTGGTTACCAGATGCCCATTCATCAGCACCTACAACATCTTCAGCAATTTTATCTTCTTTAGTTTTAAAAGGGTACGTGTATCTATTAATAAAGATTTTTTATAGAGTCTTTGGACTTGAAATAATAAATGAATTTCCAGTGCTTAGAATTGTGATGATTTTAGGTGGCGCAGGAATGGTACTTGGTTCAATTTTAGCAATTTTTCAAAAGGAATTAAAAAGAGTTATTGCTTATTCTAGTGTGGCACAAATGGGGTATATTTTCTTTGGAATAGGTATTGGAACTCAACTAGGATTTACAATAGCAATATATCATATGATAGGGCATGCAGTAACAAAATCAGCTTTATTTTTGCTTTCGGGTGCGGTAATTCACAATTCGGGATACAAGAATATTGAAGATTTAAAAGGTATAGGAAAAGAAATGCCAGTAGCATTATTTTTATTTTTAATGGCGGCATTATCTATGGTAGGAATACCAGTTCTACCTGGTTTTATTAGTAAATGGTATTTAGCATTAGCATCAATAGAATCAGGAAATTTATTGTTGATTCTTATTATTGTGGCATCTAGTTTGTTGAATGCAGTATATTATTTGCCTATTGTTATAAATGGTTTTTTTGGAGAAGAAAATTTGAAGGATAAAGTATATAAATCAAAGGCAATGGAACTTAAAACAATTCTTCCGGTTATCATGCTTATTATAGCTATGGTTTATGTTGGAATAGCTTCTAAGGGAATAATTTCATTAATAGAAATTGGATTAAGTTAAAAGGAGGCGTGGAAATTGAACAGCATTTGGATTTTGTTGCCGGTTTTATTTCCGTCAGCATTAGCGGTTTTGATATTTTTACTAAAACCAAAGGAAAAAATAAGAAATTATATAATGGGGATAGGAATAACTTCTAACTTTTTCTTTGTTGTATTTGTTTTGAAATATTTAGGGGTAAGAGAATTTCACTTATTTAAATTAAATGAATTTTTGCAAATTTATTTTAAAGTGGATAAGTTGGGCATTATGTTTGCACTTTTAGTATCAGTATTATGGATATTTACAGCTTTATATGCTATGGAATATATGAAACATGAAGGAAAAGAAGATAGATTTTTTATGTTCTTCTCAATTACTTTAGGAGTAACCTTAGGTATAGCATTTTCAGGAAATTTAATTACTTTGTATTTTTTCTATGAGTTTTTAACCTTATGTACTTTTCCTTTGGTTATCCATAATGGTAGTAAACAAGCATTAAAAGCAGGTAAAAAATATTTAATATATTCATTTGGTGGAGCTTCTCTTGTACTTGTAGGAATGATATTATTGTTTAGCTTGACCAATGATTTGAGTTTCTTGCCAGGGGGAATTTTATCTAACTTAACAAATTTAGACAATGAAATTGTATTAGTTACTTTTGTGGTAATGTTTATGGGTTTTGGTGTTAAAGCAGCGCTAGTGCCTTTTCACTCTTGGTTACCTTCAGCCATGGTAGCGCCTACGCCAGTTAGTTCTTTACTTCATGCAGTAGCAGTTGTGAAATCAGGAATATTTGCTTTGGTTAGAATGTGTTATTTTATATTTGGCGCAAAAGCAATAGAAGATTCGGGAGGGCAATTAATAATAAGCGTATTTATTGGACTTACTATATTGATGGGATCATTTTTAGCATTACATCAAGATAATTTGAAAAAAAGATTAGCATACTCAACAATATCTCAGCTGGGATATATATTACTAGGAATTGTTTTATTAAATGAAGATGCTTTGATAGGTGGTTTATTACATTTAATAAATCATGCTGTAATAAAAATAACATTGTTCTTTTGTGCTGGTGCAATTATGTATACAACCCATAAAACAAAGATAAGTGAAATAAATGGTATTGGCAAAAGAATGCCTATAACTATGTGGTGTTTTGCTATTTCGTCTATATCACTTATAGGTATACCTCCAACAAATGGATTTGTATCAAAATGGTTTTTAGCAATTGGGGGTTTACATGTAGGAAAAATTATTTTCCCAATTATTTTATTGGTCAGTGCATTACTTACGGCATTGTATTTAATGCCAGTAGTTTCAGCGGCCTTTTTCAAAAAAGGAGATTTTGAAGAAGGAGTTATAAAAGAAGCACCACTTAAAATGCTTATACCTATAGTATCAATCACAATAATAACCATACTTCTAGGTCTATTTCCTAATTTAGTAATAGACTATTTAAGGGAAATAGCTCAAGCTGTATTATGATTATGAATTAAGAGAGGTGATGACATGAATGAAATAAGTTTATTGATTTTTATAATGATATTTCCACTGTTTGGGTCTGCTATAGGATTTTTAATTGGACTAAGAAATGAAAAATATAGAGATATTTTTAATGTTTTAATGACAGGAATCACATTTGCAGCTGTTATGGCTTTATGGAAGTTTGTAACTGTTTCTCCTGTAGAGATTAAAGTGGATTATATAATGGGGACAGGGCTTTATTTAAAGGTTGATGTATTTAGATATGTTTTTGTGTGGTTAACAAGTTTTATTTGGTTTTTAGTAACTATATATTCAACTCAATATTTAATTAGTTATAAAAATAGAAATAGATACTATTTATTCTTTATGTTAACCCTGTGGAGTACAATAGGAATATTTTTATCAGAGAATTTGCTAAATTTATTCACATTTTTCGAAATTATGTCTTTAACTACTTATCCATTAGTTATTCATGATGAAGATGTTTATGCTCATGATGCTGGAGACACTTATATAACCATGGCAGTAATAGGGGGACTTGTTCTTCTTATGGGATTATTCTTGGTTTATGATTACACTGGCACATTGGTAATAAGTGAAATTCATTATAAGTTTCAGGAAATAGGAAGTGTTAAGTATTTAATATCTGGACTTATGATATTTGGATTTGGAGTAAAAGCTGGAATGTTTCCATTACATGTTTGGTTGCCGAAAGCTCATCCGGCATCACCAGCACCAGCTTCAGCAATACTATCAGGAATACTACTTAAAACAGGAATATATGGCATACTTATTATAACTGAGTTTATGTTAGAAGGAGATTTAGTAGTTTCCACGGTTGTATTGATATTAGGATTTATAACTATGTTTACAGGTGGTTTACTAGCTATTTTCCAAAGAAATATCAAGCGGATTTTGGCTTATAGTTCAATGAGCCAAATGGGGTATATATTAGTTGGTATAGCTTTAATGGGTTTTTTAGGAGAGCATAAAGCTATTGCTTTATATGGAAGTATATTTCATATTATAAATCACGCTATTTACAAAGTACTTCTTTTTTTAGGGGCAGGTTTGGTTTATATGGTGCTTCATGAATTAAGTATAAATAAAATAGGTGGATTCGGAATAAAACAAAAAAGATTAAAAATGGTGTTTTTTATTGGATTATGCGCTATTATTGGGTTGCCAGGATTTTCAGGTTTTGCTAGTAAAACTTTGCTACATCATGCTTTAAGTGAAGCAACTCATATATATGGGGGATTGTTTTATTTAGGTGAGGCTGTGTTTATCATTAGTTCAGCTTTTACGGTAGCTTATTTGATGAAAATATTTATTGCAGTTTTTGTAGAAGAAAGTGATCATGATATTGAAAATATAAAAGCTAAAATAACAAAGAGGGCTTTAATGCCAATGATTATTTTAGGTGGATTGATTATATTTATAGGTTTAAATCCACAATTTATAATGAATATACTAGATAAAGTTACTTATTCCTTTGATGAGATTCATAAACTAGAAAAATTTGAATTTTATAATTTTGAAAATATAAAAAGCTCTTTAATTACCATTTCATTAGGAGTCGTTATTTATTATATTTTTGTTAGAAAAGTTTTAAGAAAAGGACAGGGAATTCATTGGTACTACGAAAATATAGCTCTTAATTGGTTTAACTTAAATGTACATGTATATAGACCCTTGGGAAGAGCAATCATCATCGTTTCATCAATACTACTTAAAATAGTTGATGAAAGCTTAACAACTATAGCTTTATTAACTTCAAATGCAGTTGAATTAATTGGTGAAAAAGAAATTGATATGAGTAAAAGAGGGTATAGTAAAGTAAAAAAAATGGTTGGAAAAAACCTAAACGTAAAATTAAATTTTTCTGAAATGAACAAAAACTTATATTCAGAAAAAGATGTGGAATATATCACACACATATTAGAAGGGGAAGAAAAATTAATTGTAAATATAAAAGAGGGAGTTAAGAAAGCAAGAACTACCTTTAACAGCGTTAATTATTCTATTTTTATATTTGCCATAGTCTTGATAGTATTTTTGGTTGTGATGATTATTTGATTTAAAGGATATTAAAGTTAAAAGACGAAGAAACTATTTGTAGGGGCGGGTTTCCATGCCCGCCTGCTGTTTCCTAATAAAATTACAATTACAGTAAAATCGTAATGAAAATATTATACTACTTTCTGTATTTTGTATTTTTTATCAATATTATATATGTGATTTATAGGCATAGCGGAGCGGCGTGGGAACCGCCCCCTACGAGTTAGTTCACAATTTTTCTCAATGATGAATTAAAATACAATTAAAAGAAAATCCTAACTAAATAAATAGTTAGGATTTTTTGAATTTTTATAGCATCTATTTTATTGATTCCACAAATTTTACAAAAGCATTTTCGCCTTTTTCATCTCTTTTATAAACACCAGCATGTTCTAAAACAGTCATGAATTTTTTACCCACTTCTTTTTTTAGAACATCCATAGCTTCCTTTTCAGAAGAAACAGTATATTTTTCTCTTAATAATGAAAGCCACGAAGCATGTTTTAATAATTCTTCATCTTCTAGAATTAATTCTTTGTCAATGAGGTAAGCAGATAAATCACTTAATTCAGTTTCAAGTCTAGCAGGTAAAACCGCAAGACCCATTACTTCTATTAATCCTATATTTTCTTTTTTTATGTGGTGAACTTCATCATGAGGATGGAAAATTCCAAGGGGATGTTCATCACTAGTTCTATTATTTCTAAGTACTAAGTCTAGTTCGTAGAGATTTCCTCTTCTTCTAGCTATTGGAGTTATTGTATTGTGAGGAGTTTCGTTTGTAAATGCCAAAACATCTACTGATTCATCGCTATATGCTCTCCATTTATTTAAAATAATGCCAGCAGCTTCAGATAAAAGTTCTCTATTTTCAGAACTTATTCTTAAAACAGACATTGGCCATTTTACAATTCCAGCTTCTATAGTTGGAAAACTTTTAAGTTCAACTTTTCTTTCTATTGGAGCAGTTTCCATTGCAAAAGTATAATGGCCACCTTGAAAATGGTCATGAGATAAAATTGAACCACCAACTATTGGCAAATCTGCATTAGAACCTACAAAGTAATGAGGAAATAATTCAGTGAATTCTAGTAATCTATCGAAAGATGATTTATTTATTATCATTGGTTCATGAGCACCTTTGAAAACAATACAGTGTTCATTATAATACACATATGGGGAATATTGTATAAACCACTGGGTTTTTGTTAGCTCAATAGGTATAATTCTATGATTACCTCTTGAAGGGTGATTTACACGGCCTTTATAACCTTCATTTTCTTTACACAATAAGCATAAAGGATAAGAGGTTGACTTCATATTTTTAGCGGCAGCAATTGCTTTGGGATCTTTTTCAGGCTTTGATAGATTTATTGTAATATCTAACTCTCCATATTCAGTTGGAGCCTTCCAGACAATATTTTTGTCAATTCTATCTTTTCTAATATAATTTGAAGCTATGCTTAAATTATAGAAATAATCAGTAGCGGATTCAGGGTTTGAAGAGTATTTTACATTAAAAGTATTAATAACTTCTGAAGGTCTTGGCATAAAACAATTCATAATTTCAGCATCCAATAAATCTCTATAAACTGGAGAATTACTTTCTAAAAGATTATTTTCAAAGCTCCAATTAAGTATGTTATCTAAAATATCAGAAAGATTATATTCAGAGTTTAAGTCAACTGTAACTTCTTCACTACTGTCTAAATTTAATATAGATAAAACTCTATTTCGAGAATATATTTTATCACTCTCAGTTATTAAGTTAGTATGTAAAGCATATTGAATTAATCTTTCAATTTCAAAATTAATATTCATAATATCCCCCTTAAAAATTAGTATATATTTTATCCCACATAAGGTGGAAGACTAACAAGATAATATTAAGTTTCACAGTGATATACCTATAGTATACTCAAATATAATAAATAAAAACAAAAAGGAAAAGGTTTTCTACACAAATACATAATAATGGGGGTATTGTCCAAAAAAATGATTTTGTGAAAGTGAGATGGGTATAAATCAACCTAGAAAACCTTTTCTATGGGTATGAATATATATTACCAAAAAAACTTCGGATTTGCAAGAGGTAATTCTTAAAAATTAGAAATTTACATACTTGATAAAAAGCTCATTTTTAAAGGAAAGAGTTTTCATAGGTATATTTACAAATGATAATTAAGCTATAAATAGAATGCTATCCAAGCAACTCAAAAAAAGATGACTGAATAGCACAGTTTGTAATTGAATACATTTTACCCAAAAGCAAGATTAAAAAAGATTTGTTTGGTCATATTCTTCTATTACAAGCATTGGCCTATTTTGAGATAATAAACAACACATATACATAGCGGTGGTATCGAATCTTGCATCATGGAAAGAAACTTCGTTGGTATGAAATAGTTTCTTTGTGGTTTTTAGAATATCATTAGAGTCTAAATTGTAATACTTAACCACTTCTGATAGTTTTGGATTTTTAAAACCTCTTCCATCTCTTGAAGGAAGTTCTACAATGTCTTTAAAATATTTCATTGTACAAAATTCTTTATTGAAAGGCAATTTTAAGTTAAGCCTTTTAAGTTCGGCATCTACAAACTTTTTATCAAACTTAACATTATGAGCAATAAAAATACAATCAGTTAAGTCCTCGATTATTTCATCTATTGAATCCTCAAATATTCTTCCTTTAGAAAGAGTGACCAGTTTGTCCACACTAAAGCCATGAACTTTTTCAGCACCAGCTTCCATCTCTCCATCTTCAATCATAAAAAAGAAATTCTTAGCTTCAGTAAAAACTTTATTTTCTTCTATTATATAAGTCAATTGAACTATTTTACCAGGATTAATTCCAGTTGTTTCTGTATCTATAAAAACGCTTTTCATAAGTATTCTCCTTTATTATGATTTGAATTTATAGGTATCCCAGTTCAACTATTAATTTATACATGCCTCAAAACTCCCAAAAAATGGAGCTTTTGAAACAAGTATAAATTAAGTTTCACAATGGGAACCCTATAGAATTATACCATAATTATAATTGCTTTTAAAATAAGTGTTAGGAAAAATTAAAATGACCAGCAAATACTGGTCATTTTGAGAATAAAATTATTTTGTTTCTTGAACCATCTTAGGATTTTTTCCTTTGTGTTTTTTATTAAATTGACCCTTTTGATTTTCTTCAGCAGAAGGTCTTTTAGTTCCTTGCTTAGCCATATATTATCTCCTTTGTATGTTGAATTTTACAATAGTTAGTATTAGCGTAAAGTAAAGAATTATTCATCAAATTTTAGTTTATTATTTACTTTTATTATTCTTAGTAGTATTATTCGGTGCATCTACTCTATTAACCATACCTTTTTGTGTCATTTCATAGCTTTTAGAGTTTGGATTTAATCTGTCTGATTTATTATCATTATTTTTTTTTGTAGCTTTTTTTGGTGAATGAGGTGCATTATACATGATTAATCTCCTTTATTTAATTTTATTTTAGTTAAAAGTATAGGTATCCCAGTTCAACTATTAATTTATAAGTGTCGAAAACTCCTAGAAACGTGGAAATTTTTTTGATTTTTACTTATACAATATACTTTTTGTAAAAAAGAAAAAAATATTCTCTTTTAAGCAAAATAAAAATAAATAATATATTTACAAAAATAAAAAAAAGATGTATTATTAAATAAACATATGAGCAGTTATTCATATGAAAGGAGTGATTGTTTGAAAAATAAAGAGGAAATGCTAGATAAGTGTAAATGTAATGTGGTTCATTTATCAGTAGTTAATAAAGTTAAAAAAGATTTGATTGATGAAGATAAGTGTAAAAACTTAGCAGATTTTTTTAAAGTTTTTGGAGATTCCACCAGAATTAAAATATTAAATGCACTTTTGTTAAATGAAATGTGTGTATGTGATATAGCATATTTACTGGAAATGCAGCAATCGGCAGTTTCACATCAGTTAAGAGTTTTAAGAGCAGCAAGATTAGTTAAGTACAGAAAAGAAGGTAAAAGCGTATACTATTCATTAGATGATGCCCATGTTGGAAATATCATCAATCAAGGATTGGATCACATAATAGAATAATGAAATAATGTCAGATAATAAAAAGAGGGGAAAACGGGATGAAAAACAAAGTTGAGATTACATTACAAGGATTAAATTGTGCATCTTGTGCAGGAAAAATTGAAAATAAGGTGAAAACCTTGGCTGGAATTGAGAATGTAAATTTAAATTTTGCCAGGTCTATACTAACGGTGGATACTAAAAACACCAATAAAGATGAAGTGGTAGAACAAGTTAGAATAATAGTTGATAATACTGAACGAGGAGTTAAGGTAGAATTATTGGATAAATCAGTTAAGAAAAAAGAGGATAAAAACAAAATAACTATAGCTCAGCATATAAATAAAAAAGATTTTATTGTTTTAATGGTTGGACTAGCTATATTTGCTTTGGCATTGATAAATGGGGATAATAAATATGCTTTAATATTTTATTTGTTATCTTATGCTATTATAGGTGGAACAATTATTCAAAGTGCTTTTACTGGGATAAAAAGTGGAGAATTATTGGATGAAAATTTTCTTATGGTTATAGCAACTTTAGCTGCTTTTTTTATAGGAGAATATCCAGAAGCGGTAGCGGTAATGATTTTTTATAGAATAGGAGAACTATTTCAGGATGCTGCAGTAGAAAGATCTAGAAAATCGATTTCTGATATAATGGATATTAGGCCAGATTATGCAAACTTATATATGAGCGGGATTTCTTATAAGGTTGATCCAGATAAGGTTAATATAGGAGATATTATAGAAGTAAGAACAGGCGAAAAAATCCCTTTAGATGGAATTATTGTTGAAGGAAAAGCTTCTTTGAATACCTCAGCTTTGACAGGAGAATCTTTACCTGTTGATGTTTGTATTGATAGTGAAGTATATAGTGGTTCTATAAATTTGAATGGATTGTTAAAAATAAAAGTTACAAAAGTATTTGGGGAATCCACAGTTTCAAAAATATTAGATTTAGTAGAGAATGCTTCTAATAGTAAAGGGAAAACAGAAAAATTCATCACAAAATTTGCGAAAATATACACTCCTGTTGTTGTTATTGTGGCGGTAATATTAGCTATTGTACCTCCTTTTATATTTAATAATGGGACATTTTCAGAATGGATTTATACAGCAGCTATTTTTCTTGTTGTATCTTGTCCTTGTGCTTTAGTCATATCAATTCCACTTGGTTATTTTGCAGGACTTGGACTAGCATCTAAGAATGGTATTTTGATTAAAGGAAGTAACTATTTAGAAGCTTTATACAATGTAAAAGCTATAGCTTTTGATAAAACAGGTACTTTAACAAAAGGAATTTTTGTGGTACAAAATGTTGAAAGTACTAGTGAATTCACAAAAGAAGATGTATTGAAATATGCAGCTATTGCAGAAAGTAATTCACAACATCCTATAGCTAAAGCTATTGTGAATGAAAATAAATTAAATCTAAAGGATATTGAAGTATTAAGTTATGAAGAGATTGCTGGTATGGGAATCAAAGTAACTATAAAAGAAGAAAATAACACAAAAACTATAATAGTGGGCAATAAAATATTAATAGAAGAATTGGGAATGGAAGTAACTAATATTACAAATATAGGAACACATATTTATGTTGGTATGGACAAGGCCTTTATTGGTTATTTAACAATTAATGATGAAGCAAAGAAAGAATCAAAAAAATCTATTGAAGAATTAAATAGAATGGGTATTAAAAATTTAACTATGATTACTGGTGATAACCAAGGAAATGCAATGTATTTTGCTGAAAAATTAAATATTAAAAATGTATTTCATAGTTTACTTCCAGCAGATAAGGTAAAATCAATTGAAAATATAAAAAATAGTATGATGAAAAATGAAAAAATTATTTTTGTTGGTGATGGAATAAATGATGCGCCAGTACTTGCTAGGGCTGACATAGGTGTTGCTATGGGTGGAATAGGATCTGATGCGGCTATTGAAGCCGCAGATGTTGTTATAATGGATGATGATATGAATAAAATTGCAAAAGCTTTGCAAATAGCTAAAACAACTAGAATTATAGTTATGCAGAATATAATTTTTTCTATAGGAATTAAATTACTTGTATTGTTATTAGCTGCATTTGGTAGAACATCTATGTGGATTGCTATTTTTGCAGATGTTGGAGTGGCTTTGCTTGCGGTATTAAATTCTATGAGAATTTTAAAAGAATAGTATTAAGCAATAAAGGTTAAGCTAATTACAGAAAGGATGTGATTGGTTTGACAAGAAAAGGATTTAATAAAGGTGAGTATGAACTTGCAGTAGAAAAAGTAAGAGCTTGCCTACAACAAGGAATGAGTGTTCGACAAATTGTTAATGAGACACGTTTAGATCAAGAACAAATAAGTGAAATTAGAAATAAAATGGAAGCAAAAAAAGAAGAAGAATATAATGACCCAATAATTTAAGCTACTGCTTCTTAGCAGTAGCTTAAATTATTTTCCTTTTTTCGAAAGTTTGTGGAATGATTCTTGACTATTAATTTTATCATCTTGTTTATTTGAAACTTTATGATAGCTACCATCTAAAGTCATTTTACGAGCTTTCACATTATCTTTTAAATATATTTCCAAATAATTATTTATTCTATTTTTTAAATTAGGATCTTCAATTGGAAATAATAATTCTACTCTTCTACTTAAATTTCTATGCATCCAATCAGCAGAAGATAAATATATGTCTTTTTTGCCATCATTATAGAAATAAAAAACTCTACTATGCTCTAAAAATCTTCCCACAACACTTATAACTTGAATAGATTCACTTAAATCTTTCTTCCCTGGAATTAAGCAACATATACCTCTAATAATAAGTTTTATTTTCACTCCAGCAGCACTAGCCTCATATAGTTTTTCTATAATCTCTTTATCAGTTAAAGAGTTCATTTTAGCGATTATAGATGCTTTTTTACCATTCTTAGCATGTTCTATTTCTTTATCAATTAGCTTATAAAATTTGTTTCTTAATGATAAAGGAGCTACATAAACTTTAAATAATTTGTGAAGTTTAGAATATCCAGATAGCATATTAAAGATAGCAGAAGCATCTGCACCGTATTTTGGTTTGCAAGTCAGTAAGCCAATGTCTGTATAAAATTTTGCGGTAATATCATTGTAATTACCAGTGCCCATATGTACATATCTTGTGATACCTTCTTTTTCACGACGAACTATTAATAATATCTTACAGTGAGTTTTTAAACCAACTAAACCATAAATAACATGACAACCTGCTTTTTCAAGTTTTTTAGCCCACTCAATGTTATTATGTTCATCAAATCTAGCTTTTAACTCTAATAAAACAGTAACTTGTTTCCCATTCTCAGCAGCTCTTGCTAAAGCTTTCGTAAGAGGAGAATCTCCGCTTACCCTATATAAGGTTTGTTTTATAGCTAAAACGGTGGGATCAACTGAAGCTTCTTCAACAAGTTTTATAACTGGTTCAAAGGATTCATAGGGGTGATGCAATAGAATATCGTTCTTTTTTATAACATCGAAAATATTTTCGCTATTCTTAAATTCTTTTGAGGTTACAGGGGTAAAATCTTCAAATAACAAGGTTTTATTGGGAATTTCTTTAGTTAATTTCATTAAAAAAGTTAAATCTAAAGAACTTTTGATTTTGAAGATATTTTCAGTAGAAATATCCATTTCTTTAATTAAAGTATTTAAAAGAAAATCACTAATTGATTCTTCAGATTCTAATCTTATCACATTACCCCAACGTCTCTGCTGTAGAGATTGTTGTATTTCTTTAAGCAAGTCTTCGGCACCTTCTTCATCAAAAGATAAATCCGCATTACGTGTTATTCTGAAGCAAGACATACTTTCAATTTTATATCCCAAGAATAGATTTTCCATAAAAAGTTTTATAACATCCTCTAGTAGAATAAAAGAATAGTGAATTGAGTCGATAGAAGGAAGTTTTATATATCTTTCTAAAACAGAAGGAACTTGAACAGTAGCAAAGGAAGTTTGACCATCAAAATCTAATTCTACTCCTATGTTTAAGCTTTTATTTAATATTAAGGGGAAAGGTCTAGAACTATCTACAACCATGGGAGTTAATACTGGATAAATGGATGAAGTAAATAAATCTTCTAAGTATTTTAATTGTTTAGAATTTAAGTCTAAAGGTTTTAAAATTTGAATATTGTTTTGGTTGAATAAAGGTAAAATAATATTGGTATAAGTGTTATATTCTTTTTTTACAAGTGAATGAACTTTAGTACAAATTTGAGTAAGTTGCATGGCGGGAGTGAGTCCAGAAGGGTCCAATTTATTATAACCAACTTGAACTTGATCGTTTAATGCTGCTACTCTTACCATAAAAAATTCATCTAGATTTGAAGATGTAATAGCTAGAAATTTTAATCTTTCTAACAATGGATTGGAATTGTCTTCTGCTTCTTCTAGTACTCTTTCATTGAATTCTAACCAACTTAATTCGCGGTTAATAAATTTTTGCATTAGTAGATCTCCTTTCTAACGAGTTTAGGAATAAACCCAGTTACTTCTTGAAAAAACACGCTTTTTAATTGAAAGTCCCATTGTTCAATAAGTATGTCTGAATTAGAATGAGCGTAAAAATAAATATGATCTTCGTATTCTTCTATATCTAATTTTTCTATTTTTGATTTACGAGATAAATCCATGGATATAGCCAATTTTAAAATGGCAGCTAATTTAGAAATAAGTATTCGTTTATCAAAGCTTAATTTAGAAAAGAAGTCATGATTGTTACTAGGAATAAGTGAACCACTATAGTAAGCTATATTTGCTATTATCTCCACTTCTTTGTCGGATATTCCAATAAGTCTTTCGTTCATAATTATATTATAAGATTGCAATCCAGAATCATTTATATCAAAATATTTACCTACTTCACAAAGAATAGCAGCAATATGTAGATAAAGTTTATCTTTTTTATTCAAGTTCAAGGTATCACAAAGAGAATCAAAAATGCAAAGAGATAATTTTTCTACTTGACGGCTATGAGCTAAATTGATTTTATATTTTCTGCCAGTGTATTTTATGGAATTTATTATATCCTGAGAAAGCATAATGTTTCTTTCGGTATTTCTCATAGTGTCGTTTATCTCAGATATTATTCCATGCCTCAAAGAATGAGATAAAGAGGTATAAACTTTTTCGCAGGAAGACATTTTTAATATTGTTTCAAAAATAATTAAAGAAGGAATCAATAGCTCAGGACTAGAATCTTTGGTGATACTGTTATCAAGTAAACTATTCTCGGATATATTTTTAAAATTATTAACAAAAGTAGAAAAAGATTCTTTAGAAATAAAATCTATATGGCTAAATTCTTCGGATAACAAATATTTAATACTACTTCCAAGAGTAATAAAATAACCTAACTTACGAGTAGAGAATACTCTGGAGAAAGGTTTGAGAATAGATTCTACATATTCTTCTATAATTTTATTAAAATCTAAAGTTTTACTTTCTAGATCTTGTAATAATTCTTTTATTCTTAAAGAGCCAATTTTGATATATTCAGTTACCACTAGCTTTCCTTTGGTAAAAATTGAAATTTCCACCCCGCCAGCGCCAACATATACAATTAAAGCACCTTTGGAATTTATATCTTCAATTTTAATAAGATCGCTGTATATAGATTTATATAACAAAAAACTTTCTTGAGAGTCACTTATTATTTCTACAGAAAGACCAGTTTTTGACATAATCTTTTCTAAAACAAAATCTCTATTTGCAGCTTCTCTAATACCAGAGGTAGAAATTGCTTTATAACAGTCTATCTTATAAGAATCCATGAGATCACGAAACCCGTTTAAAATATGGCAGGTTTTATTAATTGTGTCAAAGGAAATTTTTCCAAAGGAAAAAGTATCTTTGCCTATGAGGGTAGACACTCTTAAATCTTCTAATATAATAATTTCATTTTCTTCATTTATTTGAGCTATAGTCATTCTAATAAGATTAGAACCTATGTCTATGGCTGATATAAGATTATATTTTGATTTATTCATAATAGACTTTCCCTTCACATAATATTTATATAAGTAACAAAATATTAGTTTATATTATTATTTATTCTAGCATAATTTAACAAAAAATTAAAGTTATAAGGATTAAACTTAACAGTACTTAACAAAGTAAATATAAATATACATGTTTATATTATGGCCTAATTCATTGAAAAATTATTATTAAAGAGTGAAGTAAAATCTGGGAGGTAATTATGAAAAAAGTAGCTATTATAGATGTTGGATCAAATTCTATAAAACTAGACATTTTTGTAATAAAAAAAGATGGGAAAATGATTAGGAAAAATAAAGTGAGAAATTTTGCTAAAATTGAAAATATGCTACAAAACAATTACATAACTAATGAGGGCATGGCGATAATACTAAGAGTAGTAAAAAATTATGTTGATTTATGTAATAACTCTAATGTTAAAAGTATTATAGCTGTGGCTACAGAGGCTGTTAGAAAAGCAAAAAATAAAGAAGACTTAATTTTTAGAATTAATTCTCTTTGTCAAATTGAAATGAAAGTTATTTCAGGTTTAGAAGAAGCTAAATTAGCTTTTAAAGGGGTAGACCAAAAGCTGATTAATAATAAAGGATATTTAATGGATATTGGAGGAAGTAGTACTGAAATTTTGTCATTTGAAAATAATAGAGTAATAGATTGTTATAGCTTTCCTATGGGAGCTAGATTAATTACAAATAAATATGAGATTAAGGATTTTATTGATAAAAGAACATTTGATTCAATCAAAAAGGAAATAATTAACAAATATTTTAATGATATAAGCAATGATTTTAATGAAAGTGAAATTTATTTGATTGGTACCGGTGGAATTATTAAAAACATTGGTAAAATGATTAATCATAACTTAAATTCTTGTTTAAAGAAAGATAATGCATATCATATAAAATATGATGATGTAAAAAATTTATATGATTTCATAGAATATAGAAAGATAAAAGATTTAAAAGAATTCAAAGGATTATCAGAAAGAAGAACAGATACTATAAAAGGAGGAATTATTATACTAGCTTGTTTTTTGGAAAAAATTAATTGTGAAAAAATAATTATCTCTAAAAAAGGCATAAGAGAAGGGCTTTTAAAAGAGTATTTAGAAAAAAATCTTGAATTATTCTAGGAAATAGATATATAATTTTATAATATATGATAAATTTTGAACTTATTTTATGGAAAGGTGGATAAAAATGAAAAAAACAGCATTCATAGATATAGGGTCAAACTCTTTTACATTAGTTATTTGTGAATATGAAGAAGAAACGAATTATAGAATTATAGATGTATTAAAAAAATCAGTAAGATTAGGAGATATGAATAAAAAAGGATTTTTGAGCGATGAAAAAATTTCTTTGGCTATTGAAACTTTAAAAATGTTTAAAAACTTATGTGTTGGGTCAGAAGTAAATGATATAAAAGCAGTAGCCACAGAAGCTGTTAGAAAAGCAAAAAATCAAGAAGAATTTTTACTTGAAGTTAAGAAAGAAACTGATATAGAAATAACTGTACTTACTGGAGAAATGGAAGCTTTCTATGATTATTTAGGGGTTATGAATACCATGGATGCAAAAGATGGTATTTTAATGGATATTGGAGGATCAAGTACTGAAATAGTTTATATAAAGAATAAAAAAATAAAGGAAAGTGTTAGCCTTCCTTTTGGGGCTATAACTATAACCAGAGATTTTGATTTAAAAGATAAATTAACAAAGAAACAAGAAGAGGATATAACTGAATACGTTATAAAACAATTGAACTCTGTAAAATGGATGAAAAGCGTAAAAGAACCTATTCTTATAGGAGTAGGAGGAAGTATAAGGAATATTGGGAAAATTCATAGAAAACGTGTAAACTATATGTTGAATCTAGAACATAATTACAAGTTAGGAAATGAACAAGTATTTGAAATTTTTGATTTAGTTAAAAGTAAGACTTTTTTACAAAGAAAAAATGTAAGAGGTTTATCTGAAAGTAGAGTTGATATTATTGTAGGAGCACTAACAGCGGTTGTGGCTACTATGAAGTATTTTAAAACAAAAGATATGCTTATAAGCGGAAAAGGATTAAGAGATGGACTTATTTATGAAAGAGTTTTAGGAAGTAAAATTCCTATGAATAATCCTTTAAACTTTTCTATAAATAATATTTTAATAAATAATAATTTAAAAATAAATCATGCCAATCAAATATATCAGATTACAAAAGCTTTATACTATTTTTTAGAAGATATAAGTGAATTTGAAGATGAAAAATATGATAGAATTCTTAAATCAGCTGCTTTTTTACATGATTGTGGCATAAATATAAATTATGATAAAAGGAAAGCACATTCTGCCTATTTAATTTTAAATATAGATATTAATGGTATGAATCATAATGAAATAATTCAAACAGCTTTAGCTATTGATGCAGAAGAAAATGGAGATATAAAAAAGAAATATTTTAAATATAAAAAAATGTTAGATAAAAAGGATATTGAAAATTTGAAGAAGCTGTCTATTTTGTTAAGGATAGCTGAAAGTTTGGATAGAAGTGCAACTCAAAGTGTAAAGGCTGTGAGTTGTGAAATTTTAGATGATAAATTTAAGGTAGGAGTACAGTCGGATAGAAATATAGATTTTGAAATCAAAGATGCTATGAATTATAATGATATTTTTGCCAGTATATTTAAAATTGAAATGGAAATTTATAAGATATAATTTTTGGTGATTATATAAAAAAGATTCTGCAAAAGCGAATCTTTTTTGTTTTTCAATTAAAAAGATATTTACAGAGTATTCTGTTTTCAAATATAATTAAAGGAAATCAATATAAACTAAATATTAAGTTTACTGTTCATGTATATAATATAATCAAACTACACGGAGGTAATAATGGATAAAGTTGGGGTTATAGATATTGGGTCAAATTCTATAAAGCTAGACATTTTTTCTTTAATGGAAGATGGAAAGATTATAAACAAAATTAGGTATAGAAGTTCTAGAAGCTTAGAGGGAAACTTCGAAAATGGTAGCATAAACGAAGAAAATATGAATGCAACTTTAGAAACCATTGACAAATTCGTCAATCTTTGTAGAGATGAAGATGTAAAGAAAATTGTAGCGGTGGCCACAGAATCAATAAGAAAAGCAAAAAATAAGGAACAAGTTTTGAGCGAAGTAAAAAAACTTTGTGATATTGATGTTAATATTATAACAGGAGAACAAGAAGCTCATTATGTTTTCAAAGGAGTAAAGGAAGAGCTTGATATAAACGAAGGTATTTTGATTGATATTGGTGGAGGAAGCACAGAGATAATTTATTTTAAAGAAAATAGTATAATTGATGTTATTAGTATTCCTATTGGAGCTAGAACTATGACCAAAAGATTTCAACTTAAGGATTTAATTTCAGATGAATTAGAGGATGAACTAGAAGTTTTTTTGATTAAAGAATATTTTAGTAAGATTAAATGGCTTATAAACAAAAACGATATTCCGGTAATCGGTTCAGGTGGAACTATGAAAAATCTGGCTAAACTTATAAATCACAATTTGTTCTCTTGTATTTTGACGGATGAAAATTTTCACTTCAGTAGAGAAGATGTGGAAGAAATTCATGATCTTATTAAAAACAAAAGTGTAAAAGACATTAAAGAATTAAAAGGTGTAAGTGATCGTAATTTAGAAGTGGTTAAAGGCGGTGCAGCTATACTTTTATCTTTCTTAAGACTTACTAATATTCATTCAATTATAGTAAGCAATTCTGGTATTAGAGAGGGTATTTTAAGAGAATACTTAGAAAAAAACAAGAATCAATGATTTATATCAACACTCATTTGTCAAAATATTTCTAAACTTTTGAAAAAAATTTCATTTAATATTAAAATAAGTATAGATTTGTGTTAAAATTATTTTATGTTTATTTATAATAAGTTTTAAATAATAATAATATTTAAAAAGGACGTGTTTAGTTTGAGATGTAATATGAGCATTAACAAGGATGTATTCTGGATAGGAGTTAATGATAGAGAGACACATTTATTTGAAAATTATTGGCCTCTTGAAAAAGGTGTTTCTTATAATTCTTACATAATAAATGATGAAAAGGTTGCAATTCTTGATACAGTTAAATTTAATAAAACTAGTGAATTTATTGACAATATTAAAGCAATAATTGGAGAAAAAAAAGTTGATTACTTGATTGTAAACCATATGGAGCCAGACCATTCAAGCTCTATGGCCTCAGTTATAGCTGAGTGGCCAGATGTTAAAATTGTTGGAAACAAAAAAACTTTTGGTTTTATTAAAGGTTTTTATGATATAGTAGATAACTATTATGTCATAGAAGAAGGAGACGTGTTAGATTTAGGAAACCATAAATTAAGTTTTTATATGGTTCCTATGGTGCATTGGCCTGAAACTATGGTTACATATGATGCCACAGATAAAATTTTGTTTTCAATGGATGCCTTTGGAGGCTTTGGTGCTTTGGATGGAACTATTTTTGATGATGAAGTTAACTTAGATTTTTATGAGGATGAGATTAGAAGGTATTATTCTAATATTGTTTCTACATATAGTCCAATGGTACAACGTGCTTTGAAGAAATTAAGCGGACTAGATATAGGAGTGATTGCGCCTACTCATGGTGCAGTATGGAGAGATAAGCCTGGAACTATACTAGATTTTTATGACAGATGGAGTAGATATGAGGCAGAAGAAGGTGTGGTAATAGTTTATGGTTCTATGTATGGAAACACTGCTAAAATGGCAGAGTATATAGCTAGAATTATTGCTGAATCAGGCATTAAAAATATAAGAGTTTATGATGCTTCAAAAACACATGTTTCTCATATTATTAGTGATATATGGAAATACAAAGGAGTTATTTTAGGATCTTGTGCTTACAATACTACAATTTTTCCAGCAATGGAAACTGTAATTAATAAGATAGAGCATTCAGGATTAAAAAATAGATATTTATCTATTTTCGGAAATAAATCTTGGAGTGGTGGAGGAGTAAATACTTTAGAAAAATTTGCAGACAAAGTTAAATGGGAAAGAGTTGGAGAAGCGGTTGAAGCTACTTATACCCCTAAATATGAAGAATTTGAAAAGTTGTGTGTTTTAGGAAGAGAAATGGCTGAAAAAGTAAAAAATAATCCAAAATAAGTTGATTTACAAATTAAGCTTATAGACATACCACTTCAACTATAAATTTATTCAAGTCCAAAATTCACAAATACCTGAGATTTTTGACATGAATAGATTAAGTTTACGTAGGGTATGTCTATATAGGTATCCCAGTTCAACTATTAATTTATACATGCCTCAAAACTCCCAAAAGCCGGAGCTTTTGAAACAAGTATAAATTAAGTTTCACAATGGGTTCCCTATAGAATGCGACATGAAAAGTGTCGCATTCAATAATTTATAATAAACTTATTATTTATTCAGGGAGGCATTATGGGTATAAAAATTATAACGGACAGTACATCATACATCCAGAAAGATGTAAGAAAAAAATATGACATTACAATAGCTTCTCTTAATATTATTTTTCCTAATGAAAGCATTAGGGAAGAAGATATTACTAATAAGGAATTTTATAAAAGAATAGAAAAAGAAGATTATATACCAACATCTTCACAGCCATCAACTCAAGAACTTTTTGATGCTTTTGCCGATAAAATTAAACAGGGACATAAAGTAATAGGAATATTTATTACTTCTAAAATGAGTGGAACATTTCAAACAGCTCATTTAGTTAAAAATATGGTTTTAGAGGAGTTTCCTCACGCAGAAATTGAGTTATTAGAATCCAACTCTAATTCAATGGAACTTGGATTTGCTGTTATAGAAGCAGCAAAAGCAGCTGCAAGTGGTAAAACATTTAAAGAAGTTATAGAATATACAAGAAATATAATTGAGCGAGCAAAATTTGTATTTTCTCCAGCTTCTTTAAAGTATTTACAAAAGGGTGGAAGAATTGGAAAAGCAGGTGCTTTAGTGGGAAACGTGCTTAAGATTATACCTATTCTAACAGTGGACAAAGGTGAAGTAATAGTTGCGAATAAAGTTAGAACAACAAAAAAAGCTATAAGTACCATTATAGATATATTCTTGAAAGATATAGAACAATACGGTTTAGGAGAGGCAATTGTTCATCATATAAACTGTGAAGAAGAAGCAAAAATCTTAGCAGATAAATTGAAAAATCTAACAGGAAAAGATATTCAAATAGGT
The DNA here is from genome assembly GCF_900129965.1 of Clostridium grantii DSM 8605. Lineage (GTDB taxonomy): Bacteria > Bacillota > Clostridia > Clostridiales > Clostridiaceae > Clostridium_AF > Clostridium_AF grantii. Next base: position 4,512 of record NZ_FQXM01000008.1, on the reverse strand, counting down.
CCAATAGGACCAGTAATAGGCGTACATGTAGGACCTGGTGCTCTAGGTATCGCATATTTTACAAAACAAAAGTTGAGATAATAAAAAAACTGCCCTTAGAGGCAGTTTTTATGTTAGAATAATTAATATAAATTATGTAGAAATAAAAAAAGTTTTAGTGGAAGGATGAGGGGTGATTAAATGGATAAATACTATGAAACTAGTAAATCACAAAAGTCCTTTATTTTAAGTAAGCCAAGTGGGAAAACAACTGAAATACTTAAAGGCAAAAAATTTAGTGGTAAAAGTACTTCATTAAGTTATAGAATATTATTTTTAAAAAATAATTATATATTAAATCCGAAAGATAAAATTTTGGTCATATTGTTTAACCAAATGGATAAAGAAAATTTTGTTAGAAGTTATAAAAAAATAAGTAGGTCTAATGATGAATTATTCAATACACTTTTGAGTGGTTTTTTATCAAATGAAGAAAACATTGAGTTTGTAACTTTTGAAAAAGTGATTTCTGAATTATTTTTTGATTATTTAGTTGAAAATAATAAACTAGAACTACTTATTGAAAGAAAAGAAATTGAGAAAATTATGGTAAATGCCATCGAAGAAGTAAAAAAAGATTTTAAAAGAAATAAAATATTAAAAAAAGAAAATTGGGAATTTTTTTCTAACGAAATTAGATGGATAAAAAGTAGTTCATGGGTAAACGTAAAAGAATATTTGGATTCTCCAAGAAAAGGATGGAAACATAAAGGTAATTCAAAGCCAACCCTTAAAAAAAATAGTAGTAGTAGAGAAGCTGTAATAGCTCTTTATAATTATTACAATAGAGAATTAGAAAAACAAGGATATATTGACTACGAAGATATGCTTAAATATATTAACAATACTTTATCTTCAAAGAATAGCAATAAAAAAAGTGAATTTTTAAGTAAATATGTCCACATAATAGTAGATGATACAGAAAAATTTTCATCTTCTGAAATTGAATTAATTGAAAATCTTTATTATGATGAAGATCATTCAACAATGACCTTTTCTATTAATATTAACAATAAAGAAAAAGAAAATCAATTTTCTAAAATTGTAAGAAATAAACGTATTTATACTGAAGAGTTACCTGGAGTATCGAAAAAATATACTTTAAAACACTCTTTTACTCCCAATGAAAGTTTGGAGAGGTTTAAATATTTTGATCTCAAACATTTAAAAGAATTTAATATTTTAAAAGATAGCAGTAATTTTGAAGAATTAATAGTTGAGGATGAAGAAGAAATAGAGTATGGAAAAGAAGAATTAAATCAAATTCCTGTTTTTAATAATATTGCGGCAGGTGATCCTATATATATGGAACCAGAACAACAGGACTCCTTTTCTTTGCCTAAATACTGGACAAAAGGAATGCAAGATTGTTTCATACTAAAAGTAAAAGGAGATAGTATGATTAATGCTAATATTCAAGACCGTGATATGGTGGTGATTCAAACAATATCATCTGCTACACATAATGATATAGTGGCAGTAAACATTGAAGGAAATGCTACTCTTAAAAGACTTTATAATAAAAATGGAAAAGTAATGTTGATGCCTGAAAATCAAAATTACAAACCTATAATTGTAAAGGAAGAAGGCTTTTATTTGATAGGAAAAGCAGTAGGAGTTATTAGAGCAAAACAATAAACCAGCACTTCTGATTAAGAGCTGGTTTAAATATAAATTAAATTTTAGGGGGAATAGTTATTAACTATTTATCTATATATTAATATACTTATGTGACATTATTGTGTTAGAAATGTTTCTAAAATGTTAATATTAAATGATTAAATTTATGGTTTTAAAAATACATCAAATAAAATGGAGAAGGATGGGAAAAATGAGAGAAATTGTGTTAGCAGGTGGCTGTTTTTGGGGAGTAGAGGCTTATTTTGAAACATTAGATGGAGTAGCACAAACTAAGGTTGGATATGCAAATGGAAATTTTGAAAATCCTACTTATGAAATGGTGTGTGAACAAGAAACAGGGTATGCAGAAGCTTGTTATATTAAATATGATTCTAAAATAATAAGTTTAGAGAAATTATTAGAAGCTTATTGGATTATAGTAGATCCTACAGTAAAGGATAGACAAGGACCAGATGAAGGTACTCAATATAGAACAGGCATTTATTATTATTCAGATGACGATTTATCTATTATACTTTCATCAAGGGATAAAGAACAATTAAAGTATGATAGACCTATAGTTACAGAAATAGAATCTTTACAAAACTTTTTTGATGCAGAAATATATCATCAAAAGTATTTAGAAAAAAATCCTAATGGGTATTGTCATATACCAAGAGAATTACTTAAAAAACATTAAAATTTATTAAAAAAGTATCTAATTCTTTATAATAAAGAATTAGATACTTTTGTTTTTAAATGAAAAAAAGTTTAACTTCTAATTACAAGCGCCATAAACTCTAAATCTACATTGCCAATGTTTTTAATAGCATGACCACTGCCATCAGGAGTAAAAATCATATCTCCTGCTTCAAGAACACTTTCTATACCATTGTCATTGGCAAGTGCAGTTCCTTTTAGTATATAATAAGTTTCTGTATTGCCAGTGTGAACATGATAGCCAATGCTTGAGCCTACAGGAAGCGTAACTTTAGAATAAACATCACATTTATCATTTAACTGTGCAGATTCCAGAACTCTAGTTAAAGAAATAAGCCCCTCCCCATCTCTAAAATTACTTTTTTCATCAACATGCATTTCCTTTGAAAGTTTAATCATTGTAGCACCATCCTTTTTATAATTTTTAATTTGCTTACGTTTTAGCTTTTTAGCGTAAAAAACAATAAATATCATTGTAACTTATTTTACTAATTATATCATGATAATGAAAGAATTATGAAAAAAATTCTCCTAATTCTCATAATATTACATGTTCAATAGATATTGTGAAAAAAAAATAAAAATGTTTTGAAATAAAAAATCAAAAATATTTTGAAATAAGCTTGACTTAAATCTGTAATCATGATATTATAATCTTCGTCGGTAAGATAAATAAACGCGCCGGAGTGGTGGAACTGGCAGACGCGCAGGATTCAAAATCCTGTGGTAGTAATACCGTGTGGGTTCGATTCCCACCTTCGGCACCATTGATATAACTGACGCAAGAGCCTCTTGGATAGATTATCCAAGAGGCTTTTTTTCGTCATTTGTCCGTTTTGTCCGCACTTTATTTAAAATGCATTAACACCAATTGGGATAAAATACTATAATGATTGGTTTTTTTATGGGAAATATAAGTGAGCGTCAAAAATTAAGTACCTAGACATAATGTCCTCTCATTGATAAAATCATTTCATAAAATTATTGATGGGAGGATAAACTATGTCTAGAAAATTAGATAATGCAGCCTGGGAGGAATATATAAATCATTTGTCCGACTATGAGTTAATACATTTTCATCAAAGGAATAACATGTAGAATTTTTCACATATGAGGTTATTAAATAAAAAGTTAGGTGCAATAAAACTACTAATTAAACAATAAATACAATGTAACATAAGAAATTTTATAAAATGTAAAATATAATACATTATGAAAAAAAAACATTTAAATACATAAAATTACATGGTAAAATGTAGAAAAATATTAAAATTAAAACTTAGTTTGAAATTTATATCGCAATCCAAGTGGAATCAAATTAGGTTTATTTTATAAAAGCTTAAAATGTATATTCACTAGGTAATGGATATCAGTGAATATATCAAATACAAAAATTGAAATTCTTATAAAATTTTTCTACATATTCAAACATAAATAATATTGCATTATCAAAATCAAAAGACCTACATTACATTTTTATTTATTGACTTTTGGGGTTAATATACGCATATACACATATATTTGTATCTTTATTAAAACATATATAGTTGATTTTAGCAGGTTATATTCATTATTTAATTATGATAAAATTTTCCATGCATTATAAAGAACTAATATTATACTAGCATTAGATTTTATTTTGGTTATAAAAAAACTTAGTTTTATACAACAAAATATGATGCTTTGTGTTTCCACTGAAAGTGGCATGTTAATATCTTTACAATGAAAATATAAACTTATTGCTGTGTCAATTGTTGGAACAATATCAAAGAGAAGAACTACATCACATAGTTCAGATATAAATTAATTTAGAATTAGGATAAGGTTTGCTATGGCTTTATTATACTAGGAGCATTCCTGTTATGAAGTAAAATGAAATTTGAAAAAAAGAGCACCTGCTGATAAAATACGGGGTATAAGACGTTCGAACGTTTATCCCTAATTAAAAATTATCAGTGGAGGTACTCAATATGAATTATACACAAAATGAAAAGATTTTGTCAATTACAGAAAAAACTTTAGTTATAGGAATTGATATCGCAAAGGAAATTCAATATGCGAGAGCATTTGATTACAGGGGTATAGAATTTAGTAAAGTACAACCCTTTGAAAATACTTCACATGGATTTAAAA
>NZ_FQXM01000034.1 GCF_900129965.1 Clostridium grantii DSM 8605 | reverse complement strand
TAAGCGTGAAGCCCACCTCAAGATTAGATTTCCCATAACGTTAAGTTAGTAAGACCCCTGGAAGACTACCAGGTTGATAGGTCAGAGGTGTAAGTACAGTAATGTATTAAGCTGACTGATACTAATAGGTCGAGGGCTTGATCAATTTAATTAATTCACTATGCAATTTTGAATGCAACATTCGAAAGCAATTTTGAATGAATAATTCAAAAAACAACAAAATAATCTGGTGATTATAGCTTGAAGGCAACACCCGTTCCCATTCCGAACACGATGGTTAAGCTTCAACACGCTGATGGTACTGCATGGGTGACTGTGTGGGAGAGTAAGTCGTTGCCAGGTAATAAAAAAGAAACTATCTTAGAATTAATGCTGAGATAGTTTCTTTTTTATTCTTTGTAAATCAAATAATGAAAATAACCGTAAACACATAAAGTTAATATCTTGTGTTAAAATAAAAATTGAGGCTATCTCAATTTTCTATTTTGAGATAGCCGATTTTTTATTAAAATAATACTTAAGGTTCAATAGTTTTAAGGAATTCTTGTTTACCATCAACTGTTTTCATGATAACTGCGCTTTTTACAGGATTTCTGTTTTCATCATAAGTGATATCACCAGTAACAGCACTAATTTGTAAAGATTGAATAGCATCCTTTATTTTTTCAGTATCGGTACTTCCAGCCTCTTCGATAGCTTTTATCATAATTTTAGTTGCATCATAAGATAAGGTTGAACAAACATCAGGTATAGCACCATACTTTGATTTATAGGTTTCAACATAGGTAGATACAATTTCTTTTTTATCATCTGGAGAAAAGTGAGTAGAAAAATATCCACCATCTATATCACTTCCACCTATAGCGAATAGGTCTGGTGAATCCCAACCATCACCACCAAGTAATATACTATCTATCCCTAATGATTTAGCTTGTTTAGCTATTAATCCAACGTTATTATACATATTAGGTAAGAATAAAACATCAGCATCCATTGCTTTTATATTAGTCAATTGAGCATTGAAATCCTGATCGCCTTCATTAAATGTTTCTACACCAACTATCTCGCCTCCAGCTTTAGCAAATTCATCTATAAATACTTCTGCTAGACCCTTAGCATAGTCATTAGTAATATTATAGAAAACTGCAGCGGTCTTTGCTTCTAATTCATCAATTGCAAATTTAGAAATAACTACTCCTTGGAAAGGATCAATGAAACAGGCTCTAAATACGTATTCACCACCTGCAGATGTAACTTTTGCATTTGTTGCATAAGGCGAAATCATAGGAATTTTATTTTCAGTAGCTACGGGACCAGCTGCTATTGAGCAAGGACTAGTTAAAGGACCTATAACACCTATAACTTGATTATTATTTATAAGTTTTTGTATGGCAGAAGAAGACATTGCAGGTTTATTTTCATCGTCTTCATAAACAACCTTTATTTGTTTTCCTAAAACTCCACCTGCTGTATTTACTTCTTCAACGGCTAATTCAATACCATTTTTAGCGGTTTGACCAATGGAAGCTAAATCTCCTGTTAAAGATAAAACAGCACCCAATGTTATAGTTTCATCACTTGTAGCAACAGTTTCTACATTTTTATTTCCACATCCAGTAAGTATACTTACAAGCAGTGCTGTAGAAACAAAAATACTTAATATTTTGCGCTTATTCATAAAAAACACCCCTTTAATAAATTAATAAATTTTAACATGATATTTTAAACATTTTATAATTATAATATATATAATTTATCATACTATCAACAAAAAGCCAATATACAAAAGTTACAGAAATATATTTATGCTGTTGTGCAAATTGTTTATTAAAAGTTATAAAAGCATATTTATATATTTTACCTCTTAGAAATTAGTAGGTTTATTTTGAAATAGTAAAAAAGTAAAAAGGTTTCAAACAAATTACTATTAATTTGTTTGAAACCTTCTAAATTATAAGAAAAATTTAATTAAATTTGTTTAAAGCATTTTTTTCTTTCTAAGCATAATAGTGGTTAACACTGCAGTTAAACCAATAAGAGATAGTACTTTTAGAAAACCAAAAGGATCTTTTTGTAAGGGTAAGCTAATTAAATTCATTCCAAAAATACCTGAAATCATATTAGGAATAGATATTACTATTGTGATAGATGCAAGTAATTTCATAACCTGATTAAGATTATTAGAAATCATGTTAGCAGATGCATCCATAGTAGTATTTAAAATATTTGTGTATATACTGGTCATTTCAAGTGCTTGCTTATTTTCTATTATAACATCTTCAAGGACGTCTTTATCTTCTTCATATTTCTGCATTATAGTTAATTTCAACATTTTTTCCAATGTGGCTTCATTGGATTTTAGTGATGTTGAAAAGTAAACCAATGAATTTTGTAAAGAAAGTAATTGCATTAGTACTTTATTACTCATGGATTTATGCAAGGATTTTTGTAACATTAAACTTTTCTTTCCTATTTGTCGTAGGCATGTCAAATAATAGCTAGCAATTCTAAATAATAATTGTAGAATAAATCTAGAACGTTTATAGGTATAAAAAGATTTTATTTTTCCTTCAGAGAAATCTGTTAGTAGTTTGCTATTTTTTAGGCATATAGTAATAAGGCAAAAGTCACAATAAATTATACCTAAAGGATAAGTATCATAAGTTAAAGAGTTTTCTTCCATTTCTGCAAAAGGAATATCAACAATAAGTAAAATATTATTATCTTCAACATCAATTCTAGAAGTTTCTTCTTCATCTAAAGCTGCATTTAAAAACTCTAAAGGAACACCAGTTTTTTTTGATACTAATAATAATTCTTGTTCAGAAGGATCTATCATATTAATCCAACATCCATATTCAATAGTCTCAATTTTTTTTACATTAGCAAATTCAGTTGGGGTTTTATATAAAAAAATCATACAATCATTCCTTTCTACAAATAGAATATACCATAAAGCTATTTTAGTAAATAATAAAATCATATAGTATAAGAATTCTTGTACACAAAAAATTTAATTATTTTTAACAAATATAAGAATTCAGGAGCTAATAAGAGCATAAGAGTAATATAGTATACTATAGAGTAGCTAAATTCTTAAAATAGAATATTTTACTTAATAATGGTCAATTAAAGCTTTTTTCTTATTTGATAACTACGTAAAAGTTAGTATAATCTTCATGTGGGCAATTTTAATAGTGGAGGTTTTGTAATGCATAAAGAGGTTGTTGTGAGAAGTAAAATGACAAGCTTAGTTACAATGATTTTTATTTGTGAGTTTTTGATTATTATTTCAGATATTGCAGAAAATATTAATGTTTTTGGTCATAGAATAGCGGGATATTCTAAAATAATGGCAATAATTTTTTTGAGTATAATTGTGTACAAAGAAATAATAAAATGTAAATTAAGATATAAGTATTCAATAATTGCAGATCAATTTATTGTATATAGATTATCTAATGAAAAACAGGAAATTTTAGAAAATATAAAAGTAAGCAGTATTCAATCTATAGATAAAATTTGGTATAGAAAATTGAGTATTCATCAGTTTATGGCTAAAAAATATACAAGCCTTATTGTTACTCCTAGTATGTATTGTTGTACTTATAGAATTAATGATAAAAATGAAATCTTTTATTTTCAACCAAGTGAAAATTTGGTTTTGAAATTAAATGATTTAAGAAATAGAACTTTTTAAAAAAGCTAGGCCTATGGCCTAGCTTTTAAATTATTTAATTCTATTTTAGCTTCCTGAATAAGGGATTCTTTTTCAATCAAATCTATAGCAGTATTGCTAAGTGCTTGAGCACAATTCATTATTAAGTCTATACAAGAGCTAGAACTACTTGCTTCGATAAAATCACTTGTGCCGAAAATTTTATCATTAGATAGAGAAATAAAAGGTCTAATACAAGGAACTATATGGCTAACATTACCTAGACTTAATCCGAAATTATAATCTTTAATGTCTTCAAGATGTATAATTCCACACTCTTTTAGATTATGAGCTAAAAGTCTATTTAAAGTATTATTATAAAATAAAGTATCATATGGAACATTATTTAAATGAATTTTATAATCAATATTTAATAAACTTTTACTAAAGGAACATATTTCTTCTATTTTATCTTTTATATTATAAGCAATATCTAGATTAACTGATTTAATTGAAAATTTAACTTCTAATGTGTTTTTTAAAATAGAAGGATTTAATGATCCATCTATCTTAATGTTATCTATAGAACAATCTTTACAATAACTTTTCAATAAAATATTTATAGAATCAATAATATAAATACATCCTTCTAAAGGAGTATAGTGATTGCTATCCTCACAGGATAAAAATATTTTAATGGGCAAAACGGCAGGTGACGAACCATTAATTGAAGTGTGATTATGAGGTTGAACCATTAGAACAGCATCTATATCATCAAAAACACCCATTTTAGCCATGGAAACTTTACTTCCACCCTTTAACTCGCCTGGACATCCTATGACTGTTAAAGAGCCACCTATAGTATCTATAATCTTTGATAGTGCTAAGACACTTGCGATAGATACCGTAGAAGTAAAGCTTGTGCCTAAAATTTGTCCTTTAAGTGGAAATGAATCATATTCACACAAAAAAGCTATTTTAGGGTAAGAAGTTCCAAGTTCTGCTTTAAAAGCAGTTTCCATACCACAAAAATTTTCTATCACGTGGAAAGAATTAGTTTTTAATAACTCAATTAAATATTGACTAGATTTATATTCGTGATAACTTTCCTCTAAAGTGTTATGTAAAAAAGTATTTATATTAATAATATCCGGTTTTATTGTGGATAGATAAGAAGCAGTCTTTTGTTTCATATAATTTACTCCTTTGTATAATAATTTGTTTCTTCAAATTTCTTTTATATATTTACTATTATAACCAGAGAAAATTTAATTATTAAAAATTATTTTTGTGGACAAAATAAGTTTTGCGGGTATGCTGAATAAAATATATAGTATGAGGCTAAAATTAAAATAATCATCTAAATTAATACGAAATAAATCATTACTAACATTTTGAAGGGAGAAAGTTATGAAATATTTAAACAAGCAAAGCTGTATTATATGTGGAAAGCCTCTAAATGATGGTATAATGATAAATGGAAGAGGAATTTGTATTAACTGTGAAAAAAGAATAATTAACTCAAAAACAGGTACAGATTTTTATGATTATTATGAAAAATGCATAAGAAGAAAAATAGTGCATTATATGAGTAAGGGAGAGGATTTTGATTGTCCAGATTACCACTGCTGAAGGGGGTATTAGATTATATTAATGAAAATAATATTTCTTTTTCTATGCCCGGACATAAAAATGGTGATGGGTTCATTAGAACTGATGAGGGAAAAAAATTATACGATAATATAATAAAAATGGATATAACGGAAGTTGAAGGAGTAGATAATCTTCATAAACCGGAAGGAATAATAAAGGAAAGCTTAAATTTATTAAAAGAGTATTATGGAAGTAAAAAAGCATATTTTCTTGTGAATGGAAGTACTAGTGGTAATTTAGCTATGATTTTTTCCTGTTTCCAAGAAGGGGATAAAGTATTAGTAGAAAGAAATTGTCATAGATCTATTATGAACGGAATTATAACTAGAAAACTAAAACCAGTTTACATCAACAATAAAATAGATAAAAAGTATAATGCTCCTCTATCTATAGACGAGGAGTATTTTTTTGATACTATTAAAGAGAACTATGATGCAAAGGGAATTATAATAACTTATCCTAATTATTATGGTATTTGTTTAGACCTAAAAAAAATTATTAAAGAAGCTCATAAAGCAAATATGTATGTTTTAGTTGATTCAGCTCATGGAGCACATTTTGGGGTTTGTGAAGAATTGCCTGAAAGTGCGGTTAAATCAGGAGCAGACATGGTTGTAATGAGTAGTCATAAAACGTTACCTAGCTTTACTCAAACAGCATATTTACATATAAATAATTCTGATTTGATAGATAAATCAGATTTTTATGTAAGTGCATTTACTTCTACTAGTCCGTCATATATGCTTATGTGCTCTATGGAATATACTAGATACTACTTACAGTATTTTGGAAGAACAGATTATAAGAAGCTTATAAATACAGCTGAAATATATAGAAAAAAAATCAATACTATTGAAGGTATACATATATTGGCGCTAGAAAGTTTAGATAATAGCATACATGATATGGATAAATCTAGATATATTATAAATATAAAAGAAGGATACAGTGCTGAAGGGGTAATGAGCTATTTAAGGAAAAATGGTATACAAAGTGAAATGAATGATACAAATAATATTATATTAATTTTATCGCCATTCAATAAAGAAAGTGATTTTAAGTTATTATATAATAAATTAAAAGAATGTAATTTAGAAAACTACAAAGAAGAAAAAATTGTATTATTAAATGCAGATAGTCCAAGTATTAAATTGTGGCCTTACGAAGTAATTGAAAGAAGAAAAATTATTATAGAGTTAGATAAATCAGAAGGCAGCATATCTGCGGAAGCTATAGTGCCATATCCACCAGGAGTCCCAATTATTATGCCAGGGGAAATAATTAGCAAAAATATCATTAAAATGATACAATATTACTTGAAAAACAATAAATCTATATTGGGTTTAATTAAAGATAAGGATAAGTACTTTATAAAAATAGTGTGAACTCTTTTATGAAGGTATAGGGGGAATTTACATATGAAAGGTAAATTAATTATAATAGAAGCAACTGATGGAGCAGGTAAAAAAACTCAATCAGATAAATTATATAATAGATTAAGAAAAGAAGGACATAACATAAAAAAGATAGAATTCCCAAATTACAATAGCAAATCATCCGAATTAGTTAAAATGTATCTTAATGGTGATTTTGGGGATAAACCAGGAGATGTAAATGCTTATGTTGCATCTACTTTTTATGCAGCAGATAGATTTGCTTCATATAAAAAAGAATGGAAAGAGTTTTATGAGAATGGAGGTATAATATTAGCAGATAGATATACAACAGCTAATATGGTTCATCAAGCATCTAAAATGGATGCTAAGGAAGAAAAAGATAAATTTTTAAAATGGTTATGGGATTTTGAATTTATAAAGTTTGGACTTCCAGTTCCGGATTGTGTGTTTTTTTTAAATATGCCGCCTGAACATGCAAATAAATTAATGAAAAACAGAAAAAACAAAATAAATGGGCAAGAAGAAAAGGATATTCATGAGAAAGATAAAGGGTATTTAATAAAATCTTATGAAACAGCTTGTTACGTAGCTAATAAATACAATTGGGTAAAGATAGATTGCATAAGTAATAATAAAATTAATACAATTGAAAAAATACATGAGCAGATATACAGAGAAATCAAAAATGTGATAAAATAAATATAATATTTTAATATTAATGGAGGAGTGTAGATGAAATTGATTTTTGCAATTATCCAAGATGATTATGCTGCAGAGTTAGTAGAGGCCATTACGGAAAAGGGGTATAGAGTTACTAAACTTGCAACTACCGGTGGTTTCTTAAAATCAGGGAACACTACATTGATTATAGGGGTTGAAAAAGAAAAAGTAGAAATAATTGTAGATGTAATAAAAGAAGTTTGTAAAACTAGAAAACAAATTGTGGCTTCACCATCTCCTATTTCTGAAACTACAGGCATGTTTGTTCCATATCCTGTTGAAGTTGAAGTTGGCGGTGCAACAGTTTTTGTTCTAGATGTAGATCAATTCATTAAAATATAATTAGTAATGGAGGTACAACCCATGGGATTTGAAAGCATAATTGGGCATGAATTTATAAAAAATCAAATTCAAAATTCCATAAATAATAATACTTTTTCACATGCACATTTAATTGTGGGTCCAGATGGAATAGGAAAAAGTTTATTAGCTTATCAAGTAGCCATAAAAATATTAGGAAAAAATGAAAATAGGGATTATGTAGATATTGTTGAATGGAGAGTTAAAAAAAACAAGAAATCTATTGGTGTTGATGAAATAAGAAGTTTGATAATAGAAGTCAACAAAAAACCTTATGAAGGTAGTCAAAAGGTAGTTATAATATATGAGGCTCATAAGATGACTACAGAGGCTCAAAATGCAATTCTAAAAACTATAGAGGAACCACCTAAAGGAGTCACTATAATAATGTGTAGTGAATCCTTAGATCTTCTTTTAGAAACAATTAAATCAAGAAATCAAATTCATAGATTAAACAGATTAAAAGCAAATGAGATAAAACTTTACTTACAAAAGAAATATGAAATTTTAACAAATGATGAAATGAATTTGTTAATTAACTTTAGTGATGGAATTCCAGGTAGATGTGATTTGTATTTAAATGATGCGGATTTCAAAGAGGTAAGAAATTTTACGTTATCCTTAATAAAATCAGTAGGTGAAGATAATATAGGTATTATGCAAGAGTATGAGAGTTATTTCAACAAATATAATTATATGTGGGAAGAAATTATAGATACATTATTATCCTATATAAGAGATATTATGATATATAAAGAAATAGGGGATAATAATATTATTATCAATTATGATAAATTAAATGATATAATGGATATGGCAAATTTGTATTCAATGAAAAAACTAGATGAATTTATTGGTATAATTAATGAGGCTAGAGAAAAATTACAAAGCAAAGTAAATTCAGAATTGGTTTTTGCTGTAATGTTTCTGAAAATGCAGGAGGTTTAATATGATAAAAGTAGTTGGAGTTAGATTTAAAAAATCTGGTAAAATATATTATTTTTCACCTAATGATTTAGAAATTAAAGTTGATAATTATGTTATAGTTGAAACAATTAGAGGTACGGAATTTGGACATTGTGTTATTGGACCTAAGGATGTTGAAGATAAGAATATAGTTACACCTCTAAAAAATGTTTTAAGAGTTGCTACACAAGAAGATATAAATATAAATACAGAAAATAAAGAAAAACAAGATAAAGCATTTTCTATATGTGTAGAAAAAATAGAAAATCATGTATTACCTATGAAGTTAATAGATGTGGAATATACTTTTGATAATAATAAAATAATATTTTATTTTACTGCAGAAGGAAGAGTTGATTTTAGAGAATTAGTAAAAGATTTGGCCTCTGTTTTTAGAACAAGAATAGAATTAAGACAAATAGGTGTAAGGGATGAAGCAAAAATGATAGGCGGCTTGGGGCCTTGTGGAAGACCAATGTGCTGTTCTTCGTTTTTAGGTGATTTTGCACCAGTATCTATAAAAATGGCAAAAGAGCAAAATCTATCATTAAATCCTTCAAAAATATCTGGTATTTGTGGAAGATTAATGTGTTGCTTAAATTACGAACAAGATACATATGAAACTATAAAACAAAAACTACCTAAAGCGGGGTCTATTGTCAAAACAGTTGAGGGTAAAGGTGTGGTTGTTTCAAATAATGTTGTAAAAGAAATAGTTAATGTTAAATTAAAGAAAAAGGATGAAGAAGAATATATAAAAACTTTTTCAATGCATGAAATTGATCTGATTTCTGGTGAATATGAATACAGAGAATTAGATGATTCCACAGAAGATATAAATATTTTTATTGATAGTGAAGAGACTAAAGAATTTAAGGAAATACTTAAAAAAGATTAGCAATTAAAGGGGGCAGACTTATGAAAATATCAATAAATATTATGGACTTAAGTCAAAGGGATAACTTTGCTGTTATTACAGAAAGAATATCAGCCAAAGAAGGTATTATTGCTACTCAATTGAAAAAAAATAATTTAGAAATGATATTTGATGAAAATATTATCTCCAAAGATGAAATATTGGACTTTATAGAAGATATGGGCTTTAGTATTTTATAAAGGGACTTCCTTTAATTTAAGGAAAGTGTTAAAATAGATAGCGGATATATAAATATTCTAAATCATGATGAGGGGGTGTTTTTGTGGCTTATATTATAAATGATTCATGTGTAAGTTGTGGCGCTTGTGTTTCAGAATGTCCAGTAGATGCAATATCTGAAGGAGATGGAATATACGTAATTGATGCTGAAGCTTGTATCGATTGTGGAAACTGTGCTAATGTTTGTCCAGTAGCAGCACCAGTAGCTGAATAAAAAAAAGATCGTCTTTGACGGTCTTTTTTTATTTTACATTTATATAGAAAAGTAATAATTCTAAAATAGCCTCCATATTAATAATAATAATATGTCATATAAAATAAAGGGGGGATATTATGTATATGTGGGTGAAACATCAAAAATCTTGTGCCACTTGTATATATTGGAATTGTAAAAGAGAGGTTGATTTTTATAATATAAAAGTATATTGTGAAGAAGGAAATTGTTATAATCCAGACGGATTTTATAAAATAAAAACTATGCAAGGAGATAAATGTTCTAAGTGGGTAGGGTTTTCAAAATAAAAACCTAAAGCATTTACTTTAGGCTTACATTATATATTTTGTAGTGTTTGAAGAATCAATATGTTTTGGAGTTTGAATTGTAATATTTTTTAATGAGTCTTTAAATTGTAGTTTAAAAGATAAAATAGTTTCGCTTATTTTAGAGTAAATTGATTCTTGATGTTTATCAAGTTTGATTTTCTTGTTTGTGGCTTTATTTAGTTCGATTTCAAATACTTCATGGCCTATAGAATTAAAGGCTGTGGTTATTATATCGTCAGAAAGATAATTACACATTTCTAATATTGCTGAATCAAAACTAGATTGTTTTATTATATGGTCAAAAGGTAAAGTGCTAGGAGCCAATATAGTAGAATCAAAATCTAAACTTTCAAAAATTTCTGTGCCGATTCTTTCAAAAATATGAATAAAAAGTAGCTGAATATCTAAATTACTTATAACATTACTTTTAAAATCATCTTTGTTATATGCTTTTGTATTTTTAACTAATAGCATAGTATATGTATAAGCTTCGTTGAGACGAATATCAAAAAAGCTCTCCACTTCTTCATTAATTATTGAAACACAAGTATTTTCATATGAAAATGATTTGTATAAGGAAATCATTTAGAGTCCTCCTTAAAATTTTTACAAGTAGCTAATTACTTGACAAGCTAATTATACAGTAAAAAATATTTAAAGTTAAGATAAAAATAAATAAGAATGCATAGTTTTTATAAATCTTAGTGGGAATTTAAACAAATAAATACTTTAATTATAAATTAAAGCAATATAATTGATTATTAGTACTTTTAAAAGTATAATAAAATTCTTAAGATTAATATTTTTTAAGTATTATAGACAAAACTTACGTATAGATTAAAAATATATACGGTAAATAAAAATATAAAAAAATGGTGATTATAATGAATGAAAATTTAATAAAAGATGACGAAACTTTAGATGATTTACAGTTAAAAGATTTATTTGTAATACAAAAGAAAGATAAATTCAGATTTGGTGTAGATGCTGTTTTATTAGCTAATTTTGCTAATGTAAAAAGTAATTCTACTGTAATTGATTTATGCTCTGGTACGGGTATAGTTCCTTTTGTTATAAAAGGAAAGAATAACCCATCAAAAATTATTGGTTTAGAGATTCAAGAAGAAATGGTAGAAATGGCGCAAAGGTCTGTACTATATAATAAATTAGAAAATAAAATTGATTTTATAAAAGGTGATTTAAAAAATATTGAAATGTTAAAAAAATTACCTAAAGCGGATGTAGTTACTGTTAATCCACCTTATAAGGTTTATAATTCTGGTATAATAAATCCTGACGATAAAATTGCCATTGCTAGACATGAGATATGTTGTAATCTAGAGGATGTTATTTTAGCGTGTAGAACTTTATTAAAAGATAATAAAAGAATGTACATGGTACATAGACCAGATAGATTAGTTGACATTTTTACATTGATGAGAAAGTATAAAATTGAGCCTAAGAGAGTTAGGATGGTTCATCCTAATGTTAATAAAGCACCAAATATTGTGCTAATAGAAGCTCAACGAGATGGAGGTAGTTTTCTTAAATGGGAATCCCCTTTATTTGTGTATGATGAACATGGAAATTATACTGAAGAATTAACTAGAATATATGGAAGAGATAAATAATAAACTCATAAATAGAGGAGAAAGAGATATGGAAGGAAAACTATTTATTGTTCCTACACCTATTGGTAATCTAAAAGATATTACCATTAGAGCATTAGAAGTGCTTAATGAGGTTGAAATGATAGCAGCAGAGGATACAAGACATACTATAAAGTTATTAAATCACTTTAATATTAAGAAACATTTATTTAGTTATCATAAGTTTAATGAATATGATAAAGGTGATGAAATAGTTAAACTGATAAAAGAAGGAAGAAAAATAGCATTAGTTTCAGATGCTGGAACTCCAGGTATATCTGATCCAGGTTCTATTTTGATTTCTAAGTGTATAGAAGAAAATATAGATTTTGAGGTATTACCCGGTGCTACGGCAATAACTACAGCCTTAGTAGGTTCAGGGCTAGATTCTTCAAAATTTATATTCAGAGGTTTTTTGCCTAGAGAAAGAAAAGAAAAAAATATTATGCTAGAAAATATAAAATTATATCCGGAAACTATAATAATATATGAGTCTCCACATAGATTGATTGTTACATTAAAAAGCTTAGAAGAAAATTTAGGAGATAGAACAATAGCTATATGTAGAGAGTTAACTAAACTTCATGAGCAAATAATTAGATGTAGAATTTCACAGGCTATAAGTTATTATGAAGAAAAAAGCCCAAGAGGTGAATACGTACTTGTTATTGAAGGTAAATCTCAAAAAGAAGCTATTGAAGATGAAAAGAAGTTATGGGAAGACTTGAGTATAGAAGAACATATAATTAAATATATTAAAGAAAACAACAGCAAAAAAGAGTCTATCAAAATGGTGGCTAAGGATAGAAAATTACCTAAGTCAGAAGTTTACAAATATTCCTTGAACATAAAGAGTTTCTAAACTAAATTTATTTAATAAATTAAGGGATATTTTTATAAATATTATTTATTATAGATGAAATATTTAAGCATTAATGGTATAATGTGATAGAGTATACTGTAAAGGGGATGTGAGATGTGCATAAAAAAGTGATTGCTACTGTATTATCGGTTGCTATAGCAACTTCTTGTAGTGCTTCAATGGTAGTTTTTGCAGATACATTACAAGAACAATTGCAGCAGCAAAAAAAAGAGTTGGCAGAGCATGAAAATGATTTTCAAGAAGCACAGAAAATTGTTGAAGAATTAAATTCTAAAATAGAAGAGTTAGACTACAACATAGAAGAAACCTTAAATAAAATAGATGAATTAAATAATAAAATAACAGATATAGAAAAAAACATAGAAAATGCAAAGCAAGAAATCGAACAGGCTCAAATTGATATGGAAGCTGAAAAAAAATTATATGAACAAAGAATGTCAGCCATGTATATGAATGGTGAAACTGGTTATGTAGAAATAGTACTAGGTGCTAAAAATTTAAGTGACCTTTTTTCTAGAATTCAAATAGTGAGAACGATAACAGAATTAGATAAAGAAATTATTGCTACATTAAAAGCTAAGCAAGCAGAGGTTGAGGCAAGTAAGAAACTTATGGAGCAAGAAAATGCAGAATTAGCAGCAACAAAGGGTGAGCAACAAAATAAGATGTCAGAATTACAAGTTGCTAAAGATGAACAACAAAAATATATAGATGAAGCACAAAAAGAAGCTACTGCTTATGCTAATGTAGTAAATAAAGATAAAGCTGAAATAGATAAAACAAATGAATTGATTGAGCAAGCTAGAGCAGCAACACAAAAATATACACCATCAAGAGGTTCTGCAGAAATTTCATCTAATGCTATTGTGGCATACGCTTCTAATTATTTAGGAAGACCCTATCAATGGGGGGCAACTGGACCTAATTCATTTGATTGTTCTGGATTTACATCTTATGTATTTGATCATTTTGGTGTTAATTTGCCAAGGGTTTCAAGAAGTCAAGCTGGGGTTGGATCATATGTTGATAAATCTGATTTACAACCGGGTGATTTAGTTTTCTTTGGAAGTCCCATAAGACATGTAGGAATATATGTTGGAAATAATTGTTATATACATTCTCCACAAACAGGAGATGTGGTTAAAATATCTACTTTATCAAGTAGATCTGACTTTGTAACTGCGAGAAGAGTATACTAATATAAATATAAAAAACACTTTCTTATGAAGGAAAGTGTTTTTCTATGTTTAAAAATATATTATTTTTCTTCTTTTAATATAGTCATGCAATTTTCACAGATATTTTTTCCTCTGTAGTTAACAACGTCTCTTGCATTTCCACAGAAAATACAAGCTGGCTCATATTTCTTTAAAATTATTTGTTCTCCATCTACATATATTTCTAAAGCATCTTTTTCAGCTATATCTAAAGTTCTTCTTAATTCTATAGGAATAACTATTCTACCTAGCTCGTCTACTCTTCTTACTACACCTGTTGATTTCATTTAAAATCCTCCTCATTCAGTTTAATTTTACATCTTTCGACATATTATATTTAAAGAATAACAAATATTACAAAAGAAGTCAATAGAAACTGGAATATTTTTTTTATTTTTCGAGAAATTCTCATTTAATTCCATGTAAATATAATATACTACCAATTTATTCAAAAGTCAATAAATTTAATATGGGAATAATTTTTTTGAAATTACTAATAAAAACTTCTAGAATAAAGGGATTAATGATGTAAGGTTAATTTATTAGATGGTAAAAATGATAAAAAATACAAAAAAAATAAGTTTTAAAAAAAAGTGATTAAATGGAAAATGTAAATTTATATGTCGAAATATAAGAGTTAGATAAAAAAATATAATAAATAATGCAAAAATAATACAATAAAACGATGATATATTTCAAATTAATAAAAAAAAGATATAAAATAATAGGGTATTAAAGTAAAAATGTATAGTATTGCTAAAATATAATTTTAATGCAAAAGAAACAAAATATATATGGTAAAAAATGAAAAAATTTTCGTAATAATATTCCACAGTTTTTAAACAGGTTATTAACAAGTATTTGTGAGTTATGTTGATAACAAAAACACTAAAGATATTATATCTTTAAGAATAATGGAGTAAATTATAGAAATAAGGAATATAATTAAAAAAAAGTTATCCACAAATAATGTTGATAACCTGTGGATTTGTGTGGATAACTCTATAATTATCAACACAATAAAAAACTTGTAATATAGTTATAAGAACCTTATAATATAATTATGATTTAGTTACAAAAAAATATATTCCATATAATTTTTTCATGGAGGGTTTTGTATTGAATAGAAAAGATGATATTCTTAAAGATATTAATGATTTAGCAAAAGATATTTCTAAAAGTAGTTTGGTTTCGTATAAAGATTTGCCTAGATATGATTTGTTTTTATCTCAGGTTATTGATTTTTTGAATGATAAATTTGATGAAGAAAAATATACTAATAATATTGTACAAAATTATATAAAGAATGAAGTGATTTCAAAACCAGAAGATGGTAAAAAAAGAGGTTACACTAAAATTCATTTAGCACAACTAGTTTTATTAAGTTATATGAGACCAGTTCTTACAACTGATGAAATTAAGAAGGTATTCGCATTAGCTTTTAATGAAATAAATGATAGAAGTGACGATATTATTTCATGGGAAAAAGCTTATGAAATATTTGCAAAAATTCAAACTAAAAGTTTTGATGAATTTTTGGATACTGAATACTTTGATCAAAATAAATTGCTAAATTATTTGGGTGAAATGAATTTAAAAAATGAAGATGAAGAAAAAATATTAGTTTTTTTAGTTGTTATGAGTTTAGTTGCTCAAGCAAGTGCTACAAAGAAATTAGTGAAAAAAATAATAAATGAATACGGGAATAAATCAGAAGATTAAGCTTAAAATATATTAAAAACTATAATGCCTATTATATTATATGCAATTATAGTTTTTCTTTGATTTTAAAAATACTTTTAAAAATTTTTACGAATATTTGACAAAGTGGGAGTGATAAAATGAATTCTTCAGGAATAAATGTATATTCTGAAATTGGTAATTTAAAAAAAGTTCTGCTTCATGAACCTGGAAATGAAATAGAAAATTTAACCCCAAATTATTTAGAACTATTATTGTTTGATGATATACCTTATCTTAAAGTAGCAAAAAAAGAGCATAAGTATTTTGCCGATGTTCTAAAGAATAACAATGTTGAAATTCTTTATTTGGAAAATCTTGTGGCGGAATCATTAGTAGAAGAAAATATTAAAAAATTGTTTATACAAGAAGTGTTATTAGAAGGAAGAGAAACAACCAACGATGAAAAGAATGTTTTAACAGAATATCTTAATAGTCTTTCAGTAGAAAATATGGTTTTAAAGGTTATGAGTGGTGTTAGAAGAAAGGAGGTTGGATATAGCGAGGAAGGAAACAATTATCCTTTTTTAATGAATCCAATGCCTAATTTATACTTCACTAGAGATCCATTTGCTATTATTGGAAGTGGAGTTTCAATAAATACTATGAAAACTAATACAAGAAAAAGAGAAACCATATTTGGAAAGTATATATTCAATCATCATAAAGATTATAAGGATGCAAACATAAAACGATGGTATGATAGAAATAATGAGTATTGTATTGAAGGTGGGGACCAATTAATATTATCTAAAGATGTATTAGCAATAGGTCATAGTGAAAGAACAGATAAAGAAGCTATAATTCGAATAGCAAAAAATATTTTTAATAATAATGAAGAATTTAAAACTATACTAATGTTTGAAATACCAAAAACAAGAGCTTTTATGCACTTAGATACTGTTTTTACAATGTTAGATTATGATAAATTTACGGTGCATCCAGCTATTGAGGGAAAACTAAAAGTGAATGCTATTTATTATGAGGAAGATAATAAACTAAAAATTATTGAAGAAGAGGATTCTCTTGATAAAATATTGGCTTATCATTTGAATAGAGATATAACCTTAATAAGGTGTGGTGGTGGGGACAAAATTGCTGCAGCGAGAGAACAATGGAATGATGGTTCTAATACACTAGCTATTGCGCCTGGTAAAGTGATAACTTATGAACGAAATTATATAACTAATGAGCTTTTAGATAAAAACAATATATCAGTGATACCAATAGTGTCTTCTGAATTGTCAAGGGGCAGAGGTGGCCCAAGATGTATGTCTATGCCATTTTATAGAGAAGATATATAATTAACTTTGTTTTAAAACAGAGATTGAACTAAAAAATACACTATACATTGACATAATACACAACACAAGCGTATAATAATAAATATAAATGTATAAATATTCATAAACTTATTATATTAAAAGAGGTGGTAGTATGTTTAATTTAAAAAACAGAAGTTTTCTAACATTGATGGATTTTACTCAAAAGGAAATAAAATTTATGTTAGATTTAGCTGCTGAATTGAAAATGTCAAAATATGTAGGAAATGAAAGTAAAAAATTACAAGGCAAAAATATTGCATTAATATTTGAAAAAGATTCAACTAGAACCAGATGTGCCTTTGAGGTAGCAGCATATGATCAAGGAGCGCATGTTACTTATCTTGGACCAGCAGGGAGTCAATTAGGGAAAAAAGAATCAGTTAAGGATACTGCTAGAGTATTAGGTAGAATGTATGATGGAATTGAATACAGAGGGTTTGAGCAAACAAAAGTAGAAACCTTAGCTAAATATTCAGGAGTTCCTGTTTGGAATGGACTAACTAATGAGGACCACCCAACACAAGTATTGGCAGATTTTTTAACTATAAGAGAGCATTTTGATAAAGCTTTAAATAAAATAAAGTTTGTTTATGCTGGTGATGGAAGAAATAATATGGCAAATGCTTTGATGATAGGTGCTAGTAAGATGGGTCTTGATTTTAGAATTGCAGCGCCTGAATCACTTTTTCCAGAAGAAGAATTAGTAAGTAAATGTGAAGCAGAGGCAGTTAAATCTGGTGGTAAAATCACAATAACTTCAAGTGTAGATGAAGCAGTTAAAGATGCAGATGTTATATACACTGATGTATGGGTTTCTATGGGAGAACCTGACGAAGTTTGGAAGGATAGAATCAACTTACTAATGCCATATCAAGTAAATATGGAGATGATTAAGAAAACAGGAAATCCCGGCGTTAAATTTATGCATTGTTTACCTGCTTTTCATGATTTAGAAACTAAAGTTGGTAAAGAAATTTATGAAAAGTTTGGAATAGATTCTATAGAGGTTACCAATGAAGTATTTGAAAGTGATTTTTCTATAGTGTTTGATGAAGCTGAAAATAGAATGCATACTATAAAAGCAGTTATGGTTGCTACATTAGGATAAAATGAAAAGATGCAGAAATTTTTCAATTTCTGCATCCACCTTATAGGTTTAAAGAAGACTTAAAATCATTTTAACGCCGACATATATAAATCATTACATACCCACATAAAATCTGTCGACCGTATATAAGCATTACACAAACCATATACATCTTTGCTCGACCATATAAAATCCCTTGGAAACTAATTATAATCTCTCGACTAAAAATAACCTCTAACTAGTTCATTCAATAAAGAGTGAAGAGCCTGCGGAACTCTATACAATCTTCGCTCGACCAATATACATAACTTGGGACCACAAACATACCTTTCGGCACATGAATAGCCTTTCATAACCTATATTAATCTTCTCGCCAGCATATAAACAACCTATACAAATCCCTTATACACTTTTGTTCGAATAATAAAAGACTAATTAAAATCCTTTACTACTCTTTGCTCAACAAAGTTAAATCCTCTTTGTAATATTAAGATCCCCTTTCTTGAAAAAAATATGTATGAAAAACAAGAAATAAAAATTTTTTTTTTCATATAATTATATATGGCTATTAATTTAGGGTTAATATTTAGAAATAGGAGGGTATTTTATGGGTAAAACCAAAAGGAGTTTTATGAATAAATTACAAAAACTAGGAAGAACTTTAATGACTCCGATGGCAGTATTGCCAGTTGCAGCTATTTTATTTAGATTTGGGCAAGTAGATATATGGATACCTATGGGAATTTTGCCAAATGGTATTCCTTGGATGGTAGCTGCTGCAGAAGCAATATTTAGTAATTTAGCATTGATTTTTGCTATAAGTATTGCTATAGGATTGGCAGATGAAAATAATGGAGTAGCAGCTATTTCAGCAGTTATGGGTTTTTTTATTTTAACCAAAGTAGCATTAGCTATTAATAGTACTATTGAAATGGGTATTTTAGAAGGTATTTTAATCGGTTCATTATCAGCATATCTATATAACAAATATAAGTTAATTAAAGTACCAGAGTTGTTGGGTTTCTTTGGGGGAAAAAGATTTGTGCCAATAATTACATCAATATATTCTTTGTTAATTGGTTTATTTATAGGATATGTATGGCCATTGATTGAAAGTAGTATAAGCATACTCGGCAATAATGTTAATAAATTTGGGGTAGTAGGAGTTTTTATTTTTGGATTTTTCAATAGAATATTAATACCATTTGGCCTGGATAATAAGTTTAACTCGTCATTTTGGTTTGAATTTGGAACATATACCAATAGAGTTGGAAATGTTGTAACTGGAGATATAAATAGATTTTTAGCTGGAGACCCTTTAGCAGGAACGTTTATGACTGGATTGTTTCCAATTACTATGTTTGCTTTGCCAGCAGCTTGTATTGCAATAATAACAGCAGCTAATAAAGAAAATAAAAAATCTGTCACAGGTATGTTAGTCGGTTTTGCTTTAATATCATTCTTAACAGGAATAACTATACCAATAGAATTTATGTTTATGTTCTTAGCACCAGTACTTTATTTAATTCATGCTATACTTACGGGTGCAGCACTTGTAATAACATATTTACTGGGGATGAAATGTGGTTTTGTTTTTTCAGCAGGATTAATAGATTATCTTTTAAATTTTAGAATATCAACTAAACCATTGGGTATCTTAGGTGTAGGATTGATTTTTGGGATTGCATATTATTTTATATTTTTATATTTTATTAAAAAATTTGATATTCCAACGCCGGGTAGGATGGAAGAAGAATCTATTAAGCTTTGCAATTTAAAAGATAGTGAGCTAAAGCAAAAAGCAGAAGAAATGATTGAAGCAATAGGAGAAAAAGAAAATATTGTTTCTATAGAGGCATGCATTACAAGGATAAGATTAGAAGTGGTTGATTCTACAAAGGTAGATGAAGCATTACTTAAAGAAATAGGAGCTACTGCGGTTATGAAATTAAATAGTACTAATTATCAGATAATTGTAGGCAATATAGCAGACAGTTTAGTTACTTATATAGATAATCTTATGGAATAGAATATTAACTTACTGAAATTGACACTTTAAAAATCACTATCTATAATAAATTTATATAGATAGTGATTTGCTATATCAATACAAATTTATTATAGATTAGTTATGGTGACTTGGAGGTAATAAAATGGTAAGCTTAAATAGAAATAAATTTAAATTTTATTCTCCTGTTAAGGGGAAAGTTATTAAACTAGAGAAAGTAAATGATTTAGTTTTTTCTCAAAAATTAGTGGGAGATGGAATTGCAATTCAGCCAAGCGGCGATGTGGTGGTTGCCCCCTGTGATGGGATAATAAAGTTGATCTTTGAAACAAATCATGCTTTTGTAATAGTTACAGATGAAGGATTAGAAATTATAGTTCATATAGGAATTGATACTGTTGATTTAAAAGGAGAAGGTTTTATAAGAGTTGCAGAAGAAGATCAAAGAATAAGCGTAGGAGATGAGATTATAAAATTTAATAAAGAATTACTAGAAAACAAAGGTTGTGATCTTACAACAATGATATTAATTACAAATTACTCTAAGATAAAAGAAATGAATTGTTTTTATTTAAATGAATGTTTAGCTGGCGAGGATATAGTAATTGAATATGAGATATAAGTAAATTTACATACGGGGAGAATACTAAAAACATGGCAATAAAAAATGAAGAATTTAGATATGAAAAAGATAAGCTTGTTGAAACTGAAAATTGGATAGATAAAGAGGCTGAATTTCTAGAAAAAGAAAAAGAATATATAGATAAAAAGTTAATGGATTTAGTTAAGAAAAATAGTACATATAGTGTTGAACTTGAAAGTACAAAAAAAGTAAAGGAAATAAATGATAAAAGCTTAATGAAATTTAAAGAAGCAAGTGAAACTCCTTATTTTGCTAGAATAGATTTTTGTGAAAAAGATAGAAGTGAAGATAATTTTTATATAGGTAAATTTGGGTTGTTCGATAACAGTAATATGGAAGAAAAAGTTATTGATTGGAGAGCTCCAGTAGCGGATTTATATTATAGTGGTACTAGCGGAAATGCAAGTTATGAGGCTCCTATAGGAGAGATTAAAGGAAGTCTTAATTTAAAAAGAAAATTTCTTATTAAAGAAGGGGAATTACTTGATGCATTTGATGAAGGTATTAATGAAATAATTTTAAAAAGCGGAATAGATACATCGGGTAATGAACTAGTAGATGAGTTTTTGAAAATAAATCTAGAAGAAGCAGTTAGTAGTAAACTGAAAGATGTAGTTGCTACTATACAAAAAGAACAGAATGATATAATAAGAGCTGATTTAAACCAACCTATAATAGTTCAAGGGTCAGCAGGTTCAGGTAAAACAACGGTGGCTTTACACAGGCTAGCTTATTTATTATACAGGCATAATAAAACTATTAGTGGTTCGGATATTCTTGTAGTAGCTCCAAATAAAATATTTTTAGATTACATATCACAAGTTCTGCCTAATTTAGGTTCAGAAGATGTAAAACAAGTAACTTTTTACGATTTTGCTAGAGAATTTTTTATAGTAAAAAATAAATTTATTTCAAGAGAAGATAGACTATCTAGTATTTTAGAAGAAAAGTATAAAGATAAAAATGAATTAAATTTATTGATAAATAGTAGTAAATTTAAAGGTATGGCTCAGATGAAAGTTATATTAGATAGACTTTTAAAGATTTTAGAAATGATAGATATTGATATAGAAGATGTAAGAGCTGATGAATATATGATCTTTCCTAAAAAAGAGATTATGAGGTTATATGCTAGAGATTTAGTTTATTTACCTATTAATAAAAGAAAATTGGAAATCAAAAGATATCTTAATGGAAGACTAAAGGGAAGACTACCTTTTATATGGGAACAAATTGATTTAGATTATATTGATAGAATTAATTTAATAAAAAGCAGTGAAGAAAAACCAGAAGATATAAGAGAAAATATTATTAAGGCTTATAATGAACGAGATAAAAAGAAAAAGGAATTAAATAAGAAAGCATTATATGAAATTAAGGTATTTATTGATAATTGGATTACAAAAGATATAGTTAATTTTTATCATGAGATGTATATTGATAAAAATATTTTTATTAAAACGACGGGTGGAAAAATACCAGAATTTTTAAGAGAACATTTGAGTGAATGTCATAAAGAGTACAAAGAAAATAAATTAATTGATGATGATGATTTAGCACCACTAATGTATCTAAAGCTAAAAATTGATGGTGCAGATGAAAAATATAAATATAAGCATATTGTTATAGATGAGGTACAAGATTATAGTGTTTTTCAACTCATCGTATTAAATGAAATATCTAAAACTGAGTCTATGACATTGGTAGGGGATCTAGGACAAGGAATTTATTTCTATAAAGGAATCTCAGAATGGGAAGATGTAATAAAAACAGTATTCAATAATAATGCTAATTATATAACATTAACTCAAAGTTACAGATCTACAGTTGAAATAATAGAGTTTGCTAATAAAGTTTTGGAAAAACAAAAAAACAATTTAATTCCAGCCAAGCCTGTTCTAAGACATGGCGATAAACCTAAAGTTATTAATATAGAAGATAATAATGAATTTAAAATCAAAATGAATGATATTGTTAAGGATGTTCAAGCAAAAGGAAGAAACAATATAGCTATAATTTGTAAGACTTTAAAAGAATGTGAGGAAGTTTATAAAATTCTTAAAACTGAAAAGGAAATTAATTGGGTGCTTGTAAAAGATACAAATAAAGAAATAAATTTAGATAAAATAATTATTCCATCATATATGACAAAAGGATTAGAATTTGATTGTTCGGTAATATACAATTGTAGTGAGGATAGTTATAAAGATAATGATAGGGATAAAAAATTGCTGTATGTAGTGCTTACTAGAGCATTACATTTAGAATACGTATTTTATAAAGGACAAATATCTCCACTGATTGAAAAGGAGTGATTAAATGAAAATAATAATTTCTCCAAGTAAAACTCAGGATTTTAGTGGAAATATTTCTAAAAAAATTCAAACTCCTTTTTTTATAAAAGAAGCCAATGAAATAACTGATAATATTAAAAGATTATCGAAAGAGGAGTTAGGCTTGATGATGAAAATAAAAGGAAAGTTATTAGAAAAGACTTATGAAGACTATGAAAATTATGATACTACTAATACAATCAATCATGCAATATCAAGCTATAGTGGGATAGTTTTTAAAGAAATTAATGTGAAAGCATTTAATGAAAAAGACCTAGATTATGCTAATGACCATTTAATAATATTGTCTGCTTTATATGGAATTCTTAGTCCTTTTGATGGAATAAAGCCATATAGATTAGATATGAAAATAAAAATAGGTAATATATCATTATATGAATTTTGGAAAAATAAAATAGAAAATTATTTTAGTAAAGAAGATTTAATAATAAATTTAGCATCTAATGAATTTTCAAAGTTGATAAAATTACCTATGGTAACTATAGATTTTAAAGAAGAAGTTGATGGAAAATATAAAACAATTGGGACTTATGCTAAGCAAGCAAGAGGAATGATGGTTAATTATCTTATAAAAAATAATATTGAACAATTTAATAAGATTAAAGAATTTAGTATGGATAGGTATGTGTATAATAAAGAATTATCTTCTGATAAAGAAATAATATTTTCTAGAAAAAAATTATAATCTTATTCTAAATAGGCATAGGAGGTTGCAAAATGAAAATTTACTTGAGTGTTGATATTGAGGGAGTAACAGGTGTCACTCATTGGGACGAAACGGAAAAAAACAAAGGTGATTATTCTCCTTTTATGGAACAGATGACAAAAGAAACGAAAGCAGCTTGCGACGGAGCTATAAATGCGGGAGCTAAAGAGATTATTATTAAAGATGCTCATGATTCAGGAAGGAATATTAATCACAATGACCTTCCACAGTGTACAAAACTAATAAGAGGATGGAGCGGACATCCTTTCTCAATGGTTCAGGATATTGACAATACCTATGATGCAGCTATGTTTATAGGGTATCATTCCTGCTCACATTCAGATAAGAATCCATTATCACATACTATGCACCCTTTTTCTATAAATTATATAAAAATAAATGGAGTGTATGCTAGTGAATTTTTGCTACATGCTTATGCGGCAGCTTATGTGGGAGTACCAGTGGTTATGGTTTCTGGAGATGAAGGTTTAAGTGAAGAAGTTAAAATAATAAACTCAAATATTCATACTGTATCCGTTAAGCAAGGTATTGGAGCCTCTACAGTAAGTATTCATCCGGAAGTGGCTATAGATAAAATTAAAAAGCAAGCGGAAGTATCATTGAGTAATATAAAAGAATGTAAGATAAAATTACCTGAAAAATTTATAGTAGAGATATCCTATGTAAATCATGTTAAAGCTTATAGATCTTCTTTTTATCCAGGAATGAAGAGAATTTCAGAGACAGAAGTAGTTTTTGAGACTAAAGATTATTTAAGTGTAATGAGCATGATACAGTTTTTAGTTTCGTAGAAATATATAAGTATTAAAAGAAATATAAAAGTATTAAAATATAACCCATTATAAAAATGGGTTATATTTTTAAAAAAATATGAAGATAAATTGACAAATGTTTATTTAAAAACTAATATTATAATTAATACATAATTTTTTTACAGTGAATTTTAGAAATTTATCAAAGGGGTGTGGGGCATGGAATTAAAATTAGCAAAAAGAGCGCAAAAATTAAAAGCATCTGAAATAAGAGAGTTACTAAAATTAACTCAAAAAAAAGGTTTAATATCTTTTGCTGGAGGACTACCAGCACCGGAATTGTTTCCAATTGATGAAATGAAAAAAGTAACTGAAGAAATATTCACAAAATACGGTAAAGAAGTGTTGCAGTATAGCTTAACTGAAGGAAATGAAGACCTTAGAACTATTATAGGTGAAACAAGGATGAAAAATGTTAAAGTACCTAAAGAAAATATCTTAATCACAAGTGGATCTCAACAAGGTCTTGACTTTACTGGGAAATTATTTATAGATAAAGGGGATAAAATAATTTGTGAAAAACCAACCTATTTAGGAGCACTAACAGCATTTAATGTTTATGAACCAGAATACGTTGAAGTTGAAATGGACGATTACGGAATGATAATTGAGGATTTAGAAGAAAAATTGAAAAGTAATCCAGAGGTTAAGTTTATTTATACTATTCCTGATTTTCAAAATCCTACAGGAAGAACTCTGCCTGTAGATAGAAGAAAAAAGATGGTGGAAATAGCAAAGAAATATGAAGTTTTGATTATTGAAGACAATCCTTATGGAGAACTTAGATATGAAGGAGAAAGATATCCATCCATAAAAAGCTTTGATGATGATGGATACGTAATTTACCTAGGAACTTTCTCTAAAATATTTTGCCCAGGACTAAGAATTGGCTGGATTTGTGCTAGTGATATAATTATTGAAAAATATATTATGGTTAAGCAATCAGCAGATTTACATTGTAATACTCTTGCACAACAAGAACTTGTTACATTCATGAAAATGTTTGATATTGAAGAACATATAGATCAGATCAAAGAAGTTTATAGAAAAAGAAGAAACGTTATGCTAGAAGCTTTAGAAAAATATATGCCTAAAGATGTAAAGTATGTAAAAACTGAAGGTGGATTATTTATTTGGTTAGAATTAAAAGAAACAATAGATACTAAAGTTATATTTGAAGAAGCGGTTAAAAGGGATGTAGCTTTTGTTCCAGGACATTCTTTTTATGCAAAGGATGTTCGTAAAAATTACATGAGATTGAATTATTCAAGTATGAGTGAAGATTTAATTAAAGAGGGTATAAAAAGGCTTAGCGAAGTTATAATGGAATATTATTAGGAAATTTTTAATTTGAAGGTGAATGATAGAGAAAAAGTGCGAAGTGAGTGGAAAGTTGGAAAGGTAAAGAAATCTTTCGCTAGAGAGGATAATTTCTTTACAGGAAAAGATTTTAATTATTTTTCTAATACCTAATCAACCAACCACTAATTACTTCGTCTTTTATATTGAGTCCGAATATGAACAATATTCTAAAATAAAATTGGGGGATTAGTATGAGTTTAAAAAGTGTTAAAAATCAATTTAAAGAAGAAAATCTTAATCTAGAAATTATTGAATTTAAACAAAGTACAGCTACAGTAGAGCTTGCGGCGGAGGCTTTAGGGGTAGAGCCAGATCGCATTGCAAAAACAATGGCCTTTAAACTTAAGGAAACTAATATTTTAGTTGTTTCAAAAGGTGGGGCTAGAGTAGATAATAGAAAATTTAAAGATAAGTTTAGTGAAAAACCTAAAATGATGAATCATGAAGAAGTTGTTGAATTAACAGGCCATCCTGTTGGTGGAGTATGTCCTTTTGGTTTGGCAGAGACGCTAGATATATATTTAGATAATTCATTAAAAGAATTTGATTTTGTATATCCGGCTGCAGGAACAGCAAATACAGCAGTAAAGATAAGTGTGACAGAATTAGAAAAGATAACTAAAGGATCTTGGGTAGATGTTTGTAAATAAGAAATATTTTATAAAGAGAACAGATAAGTGTTGACTTTAATAAGAGTATGAACTATAATTACATCAAACACATAGAAATACTCGGTATTGAAAGGTGATAATATGAAAATTTCGACAAAAGGAACATATGGCTTAAAAGCCATGGTAGATTTAGCTTATAATTGTGCAAATGGGAAGAGTGTTACTTTAAAAAGCATTTGTGAAAGACAAAATATCTCTGAAAGATATTTAGAACAAATAATAGCTACACTTAGAAAAGCCAATATTGTAAATAGTATAAAAGGATCCCAAGGTGGCTATATACTGGCAGAGTCAGCTAGTCAAATAACTGTAGGAAGAATACTTAGAGCAGTTGAAGGAACGCTACATGTTATTAATAGTAACGATAACGAGCCTAAAGATAAAATTGAAATTTGCATACAGAATAGTGTATGGGATAAATTGAATGAAAGTATAGATTTAGTAGTGGATTCTATTACATTAGAAGATTTGGTTTTTAAATATGACAAAACTTTGAGTGATGGATTTATGTTATATATTTAAAGAATTTGATTGTAAAGTGATTAAAAAAATTTAGAAAATAACCAACTAAACATATAGAATTAATAAAATCGGAGGCGTATTAATATGACAATAGCAAAAAATTTAACAGAACTTATAGGTAAAACACCAATGTTGGAGCTTAATAATTATAAAGAGAACAATGAATTAAAGGGTAATATAATAGCAAAATTAGAATATTTTAATCCAGGCGGAAGTGTTAAAGATAGAATTGGTTTTGCAATGTTTGAAGAAGCAGAAAAAAGCGGAAAAATAAATAAAGATACAGTTATTATTGAACCTACATCGGGTAATACGGGGGTAGGACTTGCATTGACAGCTGCGGCAAAAGGGTATAAACTTATGATAACAATGCCAGAGTCAATGAGTATAGAAAGAAGAAAATTGTTGAAAGCTTATGGAGCAGAACTTATATTAACTCCAGCAGCAAAAGGAATGAAGGGTGCTATAGAAGCAGCAGAAGAATTGGCTAAAGAATACCCAAATTCATTTATTCCACAACAATTTAAAAATGCAGCAAATCCTGAAGCACATAGAAAAACTACAGCTTTAGAAATCCTTGAAGATTTAGAAGGAAAAGTAGATATTTTAGTAGCAGGTGTGGGAACCGGTGGAACAATAACTGGTATAGGAAGTATCTTAAAAGGAAAGAATGAAAACATAAAGGTAGTAGCAGTAGAGCCATCAGCATCACCAGTAATCTCAGGAGGAAATCCGGGACCACATAAAATACAAGGTATAGGGGCAGGATTTATTCCAGATGTCTTAAAAACAGATTTAATTGATGAAGTTATTAAAGTTGATAATGAAGATGCATTTAAAACTTCAAGAGAACTTGCTAAAACTGAAGGACTTTTAGTTGGTATTTCTTCTGGAGCAGCAGTAGTTGCAGCTAAAGAGCTTGCTAAAAGAGAAGAAAATAAAGGGAAAAATATCGTTGTTATACTTCCAGATGGAGGAGAAAGATATTTATCTACTGAATTATTTGAAGAATAAAATTTAAAGGGGTGACTAAGGCTGCGTATGCGGCCTTTTATTTTATGGGAGAATTATATTTTGATTATGCATCAACTACAAAGGTAAAAAAAGAAGTATTAGATGAGATGATTCCTTATTTTATGGAGTACTATGGAAATCCATCTTCAATTTATTCTTTATCTAGAAAAGTTAAAAGTGGGATAGATAAGAGTAAAAATAATATTTCAAAATTAATTAACTGTAAAAGAAGTGAAGTTTATTTTACTTCAGGAGGGACTGAAGCGGATAACTGGGCAATAAAAGGAATAGCTTTTGCAAATAAAGATAAAGGAAATCATATTATAACTACAGAAATTGAACATGCAGCAGTTTTAAATTCTTGTAAGTATCTAGAGAGTTTGGGTTTTAAAGTTACATATTTACCTGTTGATCATAAGGGTTTTGTAAATTTAGAAACTTTAACAAAAGCTATAGATAATAAAACTATTTTGGTATCAATAATGTTTGGAAATAACGAAATTGGGACAATGCAAAACATTAAAGCTATAGGTGAAATTTGTAGAGAAAAAAATGTATATTTTCATACGGATGCAGTTCAAGCTCTTGGTCAAGTGCCTATTAATGTGGAAGAAATGAATATTGATGTATTGTCAATGTCAGCACATAAAATTTATGGGCCAAAAGGTGTGGGAGCTCTTTATATTAAAAAAGGTGTTAAAATTCACAATCTTATCCATGGTGGAGAGCAAGAAAGAGGGAGAAGATCTGGAACAGAGAATGTACCAGGGATAGTTGGTTTTGGTAAAGCAGCTGAATTAGCTTTTGAAAACTTTGAAGAAGAAACAGATAAAGTTATTAATTATAGAAATAAAATTATAGATTTGTTATTAAAAATTGAAGGAACCCAAATAAATGGGGCTCTGGGTAAGGATAGATTACCAAATAATATTAATGTGAGTTTTAAAGGAGTAAATTCAGAAGGGCTGTTAATTGTTTTAGATAATATGGGGGTATTTGCATCAGCAGGGAGTGCTTGTTCCGCAGGAGCAATTGAAGAATCACATGTTTTAAAAGCTATAGGCCTTTCTTTAGAAGAAACGAAAAATTCTATAAGATTTACATTTGGATATGACATAAGTGATGATATAATAGAAGTATTCGTGGATAAAATAAGAATTGCAGTCAACAATATTAGATCAATGGACTGTTAGGAAGGTGTTAAAATGAAAAAGAAAGTTGTTATTGGAATGAGTGGAGGAGTGGACAGCTCTGTAGCGGCATATCTTTTAAAGGAAGAAGGATATGAAGTTATTGGTGTTACAATGCAGATTTGGCAAGAAGATGATGAGTATACAGATAGAGAAGGCGGTTGCTGTTCTATTGGAGCGGTTGAAGATGCCAGAAGAGTTGCAGATAAATTGGATATTCCTTTTTATGTTATGAACTTTAGGAAAGAGTTTGAAGTAAAAGTAATCGACTATTTTATAGATGAATATCTTATTGGTAGAACGCCAAACCCTTGTATAGCATGTAATAGATATATAAAATTCGATTCTTTCTTGAAAAAAGCGAAAGCAATAGGTGCAGATTATGTGTCTACAGGGCATTATGCAAAAATCGAGAAAGTTGGAGATAGATATGTTTTAAAAAGTGCCGATGATGATAGAAAAGATCAAACTTATGCATTGTATAATTTAACTCAGGATATGTTAGAGCAAACTCTTATGCCTTGTGGTGAATATACAAAAACAAGAATAAGAGAAATTGCAAAAGAATTAGAACTGGAAGTTCATGATAAAAAAGATAGCCAAGAAATTTGCTTTGTTTATGATAATAACCATGGTAGATTTATTGAGGAAGAAGCACCAGGAAAAGTGAAGCCAGGAAACTTTGTTGATAAAAATAGTAATGTTCTTGGAATGCATAAAGGAATAGTTCACTACACTATTGGACAAAGAAAAGGCTTAGGAATTGCTTTTGGTAAGCCTGTTTATGTAACGGATATTAATAGCAAAACCAATGAAGTGGTTTTGGGTGATGAAACTGATATCTTTAAAAATCAATTAATTGCTGGAGATTTAAACTTTATTCCTTTTGATAAATTAGAAGCCCCTATGGAAGTTCAAGCTAAAGTTAGATATAGTGCTCCAAGAGCTAAAGCTGTATTAATTCCTATGGGTGAAGATAAAGTGAAAGTTGTTTTTGAACAAAAGCAAAGAGCTATCACAAAAGGTCAAGCGGTGGTTTTCTATGATGGAGAAATAGTTGTTGGTGGCGGAACTATTGAAGAATAGATTTTGCTTATAGATAATTTCTGGTTGTAGGGGACGGTTTCCACGCCGTCCGTTAATCTTATCTCAACAACATTAAAAAAAGTGAATAATTAAAAAATTCTATCCTAAATGGATAGATTTTTTTATGGATAAATTTGTTTATTAAACAGGTTGACTTTAATAAAGTTAAAGTATATACTTAATATTATTAAGTAATATGTTGAATTATTAATAAATAAAATTAAAGCGTGGTGATAAAATGTCAATAGATGTGATTCCGGATTGGTTAAGCAATTTAGATGATGAAGATATAAGTTTTATAAAGAAATTTATATTAGCATCAGGATCATTAAAAGAGATTGCAAATGTTTATGGAGTTACTTATCCAACGGTAAGACTTAGATTGGACCGATTAATACAAAAGATACAAATATCTGAGGATACTTCAAACGATCCTTATGTTTCACTTGTAAAAAGATTAGTAATAAATGAAAAGTTAGATTTTGATGTTGCTAAGATTTTAATTTCGGAATATAAAAAAATAGATAAGGGAGAATGATAGAAATGATGATTAATATTATTGTACTAGGATTAGTAGCTTTAATTTTTTTAGTAGGTGTTGTGATTTTACAAGTTTTTTTATCTAAGAGAGAGGGCAATTGGCCAGGATTAGTTATACCTATTATTAGTGTTATATTTTCAATTTTTGGTGTTTTTGATATAGCTTTTTATGGCAATGAATCTATTTTACAAAAAATGATTGCGATAATGGTTTCTTTTTTTATCTTAAATATTCCAACATTCATACTTTTAGCTATATACTTTAGTTGTCACGGAAAAGTGAAAAAAAATAAAGAAATAAATAAAATGAATATTCAAGATTTATAATCTTAGTTAAAAATAAGAAAAGGGGTCAAAATTTATGGGAAAAGCATTATTCACATTTGATTATGGTATAGAAAAAATGAAAGCTATTGAAGATTTAGGGTATGAAGTCATCTTGGGAAATGAGAAAAATCACCTCTATAATAGGGAAGGTAATGAAACAAAATTCACTGATGATTTAAAAGATGTAGAAATTCTTGTTTGTTATAATCCTTTTCCGAGCTTAGATATAAGTAAAATGGAGAATTTGAAATGGATTCAATTATCTAGTATTGGGATAGATCAAGTTCCAAAAGAAGTTGCAATTAAAAATAATATAACAATCACAAATAATAATGGTGGGTATAGTATACCAATGGCAGAGTGGATTGTTATGAGTATACTTGAAATGATAAAAAATAGTAAGAAATTACATGATAATCAAAGTAAAAAAATCTGGAAAATGGATAGTAGCATTCTAGAGTTGTATGGAAAAACCATAGGCTTTGTAGGCACAGGAACCATAGCAATAGAATCAGCTAAAAGACTTCAACCCTTCGGAGTGAATATTTTAGGCATGAATACTAATGGTAGAAATATAGAATATTTTAACAAATGCTATTCAAGAACAAATATAGATGAAATGCTATCACTTTGTGATGTTGTAGTAGGAATTGTACCAGGAACAAAAGAAACTTATCATATTTTTGATAAAAATAGATTTAATGCTATGAAAAATGGAGTATTTTTTATAAATGCAGCAAGAGGAAGTATTGTTGATGAAAAAGAGATGATAAAAAATTTAAAAAATGGAAAAATTAAAGCTGCGGCTTTGGATGTATATGATGTGGAACCTTTGCCAGAAAATCATGCTCTTTGGGATTTAAATAATGTGATTATAAGCCCACATAATTCATGGATATCAGAAATGAGAAATGAAAGAAGATATAATCTAATATATGAAAATATGAAAAGATATATTCATGGAGAGAGTTTGATTAATGTAGTTGAGTTGGATAAAGGATACTAAGTTAAGTGGATTATTCTTAAATATTGCCTGATATATTTTTTGATTTTCTTCAAATACTAATACAGAAGAAAATTAAAAAAATAGGAGGATATTTATTATGGAGAAAATTCATTATGAAGTATCAGGAATAATTAACTCTGATAGAAAAACTAAAATAAAAAACTCATTAGATAAAATAGGCGGGGTTCAAAAGGTAGAAGTTGATGTAGCAAGAGGGACTGTAGATGTGAATTTTAATACTCCTGCTACAAGTGAAGTTATAGAACAAAGCATAGAAAAACAGGGATGTAT
This sequence comes from Clostridium grantii DSM 8605, assembly GCF_900129965.1. Classification (GTDB taxonomy): domain Bacteria; phylum Bacillota; class Clostridia; order Clostridiales; family Clostridiaceae; genus Clostridium_AF; species Clostridium_AF grantii. The sequence continues at coordinate 672 of NZ_FQXM01000034.1, read as the reverse complement.
AATATTAAATTAATATTTTTGTAAGATATTATTCAATGTAAACGCTTAATATAAAAGGAACCTCAGTTATGTCACTATTTTATACTGACATAAAAGGGGTTTCTTTTTCTTGTATGTGAGTATTTAGCCCAATATAATGTAAACATGAACAGGACATCTTTCAGAAATATCTGAAAAATGAAATTATAATTTAACATTATTCAAAATTAAAAAAATTATAGGGGGAGATTTTATGGCTAACACAGTAACAAATCTACAAAAGAAAACAGGTCAGGATAGGGTACAGGCATTTGGACGTTTCCTAAGTGGAATGGTAATGCCAAATATCGGAGCATTTATTGCATGGGGATTAATTACAGCATTATTTATACCTACAGGTTGGTTACCAAATGAAGAATTAAGTGCATTGGTTGATCCAATGATTCTTTATTTACTACCATTACTGATAGGGTATACAGGTGGTAAAATGGTTGGTGGAGTTAGAGGTGGAGTTGTTGGAGCGGTTGCAACAATGGGCGTAGTTGTGGGTGTATCCATACCAATGTTTATAGGTGCAATGATAATGGGACCATTGGGTGGTCTTGTAATTAAGAAATTTGATGATTTAGTAGAAGGAAAAATACCAGCAGGATTTGAAATGTTAGTAAATAACTTTTCAGCAGGAATAATTTC
>NZ_FQXM01000033.1 GCF_900129965.1 Clostridium grantii DSM 8605 | reverse complement strand
TATGATGGAGTTAGATATGGATATAGAACTAAAGAATTTGATGATGTATATGATATGATGATAAAAAGCAGAACAGAAGCTTTTGGTAAAGAAGTGAAAAGAAGAATAATGCTTGGTACTTATGCTTTATCTTCTGGATATTATGATGCTTATTATAAAAGAGCTATGAAATTAAAGAAAAAACTTAAAATGCAATTCAAAGAAGTTTTCGAGAGTTATGATTTGATATTATCACCAACATCTCCTATACTTCCGTTTAAAATAGGAGAAAAAACAGAAGATCCACTTGAAATGTATTTAGCAGATATATATACAGTTAATATAAATCTTTCAGGGGTACCAGCAGTATCTGTTCCATGTGGCAAGAGTAAAGCTGGTTTACCTATTGGACTTCAAATAATAGGACCACATTTTGGAGAAGAAAAGATATTTAGAGCAGCAAAAGCTTACGAAAAAAGTAAAGGAAGTCTAGTATAAGGAGGGTATAATGTGAGTTACGAAACTATTATAGGTTTAGAAGTACATTCAGAGCTTAAAACAAAAACAAAAATTTTCTGTAATTGTTCTACAAAATTTGGTGAGGAACCTAATGCAAATACTTGTCCTATATGCTTAGGACTTCCAGGTACACTTCCAGTTATGAATGAAGAGGTTGTTAACTTAGCTGTTAAGGCTGGAAAAGCAGTAGGATGTAGAATAAATCAATTAAATAAAATGGATAGAAAAAATTATTTTTATCCAGACCTTCCAAAGGCATATCAAATATCTCAATTTGATTTACCTATTTGTGAAGAAGGTTTAATTAAAATAGAAACTGAAGATGGAATTCGCGATGTAAGAATTAATAGAATTCATATGGAAGAAGATGCGGGTAAATTAGTGCATATGGAATATGAGCCATATACTTTAATAGATTATAATAGAGTAGGAGTTCCTTTAATTGAAATAGTTACGGAACCTGACATGAGATCTATTGAGGAAGCTATAACATTTTTTAAAACTTTAAAAGATATTTTAGAATATGCTGGAATCTCGGATTGTAAGATGGAGCAAGGATCTATTAGATGTGATGCTAATATTTCTATGAGAAAAGTGGGAGATGATAAACTTAATACAAGAGTAGAGTTAAAAAATATCAACTCTTTTAAAGAACTTCAAAAAGCATTAGAGAAAGAGCAAAAAAGACAATTAGAGTTATACACTTATGGAGAAGAACATAAAATTGTTCAAGAAACAAGACGTTGGGATAGTGGAAAAGGTAAAACTATACCAATGAGAAGCAAAGAAGAAGCTCATGATTATAGATATTTCCCAGAACCAGATGTAATTCCTATAATTGTAAGTGATGAAATAATTGCTAATGCAGAAGCGACAATGCCAGAACTTCCAGAAATTAAAAAAGCTAGATTAATGAGTGAATATGGTATAAGTAAAAAAGAAGTTGAAGTACTTGTAGCAGATAAACCATTAGTTGATTATTTTGAAGAATTAATAGCTTGTGGATGTGAATCAAAGCTTGCATGTAATTGGATATTAGGTGATGTTCTTAGAGTCTTAAAAGAAGAAAAGATTACAGCAAATGAATTTGCTATAACACCGGCAAAATTATTCAAACTTTTAGCATTAGTTTCAGAATCAAAAATAAGTACTACTGCTGCTAAAACAGTTTTTGAAGAAATGTTGAAATCTTGGAAAGAACCAGAGGAAATAGTAAAAGAAAAAGGATTATCACAAATTAGTTCTTTAGATACAATTGACCCAATAATCGAGGAAGTAATAAAGAATAATCCTAGCGTAGTTGAGCAATATAAAGAAGGTAAAACTCAGGTACAAGGATTCTTGGTTGGTCAAATAATGAAAGCTACAAAAGGTAAAGCTAATCCTAAGATGGTAGCTGAGCTATTAGTAGAAAAATTAAATAGTATTTAATTAAAACAGTTAGCCACTATCCTTCATGAGGGGATAGTGGCTGTTTTGGGGAAAATATATAATTAATGAAAAACTAGCTAAGATTAATCAATGCTTTTTCAAACAAGGATACAGCTTCATCTAATTCTTCATAATTAACGTTTAATGGAGGTAAAAATCTTAGTACATTTTTACCGGCACTTACTACTAATAATCCATTTGAAAAACATTCCTTCATAATGGCTTTAGGTTCTAAATTTAGCTCTATACCTATTAATAAACCTAGCCCTCTTACATCAACTATGACAGGGTATTTTTCCTTTAAAGCTAGTAATTTATTAGTTAAATAAGTTGATTTTTCATCTACGGAAGCTATTACTCCGTTATAGATTAATTCTTTTAATACAGTGCATGCTACAGCACAACTTAATGGATTACCTCCAAAGGTGGTGCCGTGATCTCCAGGTTGTAAAACAGAAGCTTTTTCATTGGCAAGCATTGCACCTATAGGAATTCCACCACCAAGAGCTTTAGCAAGACATACTACATCAGGTGATATTCCAAATTTTTCATAAGCAAATAAGCTACCAGTTCTACCAATTCCACATTGTACTTCATCAAATATCAATAAAGCATCATATTTTTCACAAAGATCTTTAGCTTTTTTCAAAAATTCTCTATTAGCGGATACAACACCGCCTTCGCCTTGTATAGGTTCTAAAATTATTGCGCAAATATTTTCATTAAAAACTTCCTCTAAGGCTATAGAGTCATTGAAATCTATAGATATAGTATTAGGCATTAATGGTTTAAAAGTTTCTTGATACTTTGGCTGACCTGTAACAGATAAAGCGCCCATGCTTCTTCCATGGAAAGAATTATTCATATATATAATTGTGTTTTTATTTTCATATCCTTTTGAAACGCTGTATTTCTTTGACAATTTTAAAGCGGCTTCTACAGCTTCTGTTCCGCTATTGCAGAAGAAAGCTTTGTTAAATACGCTATTTTCACATAAAATTTTTGCTAATTCTATTTGAGAGTTGGTCCAATAATAGTTTGAAACATGCAGTAATTTCTGACTTTGTTCCTGAATTGCTTTTACAATTGAAGGATGGCTATGGCCAAGACAGTTGACAGCTATTCCTGAGACAAAGTCTAAGAATACACGATTTTCTGAATCATATAATTTTGTTCCTTCGCCTTTTTCAAAAGTAACATCAAAACGTCCATAAGTTTCCATAACATAATTTTCAGTCATTCTAAGCCCTCCTATAAATCAATTATTCAAATTAGGTATAATTATACTATATAAAGGTTAAATATACAACACTTATATAAAAAAATAATAACCAATTTTTATAAAATCATAAAAATGAAAAATAAAGCTTGCATAATTATACAAAACTGTGTATAATAATAATAAAACTTTTAAGAGGTGATAATATGATAAAAGTAGGGGTTTTTGGTGCTACAGGATATGCAGGTCAACAGTTGGTGTGGTTCTTGAATAGACATAAAAATGTTGAAATAGAATTTTTATCTTCTAATACTTATGATAATGTTGAATATTCTAAAGTGTATCCCAATTTTTATAATAATATAAGCATAAATTGTATAAATATAAAAGAAGCAATAAAAAAAATACAGAGTGTAGATGTGATTTTCTTGGCTTTGCCTCATGGAAAATCTTTTGATATAGTGAAAGAAGCTGTAAAATATAAAACTAAAGTAATAGATTTAGGGGCAGATTACAGATTAAAGGACATAAATACCTACAATGAGTGGTATAAAGTTGAGCACAATGCACAGGAGTATTTAGAAGATTTCGTTTATGGACTTTGTGAAATAAAAAGAGATGAAATAAAAAATTCAAAGTTTATAGCTAATCCAGGATGCTATACAACAGCAAGTATTCTGGCGCTTTATCCATTGGTGAAAGAAAAAATCATTAAAGTTGATAGTATAATAATTGATGCAAAATCGGGGGTGTCTGGTGCTGGAAGAGCAGCAAATACGGCAGTATTATTTTCAGAATGCAATGAATCCATAAAAGCATATGGAATAGGAAGTCATAGACATACACCAGAAATAGAGCAAGAATTATCACTAGCTTCCGGAGCTGAAATAATATTAAATTTCACACCACATTTAGTTCCTATGAATAGAGGAATATTAGCAACTTGTTATGCAAATTTAAATAAGAAGTATTCTTTAGAAGAAATTAAGGAAATCTATAAGAAATACTATAAAGATGAATATTTTATAAGATTAGTGGATAATTTACCTGAAACAAGAAATGTTAAAGGAAGTAATTTTTGCGATATAGGTATTGTAGTTGATAAAAGAACAAATAGAATTATTGTAGTATCTGCTATAGATAATTTAATCAAAGGGGCAGCAGGCCAAGCGATTCAAAATATGAATATAATGATGGGTCTTAATGATAAAGAGGCAATAGATATTTTGCCTATGATGCCATAAAAGGAGGGGTAATAATTGAAAATAGTAAATGGTAATTTTTTGAATAATGTCAAAGGATATACAGCAGCAGGAGTTTGTGCAGGATTTAAGAAAAGTGGGAAAAAAGATTTAGCTTTGATATTCAGTGAATGTAGTGCAGTTTCAGCAGCAACTTTTACAACAAATAAAGCCAAAGCAGCTTGTGTTCTTATAAATATGGAGAATATAAAGAATGAAACTACTAGAGCTATAATTACAAATAGTGGGCAAGCAAATGCATGTACAGGATACCAAGGTTATGAAGATGCAGTGAATATTACAAAATTGGTTTCAAATGAATTAAATATTCAGCCACAAGAAGTTCTGCAAGCATCAACTGGTGTGATAGGAATACCAATTCCTATGGACAAAATGGAAATAGGAATAAAGAATATTTGTAGTTCTCTATCTATTGAAGGAGGGGAAGATGCTTCTAATTCAATTCTTACTACAGATACAGTAAAAAAAGTTGTCTCTGTTAATGTGGAGATAGATGGGAAAAAAGTTGGTATAAGTGGAATGGCTAAAGGCTCAGGTATGATAAATCCTAATATGGCAACTATGTTAAGTTATATTATCACTGATGCTAATATATCCAAAGATATGTTGAATAGTATTTTAAAAGAAAGTATAGAAAATTCATATAATATGATATCTGTAGATGGAGATACAAGTACAAATGATATGGTATTATCTATGGCTAATGGAATGGCAGAAAATAATTTGATAGAAAAGAAAGATGAAAAGTATTTTATTTTAAAAGAAGCTATTGATTATGTAAATACAGAATTATCAAAAAAAATAGCAAGAGATGGGGAAGGGGCAACGAAACTTTTTGAAACTATAGTAGTGGGAGCAAACACTATACTTGATGCTAAAAAGTGTGCTAAAGCTGTAGTTTCATCAAATTTAGTTAAGTGTGCTATTTTTGGAAGTGATGCTAATTGGGGTAGAGTTATTTGTGCATTAGGCTACTCAGGAGCAGATTTTGATCCTTATAAAGTGGACCTTTACTTTAAAAGCGCAAAAGGAGAAGTTCAAGTTGCAAGAGAAGGTATGCTAATAGATTATTCTGAAACTTTGGCAAAAGAAATACTAGATGAAGAGTATATAACCATTTTTGTAGATTTGAATAGTGGAGAAAGTGAAGCTACTTCTTGGGGTTGTGATCTTACTTATAAGTATGTAGAAATTAATGGTGAGTATAGAACTTGATAACAAACTAAAAGCAACGCATCTTATAAAATGCGTTGCTTTTGTTAATTTGTGCTAACTCAATTTTAAAAGTAATTGTCCTGATTTTACACTGTCTTTTTCTTTTACAAGAATTTTTTCTATTGTACCAGCAGCAGAAGCTGTAATATTTGTTTCCATTTTCATAGCTTCTATAACTAGTAAGCTATCATTTTCTTTAACTGTATCTCCTTCTTTTACTAATACTTTTAATACAGTACCAGGAATACTAGCGCCTATTTCCAATGGGTTATTTTCATTTGCATACTCTATAGCTGGGGAATCGGATGCAACTTTAGAAGTTGTATCTTTTATTTTCAATTCTCTTCTATTACCATTAACTTCAAATACCAAAGTTCTGTAACCTTGGGAATCCACTTTTCCTATTTGAAGAAGTTTTATAATTAAAGTTTTACCTTCTTTTACATTAACTTCACAAGTTTCGCCTTCGGCTAAACCATGGAAATAAATATCACTACCCATCTTGCTCAAATCACCATGTTCTTTGATATATTCTAAATACTTGCTGAACACATCAGGATATAAAGCATAACTTAAAACGTCTTTTTCATCAGCATCTAGGTTCAATTTCTCCATAAGAAGTTTCTTTATTGCTACAAAATCTTCATCAGGTAGTAATTCACCAGGACGACAAGTTATAGCCTCTTCCCCTTTAAGTACTATATTTTGAAGGTCTTTAGGAAAACCACCTTCAGGTTGACCCATCATTCCTTTAAAATAAGAAACGGCTGAATCAGGAAAAGCTAAGTCTTTTCCTTTTGAAATAATATTATCTGGGCTAAGATCATTTTGAACCATGAAAATAGCTAAATCACCAACCATTTTAGAAGAAGGAGTTACTTTTACAATATCTCCTACCATAGTATTCACGGTTCTAAACATTTCTTTAACTTCTCCGAATCTATCCCCTAAACCAAAACTTTCTACTTGAGGTTTTAGATTTGAATATTGTCCGCCAGGAATTTCATATTTATAAATTTCTGTAGTTCCTGATTTTAAATCTGATTCAAATTGTTGATAAACTGGTCTTACAGCAGCCCAGTAATCTGAAAGAGCTTGAATATTATTTAAATCTATTCCAGTTGCTCTTTGGGTATTTTCAAGAGCCGCAACTACGGAATTAAGTGCTGGTTGACTAGTTACACCTGACATACTATTAAGAGCAGTGTCAATAATATCAACTCCAGCTTCAGCAGCCATAATAACAGTAGCTACTCCATTACCAGTTGTATCATGGGTATGAAGGTGAACTGGAAGTGATGTTTCTTCCTTTAATGCTTTAACTAATTTGTAAGCAGCATAAGGTTTTAATAAAGCAGACATATCTTTTATAGCAATTATGTGTGCACCCATTTTTTCAAGTTCTTTTGCTTTATCCACATAGTATTGAAGTGAATATTTATCTCTTGTAGTATCTAGAATATCACCAGTATAACAAATACAAGCTTCTGCTACTTTGTTATTCTTTAATATTTGATCTATAGCTACTTCCATTCCTTTTAACCAGTTCAAAGAATCGAAAGTTCTAAATACATCTATTCCAGATTTTGCAGATTGATCTATGAATCTTCTAATGACATTATCAGGATAGTTTTTATATCCAACGCCATTTGCACCTCTCAATAACATTTGAAATAAAATATTAGGCATTCTTTTTCTTAATTCTTCAAGACGAGTCCATGGAGATTCATTTAAAAATCTATAAGCTACATCAAAAGTTGCTCCACCCCACATCTCTACTGAAAATAAATCTTTACCATAGTGAGAAGTTGCTTCTGCAATTTTTAACATATCCACAGTTCTAACTCTTGTAGCCATTAAAGATTGATGAGCATCACGCATAGTTGTATCTGTAAGTAAAAGATTATCTTTTTCTTTAATCCATTTAACTAAAGCTTCTGGGCCACCATTATCTAAAATTTGTTTTGTGCCACTAAGTATTTCAGTTGTGTGAATTTTAGGTACTTTTGGAATATCAAATTCTTTTTTAATTCCATGAGTTTCATTAACCACTTTTTCGCCGATATATTTTAAAACATTTAGTTCATAATCAATTTTAGCAGAAATATCAAAAAGTTCTGGGTTATCAGCAATGAAATTTGTAGCACATTCACCTTTAGCAAAAGTAGGGTGATTTAAAACATTTATTAAAAAGTCCATATTAGTTTTAACACCAGCAATTTTAAACTCTTTTAGTGCACGAAGAGCTTTGCGTGTAGCATCTTCAAAAGTTCTTGCCCAAGAAGTAGTTTTAACAAGTAAACTATCATAGTAAGGACTTATTTCTGCTCCTGTAAATCCGTTACCACCATCTAGTCTTATACCAAAACCTGAACCACTTCTATAAACATCAATTTTACCTGTATCTGGAGCAAAATGATTTGAAGGATCTTCTGTAGTTATTCTGCATTGAATAGAATAACCGTTAATTTTTACACTGTCTTGTGAAGGGATATTTACTTTATCTGAATCTAAAGCATATCCCTCAGCAATTAAAATTTGACTTTGAACGATATCTATACCAGTTACCATTTCAGAAACAGTATGCTCAACTTGAATTCTAGGGTTCATTTCTATAAAATAGTGATTTCCAGTATTATCTACTAAGAACTCTAAAGTTCCCGCACTTCTATATTTAACATGATTTGCAATTTTTAATGCATCGTCACATATTCTTTTTCTTTGCTCATCTGTAAGTGTTAAAGCAGGCGTAAATTCAATTACCTTTTGGTGTCTTCTTTGAATAGAACAATCTCTTTCATATAAATGAACGATATTTCCATATTTATCACCTAAAACTTGTATTTCTATATGTTTAGGATTTTCTAAATATTTTTCTATGAAAATACTATCTACACCAAAAGCTTTTTTTGCTTCATTTTTTGCAGATATAAATGAAGAAATAAGCTCACTTTCTCTTCTAACAATTCGCATACCTCTTCCGCCACCACCAGCAGCAGCTTTTAACATTATTGGGTAACCACAGTTGTTTGCGAATTCTATTGCTTCTTCATTTGACCCAACAGGTTTTTCTACACCAGGAATAGTAGGTACACCTACTGCATTTGCAACAATTTTAGATTTTATCTTGTCGCCTAATTGATCCATCATATTTGAATCAGGACCAATAAATTCAATTCCGGCTTCAGCACATTTTTTTGAGAATAAAGGATTTTCAGATAAAAATCCATAACCAGGATGTATTGCATCCACACCTTTATGCAAAGCAAGTTTTATAATTTCATCAATATTTAAATAAGCATCGATAGGACCTTTGTTTTTACCAATTTGATAAGCCTCATCTGCTTTTGTTCTAAATAAAGAAAATTTGTCTTCTTCTGAATATATTGCAACTGTTCTTATCCCTAATTCAGAACAAGCTCTAAAAATTCTAATTGCAATTTCCCCTCTATTTGCAACTAAAATCCTTTTAAACTTTTTAATCATTTAAATTCACCCCTTTTTAGTTTTAAAACATGAAATTTTTAAGAATTTAAAAATTCATAAATCCATTGATACAATTATATAGTAAGGTAATTGCTATTTCAATATGAATAATCTAAAAAAGCAACTTGCATAAAATAAAAATCAAATTGATAAAAAAAGCACATTTTAATAGGTTGTTTTTATTATTTTGTTATGTGATTATATTATTACCTTTATGATAAAGGGATATTCTGATTAAAGGAAGTGAATATAATGAGATATATTTTTACATGTCAATCTATATAAAGGTTTAAAAAACCTCAAAAATAACAGAGAATTTAACCTTATATCAGTTAATGACAAAAATTAATAAAATCCTTAATTGATAAATATCTTTATCTAAAGTATAATAGCTCAGTACAATATATTGTGGTTAAGGGGGAGAATGTGTGCTATATGTAGTGAAACGTGATGGCAGAGAGGTTCCTTTTCATTCGGACAAAATAATTAATGCTATAAAAGGTGCAGCAGATGAAATTGGATACAACTTGAACAATGAATATGTGGTTGAAATAACCAATAAGGTTATTGAAAGAGTGGAAGAAAAATTATTAGAAAAAATTACGGTTGAGGAAATTCAAAATATTGTTGAAGATACTTTGATGGAAAATGATTTTAAATTAATTGGGGAAACTTACTCTAATTATAGAATTGAAAGAACTAAAATAAGAGAACTAAAATCAAATTTAATGAGTGCAATTGAAAAAATTGGTGTTGAGACAGATAGAGATAATGCTAATGTGGGAAATAATTTTAGCTCAAAGCTTTTAAGAATAGCTAGTGAATCTAATAAATGGCACAATTTGGGTATGATGCCTAAACACTTAGCAAAAGCACATGAAAATGGAGATATTTATTATCATGATTTAGATAGCTACAATTTGACAACAAATTGTTTGAACATAGAAACGGGCAAAATATTAAAAAGAGGTTTTAATACTGGTTATGGAACAATAAAACCACCGAAAAGAATTGGAAGTGCAGCGGAGTTATCTTGTATTTTACTTCAAAGTTCTCAAAATGATATGTTTGGCGGACAGTCACACGTAGATTTTGAAAATGACATGGCTTATTTTGTGGAATTGACAAGAATTGAAATTGAAAATGAAGTTAAAGAATTTTTTGAATTAACTAGTGCAGATGAAAATAAGGAAGTTTTTGATAGTATAGTAGAAAAAAAATTAGAAAAAGAAGTAAGACAAGCAATGCAAGGTATTGTGTATAATTTAAATACAATGCATTCAAGAGCAGGAAGTCAAGTTCCTTTTAGTTCTATTAATATAGGAATTCCAAGAAGTGAAGAAGCTGCTATGGTATGTAGACTTTTCCTAGAAGAATATGAAAAAGGTTTAGGTAAAGAAGAACAACCTATTTTCCCGAATATAATATTTAGAGTTAAGCAAGGAGTAAATAGAGAAGAAGAAGATAAATACTATTATTTATATGAACTTGCTTGTAGAGTTGCGGCTAAAAGAATGAATCCTATGTTTATGAATTTGGATGCTGATTTTAATCTTAAAATGTATAATGAAGGTGTTGTTGCAGCTACGATGGGATGTAGAACATACATTATGGCTAATATTAATGGAGAGCCAGGCCCGGAAGGAAGAGGAAACATTGCGCCTACTACTATAAATTTACCTAGACTAGGATTACTTGCAAAAAATGATAAAGATAAATTTTTCAGGTTGTTGCAAAATAGATTAGAACTAGCAAGAGAAGCTTTGCTGCATAGATATGATGTGCTTAAGAATCTTAAAGTTAAAGATTTGCCTTTTATTGCTGGCCAAGGGCTTATGAAAGGATCTGAAAACTTAAAAGAGGACGATAGTATAGAACCTATTTTAAAGCAAGGAACATATGCAATTGGATTTATTGGTCTTGCTGAGACTTTAGCAGCATTAGTAGGTAAAAATCATGCAGAGGATGAAGAAACCTATGAATTAGGTTTGAAGATAATAGAATATATTAGAAGTTTTTGTGATGAATATAAAGAAAAAGATAGATTAAATTGGTCTTGTTATGCAACTCCGGCGGAAGGATTATCTGGTAGATTTATATTGCAAGATAGAAGTATATTTGGTGTAGTTGAGGGAGTTACAGATAAAGATTATTATACAAATAGTTATCATGTTCCCGTTGGATACCCAATATCTATAAAAGATAAAATCCAAATAGAATCAAAATTCCATTCTGTTTGTAATGCTGGACATATAACTTATATTGAAATGGATGGTTATCCTACAGGAGAAGCTGTTAAATCAATTATTGATTATGCATATAAAAATTCTAATATAAGTTACATGGGTATAAACTTTCATATGAAGTATTGTAGAGAGTGTGGAGCTCGTGTTGAAGCTCATGAGAATACTTGTCCAAAATGTGAAAGTACAAATATTCAAGGTGTTTCAAGAGTAACAGGATATCTTTCTTTGGATGAAAGATTTGGAGCAGGAAAAGTGGCAGAGAGAGCGGATAGAATTTCTCACACTGGAAAACAGGAAAATTCATATAAAATAATATAGAAATATAATAAAAGGCGGAATGTAATTCATTTCGTCTTTTGTTATAATATAAGTAGAGGTGTATGAAATGAGTAATGATAAAATGGTTAGGTTAGCTGGAATTATACATGAGAGTATGGTTAATGGTCCTGGAATAAGAAGAGTTTTATTTGCTCAAGGATGTGTGCATAATTGTGAAGCTTGTTTTAATCCAGAAACTCATTCTCTTGAGTGCGGAGAATTAAAAGATATGGATAGATTAATAGAAGATATTAATTCTAATCCAATGTTAGTAGGAGTAACATTTTCAGGAGGAGACCCCTTTGAACAACCAGAGGAGTTTGCTTATTTAGCTAAAAACATTAATAAATATGGTAAAAATATATGGTGTTACACAGGGTATACATTTGAATATATTCTTGAAAATATTGAAAAAAGATGTGGATGGAAAGATTTATTAACCAATATAGATGTGCTAATTGATGGTAAATTTATTAAGACTAAAGCAGACAATAAACTTAAATTTAAAGGGTCTAGTAATCAAAGAATTATTAATGTTCCAGAGAGTCTATCCGTAGGAAAAGTAGTTGAAATTATTTATTAGAAAATGGAAATTAAAAATTAAAATCATAGTAAAAGAAAGTATTTAAGATATAATTCTAGTAAATGAGAGCTAATTCAATATAAATGACGGTTAAAGGTCAAATTTGAATTGATATTTTGCTAAAAGTAAGGTATATTTATAAATGTGGTCGATAATTATTATTAATAAAAAACAAATATCAATTATATAATTTTTAGGAGGAATTGAATATGAAAAAGTTTATTTGTACAATTTGTGGTTATGTTTATGAAGGGGAAGAAGCACCAGAAAAATGTCCTCAATGTAATGCTCCAAGAGAAAAATTTATAGAGAAATCTGATGAAGAGTTAACTTGGGCAGATGAGCACAGAATTGGAGTTGCTAAAGATGTAGATCCTAGAGTTGTTGAAGGATTACAACAAAACTTTTTAGGAGAATGTACTGAAGTGGGTATGTACTTAGCTATGAGCAGACAAGCAGATAGAGAAGGATTCCCAGAAATAGCTGAAGCTTATAAGCGAATAGCTTTTGAAGAAGCAGATCATGCAGCAAAATTTGCTGAATTATTAGGTGAAGTTGTTACTGACAGTACTAAAAAGAATTTAGAAATGAGAGTAGATGCTGAGCATGGAGCTTGTGCTGGTAAAAAAGAATTAGCTACTCTTGCTAAGCAATTAAATTATGATGCTATTCATGATACAGTACATGAAATGTGCAAAGATGAAGCTAGACATGGTTCAGCTTTTAAAGGATTATTAAATAGATATTTTGAATAAGAAATAAAAAGCTCTTCTCTAGTGAGAAGAGCTTTTTGTAAAATAATATAGATACAGCATTGAGAAATATTGTGAAGTAATTGTTTCCACTTGACACAAGCTTTATAAATTGATAGAATTTTAACATAAGGTTCAAACTTTAAGACTATATAGTTTTGTTGTTTGTTCATACAAATAATGACCTAACAGAAAAGATGTTTCTAATCTGAAAGGAAATTAGATATACAAATTTGATAATACTTCTCTGTTTTAAGATTGGTATATATTTTTGTGTTAATTCTAACTTTCCTGAAGGAAAGTTTTTTTGTTTTGTGATTATATAGGGATTCCACTGTGAAACTAAATTATACTTGTACAAAATCTCCATGTTTCTAGGAGCCTTGGACACGTATAAATTAATAGTTGAACTGAGATACCTTTAATACTTTCTATACTAAACTAGGAGGAAAAATGAGTTTGATTAAGCAACTAATTGATAAACTGTATAATGAAAATAGCTTATCTAAAGAAGAATTATTAATATTATTAAATGATATAACTGAGGAAGAAGAAAAATATTTAGCTGAAAAATCCTTAGAAATAAAATCAAAGTACTATGGAGATACAGTTTTTATGAGGGGACTTATTGAGTTCACTAATTATTGTCAAAAGAATTGTATGTACTGTGGTATAAGAGCAGCAAATATAAATGCAGATAGATATAGATTAACCCTTGATGAAATAATGGAATGTTGTATTGAAGGAGATAGACTTGGATACAAAACTTTTGTATTGCAAGGAGGGGAAGATCCTTATTTTGATGATGATAAAATTATAGAAATTATAAAAACTATTAAAAGTAGGTTCAAGGATACTGCAATAACTTTGTCAATAGGAGAAAAAAGTTATGATTCATATAAGAAATTTTATGAAGCTGGGGCTGATAGATATTTATTAAGACATGAAACGGCTTCAAAAGAATTGTATGAGAAACTTCATCCCAACATGTCCTTTGAGAATAGAATGAGATGCCTTAAAGATTTAAAGGAAATTGGTTATCAGGTAGGAGCTGGATTTATGGTGGGCTTGCCTGGACAAAGCAATGAGGATTTTGTGGAAGATTTGATATTCTTAAAAGAACTAAAACCTCATATGATAGGAATTGGGCCTTTTATATCTCAAAAAGACACACCTCTTAATAACGAGGAAAATGGTACATTGGAGAAAACTCTAGTATTGTTATCTATAATTAGATTGATGTTACCTAATGTATTATTGCCGTCAACAACAGCATTAGGATCGCTTGATACAAAAGGAAGAGAAAAAGCATTAAAGGTTGGAGCTAATGTTGTAATGCCCAATCTTTCGCCTACAAGTGTGAGGGAAAAATATGCTTTATACGATGGTAAGATATGTACCGGAGATGAAGCGGCGCATTGTAGAAATTGTATTGAAGGAAGAATAAAGGGTGCAGGTTTTTCTGTTGATATGTCAAGAGGAGATAATATAAATTGGAGGAGGAAATAAACATGTTTATAGATCATAATTATATTGAGGAACTACTAGAAAAAGCAAAAAGTGCTACTAAAGAAGATGTACAAAGAGTATTAAATAAAGCAAAAGAAAGAAAAGGTTTATCTAATGAGGAAGTTTCAATACTTCTTCAAATAACAGATAAAGAACAAACAAAAGAAATGTTTAATATAGCAGGTGAAATTAAAAGAAGTATTTATGGTAATCGAGTAGTGGTGTTTGCACCTCTTTATGTAAGCGACTATTGTGTTAATAACTGTAAGTATTGTGGATATAAAAAAGAAAATGAATTTCCAAGAAGAAGATTAACAAGAAAAGAAATTCAAGAAGAAGTAAAATTATTGGAAAAAATGGGTCATAAAAGATTGGCATTTGAAGCAGGGGAAGATCCAGTAAACTGTGATATGGATTATATTTTAGATGCTATAGATGCGGTGTACTCTACTGAAAATGAAAATGGTGTAATCAGAAGAATAAATGTTAATATTGCGGCTACAACGGTTGAAAATTATAAAAAGTTAAAAGAAGCTAAGATTGGAACATATATTTTATTCCAAGAAACTTATCATAAACCTACGTATGAGGAGCAACATCCTAAATCAATAAAAGGAAACTATGAATATCATTTGACTGCTTTTGATAGAGCTATGGAAGCGGGAATAGATGATGTAGGTGGGGGAGTTTTATTTGGTTTGGCAGAAGCTAAGTTTGAGGTTATGGCACTTATGATGCATAATGCTCATTTGGAAAAAGAGCATGGTGTTGGATTCCATACTATTTCAGTTCCTAGATTAAAAAAGGCTGAAGGAATGGATTTAGATATGTTCCCTCATATAATAGATGACGAAATGTTTAAGAAAATAGTTACAATTATTAGGCTCGCAGTTCCTTATGTTGGAATAATTCTTTCAACGAGAGAAACAGCTGAAATCAGAAAAGAATTATTGCAGCATGGTGTTTCTCAAATAAGTGCTGGTTCTTGTACAGGTGTTGGTGGATACAAAGAACAAGAAATGATGGTTAAAAAAGTAGACCAATTTATAGTTTCTGATGAAAGAACTCCTTTAGATATATTAAAAGAATTGATAGATGATGGACATGTACCTAGTTATTGTACAGCTTGTTATAGAAAAGGTAGAACAGGTGACAGATTTATGAGTTTAGCAAAATCAGGTCAAATCCAGAATGTTTGTCACCCTAATGCTCTTATGACTTTAATGGAATTTGCTTTAGATTATGGTGATGATGAGATTTATAACAAAGCAGAAACAATGATAAAAAAAGAAGTTGAAAAAATACAAAGAGAAGATATAAGAAATCTTGTAAAAGATAATTTAGAAAAATTAAAACAAGGGGAAAGAGACCTATATATCTAATTCAAAAGGCTGTATTCTTATATATGAATATAGCCTTTGATATTTTAGAGGAAGGGTCGATGTAACTCATAAATTAATATAATTTATGAAAACTAAACACTAAACGCTTTCATTTTTACAAGGCTGTGATATAATTGCATTATATGTATTTCTTTATTTTATAAATAATAAATAGGTGTTATAAATACTGAAATATGAGGATATAATTACAAAAGAGTGAAAAAGCTATTATTAGCTTAAGGGGGATATCAGTGGAAGATAATAAGTTTCAAGATAGGTTTAATTATATATTCAATAAAATAATAAAAGCTGCGATTATTTTTATATTTTTATTAATTTTGATTCTAAATAAGGTACTTACAAAAGAAATATTTTTGATTTTTAAACCCCTTTTAATAGCATTTGCTATAGCATACTTATTGGACTCGGCGGTGAGATTTTTCGTAAATAAATTTTCGTTGAGTAGGAATTTGTCCATAACAATAGTGGTTTTATTAATATTACTGATAGTAATATTAATAGGTGCTATAGGTATACCAGCATTAGTTACAAGTTCAAGAGAATTATTAAAAGATATGCCAGAAAATATAAATGTCCAATTTAATCTTCTTAATAAAAGTTTGGCGAAAATAGATAATAGATACTTAATTGAGATAAATAATTATATAAATGAATCTATAGTAAAAATATTATCTACAATAGCTAGTGCTTCAAGTAGTATATTGGAAATGATTGTGGTGAATGCTTTTAGAATTACATCATCATTATTTAATGTTGTAGTTAGTTTTGTAATTGCTATATATATGCTTATAGATAAAAATGATTTAAAAGCTAGGATAAAAAGAATTGTTTATGCTTTTTTTAATGAAGATAGAGCAGATTATATTGTTAAAATTGGAAATTTGAGCAATGAAATTTTCTCTAGTTTTTTTATAGGAAAGTTGATAGATTCTTTTATTATAGGAATGCTTTGTTGGGTAATGCTTATGTTTATGAATGTTGCTTATTCGCCTATAATTGCATTTATAATTGGAGTCACAAATATGATACCTTATTTTGGCCCTATGATTGGTGTTGTTCCAGCTACTTTGATTGTTTTATTACAAAGTCCCATATTGGCTGTTTGGGTATTAATTTCAATAATAATACTTCAGCAGTTCGATGGATTAGTCTTAGGTCCGTACATTTTAGGGGATAGCATCGGAGTGGGTGCCTTTTGGATAATTGTAGGAGTTACTGTTGGTGGAATAATGTTTGGTTTAGTAGGAATGCTTATAGGAGTGCCGTTGCTAGTTTTATTAAAAAACATAATAGAGGAAATGGTAGCAACTTATTTGGACAAAAAGGGGTTATTGGAAATGGAAGTTGAAAACCTTAGAATTCCTGATATTAATAAAGAATCATTTTTAAAAAAAATAAGAACTCCTAGAAAAAAGAAAAATAAATAACAAAACTTGTAAAAAAAATTAAAAAATGCTATAATATTTTTATTTAACTAGTATTAGAATAAATTTATGGGTTGGAATCCTTATTTGATATAATAATTTCTATTCTAAAAAGTTATAGTATAAAACATAGAACTTTTGCAACTTAATTCTTATAAATACTAAGATTCCTAAAGGAAGGAAAAGTAAAATGGAAAACAAGTATGCTAATGGAAAGAATATAGTTTTTTATTATGGGAGCACAGAGCATCTTTTGGTTAATTTGGTTTGTTACATAAAAGAAGCTTATGGTAAAAATAATAGGATATTAGTTTTTTTAGAGGAAAAGCTTTTTGAAAAACTAGAGGATGTTTGTCGTCAAATTATTGGCCATGATTTTTTCTTGGAGCAAATTAATTTTCCTAAATTATTAACTTTAGACAATTTTTATGAAGAACAGGTTTCTTATAAAAAATACATAGATAATGATGAAAAAATTATTGAAAAACAATATGAGGGGATACAAATTATTCAACAAGTTTCCCAAACTGTTAAAACTATTTCTAAAAATACATATATAAATAATATCAATGGTATAAATAATTTTATTAAAAAAGATAATATTGATGTCTTGAGCTTATATGATTTTGATGATTACATAAATGAAGGTATTTTAATAGATGAAGAAATAATTAAAAATGCAAGAATAAAGCATAATTTTACTCTTACTAATTTTGAAATTGTAGAAACTAATAGTTTAATGGTAAAATAAAAAACTTGGTTTACTTTTGTAAACCAAGTTTTTTATTTTTTAAAAACTAGTTTTTTTAATAACTCTTCAGCTTCGATTTTTGAGTTTGCAGGTGCTATTGCATAATAGATATCTTTATACTTATCATTTAGATCATCAGCATTTATCCATACTTGACTTAAATCTTTTGAAATTTTTATACTTCCAACCAAGTTATCAGATGAATTGAAAGAACTATCAATTGAAATATATCCCAAGTAATCTTTGGTAGAAGTTTGGTTTAATACTACTTGGTAAGTATATTCATCTACTGATATAAAAGCTTCGATACTGTCTGAATTAATAATTTTTTTGTATAAAATCCCAGTAATACTAATTTTACTTTTTACTTCTAAATCAGTATTTTCAGACAAAATTAAAGCATCATAAGATCTATAAATATCTTTAGGAGTCAAATAAATATAACAACACAGACTAAAAAAAACAATGAAGAGTAATGAGAGGATTACTTTTTTATTCATTAATACACCCCGATTTTAAAACATTTTATGGCTATGAATTTACCCTACAATTATATTATACTTGTAAAAGCTTTATGGTTCAATTGATTTATATGTTGAAATTGTTAAAAAAAAGGAGTATTATTTAGTTAAAGTCAAAGAAAGTCAAAGTCAGAAAGGGTGTTTAGTATGGCTAGGCTATCAGATATAATAGAAGTTTTTATAAAAACAATGATAGAAAAAGATGATAATAACAATAGCGTTATAGAAATTAAAAGAAATGAATTGGCCAATCAATTTAGTTGCGCACCATCTCAAATAAATTATGTATTAACTACTAGATTTTCTTCAGATAAGGGGTA
Organism: Clostridium grantii DSM 8605; assembly: GCF_900129965.1. Classification (GTDB taxonomy): domain Bacteria; phylum Bacillota; class Clostridia; order Clostridiales; family Clostridiaceae; genus Clostridium_AF; species Clostridium_AF grantii. The sequence goes on along the minus strand of NZ_FQXM01000033.1, from coordinate 21,216 downwards.
TCATGTGGAAAGTAAAAGAGGTGGGGGTGGCTATATAAAGATCAGTAAAATTCAATATGAAAAAGATGGACCACTTATGGAAGTCATAAAAGAAAAAATAGGGAATAGAATTACTTATAATTCATCTAAAAAGATTATTGATAGTTTATTTGAAAATGGAATCATTACTGAAAAAGAAGGATATATTATGAAATCAGCTATAAATGATAGATGTTTAACATTATTCATTGGGGATATAAATGAAATTAGGGCAAAAATACTAAAGTCAATGATAGCAACTGGTGTTTTTAGATAGATATAATTAATAGAGGTGATTTAAATGATTTGTGAAGTTTGTAGCAAAAATGAAGCGTCAATTCATGTAACAAAAATAGTTAATGGGAATAAAGAAGAACTTAATATTTGTCCAATATGTGCAGAAAAAATTGGAGGATTAAATATGTTTCCAGATGTTAATGCTATTTCGACATTATCTTTTCAAAATATGATAAGTGGATTGATGGATTATGTTTATTCTAATACTCAAAAAAATGATAAAGTTGATTTGGTTTGTAAAAATTGTGGAAGGTATTATATAGAATTTAAAGAAAAAGGATTACTAGGATGTAGCTATTGCTATGAAAATTTCAGTGAAACTTTATCTCCTTTAATAAAAGGAATACAAGGTAATTCTAAACATTGCGGTAAAATACCTAAAAGGTCAGAAACTAAAATTTTGAGAAACAGGTTAATTTTACAATTGAAAGAAGATTTGCAAAGAAGCATAATAATAGAAAAATATGAAGAAGCGGCTATTATTAGAGATAAAATCAGGGATATAGAGAATAATCAACAGTTTGAGGTGGAGTAAATGCAAAATTGGATCAATACACAAAGTGATAATATTGTGCTTAGTAGTAGGATAAGGCTAGCTAGAAATTTGAAAGGAATACCTTTCCCAAATATGCTCAAGGAAGAAAAAGGGAAAGATATTGTTGCAAAAATAGAAGAAGCTTTTTATAATAATATTACGGAAAAAAAATACTTAACTTATTATTTATGGCATAATAATGATCTTATGAATACAGCTTTTTTAGAAAAACATTTGATAAGTAATAATTTGCTAAAAAACAAGGAAATGGCTGCGTTTATTATGGATGATTTAGAAACTATGAGTATAATGATTAATGAAGAAGATCATATTAGATTGCAGAGTATTACTTCGGGTTTAAACTTAGAAGAGGCTTATAATTATATAGATAAAATTGATGATTTCTTAGAAGAAAATTTAGACTATGCTTTTTCAGAGGAATTGGGATATATAACTAGTTGCCCAAGCAATTTAGGCACTGGAATGAGGGCTTCTGTTATGATTCATCTACCAACATTAACTATGACTAATGAAATATCTGGAGTTATAAATGATTTAAATCAAATGGGTATGACAATTAGAGGATTATACGGAGAAGGTTCTAAACCTTTTGGAAATTTATACCAAGTATCTAATCAAATCACGCTTGGATTAAAAGAAGATGAAATAATTTCTAAGTTGACGGCTGTAATAAATGGCATTATAAATAGAGAAATAGTTTGCCGTAAAAAATTATTAAAAAATAAGCAAAATGAGTTAAAAGATAAAGTTTATAGGTCTATAGGCATACTAAAATCAGCAATTCTCTTAAAAGAAGATGAATGTTTAAATATGTTATCTGATGTAAGAATGGGAGTAGAAATGGGCATAATTAATGATATAAGTATAGTTAAATTAAACAAGTTAGCTATTGATACTCAATGGGCTATAATGCAATCAAATAATGATATTATAAAGAATAAAAATCAAGTGAGTAATGAAGAGCTTAGGTTAATAAGAGCAAAATTGGTTAAAGATAGTTTAAACAGTAATGATAATTAGGAGGTGTATATTATGATGTTTGGCAGATTTACGGAGAGAGCTCAGAAGGTTCTTCTATATGCTCAACAAGAAGCTCAAAGTTTTAAACATGGATATGTAGGAACAGAACATATTTTATTGGGCATATTAAAGGAAGAAGGTATTGGTAAAAAAATATTAGAGGATTTAAATATTAACCAAGAAAATGTAAAAAATTTAATAAATGAATACGAGGGCAAAGGTGATGTTAATCTATATAAAAATGAAATTCCTTTAACCCCTAGAACAAAAAGATTGCTTGAATTAAGTTGGATGGAAGCTAGAAATTTGAATCATAATTATATCACACCAGAACACATACTTTTAGCAATGATAAGAGAATCAGAAGGTGTTGCTTATACAATACTAAGCAACTTAGGTGGAGACTTCGATAAAATAGAAAAACAATTATTAGCTACTATCAATGGGGAAGATATATCAGAGGTGGCTCCTTTAAAAAATAAGAGAGTTACTAATACACCTTCGTTAGATAAATTTGGAAGGGATTTAACTGAGTATGCAGAAGAACAAAAGTTAGACCCTGTTATAGGTAGAGAAAAAGAAACTCAAAGAGTGCTTGAAATACTTTGCAGAAGAATTAAAAACAATCCATGTTTAATTGGAGACCCTGGGGTAGGTAAAACAGCTATTGCAGAAGGATTAGCACAAAGAATTGCTAGTGGGAATGTACCGGAGATATTAAAGGATAAAAGGGTTGTTACTTTAGATATTTCGTCTATGGTAGCTGGATCTAAATATAGAGGCGAATTTGAAGATAGAATGAAGACTGTGATGGAAGAAATCAGAAATGATGGTAATGTGCTATTGTTTATTGACGAAATGCATACAATTATCGGTGCTGGAGGAGCAGAAGGAGCTATAGATGCTTCAAATATCTTAAAACCTGCATTAGCAAGAGGCGAAATACAATGTATTGGAGCTACAACAATTGAAGAGTATAGAAAACATATAGAAAAAGATGCTGCTTTAGAAAGAAGGTTTCAACCGGTAGTGGTAGGGGAACCTAGTAAAGAGGAATCTATACTTATATTGAAAGGTTTAAGAGACAAGTATGAAGCACATCATGGAGTAAAAATAACAGATGAGGCTATAATGGCAGCTGTTGAGTTATCGGATAGATATATAAATGATAGATTTTTACCAGACAAAGCTATTGATCTTATTGATGAAGCAGGTGCTAAAGTAAGGATTCAAAATTTAACGGCACCTCCTGTATTGAAAAATTTAGAAGCAGAGCTTGAAAAAGTTAAAAAAGAAAAAGAAGATGCTATAAATGTTCAGGATTTTGAAAAAGCAGCAAGTTTAAGAGATAGCGAAAAGGATATAAAAAGTAAATTAGAGGATTCTAAAAATAATTGGAAAAAGAAAAATGGAGGAACTACTCAAACAGTTTCAGAAGAACAAATAGCAGAGGTTGTGGCTAAATGGACAAATGTTCCTGTAGAAAGATTGACACAATCAGAATCAGAAAAACTATTAAGATTAGAAGAAATTCTTCACAATAGAGTGATTGGACAGAATGAAGCTGTTATTGCTATTTCAAGAGCTGTTAGAAGGGCAAGGGTTGGATTAAAAGCACCTGGGCGACCAATAGGATCTTTTATATTTTTAGGGCCTACAGGGGTTGGGAAAACTGAATTATCAAAAGCTTTAGCAGAAGCAATGTTTGGAGACGAAAGTAATATTATTAGAATAGATATGTCGGAGTATATGGAGAAACATGCAGTATCAAGATTAATAGGTTCTCCACCTGGGTATGTTGGTTTTGATGATGGAGGTCAATTGACAGAGAAAGTTAGAAGAAAGCCTTATTCTGTTATTTTATTTGATGAAATTGAAAAAGCACATCCAGAAGTTTTTAATATTCTTCTTCAAATTCTTGAAGATGGAAGATTAACAGATGGTAAAGGAAAAACAATTAATTTTAAAAATACAATAATAATAATGACTTCTAATGTTGGTGCGTCTACTTTGAAAAAACAGAAAACACTTGGTTTCTCAGTTTCTGATGGATTTGACCAAAGTGAGTATGAAAAAATGAAAGAAACTATGATGGAAGATTTAAAAAAATCTTTTAAACCTGAATTTTTAAATAGAATAGATGAAATCATTGTTTTTCATTCACTTGTAGAAAAAGATTTACAAATGATAGTAAAGCTTATGCTAAAAGAAGTTTCGGGGAGATTAGAACAGCACAATATAGAAATTGCATTTGATGAAAGTGCGGAAAAATTACTTACTAAAGTGGGTATCGATTTAGTTTATGGAGCAAGACCTTTAAGAAGAACCATTACAAAAACTGTAGAGGATAAATTATCAGAAGAAATACTTAAAGGAACAGTGGTTAAAGGTGATAAACTTATCGCAACTGTTAATGATAAAGAGTTAGTTTTTAATAAAATGTAAAAAAAATTAAGAATCAGTAGATTTCCTGCTGATTTTTTTTAATTAATATTATAGAAATAACTTGAAAAATTAGGGAGTATTAATTAAACTGTATAGTGAGATTTAGTGAAATAAAAAAATTGGAGTGATAACATGGCAAAAGATAAAACAGTTTTTGTTTGTCAAAATTGTGGGTACGATGCACCAAAATCTTTTGGTAAATGTCCAACATGCAACCAATGGAACACTGCTGTTGAGGAAATGTTGATAAAAGAAATTAAAATGAAAAAAAGTACAGGTTTAAGTAGTAATAGCATACCTCAAAGCATTACAGAAATTGTTTCAGGGGCATATCAAAGATATGATACAGGAATTGGTGAATTAAATAGAGTGTTAGGTGGAGGAATAGTTAAAGGGTCATTAACTCTTATTTCTGGAGCTCCTGGAATTGGAAAATCAACACTTTTGCTGCAAACAGCTGATTATATTTCAAAAAAGCTAGGTAAAGTATTGTATGTTTCAGGAGAAGAATCTAGTGAACAAATAAAAATAAGAGGAGATAGGATAGGTAGTTTATCTCCAAACCTATATATACTATCTGAAACAAATTTAGAAAGAATTGAAGAACATTTAACAGATATAAAACCAGTGTTTATTATTATAGATTCAATACAAACATTGTTTAAAGCTTCAATAACCTCAGCACCGGGAAGTGTGTCTCAAGTTAGAGAATGCGCAAATGAATTAATGAGGATTGCTAAGGTCAATAACATTCCATTTTTTATAGTTGCTCATGTAACAAAACATGGTGAGCTTGCAGGGCCAAGAGTTTTAGAACACATGGTAGATACTGTTCTTTCCTTCGAAGGAGAAAGAACACAGGAATTTAGAATCCTTAGAACAATGAAGAATAGATTTGGAACTACTAGTGAAATCGGAGTTTTTGAAATGCAACAACAAGGACTTAAAGAAATTACAAATCCTTCACAAGTTTTTTTAGAAGATTCAAATTACAATAGTGAAGGATCTGTTGCTATAGGATTAATGGAAGGGAGTAGACCAATTTTAGTAGAAATACAAGCGTTGGTTAGTAAAACAAATCTTCCTATGCCTAGGAGAACGGCTGTTGGAATAGATAATGCTAGATTGAATTTGATTTTAGCGGTTTTAGAGAAAAAATTAGGAGCACCATTTTTTCTTTATGATGTATATGTCAATGTAGTAGGTGGTCTTAGTATGGATGGAACTTATGGAGATTTGGGCTTAGCTTTAGCTTTGTATTCTAGCTTAAAAGGAAAAAGTTTTAAATTGAATAAGACTTTAGTGGTTGGGGAGATAGGTCTTATAGGAGAAGTTAGACCTATATCTTTTAGTGATAGATTGGTAAGCGAAGGAACAAAAATGGGATTTGAAAATTTTATTATTCCCAATAGAAACAAGGATAAAATGCAAAATAATAAAAGTAATATAATAGGAGTAGATACCTTAATGGATGCTGTGAAAAGTGTATTTTAAAAGTGTATTTACGGGAGGAATAAATTGAGAATAGAAAAAGATAAAAAGTTAATGGAAATTTTAAAGCAACTATCACCAGGTACTTCGCTGAGAGAAGGTCTTGAAAACATATTAAGAGCTAAAACGGGAGCACTTATTGTTATTGGTGATACTGATGAGGTATTAAAACTTGTAGATGGAGGGTTTAATATTAATTCTGTATATAGCCCATCATATATATATGAACTGGCTAAAATGGATGGGGCTATAGTTATAAGTAGTGATGCAAAAAAAATTCTTTTTGCAAATACTCAATTAATAACAGATTTTACCATACCCACATATGAAACTGGAACTAGGCATAGAACTGCTCATAGGGTGTCAAAACAAACAGGGTGTGTGGTTATAGCTATTTCACAAAGAAGAAATATGATTTCGGTTTATAGTAAAGCGGTTAAGTATGTTTTAAGGGATAGTAATGTGGTTTTGGCAAGGGCAAATCAAGCATTACAAACACTAGAAAAATATGCTGTGGTTCTAGATAAGGTAATGGGAAATTTAAATTTATTAGAATTTCAAGATTTAGTTACTTTATTTGATGTGATTACTGCTATACAAAGAACTGAAATGTTGATGAGGATTGTAGACGAAATTGAAAAACATATTTGCGAATTAGGAAATGAAGGTAGATTGATATCTATGCAGATGAGTGAATTGATTAGAACTGTTGAAGAGGATGGAATTTTATTAATAAGGGATTATCACAAAGATAATTTAGAAAGTGATAAAATATATGAACATATTCAGAAAATGAGTTCGGAAGAATTGTTAGATTTAGATAATATATCTAAGCATTTAGGATATCTAGGAGTGCCTTTAGTGGACACATTGATATCACCAAGGGGATATAGGATGTTAACTAAAATTCCTAGGATACCAACAAATGTTATAGAAAATTTAATAGAAAATTTCAATAAATTAACCACAATAATGGATGCTTCATGTGAAGAACTAGACCAAGTAGAAGGTATTGGGGAAGCAAGAGCGAAAGCTATAAGAAATGGATTGAGAAGATTAAGAGAGCAGATAATGATAGATAAACAAGTATAGCACAAAATAAAAGGTTTATTTTGTGCTATACTTGGTTAATATATAATGTGGTTACTTCATTGAGTATTTTCCAAGTGTTGCAATTTGATTATACTCTTTTAAAAGAATATCATATAAATTTAAATCTAATAAGTTGCAAAGTGATGCAAGATAAAATAAATCATTGCCAATTTCATCTTCAATATTTTCTCTGCACTCATCGCACAATTTACCTTTTAAGTGAGTATCGAAATATTTATTATAGTCATCAGCCTGGGGTTCTTTATTTTCAGGTATATGTTGTTTTGTAGCTTTTATTTCAATGCAACCACAGTTTGTAACAGATTTTGCTAAAGATCTATTGATTTTAGCTTGGGATTCTTCAAGTTTGGTCATTATATCTAAAAGGCTTTTATGGCGTAATAAACTATCACTTACTGCATTTTGGTAATGGTCAAATATGACGTCTTTCATAGGAACAACTCCTTATTTAATGAATATTTAATAGCTACTTCAATTATAAATATCAAAGGATTAATTTGTCAAATAGTTAATATTTATTGGGAAACTTAATTATGAAGAAATTTCATTATGATGTAATTGTTTGTACAATTATTATAATAAATCAAAATACTTTATTTTTATAGGGGGATAATAGTGTAAATTTATGGCTATAATATAGAAGCACTCAATGAATAAGAGAAAAACATTAAATATTAGTAAATAAACTATTAAATAAAATAATTAATATTGATTTAATGGATAGATTCATATATATTGATATTAATGGTAAAAAGTAATGAATTTAATAAAACTAAAAATTCATTTAAAATTACAGGAAGGGGGCAAAAACATGTTTGATAAGATTTTAAGAGGATTGTTTACAGCAGCAGGACTTGTTGTGGGATATTTTATTGGAACCACATTACTAAGAATTGATGCGGTAACTTCTTTTATATCGGGAGAACTAAATAAAGCTTTATTTATTGGTTTTACTATTTTATTAAGCGGACTTATTTTATTTTTAATATCACCTTTTATTAACAGACTTATAAGCAAAGGAATGGCATATTTCGAAGAAAGCATTCAGAAAAGATCGGGAGAGGATATTTTGATTGTTACCTTTGGGGCAACAGTTGGATTAATCATTTCAGGTGTATTTATAAATATGTTAACTAAATTAGGGGTATTAGGCATAATTATTGGAATAATCGTGGCAATTATTATGGCTTCTTTAGGAGCAGAAATTGCTATAAAGAAAAAAGATGACTTAATAAATTTATTTGAAAATTTAAGAAAAACAAATGAGCCAAAGGACAAAAGAGTTAAGCAGAAATGCAAAGGGGTACCTAAAATACTAGATACGTCAGTAATAATAGATGGTAGGATATTGGATATAACTAAAACGGGTTTTATAGAAGGAACATTGGTTATTCCTAATTTTGTATTAGATGAATTAAGACATATAGCAGATTCATCTGATGGATTAAAAAGAAACAGAGGTAGAAGAGGGTTAGATATTTTAAGTAAAATTCAAAAGGATTCTGAAATGGATGTTTTAATTACGGATAAAGATTTTCCGGAAATTGCAGAAGTTGATGCCAAATTACTTAAATTAACTCAAGTTTTAAAAGGAAAAGTTGTAACAAATGATTATAACTTAAATAAAGTTGCTGCTGTTCAAGGAGTTCCAGTTTTGAATATCAATGAACTTGCTAATGCAGTTAAACCAGTAGTTTTACCAGGTGAAGAGATGACAATTCAAATAATAAAAGATGGTAAAGAACAAGAACAAGGAATTGCTTACTTAGATGACGGAACTATGATAGTTGTTGAAGGTGGTAGAAGACATATTAATGAAATTATGGATGTTATAGTTACTTCAGTTCTTCAAACTGCAGCAGGAAGAATGATTTTTGCAAAACAAAAAAAGTAGGGAGTTTATAATATGAAAAATACTGCTTTAATTATGGCTGGTGGTAGTGGAACTAGAATGAAAGCAAATATTAATAAACAGTTTTTACTTCTAGATGAAAAGCCAATTTTATATTATACTATTAAAGCTTTTGAAGACAATGAATTGGTTGATGATATAGTTTTAGTACTTTCAGAAACGGATATAGATTACTTTAAAGAAAATATAATAGAAAAGTATAGTTTTAAAAAAATCAAGAAAACAGTAAATGGTGGAGAAACAAGGCAAGAATCTGTATTTAATGGACTAAAGGAATTAGACCATTGTGATGTGGTTTTAATACATGATGGAGCGAGGCCTTTCGTATCTGGTGAAGTTATTTCACAGGGTATAAAATTTGCTAAACTCTATGGGGCAGCAGCTTGTGGAGTTAAGCCTAAAGATACTATTAAAATCATGAATAATTTTAATATGTCTGAAACTACATTAGAAAGAGAAAAATTATTTTTAGTTCAAACACCACAATGTTTCAAATATGAATTGATTAGTAATTGTCATAAAAAAGCTCTTGAAGAAAATTTCAAGGCAACAGATGATACTATGATTGTAGAAACATATTATCATAATGTTTACCTTTATGAGGGCAGTTATAATAATATTAAAATAACTACTCCTGAGGATTTGTATATAGGGGAAAAATTGCTTCGAAATATCTGTAACATTGACATAAAAAAACAGCCGCAGTATAATAAAAACACAAAAGTTAATATATGAGCGATGAAAAAGATAAGTAGAAACTATAATAGAGAAAAAATCCAAGGCTGAAAGATTTTTGTGAGTTTTGAACCAACTTTTGAGCTGTAGGAAAAACCTACCGGATAGTCCGTTAAGATGTAATTAGTTCAAAATTAGGTGGTACCGCGATAACTCGCCCTAATATCTTTAGGGTGGGTTTATTTTATTTTATTGGAAATTTAAGGAGGAAAACACTGTGAAATTATCAAATATGTTAATGACAACCTTAAGAGAAGTTCCTGCTGAAGCAGAATTACCAAGTCATCAGTTAATGCTTAGAGCTGGATTGATGAGAAAAATGGCGTCAGGTATCTACAATTATATGCCATTTGGTATAAGAACTTTAAAGAAAATAGAGAACATTATAAGAGAAGAAATGGACAATGCAGGTGCACAAGAATTTTTGGCTTCAGCAGTAATACCAGCAGAATTATGGAGAGAATCTGGTAGATGGGATGTTTTTGGACCAGAGATGTTTAGGTTATCTGATAGAAATAATAGAGAATTCTGCTTGGGACCTACACATGAGGAAGTATTTACAGATATTGCAAGATCTACTATTAAGTCATATAAGCAACTTCCGGTAAATTTATATCAAATACAAACAAAGTATAGAGATGAGAGACGTCCTAGATTTGGGGTTATGAGATCTAGAGAGTTTGTAATGAAAGATGCTTATAGTTTTGACATGAATGAAGAAGGTTTGGATATTTCATATAATAAAATGTATGAAGCTTATGTTAATGTATTTCAAAGATGTGGAATGACATGTTCAGCGGTAGAAGCTGACTCTGGTGCCATGGGGGGGTCTGGTTCGGCAGAATTCATGGTTAAGTCTGAGTTTGGAGAAGATGAAGTTGTTTTCTGTAATAGTTGCAATTATGCAGCCAATATGGAAAAAGCACCATCTACTAGTGAAAAAGCTGAAGAAGAGGAATTTAAATCTCTTGAAGAAGTTGAAACTCCAAATGTAAAAACAATAGAGCAATTAATAGGATTTTTTAAAACTTCATCAAAGAAATTTGCTAAAACGCTTATATTCAATGCTGATGGTAAGTCAGTAGCAGTGGTTATAAGAGGAGATAGAGAAGCGAATGAAGTTAAAATAGTAAATGCCATAGGTGGGGCAGTTAATTTTGAAATGGCTGATGAAGATATGGTTAAAAAAGTTACAAATGCAGAAGTTGGTTTTGCAGGTCCTATAAATATAAAAGCTGATTTTGTATTTATAGATGAAGAAGTAGCGAGTATGTATAATTTTATAATTGGTGCTAATAAAACTGGATACCACTATACTAATGTTAACTATGGAAGAGATTTTTCGGGTCAAGTTGGAGATTTTAGAAAAGTTACAGCTGAAGATACTTGCCCAAAATGCGGAGAAAAAATTACTATTGCCAGGGGAATAGAAGTTGGACATATTTTTAAACTTGGAACTAAGTATTCAGCATCTATGGGAGCAACATTTACAGATGAAGATGGTTCTAATAAACCTTTAATAATGGGTTGTTATGGTATAGGAGTAAATAGAACTATGGCAGCTATAATTGAACAAAACCATGATGAAAATGGTATAATCTGGCCAATGTCAGTAGCTCCATACCATGTAGTTGTAGTTCCTATTTCAGATAAAAAACAAGAACAAATGGAAGCAGCAGAAAATCTTTATAATGAACTTAAATCCCTTGGAATAGAAGTTCTATTAGATGATAGAAAAGAAAGACCAGGTGTTAAATTTAAAGATGCTGATTTAATAGGTATTCCTATAAGAGTTACAGTTGGGAAAGGCATTTCAGAAGGGCTTGTTGAATACAAACTTAGAAGAAATCAGAATAAGGAAGAAGTCCTTTTATCCCAGGTTATAAGTAAAATCCAAGAAGAATTTAAAGCATAATATATATTTTTTTAATATTATATTATAAGGAGAAATCTTATGAAACTTAATGATTTAAGTTGTTTTGAAAAAGCTAGGGAGAATTTAAAGGAAGTAGTAAGAGATACACCATTACTTTATTCAAGCACTTTTTCAAAACTCACTGGGAATAATATTTATTTTAAATGTGAAAATAAACAAAAAACAGGCTCATTTAAGTTGAGAGGCGCTTATAATAAAATAGCAGAACTAAATTGTGATGAAAGAAGAAAAGGTGTTATAGCTTCGTCAGCGGGAAATCATGCTCAAGGAGTAGCTTATGCAGCTACTTCTTTTGGTGTAGAGGCAACCGTAGTTATGCCTTTAACAGCTCCGCTAGCGAAAATACAGGCCACATTAGGATACGGAGCCAATGTTATAAAATATGGTGAAGTATATGATGAATGTTTTAATAAGGCAATGGAGATAAGGGAAAAAGAAGGAGTAACATTTGTACATCCTTTTAATGATGAAGATGTTATTGCTGGTCAAGGAACCATAGCTTTTGAAATATTAGATAAGTTGCCAGAAGTAGATGTAATTTTAGTTCCTATTGGCGGTGGAGGATTGATTTCAGGCATAGCCACAGCAGCTAAGATGTTGAAACCGGAAATAATTATAATTGGAGTTGAGGCTGAAATAATTCCATCAACTAAGGTTTCGTTAGCAAATAAAAAAATTACAACTCTTCCAGGAGTTAAATCTTTGGCAGATGGTATTTCTGTAAAAACACCAGGAGATATTACTTTTGAATATATAAAAAAGTATGTAGATCGAGTAGTTACAGTTTCAGAAGATGAAATTGCATATGCTATTTTTATATTGATGGAAAGAATGAAATTAGTATCAGAAGGGGCTGGCGCTGTGACCTTGGCAGCTTTGCTAGCAAATAAAATTCCTATGTCCAATAAAAATATTGTTTCGCTTATTAGTGGAGGAAATATTGATATTGCAATGGTGTCTAAAATAATTGAGCGACAGTTAGTGCTACTAAAAAGAAGAATATCATTTACTGTTGAGATTAAAGATAAGGTTGGTCAGTTAGGGTGCTTTATAACAAAACTAGGCACTTTAGGAGCTAATATTATTAAGGTAAGACAAGAAAAGACATGGGAAGAAAAAGGCTTAGAGTATGCAGATGTAATATTTGAAATAGAAACAGAGTCTAAAGAGCATTCTATTTATATATTAGAAGCTTTGAAGAAAGAAGAGTATAAATTAGAAATAATCAGTTAATGGAGGGTTTTTTATGAAGATATTTAATTCTATGACAAGAACAAAAGAAGAATTTATTCCCTTAAAAGCTGGAGAAGTTAGTATGTATGTTTGTGGACCTACGGTATATGACTATTTTCATATAGGAAATGCAAGAACTTTTATTGTGTTTGATACTGTTAGAAGATATTTTGAATATTCAGGATATAAAGTTAACTATGTTCAAAATTTTACAGACATTGATGATAAGATGATTAATCGAGCGAATAATGAAGGAATAACAGTTAAAGAACTAGGAGAAAGATTTATTAAAGAATACTTCCAAGATGCAGATGCATTAGGTATAGAAAGAGCTACATTTAGTCCTACTGCTACAGAATATATGGAAGAAATAATTTTGTTTGTAAGTGGTTTAATTGAAAAGGGATTTGCTTATGAAATTGATGGAGATGTATATTTTGATACAAAAAAATTCAATGAATATGGTAAGTTATCTGGTCAAAATTTAGACGACCTTCAAGCAGGTGCAAGAATAAGAGTTGATGAAAGAAAAAGAGATCCTATGGATTTTGCTATATGGAAAAGCGAAAAGCCAGGAGAACCTTCGTGGGATTGCCCTTGGGGAAAAGGGAGACCAGGATGGCATATAGAATGCTCTTGTATGGCTAATAAATTATTAGGTGAAACTATAGATATACATGCTGGCGGAGCAGATTTGAAATTTCCACATCACGAAAATGAAATAGCACAAAGTGAAGCTAGAAATGGCAAAACTTTTTCTAATTATTGGATGCATTCAGCTTACTTGAATATAGAAAACAAGAAAATGTCAAAGTCTTTAAATAATTTTTTTACAGCTAGAGAAATTTTAAAAAGATATGATGCAGAGGTTATAAGATTATTTATGCTTTCAGCTCATTATAGAACTCCACTAAATTTTAGCGATGATTTACTTGAAAGTGCTAAAGCATCTAAAGAAAGATTGTATAATGCTATAGGAAATTTGGAGAGATTGATAGAAGAGGTTTCATCTGTAACCTTAACAGATGAAGAAAACATATATTTAGCAGGTTTGGGTTCATATCAAGAAAAATTTATTGAAAAAATGGATGATGACTTTAATACTGCTGATGCTATATCTATAATCTTTGATTTAATTAAAGATATTAATACAAATGTAACTATAGATTCATCTAGCGAATTAGCTAAAGCATGTCTTGATTTAATAAGGGAGTTAGGAAAATCATTATCTCTTTTACAGGACTCAACTGTGTGTGATATTAGCTTGGATATTGAAAATTTAATTGAACAAAGACAAGTGGCAAGAAAAGAAAAAAATTGGGCAAGAGCAGATGAAATAAGAGATATTCTAAAAGCAGAGGGTATAGTTTTGGAAGATACTCCTCAAGGTGTTAGATGGAAAAAAATCGATTAAATATTATTAAAATAGAACATGAGAATGTGTTCTATTTTTTTGTGGAAATTTAGAGCTTGCTTTTGAAAGGGTAATGAAATGGCAGGGCTAAATCATGAGTTAACAATTTGTAAACAAATAAAAAAGAGAGTGGATATTTCTAATTATAGGAAACTAATCCACTCTTTGTTTTTGTTTTTATGTAAAATAATATATAATTAGTTTATATATATTTTTTATGTAAAAGTAAAGAAAAGAGGAAGTTTTTTATGAGTAATAAAGAATCAATATTTTTTAATTATTTTGGAGTAATTAAAGATATGAGACAACAGGCAAAAGTACGTCATAAACTTATAGATATTCTTTTTATAGCAGTAGCTGCAACCATTGCTAACGCAAGCGATTGGGATGAAGTTGAGATATTCGCAAAGAAAAGGGAAGAATGGTTCCGTAAGTTTCTTGAGCTTCCAAATGGTATCCCATCTCACGATACTTTTGAGAGAGTCTTTAGATGGATAGATCCAAAGCAATTTGAAAAGTGTTTTGTTTATTGGGTTAGAGAAATAGCTACGCTGGCAGATAGATCTGTAGTAGCAATTGATGGTAAGACTATGCGTGGAGCATTTGATACAGATGATAAAAAATCACCTGTACATATTGTGAGTGCTTGGGCTAGTGAAAATGGAATGGTACTGGGACAGGTGAAAACAGATGAAAAAAGTAATGAAATAACAGCAATCTCAGAACTTTTAGATTTGTTATTTGTTAAAAACTGTATAATAATGATAGATGCTATGGGTACTCAAACAAAAATAGCAGAAAAAATTGTTGATAAAAAGGCAGATTATGTTCTTGCACTTAAAGGAAACCAGCATAATTTACATCAAGATGTTGTAGATTTCTTTGAGGACGCTGAAAAAACAAATTTTGATGGATTCAAAGTGAAATCAAGTATTACCTCAGATAAAGGTCATGGACGTATTGAAGTAAGAAAATACTATTTAGTTGAAGATATAGAGTGGCTTTCGATGAAGAATAATTGGAAGGGCTTAAAAAGCATAGGTATGGCTATACGTGAGTGTGAAATTAAAGGTAAAAAAACAATAGAAAGAAGATATTTTATTTCTTCTTTAAAAGATTCTATAGACGAATTTTCATCAGCTGTAAGAAAACATTGGGGAATAGAATCCACTCATTGGGTTCTTGATGTTGTATTTAAAGAAGATGCTCGCAGAGTAAGAAAAGATTGTGGTCCGCAAAATTTAGCCATGCTCAAACGTATGGCTCTAAATATAATACGAAAAGACACTACAGAGCCTAAGTATAGTTTGAAGTCAAAAAGGTTTGCAGCTTCTGTAGACAATGATTATCTTGAACAAGTGCTTATTAAAAATTTCATCTAGTGTAACAAAGATAATTTGTATACCAATTACTAGGCATATCCTGAAAGGACTGTCTGGTTTTCTATGCAAAAAAAAATTGTTAACTTAATGAAATTCCCTGAAACGCTTCAGTTCCATCTCAATAAAAGTTCGGGGTTGCCCCAAAAGTATTATCCTACCACATAAATAGTTGCAATGACTATTTTTTAAAAATCTTCTATGAGATTTTCGCTTAAGAAAAATATTCATGCGTAAGCCATGAATGAAATGGGAAATATAATTGTTTATATTATTAAAATAAAGTATAATGAAGTTTAGAACATAAATAGAAAAATTAATTTTTAGGAGAGTTATTATGAATTTTAATAAATTTCAAGGAGAATTTTCGGATAAAAATATTAAAGAAATGAATCCTTTAGTGCTAGCATATATTGGGGACAGTGTTTATGAGTTATTTATAAGAACCTCTTTGGTAGATAAAAATAGAAATATGTTAGCTCATAAGCTGCATAGTAAGGCAATTCAATATGTAAAAGCTCATGGACAATACGAAGCTTTAATAAAAATTGAAGAAAGCTTAAATGAGGAAGAAATTTATTTTTTTAAAAGAGGGAGAAATTGCAAATCTGCTACAGTTCCTAAAAATGCAAGTGTGCAAGAATATAGAATTGCTACTGGATTTGAAACTTTGATAGGTTTTTTATATTTATCAGAAAGAAAAGAAAGATTAAATGAAATATTAAATGTAATTGTGGAAGAATAAAAGCAAAGATAAAAAATAATTAATTAAAGTTTGGATAATCTAAAGAAAGAAGGGTTAGTTTGAGTAATACGGATAAAATTTTTATAAATATGTGTAATGATATTTTAGATAACGGAGTATCATCAGAAGACCAAGTTGTAAGAGCAAAATGGGAGGATGGAACGGAGGCACATACAATTAAAAAGTTTTGTGTTGTGAATAGATATGACCTTTCCAAAGAGTTCCCAATACTTACATTAAGACCAACAAACCTAAAAGCAGCAATTGATGAAATGCTTTGGATATGGCAAAAAAAGTCTAACAATATAAAAGACTTAAATAGCCATATTTGGGATAGCTGGGCTGATGAAAATGGTACAATAGGTAAAGCATATGGCTATCAAATAGCACAGAAACATAAATATTCAGAAGGTGAATTTGACCAAATTGATAGAGTTATATATGATTTGAAAAATAATCCATATAGTAGAAGAATTATAGTTAATATGTATAATCATAATGATTTACACGCTATGAATCTATATCCTTGTGCATATAGCATGACGTTTAATGTTACAGGAAATAAATTGAATGCTATATTGAATCAAAGATCACAAGATGTTCTAGTAGCTAATAATTGGAATGTGGCTCAATATGCAATACTTATACATATGTTAGCACAAGTTAGTGATTTGGAAGTTGGAGAATTTGTTCATGTTATTGCAGATGCACATATATATGATAGACATATTCCTTTAGTTAAGGAACTTATAAGTAGAGCTGCTTATGAAGCTCCTAAATTAATAATCAACAAAAATATAAAGAACTTCTATGATTTTAAAGTTGAAGATTTTATTCTGGAAAACTATCAAAGTGGGTCTCAAATAAAAAAAATACCAGTTGCAATTTAAAAGGGGATTAATTATGAAAGCAATAGTTGCTGTAGATTTAAACTGGGGTATTGGGTGTGATGGAAAATTACTAGAAACAATACCAGAAGATATGAAATTTTTTAAGGAAAAAACAATTGGTAAAGTGGTTGTTATGGGTAGAGAAACTTTTGAATCTTTACCAGGAAAAGCACCATTAAAAGATAGAGTCAATATAGTTTTAAGTAGAAATAAAAATTTTATGGACGATAGATTGATAATTTGTAATTCAATTGATGAAACATTTGATCAATTAAAAAAGTATGATAAAAATGATATTTTTGTAATTGGTGGAGAAATTATATATAAGCAGTTTTTATCACATTGTGGAGAAATCTATGTTACCAAAATAAAAAATAAATATTCAGCGGATAAATATTTTCCAAATTTAGATGAAGATCAAAATTGGGTGTTGGTAGAATCAAGTGAGGATAAAGAATACAAGGGTGTTGGGTATAATTTTCAAAGATATAAAAATAGAAGTTTTTAATGAAAGAAGGTAAAAAATGAAAAAAGAAAATTTTCAAAACAATAGGGAAGAAAAGATAGAAATTTCCAGTGAAGAGATTATTGAAGGAAGAAATGCAGTTATTGAAGCTTTAAAAGGAGACCACACAATTGAACAAATTTGGGTGGCAAAAGGAAATTTGTCTGGGTCTATAAGTAAAATATTTGCTTTGGCAAAAGAAAAAAAAGTTATGCTTAAAGAGGTAGATAGAAAAAAATTGGATGGAATTTCTGAAACGGGGGCTCATCAAGGAGTTATAGCAAAGATAACTCCATATAAATACTTTTCTATTGAGGATATGTTTGAAAAAGCAAAATCAAAAGGAGAAAAACCTTTTATTTTGATTTTGGATGAATTAGAAGACCCTCATAATTTTGGGTCAATTATCAGAACAGCAGAAATTAGTGGAGTACATGGAATAATTATACCTAATAGAAGAAATGTAGGGGTTACAGGCACTGTATATAAGACTTCTGTAGGTGCAGTTGAACATATGATGGTAGCGAAGGTATCTAACATAAATAAAGCTATAGATGATTTGAAAGATAAAGGGTTATGGGTTTATGGGGCGGATATGGATGGCCAGGATTATTGCTATAAATCAGATTTGACTGGAGCGGTAGCGCTTGTTATTGGGAGTGAAGGCAAAGGTATATCAAAATTGACTAAATCTAAATGCGATGTGTTAGTTAGAATTCCTATGGTAGGAAAAATTACATCTTTAAATGCTTCTGTAGCTGCGGGAATAATAATGTATGAAGTATTAAAACAAAGATTAGGATAATAGGAAAATGAAGTATATATTCGTAGATGGATATAATGTAATTAATAGTTGGCCTGAACTTAAAAAAATAAAAGAATTTAGCTATGAATCTGCAAGAAACGCTTTGGTTGATGATCTACAAGATTATGCAGCTTTTGAAGGATGTAAAATTTTTGTGATTTTCGATGCCTATCTTGTTAATGGAAGTCTGGAGTCTACGGAAAAAAAAGGGAATACAACTATTATATTTACTAAAGAAGGGGATACTGCAGACAATTTTATAGAAAGATATATTAATAATATTGGGAGAAAAGCAGATGTAAGTGTTGTTACTTCAGATTCTTTACAACAACAGTTGATTTTTCAAAGAGGAGCAGCTAGGATATCTTCTATAGAATTTTATCATGAGGTATACCAAACAAAAAAAATAATAAGTAAAAAAACTTCTAAAAAGGAATCTAGGGGTAAAAATTTTCTTCATGATCAAATAGATGAAGAGATACTAAAAAAGCTTGAAAAAATAAGGCGAAGCAAATAAAAAATATTGATTGTGATTTCCTTATAATGTATAATTGAAAGTGAGTATTCAAATTTGGTGGGGGCGATAAAGTGGCAGAAGACATAAAAAAAATTGCAGAACACGTTCCGTTTGCTAATAGGCCAGATGAAGAGCTAGCACTTATGGCTAAAGAAGGCGATAAAGATGCTCAAGAATTTTTAATGAGAAAGTATAAGAATTTTGTAAAATCAAAAGCCAAGTCTTATTTTTTGATAGGTGCAGATAAAGAAGATATTTATCAAGAGGGTATGATAGGGTTATATAAAGCTATTAGGGACTTCAAAACTGATAGGTTGAGCTCTTTTAAGGCTTTTGCGGAATTGTGTGTAACAAGGCAAATTATAACAGCTATAAAGACTGCTACAAGGCAGAAACATATACCATTGAATACGTATGTTTCATTGAATAAACCTATATATGATGAAGAATCGGACAGAACTCTCCTAGATATACTTTCTACTGTAAAAGTTAGTGACCCAGAAGAGGTTATTATCGGTAGAGAGGAAATGAATAACATGGAAAGTGAAATTGTTAAATCTTTATCGGAATTAGAGTTGGAGGTTTTATATTATTATATACAAGGAAAATCTTATCAAGAAATTGCTTGTGATATGGACAGACAAGCCAAGTCTATAGACAATGCACTTCAAAGAATTAAAAGAAAATTAGAAAAAAGCTTAAATAAAGAATAAAAGTGTATTGACAAAAAAAATTGATGATAGTAAAATCTATAATTGGTACATAGTTACGGTATATTTAAAAAAGGAAAGAAGTTATTATATTCATTCCTAAGAAAATGTAGGTAAAGATCCATTCCTACACTAGGTAAATGTGCCCATGTAGCTCAGTAGGCAGAGTGTCACCTTGGTAAGGTGGAGGTCGCCGGTTCGAGCCCGGTCGTGGGCTCCAGTAATGTGCTAAACAAAGTACACGTGGATGAGTTTACGAAAAAGGGTCAAAAATATTATTTTAAATAAAAGTTAGGAGGAATTACAAATGGCAAGAAGTAAGTTTGAAAGAACAAAACCCCACGTTAACGTTGGAACAATAGGTCACGTAGACCATGGTAAGACAACATTAACAGCAGCAATCACAATGACATTAGCAAAAGAAGGTAAAGCACAAGCACAAGATTACGCGTCAATAGATAAAGCACCAGAAGAAAGAGAAAGAGGAATCACAATCAACACAGCACACGTTGAGTATGAAACAGACAACAGACACTATGCGCATGTTGATTGCCCAGGCCATGCTGACTATGTTAAGAACATGATCACAGGAGCTGCTCAAATGGATGGAGCTATCTTAGTAGTAAGTGCTGCAGATGGTCCAATGCCACAAACAAGAGAACACATACTATTAGCATCAAGAGTAGGTGTTGAAAACATAGTAGTTTTCTTAAACAAAGCAGATCAAGTAGATGATCCAGAATTATTAGAATTAGTTGAAATGGAAGTAAGAGATTTATTAAGTGAATATGGATTTGACGGAGACGAATGTCCAGTAGTAACAGGATCAGCATTAAACGTAATTGAAAAGAGTGAAGATGAGTGTATCCACCAATTAATGGATGCAATAGATTCATACATCCCAACACCAGAAAGAGCAACAGATCAACCATTCTTAATGCCAGTAGAAGATGTATTCACAATCACAGGTAGAGGAACAGTTGCAACTGGAAGATTGGAAAGAGGATTATTACACGTAGGAGATGAAGTTTCTATCGTAGGTATGGGCGAAGAAATCAGAAAATCTACATGTACAGGAGTAGAAATGTTCAGAAAGATGTTAGATGAAGCAATGGCAGGAGATAACATTGGAGCATTATTAAGAGGAGTTCAAAGAACAGACATCGAAAGAGGTCAAGTTTTAGCTAAACCAGGTTCAGTAACGCCACATAGCAACTTTGTAGGTCAAGTATATGTATTAAAGAAAGAAGAAGGCGGAAGACATACACCATTCTTCAACGGATATAGACCGCAATTTTACTTCAGAACAACTGACGTTACAGGATCAATAGCTTTACCAGACGGAGTAGAAATGGTAATGCCAGGAGACCATATAGACATGACAGTTGAGTTAATCACAGAAGTGGCAATGGAGCCAAACTTAAGATTCGCTATCAGAGAAGGCGGAAGAACAGTTGGTTCAGGAGTTGTTACTACAATTCTTAAGTAATTAATT